>JBDNIY010000009.1:0-212483 GCA_041688015.1 Parvibaculaceae bacterium
CCGAGTGGAGAGGTGTTTCAACAAACTCAAATGCTCACGCCGCTTTGCAACGCGATACGACAAAACGGCTGCAAGCTATCTCGGCTTCATTCAAATAGTCGCTGCTCGCCTCTGGGTCAGGAGTTTGTCAACATGACCTAGGTTAGCGTAAGGAGAAGCTTATAAAATTCAGGGGGCTAATTTAGCAGTTTTGGCGCGGGAGCTCTGCATCACATGGGCCTAAGGTTTGATCCGGCTGAGAGTAGAGTTCTTTGATTATTTGAACTTGCCCCCAACGTTGGGCCGCTTGGGCCGACAGTTTCTGGCAAAAGGGCGGAACCATGTGCGTAGTATGTGGCATTCACATTCCCTGATACTTGAAATAAATACCCTGATCGGCGCCAAAGTTACCCTGTTCCGGCTTTTAGGGAATCTCCCTCATAAGCCATTAAATTTGCCTGCCATTGTCGACGTCTAGGCATGCGAATGACATGATTTTCGTAACTATTCCCTGTAAATATCCTGATATCAGGGTAATTGAGCTGAGCAGACCTCGTCCGAGACTGCCCACTGCACCAACCTTTTCAATGGGTTGGCTCTCTTCTCAAGCCTCACAAAGTGTTGTAGCGCGCCACATAGAATGGCGGGGGACCAACAATGCGGGATTGGGCGGGAATTGGCGGGTTCCTGTGGGTTTTGTGGGGGTCTTCAGAAACAGAAATGCCCTCATACAGGCACCTGATCTGACCTTTTCAGGTCCCTTGCTCCCGCGGCAAATGATCCACCCTCCACTTCTGAGAGTCGGTTCGGTGTTCAATGCAGTGGTGGGCGGCGGAGACTGAGGCAACTGCCCGGATAGCACCGCGTGGCGAGCCGTGATTAGTCGCCATCCGCATATCCTTTTTGTTCTGGCGCCATTGGCTTTAGCAAAAGACGGCTTTTGACGGCGTCATAAATGACAGGGATGACGACGAGCGTGAGGATCGTGGATGAAATCATTCCACCGATCATCGGCGCAGCGATCCGTTGCATGAGTTCAGAACCCGTGCCAGTGCTCCAGAGAATGGGCAAGAGGCTTGCCATGATGGCGGTTACCGTCATCATTTTTGGACGCACACGTTCGACCGCACCTTTCATAACCGCACTGTGGATATCGGCAGATGTTAAAGCGCGGCGCTCGTCACGACACTGATCAAGGGCTTCTTTCATGGCATGATCGAGATAGATCAACATCACGACCCCCGTTTCGGCAGCAACGCCGGCAAGTGCGATGAAGCCGACAGCGACGGCGACGCTCATATGGAAGCCTAACCACCACATAAACCAAACGCCACCGACCAGAGCGAACGGCACGGAAAGCATCACGATCAGCGCTTCGGTTAATCGGCCGAAATTGAGGTATAGCAATACAAAGATAATGAGCAACGTGACGGGCACAACGACCACAAGGCGTGCCTTGGCGCGTTGCATATATTCAAACTGGCCGCTCCATTCGACATGATAGCCCGCGGGCATCGGAACCCCAGCGGCAACCGCGTGCTTTGCTGCATCGACATAGCTGCCGATATCGCGCCCATGTATATCAACGTAGATGTAGTTGACGAGCTGGGCGCCTTCGGTCCGGATCGTCGATGGCCCTTGCAGAATTTTGAGGGTCGCGAGTTGGCCCAGAGGAATGGGTGGCCCGTCATCTCCTTGAACAAGCACTTGCGTGGCTATGGCTTGTGGATTGCTACGCAAGGCGCGGGGATAGCGGACGTTGACCGTGTAGCGCTCTCGCCCCTCAACAGTGGTCGTTATCGGTTCGCCACCCAAGGCTGTCCTTACCGTTGCCTGAAATTCTTCGATCGTTAGCCCATAGCGGGCAAGTGTCGCGCGGTCTGGTTCGATCTCGAGGTAATAGCCGCCCTCGGCACGCTCTGCAAAGGCGCTGGTGGTGCCGGGAACCTCACGGATAGCGGCTTCGATCTCGCGTGACAATGCATCGATGCCTTTAAGGTTTGGCCCGAAGACTTTGACGCCCACCGGTGTTCGTATGCCGGTTGAGAGCATGTCGATACGAGCCTTGATGGGCATGGTCCATGCGTTGCTTACGCCGGGAAACCGCAAGGCTTTGTCCATCTCCGCAACCAGCGTGTCGATGGTTACGCCCGCCCGCCATTCGCTCTGGGGTTTTAGGTTGATGATCGTTTCAAACATCTCGGTCGGGGCAGGATCGGTCGCGGTGGCGGCGCGACCTGCTTTTCCGTAGACCGACGCAACCTCGGGAAAGCTCTTAATAATTTTGTTTTGGGTCTGGAGAAGTTCAGCTGCCTTCGTTATTGACAGGCCGGGTAACGTAATGGGCATATACATCAATGTGCCCTCATTCAGCGTCGGCATGAACTCGCTGCCGATATGCGTCAAAGGCCAGGCCGTTATCGCAATCACAAGGACTGTGAGCGTGACAGTGAGCGTTTTTGCGCGCAGCACACCGGCGATGATGGGGCGATAGAGCCAGAGCAACGCCCGGTTAATCGGGTTTTTGCGCTCCGGCAAAATCCGCCCTCGCACGAAGAGCATCATCAAGACGGGAACCAGCGTCACAGAGAGGATGGCAGCGCCGCCCATGGCGAACGTCTTTGTGAAGGCGAGAGGCTTGAACAATCGCCCTTCCTGAGCTTCGAGCGTGAAGACCGGCAGGAATGAGACTGTGATAATGGCAAGGCTGAAGAAGAGAGCAGGGCCGACTTCGACCGCTGCATCGGTCAACACTCGCAAGCGCGAAGCGCCGGGTTTTGCGTGTTCAAGTCGCTTATGTGCGTTCTCGATCATGACAATCGCGGCATCGACCATGGCACCAAGCGCAATGGCGATACCACCTAGGCTCATGATGTTGGAGCTGAGACCAAGCAGATGGAGCATCGACATGGCGATGAGCACGCCCACGGGCAGCATGAAAATTGCAACGAGGGCGCTGCGGACGTGCAGCAAAAAGATCATGCAGACCAGAGCGACGATGATGCTTTCTTCGATGAGTGTATGTTGAAGCGTATCAATCGCTCGATGAATGAGGTCGGAGCGGTCATAGACGGCCTTGATGCTGACACCCTTCGGTAGGCTGCTGGCGATTTCGGCAATCTTCTGTTTGACACTGTTGATGACGGTCAAGGCGTTTTGCCCGTCGCGTTGAAGCACAATACCGCTAACGACCTCACCTTCTCCATTGAGTTCTGCAATGCCGCGCCGTTCATCCGGCCCAAGCTCTACCCGTGCGACATCACCGACGCGCACCGGCGTGCCGTCTTTTACTTTGAGAACGACCTGCTTGATATCCGATATGCCACGCAAATAGCCACGGCCGCGCACGATATACTCGGTCTCGGCCATCTCAATGGAGCGGCCACCAACGTCGATATTGCTCGCGCGGATCGCCTCGGTCAGCTTCGTGAGCGATATGCCGTAGGCCTGCAGCTTTTGTGGATCGACAACCACCTGATATTGCTGGACGAACCCACCGACGCTCGCGACCTCAGCAACACCGTCTGCCTTGGCAAGTTGATAGCGGATTGTCCAATCTTGGATTGAGCGTAATTCGGCAAGCGTGCGCCCGGCACCCTGAACCACATATTGGTAGACCCAGCCAACACCCGTAGCGTCTGGCCCCAGCGAAGGCGTTAACCCGGCAGGCAGACGCGCCGAAGCAAAGTTTAGATATTCAAGCACACGGCTCCGAGCCCAATAGAGATCGGTGCCGTCTTCAAAAACAACGTAGACGAAGGAGACGCCAAAGGATGAAAAGCCGCGAACAACCTTGGAGCGCGGTACGCTCAGGAGCGCTGTTGTCAGAGGGTAGGTGACCTGGTCTTCGACAACCTGTGGAGCTTGGCCAGGATATTCCGTATAGACAATGACCTGCGTGTCAGAGAGGTCCGGGATGGCATCAAGCGGCGTGTGTATGACGGAATAGACGCCTGCGCCAACGACAAAAATGGTTGCAAAAAGGATCAGCAGCGGATTGGCCACAGACCAGCGGATGAGACGGGCGATCATGGCTTGTTTGCCTTCGGGGTGGGAGCAACAAAACTTTGGAGTGCAGCACGTAGATTGCTTTCTGCATCGATCAGAAAGTTCGCGCCAACAACAACATTGTCACCAAGCGTCACGCCGTCGATAACCTCGGCATAATCATTTGCCCGGATACCGAGCTTGACCTGGCGAGGCTCAAAGCGACCGCCGCCACGATCGATCAAAACGACCTGCCGCGTGCCATTGTCGAGTACGGCGGACGTTGGTAATGCAAGCACCTTTGCAGCATTGACGGGAGCGACGATTTCAACAGTCGCGTACATATTTTCTTTTAAAAGGAACTGGGGATTGGAGATTTCGACGCGAACCTTGGTCGTGCGTGTTGCCTGATCCATCGTTGGATAAATGAAGGCAATCTTGCCGGTGAATATTTGATCAGGGTAGGCGGTGATGGAGACCGTGGTTGGATCGTTCAGATGCACCAAAGCAAGATCCTGCTCGAACACCTCGGCAATGACCCAGACAGACGAGAGGTCAGCGATACGATAGAGCGTATCGCCAGGCGCAAAGCGCATGCCCTCAAGGGCTGTCTTTTCTAGAACGACCCCGTCCATGGGCGCGCGCAGCATAAGCCCGTGATCTGCGGGCCCGCTCCGCTGCAGGCGCTTGATCTGGTCTGCCGAGATACCCCAGTTGCGCAGACGGGCAAGAGCAGCCGTGGCGATATTCTTCGCGGCGGCGTGTATGGCGCTATCACCCTGTGCCATCGCATCTGCGGATTGTTGAGCGATGAGGTATTCCTGCTCAGCAAGGTCAAGATCAGGGCTGTACATCTCGAACAAAGGATCGCCCCGTTTGACGACCGCGCCTGTGGTGTTGACATAGAGCTTGGTAATCCAACCTTCAAAGCGCGGGCTGACAACGCCGATATTGCGCTCGTCAAGGGCGATCTGCCCGACGGCTCGGATCGATCGACGCATGACCCGTCGCGCCACAACCTCCGTGCGCACGCCAAGCGTCTGTATCTTGCCGGCGCTCACTTTGACAGTGCCGCTCTGGCCGATCCCTTCATCGGCGTAGACGGCAATGTAGTCCATGCCCATCGAGTCTTTCTTCGGTACGGGCGAGACGTCTGGTAAACCCATAGGATTGCGGTAGTAGAGAATTTTATTATGCCCGTCCGATGTTGTAGCTTCAGCAGCAGCGGCGGCTGTTGGTTTGTCTATCGGCACGGCGCTATCATCATAAATTGCAATATAGGATCGACCTTGCCCATCAGTGTGCGGTGTTGATGAATATAAGGGCGCGCCCGAAGGGTCTTGATAGTAGAGCGGTTGAGCGGATGAGGCCTGAGCAGGCTCAGTAGAGCGTGCCGTATCCCTTGCCGAGCGCGGGAGGAAGGCGACGGCGCTCATTACGAGAGCACTGACGACGATGACGAAAGCAGCTATCTGGAAAGTATGACGGCTGGTCATAGGTCTTCTCCGATGAGGCGTTCGATGGCCGCGAGCTGGCGTTGCTCGTCGAGCTCGGTCGCGAACAATTGAAGGCGAAGGTCATAGAGGTCACGTTCGGCTTGCAGGGCGTCCGAGAGGCCGAGTTTGCCGAACGAGAAAGCCGCGGTCGTGGAACGGAGGAGCGCTTCGCCTTGAGGGAGCAATTGGGACCGATAGAGATCGGCCGTGCGGCGAGCGCCTTGGAGAGCACTCACCGCACCAACAAGGCCGCTTTGAATTTCAAGACGACGCGCATCATGCCTCGCTCGGGCGGCCCCAAGCGTAGCCACCGCTTCGCGCGTTTGTGCCTCGTGTAACCCCCATTGCAGCGGCACTTGGAGGCCGATTGAAGCGGTATAACCGTTTGAGCCATTTCCAGCGCGATCGATACCACCGGCGCTGATCGTGACATCTGGATACCAGCTCAGTTCTGCCAATTGGCGGCTGGTTTCGGCTCCCTTGACGTCAGCCAGATCAGCCTTGAGCGTCGGGTTTTCCGATATGGCGTGTGCTGTGAGGTTGCCAGCATCAAGTTGTGCCACCTGAGGAATTAGGCGCAATGTCCGCGGCTCTGCCAGCGGCGCGTTTAGCGGGCGCAGAAGCAATACATTGAGTTGGCCCTGCGCGTTCTGTAATGCGGCCTCCAGGCGTACGATTTCGATATCAATGCGCGAGCGTTCCAATTCGGCCTGAAATACCGCCTGTTGCGAGCCGATACCGCGCGCGTAACGATCCTGCGCGACTTTAGCGATGGCGTGAATGGCGCGATGCAAGCTCACGCCGGCACTCACCGCATGTTCCGCTTGATAATAGGCGGCGAAGGCAACTTTGACCCTCTCGTCGAGCTCTAGTTCGGCGTTCCGCGTCTGCGCGGTTGCGCGTTGGACTTCCGCAAGAGCGACCGCCCTCCTCAAATCACGTTTGCCCCACAGCGGCACTTCCTGCTCGATGCTATAAGTCATCCTGATTTCACCAGGGCCTGCGACGCGCCCGATCTGATCTGATTTGATGCGAAGCGTCGGGTCAGGAAGTGAGCCCGCTATATCGACACGGGCTCGCGCCGCATTGGCTTGTAAGGCCTGCGCGACCAGTTCAGGACTAAGCTGGCGAGCAATCTTTAGTGCGCCCTCAACACTCGCGCCCGGAAGTAGAGTGCTCTGCTCTGGTGGCGGCGATGCCGTTTCTGCATAGGCAGGCCAGACGAAAACGAGCGTCGTCATCAGGCAAATGGCGGTGAGATGCCTAGGCTTTTGCCAAAGGCCTCGAAAGAGCAATGATCTCGCGCAGCGAGATGACGTATTCATCTTAATGGGCCTCGAAATCGACTGAGCCGTGCACGGTCTCGGCTTCGCCCTGCACCTTGGCTGAAAGCGCCAGCGCCCAGGTTCCACGCATGCCGGTTTCAACGCGGATGCGATACACACCCGCGTCGATCGAGGTTGAAGGTAGTGACGTCTGACCGCTCATTTCCTCCATGCCGGAGGGAGCCATATCGGCCTTGGCCTCGAAGATGACCGCATCGGGTTCGGGCTTGTTGTCGGAGATGCGGATCAGTTTCACGGTGACATCGGTGATCTTGAGCCCTGCGGGCTCGACCTTAACCAATTCGAATTTGTAATCCGATGCTGCCGCCAAGAGCGGTGTCGAAACCAAAGACGCAAGTAGGATGGCAGCGCCTAAAAGCGCCCCACTGGAAAACTTCACAGACATAATAAGTCCCATCGATCGCCACCCGGCGCAAAACACGGGGCAGCAGGTTCGCCTAAGACACAGCGATGATACGAGGCACCGCTATGGGTGAGTTCCTATTTCCGATGGCACGACAGATCATACCTTTGCGAGTGAAGGCAGGCCGGATCGTTAAATCTCGCGAGCATGTCAAGGCGAGCCTTGAACTGTGTGCCACTTAAGAAAAGGAAAGGCTCGACAACCGCGCATCTGCGGCATTGAGCTGTTTAGGCGAGATGGATGGGAGGTGTCAGGCGAGGCGCGATGACAAGTCCGTTGGGAAGCGTCACTACCAGCAAACGTCTCGTGAGAACCATGGACAGTTTTCCGATCAGGTCTACATTGTAGCTGGGGGTGGCCGTCATACTAACGCTACTGATGCTGATGGCGCATGGAGTACCCATATCTTTGCAGGGCACCGTCTCACCTCTATCACCTTGCATCGTTCCCATGTCAGCCGAAGCACTACACGGAACCAACACCGCGCCGCCCACCGACGCGATGGTGAACGCGACGAAGAGAAAGCCAAGTAGAAATCGTTGTAAAACCTGAAGGCGCATTCATGAAATATATCAGATAGGCGCCGGGATACAATCCGTACTTGTCTTATGTTTTTATGCGGCTCTTTGCTTCGCTCAGTTGTGCTACCGCGCGCGGGGCCGTTGGTCGGTATCGCCTGTTATTTAGCCTTTGACCTGCTTATGTTTGAAGCAGCAACAATACGATTAGAGGCGGAAACCAACAGATAAACGCCCAAAACCGCTTAAATAGACCGACCCATGTTTTATGTTGTTGGCTTACGACAGGACAGGTTTGCGAAATGACAACAGCAAAAACAGCATTCGTCTTCAGCGGCGGCGGTAGCCTCGGCGCCGTACAGGTCGGCATGTTGCAAGCGCTTAGCGCGGCAAACATCATACCAGATATGGTCATTGGTGCCTCGGTCGGTGCGCTCAATAGTGCATCCTTTGCTGACGATCCCACGCCGACGGGGGTCGACCGGTTGGCTGGATTGTGGCGCGATTTGCACCGCGAGGACCTTTTCCCTCTGATTCCCTCTGACCCTGCTGGCAGGCCTAAAAGCCATATTGTTCAAACGTGACCATCTGGTCGATGCATATGCGTTGCACGCGGTCATCCGTCGCTCGCTACGCATGGAGCGGATCGAAGATGCCCGCATCCCGCTGCATATTGTGGCCACCGATGCGCTGAGCGGCGAAGAGATGTTGCTTTCGTCGGGGGACGTTGAGACAGCCCTCATGGCGAGCACTGCGATACCGGTAATCTTTCCGCATGTGATGGTTGGCGGTCGCTATCTGATTGATGGCGTGTTCGAGCCGAGCGCATTTTGGTGCTGCCCACCGGTATGAGTTGCGCGATAGACGAACCGCCACGGAGCATGGCAGCGCTCGCATTGCATATTATGACCCTGCAGAGCATGGGCCAACTTGATCGCGACGTGGCGCGGTTTGCCACACAAGCGCGGATCACTATCGTGCCCCCTCTGTGTCCGCTCGCCGTTTCTGTATTTTATTTTTCGCAGACGGTAGCGCTGATTGAGCGGGCTGCCAACCAGACCAATGACTGGCTGGTAGAAGGTGGCCTAGAGCACACCGGGCGGCTGCAGGGTCTATTGGCGCATCATGACCATTCGGGAAACTTGAAGTCTCAACTCGTCAAAACCTCAAAAGAGAGTGAAATGACGCAAACCGAATGACCCCTCTTTGTGCGGTCATTCTCCGTTATACTTTTCATTTATCTCTCGCTCGGGCTGACGATCTACCTGAGCCAAAAGCGGGCAAGCTAATTTCCATCAGGTTGGGCATCGTGTCAGGGCAGGGAAAACACCGGCCCCGGCGCGTTCAGACGCCAGTCATATTGGTAGTCGGCAATATCTGAAGATTGTGCCAATTGAGATTTCAACTTTGGATCGGCATATTGCTTGATGTGATGCACGACGGCTTTCTGTGACCCGTCGCCAAAATCATCGCTGTACCAATCGTAGATTTTTGAGAGTGTGATACGACCATCTTTCACCGACACAGCGCGCGGGTGGTTGATGAAAGCCCGCGCGGCTTTATCAAGCTGCTCGCCCAACTTGGCACCTGTATAGGGCACCGCCGCAAGATTGGGGCAACCCAGAGACGCGCAGTTGACCGCGTAATGAACACGGGGGTCATGCCAATTGGCGCGCAAGATATCATGTTCGATGTTGTTCAATGTCAGGGGATGGCCGTCGACCTTGGTAAGAACGAGGTCCCAAGGACCGGGCGTGAAAACCCCAGACTTGATGGCCCGGATAGAATTTACAGGGTAGTGGTCGAGCACCACGTTTATGGTCAGCGCATTATAGAAATTGATCCAATAGGCCCGTTGCTCGTTTGCACTAAGCGCGCTTGGGTCAACTTTCGCTAAGCTCGCAATATATTCATTTAGCCGGACCCGGTCGGGCGCTGTCACTGTCGCATAGCTGAAGCGATTTATGCCTGTCGGTCCGACAGAAATGTAGCGCTTGAGAATGAGCGCCCAATCAGAATTGTCCACCTTCAAAGTCGAACCTTCGTGCGATGTGGAAAACGCTTTTGTGATTGTGCTGCCTTGAGCCGCGGCCAATGAGCTGCCGATGCCAAGAGTGAGGAAAATCACAGAGAGGCAGATACGGGAAAGTTTCAGCATATTCTTCTCGCCATTTGGAGGAGGTTGATTGTCGTCCTTCGATCTTGTTAGGGCAGCGTCAGGAGGAACTTGTTAAATTCAAGCGACTGATTGAGTAGTCTTGGTGCAAGAGCCGTGACGTCAGTCACTTGATCGCTTGTCAGGGCAAGGTTTGTCGGGATGGCGTTAAATTTTTCGCGTTCGGCGGGATCCGCAATACCGTCAAATGTGAGGCTGACAAAGTGAACCTGAACCTTGGCGGCTCGCGGCGCTCTTCGGGAATTGATAGCATCAGCCCAAGCCTGAAAGTTTTTGTTTGCCTGCTGAATGGTTTTTGAGTTGAGCAGATTCAGGGACGCATCAAAAGCGGCTGTTATCGTGTCGATTATGCCAGGCTCCTTGCCGGTCTTTGACCACTCATAAGGCGTGTAAACCTGAGCATTGGCAACGATAACAAGGACATCAACGATTTGATCGAGTTCGCCTGGCGTGAATGCACCTGCCATTTGCATGACATGGCCATAGTGAAGGACCGGGCTCATGATCGATCCGCGAACATCAAGATTGTCAGTGACGCCGCCGTCAACCAGTCGAATTGTTGGCATATTTCCGGGTTGGAAATGGCGTTCGAGCTCGCGCGCTACCTCATAATTTCGACTCTTTTCGCTCCCATCGTTCAAGGCCTGAAAGATCCACGGTTGCCTTCGTTGGGCGCAATTTTTGTCGAAATTGTGCAAAGAAATGGGTGCAAAAACGCCGGGCACTGCGGAAGACGCCATGACGGCATTAGCCACGGGGTAGGTGTTCAAGTCCGAGCACAAAAAGTCAAACTGTTGCTGAACGAATGAGAATGTCATGCCGGTGTTTAGATCACTCGCGTTTAATATAATGTAGGGCAATCCGTTCCGGGACATTGCCGCAAAATTTTTATGTTCGAAGATGTTGTCGTTCAACCAAGTAGCCGTGAGATCGCTACGGTTGTAGTGAGATGAGGTCAGCGATAGGAGGTTTGCCGGACTGGCTAATGCCGAAAGCATGGCGCCCTCGACATCGCGCCGTAGAAATTTTGTCGCGTAGTCCTTGAATATGCGCTTTCCGAAAAGACCGTAATAGGCGGCGGTATAGCTTCCACCTGAAACAGACGAGATGACATCTACTTCGTCCAGTAGACGTCGTTTTGTTCCATGAATAGTGACCTCGGTGTTTTTCAGGACCTTCAATGTGCCATAAGAAAATGCCGCCGAACGCATGCCGCCACCGGAAAATACCAAGATGAAAAATACGTCTTTCGCATTCTTAGGCGCTTGCCGATTAGAGAGACGATATTTGTAATTGGCCGCATTATCTCTGATTGGATCGTTCCAATGGCGCGCCGCACATCCTGAGAGGGCAAACGCGATCAGACCAGCCATGATAAGAATTTTATGCACCGGGTTGCCTCTCCCTTCGCTTTGCCATTCTTCGTTGGATCTTACCGAGATCATTTCTCGTTCTCTCAACTCCATACGAGGGACTTCGTTTGAACGGAGCGCAATGTTACGTCACGGGGACGGCGATCGGGCTGGTGGTCGCCTTCTTGTCTCCCATACGCCAGCCGTGTTGCCATTGACCGCAAATCATTCGCTGCTTTGGAAAATGTCTCCGTAACTTTTCGTGCTGGGGAGGCGAATAGTTATTCATCAGGTAAGCCAGCCGTTGGCGATGTGGATCTGGTTATCGAATGTTCTTCGCCCCTTGAGCATTGAGAGATCAACCGTTCTCCGCAAAACATCGCTGATGGCGAGCATGAATGATGTGAGCACAAATCCTGTGCTTAAACGCTGGCGCAGAACCGACGAACCCGCTCGCCCCCCCGGCAGCCGATTCCCCCGTCGGCATCGCGGTTTGTCGGTTCGACCAGCAACTTCTGATGGGGTGCACCAGATTGGTGAGCCTTGTTTCTGGTGAGTTGTGAATCACGTTTTCCAAATTGATGAGAAGGAAATTTACCTATGTCTAAGTCAACAGTTGTGACAGCTTTGAGTCTCGCAAGTGCCCTGACGGCAGCTATTGCGCTGTCGAGCGGTGCAGCCCATGCCGCCGATAAGGCGAGCATGGAAAAATGCTACGGCGTTGCTCTGGCCGGCAAAAATGACTGCAAGGCCGGGCCCGGCACGACCTGTGCCGGTACATCGACCAGCAACTATCAGGGCAATTCTTGGAAGCTCGTGCCCGCTGGTACCTGCGCCTCAATCAAGACACCGAACGGGCACGGCAGCCTGTCAGAAATCAAAAGCTAATCCATCGTTTTCGGGGAGCGGCATCATTTTGGTGCCGCTCCATATCGAAGGGGAGAGCCGTGATCAAAAACTTCGCCTTTTGCCTTATTTGCATTGGCGCTGTGCTGGTCAGCGGAAGGCTATCTGCTGACAACGGCACTGAGGTCTATTTGGGTGCCTTCGGGCGTGATTGGCCAAAGACGGAATTTTCAAATCACACTGTTTTAGCCCAGGAATTTTTAACCGGCGGACCTGCCAAAGACGGCATACCCGCCATCAGCTCCCCTCAAATTGAAGCACTCTCAAACGGGGTGGCAACGGGATGGGCGCATAAGCTCTCAGCCGAAGAGCCGGTCATCGTGGTCTCGCTGAACGGTCAGACACGCGCCTATCCGCTTGAAATCATGCTCTGGCACGAGATCGTCAACGACACGGTCGGTGGCGTTCCGGTGGTGGTGACATTTTGCCCGCTTTGCAACGTCGCTGTGGTCTTCAAGCGGGAGGTTCAGGGAAAGCTGCTGGATTTTGGAACGACCGGCCTTCTCAGAAAATCCAACCTCGTCATGTATGATCGTCAAACAGAGTCATGGTGGCAGCAATTTAGCGGCAAGGCTGTGGTCGGCTCATGGGCTGGAACCCGGCTTGCGATGGTCCCGAGCAGGGTCCAGAGTTTCGCGAAATTCGCGCAAGAAAACCCATCTGGAGAAATCGTCGAGCCCGCCGATCCCGACATGCGCGCCTATGGTCAAACGCCTTATGCAGCTTATGACAGCCATCAGGAGCCTTCTTTCCTGAAAGGCGCTGTCGACACGGCCCCTCTTCGTCCGATGGACCCAGTGATTGTGATCCGGGGGGAGAAGGTGCCGGTGGCTATATCGGAGAATTATCTGCGCGCGGTGGGGAAATTAGAATTTGATGATCTTGTCATTTCATGGAAACCGGGCATGTCGTCGGTCCTTGATCGTCGAGACCTGCATAAGGGCCGAGATATCGGGCAGGTAAAGGTCTTCCGACGCGGGCAAAGTTTGGTTCGACCCGTTCTATATTCCCGAACCTTTGCCTTTGTGTTTCGTTCATTCTTTCCAAGCGGCCTTATTGTGGGTCGTTGTGTAGGCGAGGAAATGCATCCCCATGCTGATTGTCGAACGTAATTTTTTTGTCCTCGCCCTGCTTCTAGGTTTGCTATTTACGTCATCCAGCAGCGCTTACGCCGCCGAGCTTCTCGACCATGCCCAAATGCCAAAATCAGTCAGGCAATATTCCGAAGCCACCGGTCATGATCTCTATCATCGCGGGTTCTATCCTGAAGCGATGGAGGTCTGGCGCCTTGCCTATGAGAAAAATAGTGACCTTGGCGCCCTCTATATCCTTGGCACCATCTATCTCGATGGCACGGTCGTCGAAAAGGATGTCGAGAAAGGGCTACACTTGTTGAGAGAGAGCGCATTGCGTGGCGAGGTCCGTGCCCAGTTTGAGATGGGCGCGATCTATGACGATGGAATAGCCGTAGATCAGGACAAGGAGCGAGCCGTCATCTGGTACGTTTTGGCGGCCACCCATAGTGATCCAGGAGCAGAGTTTAACTTGGCTGACCACTATGATGAGGGAGATGGTGTTGTTGCCGATAGGGTTTTGGCCTTTGCATATTATCTATTGGCAGTAAGGCATGGTCTGCCCAAGGAACTCCTGCCCGTGGTAGAAAACTATTCCGCAACATTGCGAGCAGAACAGAGAACGGCCGGATTGGCGAAGGTAGACCAGATTTTGGAAATGCGCGCCCGCTCTGCCGTTTTGAATCTTGAGTAAACGAAGACGTTAGAAAATTCGATCATCTATGGGAAATAAACATGTCGAGACTCGCACCGTTGAGCCGAAATGAGGTTGCGCATCTAGAGCCGATGCTGGAACTGGTGGAAGCCTCGATGGGCTTTGTGCCGAACAGCCTGCTCATTATGGCGCGAAAGCCTGGGCTCGTTGAGGCATTTGCCGGATTGAGCCTCGCGGTGATGCAAAATAGCGAGCTTCCTGACGGGCTTTCTTCGCTCGTTGCATTTGTGGTCAGCCGTTCGGCCGGCTGCCAATATTGTCAGGCCCACACGCATCATCAAGCCGCCCACGCGGGCTTGTCCAAGCAGAAGCTTGATGACATCTGGAATTATGAGAGAAGCGCTCTGTTCTCGGATGCTGAGCGCGCGGCTCTACGCGTCGCGCAGTCGGCTGCCCTTGTGCCGAATGAGGTGACGGATGCAGATTTTGTACAGCTTGAGAAGCATTTCTCCAAAAATCAGATCGTCGAAATCGTTTCGATCATCTCGTTCTTTGGCTTCCTGAACCGTTGGAATGATACTTTGGCGACCCCTTTGGAGAGTGAACCGCGTGATCACGCCAAGTCACATCTTTCAAGCCATGGCTGGACGGGCGAGAAGCATCAGTGACCAGTTGTTTCTGACGTCGTGAGCGACGAGAAAAACCCTGAAATCGCCGCCTTTGCGATGGGGGTGCCGTGTCGCATCTTGCTGAAGGCAAGGACGCTTTGTGTCACTGAGAGCTGCTGGCGGGCGATGGCGCGAGCGCTTCGACCAGAGATGAAGTCTCCAGCCTTAAGCGCTGCATGGACGGCTGTGTACATCCTGCTTTCAACAAACTGAAGATTTGCGGTGATGGCCACATCAATGTCCCGGTCTTGTCCTGACAGTTCAACAAGACTGTTCATCACAAGACAGCCCGGATTGGTCTGGCGAGACTTGGGCGGAAGCAATGTTGCAAAAAATTTCCGAATGCCTTCCGCCCCGCTAGGATTGAGCAAGCAGGCTGTCTGACGTTCGCTCACTTCCTGCCCGTAGGCCTCGATGCACGCGAGAAACAGACCCTTTTTATCGCCGAAACTGTCATAGATGCTGAACCTATTGATACCCATGGCCTTTTCCAGTCCAGTGATAGATGTTTGTTCATAACCTTGTGCCCAGAACATATTCATTGCCTTTAGAAGGACAGCATCTCGGTCATATGACCTTGCGCGTGGCATAATCTTGTTTCCAAATGATCGTTGAGATATGAATGATAACCAGTCTTTTGGGTGAGGGCGAGGGAGTATTTGATCTTTCTTTATCCTGAATTGTAAAAATAGACGCTTCGTTCGGCAAGCAACGGGGCAACCTCAAGACGCGGGACGCTCCAGATGATGGTCGGGGATCAAGGCGAAGAGGAACTCGCTGCACTTATGCGTGCGGCTCAGGTCGGCGACAAGGTTGCCTATCTTGCGCTCTTGAAGCGAATTGAACCCATCGCTATACGCATGGCGAGAAGACGCTGGCTGGGTAGCCAAACCCCTGAAGACGTCGCGCAGGATGTTTTGCTCTCGGTCCACTCGGTTCGTCATACATATGATCCCGGCCGCGCATTTCTGCCGTGGGTTAGAACAATTATTCACAATCGGATGGTCGATGCACAACGGCGCGAGATACGGCGATCAGAAAATATTGTGTTTGTTGAAGAGCCGCCCGAAACCTTTTCCAAAGATCATACGAACTGGCTTGATGTAGGACCTGGTGACCCAGAGGAGCTGACCCGCGCTATCGCGGATCTGCCGCCCGGACAGCGACAAGCGATTGAGTTGTTGAAACTCAAGGAATTGTCGCTCAAGGAAGCGGCAGCTGCCAGTGGCATGTCGGTTGGAGCCCTTAAAGTGGCCGTTCACCGGGCAATGAATTCGCTTCGCACGGCGTTGAGTAAATGAGGCAAGAGATGGATTCCGCAGAACTTATGCGCGCATTGGCTGATGAGGCCCAACCAGTACGCCGCCTGCGTTCGCCTTTCGCGCGCATGGCTATTTGGTTTTTGATTTCCATCTTTTGGGTGGCGCTTGTCGTGCTCTTCAAAGGGGTTCGACCGGATCTGACGGCAAAGCTTGTCGATGCACGATGGATGCTGGAAGTCTTGGCGGCGCTTGCGACGAGCTTGATGGCGGCGACGGCGGCTTTTTGTACGGTGGTGCCCGGCAGACCTAAGTGGGAACATGCAATGCCTCTGCTTCCCGCCAGCGTCTGGCTGGGTGTTCTGGCCGTCGGTTGTTATCAGGCCTGGAGGCAAAGCGGAGACCTTGTCGCGCAGATCACGCCGGACTGGGCGTGCTTTCCAGGGATCGTCATGACGGGCATTGGGCCAGCGATTGTGATGGTGGCGATGCTGCGGCGTGGGGCACCGCTCTCTCCGCGTCTGTCAATTGCACTCGGGGCACTTGCCGCAGCGGCCCTTGCCGAAGTTGGGTTGCGACTTTTCCATCAACAGGACGCCAGCATCATGGTTCTCGTCTGGCAGGGGGGTACGGTTTGTCTTCTCTCCGCTGTTGCTGGCCTTAGCGGTCGCTCGTTCTTGCGATGGAAGCTGAAATCGCCCATCGGCATCTGATTTTTCTCTCGTCATTTTTAGTTAAGAAGGAGTCACGCTTATGACCGTTATCCCAAAGCAACTTGTACCAGACTTGGATTTGAAACTCGTCGGTGGAGGTCAGTTTGTTCTTTCAGAGCAAAAACCTACCAACTTTAGTTTGGTTGTCGTTTACCGCGGGCTTCATTGCCCCATATGCAAAGGTTATCTTGCTGAACTCAATCGTCGGATTGAGGAATTTGACAAGTTAGGCGTTCGCACGATTGCCGTCACATCGGACAATGCTGAGCGCGCTGGAAAAGCCAAGACGGATTGGGCCTTGGACAAGTTGGATATTGCTTACGACATGCCGATTAGTTTAGGGCGTGAATGGGGCCTTTATGTTTCTACCGCAATTTCCGATCAGGAGCCCGCTGAATTTCTTGAACCGGGTCTTTTTCTGGTGAAGCCTGACCGCACGCTGTACGCCGCTTCAATTCAAACCATGCCATTCGCGCGCCCCAGCTTTGCCGAAATTGCTGGCGCTGTGAAATATGTCACGGACAAAAAATATCCAGCCCGCGGCGAAGCCTGAAGCCAAACGAACTGACCGTTAGTCCATGCCAAGCAATTGGCGGACTTCGGTCAGGCGATCTTCCAGATTGATATCAATGCCGGATGTCACTTCCAGGGCGCGATCTTCGAAAGGATTGGGCTCTGGATTAGCCTGCTGATGTGCCGCGATTACCTCGTCGCGCTGGAGGATGAGCGCCTCGATCTGGGGACGATAAAGCACAAGCATGGCCGTCAGCCATCTGTTAAGCGGCCAAGACGGCCACGAAAGATCGACGACAAAGCGATCAAGCATCTCGATCACATCGGCGGCTGAGAACCACGTCTCGGCTGTAACCCATCGGTTGGTGGTGAACAAACGCACAGGGCGCCCGGATCGGTCCATTGAGATTGCAATCAGATGGCAGATGTTATCCGCGATCTCTCTTTCCGGCTCCGGGTAGTTCAGTTTTGTTGGAGACGTGGTTTTCGGAATACCATCCCCACGCAGGAAAAGATGGAAGTGACCATAGTCATTCCACGAGCCGCGTGCCGGGGGGTGGGCGTGGAAATAATATTGGGCCTGCGTTTCATGGTCGATGACATCATTGGCCGGGTAGTGCTCAAACTCAATGAACTCTCGCCCATCGAGGACCTCGGCGACCAAGTTTGTCCCTGACTTGGTCAGAACGCGCATACAGTCAACGACCTCTGCGGCCGCCATTGCGAGCGTTTCAAACTGTTCGTCATTCATGGGTATGGGCTGGTTTGCCACAGCTTATCCTCGCCCGGGTCGAAATTTTGCTCCGATCAAATGGTCGAGCGAGAAGACACCCGGACCGCGAGCGATGAGATAGACCAACATTGAAGCCCATGTGAGGTGGACGACATAAGCGTCGGGGTAGACGAAAATTTCGATCACCAGAGTCATTCCAAGAAGAACCAATGAGCTGAACCGCGTCGCCAGCCCCAGAAGGATGAGAATCGAAAAGACGTGTTCGTTGAAAGTTGCCATATAGGCGGCGATTTTATAAGGGATGAGAGGAAGCGCATAGTCATTCTGAAACAGATAGAACGTGCTTTCCTTGAGCGTCATGAAGCCTTCGACCTTGGTGCGCGCTGATTGAAAAAAAATCAGAAAGATTGCAACGCGCATCATCAACGAAATGACGGAAGCAGGGATACGCTCAAAGAGGGCGATGAGTTGAGAAATGAATTTGCTGGCTGTGGTCATTATTGATCCATTTTTTGCTGCCATTTGCGTCATCAGTTATTCCTTAGAGTAGGTGAATTCTAGATAGGCTGGGTTCATCAGGCTTTGAACGATGAAAACAGCCCCTGCGCGATGGAGGTGGCTAAGGTTCTTGCAAGATCAAAAGACGGATTGCACTGAAGAGCGCTCGCAACAGCTTCACTGAGCGTTCCTCCGTAATTGAAGGTGCGCAGTAAAACTATTTCCTCACCTTTGATTGGGGTCACGATGACGTCGATTTGAGGTCTGGCGATAAGCAGAAACTCTGCATCATGTGCCAAGTTGATTGGTGAATGATCTTCCTCCCGATTCCGCTTCCATATTTCAAAAATGGGCAGCACAGGAGAGAGCAAGGTCACAGAGGGGTGAAGCTCAAGCGACAACCCTCCGGTGCGATCTGGCGAAACGGCAGCAAGATCATCGCCTGTCAACGATTGGACGTCGGCGGCGTGATAGGCCTTTAGCCATGCGTGTTCGAGACGCGCGACGTCTGCAAGGTAGGGCAGGGGTATGAGTTCCTTCCGGCCCTCAATAAACTGAGGAAACTCGGCTCCAAATCCAATTAGAGTGCCTTGCGAAGGCAAGTGATCTTCAAGGAAGGCAATGGCGAGGGATTTGAAATATTCAGGCCCCACCAATCTTTCAACGATCGGAAAGGTCTGTGCAAGGGCATCGATCAGGCTCGTGCGGACATTGTTCCGATAGACGTCAAGGCGTCGCCCTATGTTGGGAGTAGAGCTACTTTTGAAGAAGTTGGGAAGTTGAGCGCCCGGCGATTGCAGGGCGTCCGTGAAGGTCTTTTGCATTTGCGCGAGATTAGGCACGGGTCAACTCCGTTTTGTGGATGGCATGTTCGGTAGGGGTTAGGATTTTTTGCGCGTGGGCCGCTTCAATCATCCAGTCGCTCAGCAATGGAACATTATTATCCCATTCGATCAGTGTCGCTTTTGGGCCGATGCGATTTACAAAATCTGCATAGAGCCTCCAGACCGCGGGTGCGACCGTGGAGCCGTGGTCGTCAATATAAAGTTGAGCGCCATCAATCTGTTCGACCAAATACCCGGCAAGGTGAATCTCCCCGACGAGAGATGCGGGGATATCGGACAACCATGCCGCGGCGTCAAAGCCGTGGTTCATTGCCGACACATAGACGTTGTTTACGTCGACAAGCAGACCACAGCCGGTTTTCTTGGCGAGCGACACCAGAAATTTGGGCTCTGAAATGCAGTCCTGTTCGAACTCGAGGTAGGTTGAAGGGTTCTCAATGAGAATTTGTCGACCGAGGAATGTTTGAACTTCGTCTATATGCGCGGCGACGATCTTGAGCGCTTCAGGTGTTCTGGGAACGGGCAATAAATCATTGAAATGAGTACCACCGAATTGCGACCAGGCTAGGTGTTCCGACACAAGGGCCGGTTCATATCGATCGATGATCTTTTTCGTGTTTTTCAGATGAGATCGATCAAGCGGTTCAGCGCCGCCAAGCGACAAGCCTACCCCGTGGACCGAAATCGGATAATTTTCCCGGATCGCCGAAAGGTAGCGGTGAGGCGCGCCACCGGCGCCCATGTAATTCTCGGTATGAACTTCAAACCACTCGATCTGGGGATTGGTGTCTAGAATCTCGCGGTAATGCTCGGCTTTGAGACCTATGCCGACCTTGTCCTGAAGGGCCAAGTTGTCGGCGTTTTGGGGCATCATGCTGGGATGCAACGTCATATTACGACCTCGTCGGGCGGTAGTCTGTTTGGCCTGTCTTCCCGATAGTTCGGCAAGACAGGCCAGAAAGTTACCCTTACGCTAGAGATGCGAGTTCGTGTGGTTCGTTCATCCGAAGAGGGGCTTGAGGTGGGGCCGTGACTCTTGGAACAAAAATCGGACGTAACATCTTGGGTTTCCCTGTCGAATGACTGAATGACGGCTTGCGTCTGTGGCAGGGCCGCAATGGAAAATTCTGGAAGGAAAAATTATGAGAAATCTCAAGAAGTCGATGCTGATGTTGGGCTCGGCCGTCGCAATGGGCGGTTTGGCTATGGTCGCCGCTCCCGGCGTCGCGTTCGCCAACCCATGTTCAGCGACCTCCAATCCCTGCTCCGCAAAGTCCAACCCCTGTGCCGCGACCAACCCTTGCGCCGCCAAAGAAAATCCCTGTGCCGCGAAGTCCAATCCTTGCGCAGCAAAAACGAATCCCTGTGGTGCCAACTCAAACCCTTGCGCCCCGAAATAAGTCTTTCGATCTGTGCAGTTGCTCCATCTAATTTTCTGTAGGTGTGAGCGACTGCCACTCTCCTATCAAATTTCAAAAGGGTTTTGGCCATGAACAAATATGCCAACGGAATAGTATCTGGGTTTTTTGCTACCACGGCTCTGTCTTTGATGATGTTGGCAAAAGGCGCGATGGGGTTCATGCCTCAACTCGACGTCATCTCAATGCTGAGCAAGATGATGGGAATGCCCCACACTTTGCTATTAGGGTGGGCAGGGCATTTCCTTATTGGCTCGATTGTTTGGGGCATTTTTTTTGCGTTAAGTTTTTCAAAACTTCCCGGCCAGAGCTATGTGGTCAAAGGGATTGTGCTTGGTATTTTGGCCTGGGCGATGATGATGATTTTTGTCATGCCGATGGCTGGTGCGGGGCTCTTCGGGCTTAAATTTGGGCCAATGGCACCCGTTGCGACCCTTATGCTGCATATCGTTTATGGCGCGGTCTTGGGGTTTGTCTACGGCATTTCCGCAAAGAAAACGGCGGAGTCTATCTTGAATTCATCGCCCTAAATAAATTCAAAATAAGAGGTTCCATTGGCTGCAAGTTTGCCATGCTCTCCGAGATGATGCGCGTTTTGAGGCTCGGCGGCGGCGTTGAGATAGCGCCACGACGCTGACCTCTGATCGTCGTTGCCATTATCTATGCCAATGGCGCGAATGAAAGTTTCGAAGGCGTCGCCACCCTCTCGCGACCTCGTTATTCCAAAATGTCAGCACGTCGGGCGCTGACCGCGCCATGTGTGCTTACCAGATAGGGCACAATGAAAGTCAGAATGAGTTTGCCCCAGTGAAGTGATGTACCGTTAAAAAGCACATCGCCTTGATTGATCAAATTGAGGATCGTTCCAACAGTGATGGCAATGACCAACGCGCGTTTGGGAATGCCGCCTGAGATCGACAGTGTCCAGATTTGCCTCCAACTGCTCATAGGTAACCTTTACTAAGTGGTGCCACGTTTCACGCCTGCAACGATGGCTTCAGCCTTCTTGAAAAGGGCCGGGTCGATGGCGAGCCCAGAGGCGGCAGCGTTCTCTTCAAGCTGTGCGGGGCGGCTTGCACCGACGATAGCCGAGGCGACATTGGGCTCGCGCAGAATCCAGGCCAGCGAGAATTGGGAGAGCGTGCAGCCTGCTTCCTTCGCCAGAGGTTTCAGCTCCTGAACTGCTTTCAGGACCTGCGGCGTTAGCCATGACTGAATATACTGGCCCATGGCGTCGCTGCTCGCACGCGATGCGACCGGTGGCTTTGCGCCGGGTTGGTATTTGCCTGAGAGCACGCCTTGCGCAAGGGGTGACCAGACGATCTGCGAGACCCGCTTCGACGCGCAAAGGGGAATGACCTTTCCTTCAGGCCGTCGCCACAGCAACGAATATTGTGGCTGGCTCGAAACGAAATGTTCTGCACCGGCAACAGCAAAGGCATCCTCGATTTGCTTCGGCGACCATTCGCTAAAGCCGATATAGCGAACTTTGCCTTGGCGCACGATGTCAGTGAGCGCCTGCATGGTCTCTGCGAGCGGCGTCTCGTCGTCATAGCGATGGCATTGGTAGAGGTCGATATAGTCCACACGCAACCGCTTCAGCGACGCATCGACCTGCTTTAATATTTGTTCGCGCGACAAGCCTTTATCTGTTGCACTCATCGGAAAGAAAATCTTGGTCGCGAGTACGTAGGAAGAGCGCGGGCGGGCTGCCAGCACCTCGCCCAGAAAACTTTCCGCTGCGCCACGGCCATATCCATTCGCCGTATCGATGAAGTTGATGCCGAGATCAAATGCCCGGTCGATACAGGCAGCGGCGCTGTCGCGCTCCACGCCGACACCATAGGTGAGCCACGATCCGAGCGAAATTTCTGAAACGCTGAGGTCGCTCGCCCCGAGCTTGCGATATTTCATGGCTTATCTCCCTTTGCCTCGCGGCTGCCTGTCCCGGATTTCGCGGGTTGATCCCATCCCGCCCCATCTGACGCTTTCTGGACGAAAGCGTAAAGCCCGGCGATGCTGTCTTCACCGCGCAATCCGTCAACCACGACCCATCTCTCAGTCCGATACTGGTGGCTCATGGGCAGCAATGGCCCTATTCAGCCGGCTACAAAATCCTGCTATCCTTTTTCAGCGCAACACTATCGAATACCTGCCACGCGGCGCTCATTCAGGAGACATTTTCATGCGCGCTCAGACAGGTCTTTTTGCAGCGCTTGGTTCGCTATTTTGTTTGGTGTTGCTGGCCGGTTGCGGTCAGCCCGATGTCTCGGTTTCAAAGGTGGATGCTGGACGGCTAGGAACGGTCCGTCTGCTTGTGCCGGAAGGTGCAAAGGAGACATATCCCGTCATCTTGATTGTGAACAAGTCGAGCGATGCCACCTTTCGATACGCTCAACAGATTGCTGCCGACGGTCATTTGGTGACCTTGATTGACTGGTCGGTGGCGGCCGCCCTTACCGGCTCAACGACAGAGCCCTGTCATTTTCCTGTGGGTGACCTGGAAGATTTTATTCAGCAGACCCAGACTAAACTGGCCTTTCCAAAATATGTGCCGCCGGTCGTCATCGGTATTGGCGAGGGAGCAGATGCAGCCTATGCGTTATTGGCCCAAGCGCCCTCGCTAGCAATCGCTGGCGCAATCGGCATTGGACGCACCGGTTTGCTCGACATCAGCGGCTCGCTCTGCAATGAAGTCGCCGAAAAACGGCAAGATCCTCGAAGCGAGTCTTATGGGCCCAAAGAGAGCACTAATGGATGGTGGCGTTCGGTTGTTGATCCAACGCAATCAGAGGAAGCCCATTTTGCTAAAGCGACAAGCCATGGCGACGAAAGTCACCCAAATACCGTTGTCGTTGCCGCCGCTGCGGATGTGGCAGAGCGAGTAGGCGCAGCACTAGCGGCCGCAAATGCTATCGTTAAACGTCATGCAGATGCGCCGCTGACCGACCTGCCATTGACGCCAATTAAGTCGGCCAAACCGGGTGACGTCTTGGCGATCATCATTTCGGGCGATGGAGGTTGGCGTGATCTTGACCGCCAGATCGGTTTCGAACTGGCCAAGGGCGATATATCTGTCATTGGCGTAGATTCGCTGCATTATTTTTGGCAGACAAAGTCACCTCAAAAGATCGCCGACGATCTAACGCGAATAATTGATTTTTACAGCAAGGCTTGGAACACAAGCCACGTCTTACTGATCGGCTATTCGTTTGGGGCCGACATCGTACCGTCTGCGGTGGACCATATGACGGCAGAAACGCGGGCGCGCATTGAACAGATAAGTTTGCTGGGTATGAGCGATACCACCGATTTTGAAATTCATGTAGCCGGCTGGCTTGGGGTTCAACCTAAGGATCAACCGATAGAGCCCGACGCGGCAAAGCTGGATATGTCGCGTGTCCAGTGTTTTTACGGTATGCAGGAGGATGTCACGTTCTGCACATCCCCGACAATGAAGCGAGCCGAGATTTACGGCCTGCCGGGCGGGCACCATTTTGACGGCGCCTATGCACATCTGACAGATCTCATTGTCGCGGGCCTGCACAAGCGTCTGGCCCACAGTGCCAGTAGGGATGGAGTGCCCAAGTGACAAATTCTCATCTCTTGTTTGACGAAGATGATCAAGGTTTAGATCAACTTGAGAGTAAAACGCCACAAAACTCCCTTCAACGAGGTCGCAACTTTGTCAGCCTCTATCGGGTGCATTTTCTGCTATTTCTCGCCTGCGCAATTGTCGCATTGGCAGTTTTTGAGTTGCACAGCCTCGTTCATGACGCTCACTTGCACCAAATAAGATATGAGCTGAGGCATCTTCCCCTCGGTCTTGCTTTGGCGGCGCTCGGTTTTACCGGCCTCAGCTTTCTAAGCCTATCGGGTCAGGAATTTTTCGCCCTTCGCTCAATTGGGCATCCGCTTTCCTACCGCCGGGCGGCGCTGGGGTCGCTTATTGCTCAATCGATTTCGCATTCCACAGGCTTCAATCTGTTTGTCGGGGGTGGATTGCGAGTGCGTTACTACCTGAGGCTCGGGTTGACATTTGGTGAAACCGCCGCCGTTCAACTGGCCTTTTCAGGCTCGTTTGGGCTGGCGATGTGTATGTTGCTCGGCGGCGCGATGCTGCTGGATACACAGGTCTTTTCCACCGCCTTACATTTGAGCTCTGCCCTGACCAGAGCGATAGGGGGAGCGGCTATCGCGTCTGGCATTGCTATCTTGGTGGCATCGGCAAGGCGCAATCACCTGACTATCCTAGGGCATGAATTCAGGCTGCCCGGATCGGCCGCGTTGATATGGCAAACCTTGTTTTCCGCCTGTGACTTGCTCTTCTTCACCTATGCCTTACATGTGCTGTTGCCCGCCCATCTAGGTGTTAGCTACCCCGGATTGCTCGGCATCGTTTTGCTCGCCATATCGCTTGGCGTGGCGAGCAATGTTCCCGGTGGTCTTGGTGTTTTTGAATCAGTGGTGCTTGCCCTAGTTGCACCGAGTCCGGCTTTGTTGCCGGCAACCATCAGCGGTTTACTTGCCTTTCGCGCTATCTATTATCTCCTGCCATTGTTGCTGGGAGCCGCTTTGGCAGCGTGGTTTGAGTTGCTTCGGCAGCACGAAAATATCAAGCGCTTGACCAAAGGAGCGACGAAGTTTAGCGCCCCGATGATGCCGTTCATCTTTGGTCTTCTGACCTATCTATGTGGCTTGATTTTGCTATTTTCCGGTGCATTGCCGGTTGCACAGCATCGCTTGGTCCATGTGGAACATACAACGCCCTTGATCCTTATCGAGTCTTCGCATTTCTTTGCCAGTGTATTCGGTGCGGTCTTATTGGTATTGGCCAGAGAACTGATGCGGCGTAAAGCGGCTGCATGGGGCCTGACAATGTTGTTCCTGGCGCTGGGCGCGCTTGCCACGCTCATCAAGGGTCTGAACGTCGAGGAGGCGGCTGTCCTCATTGTTGTGGCGCTGCTGCTCTATCCTTGCCACAAACAATTTTATCGAAAATCTAGATTGGGTTCAGAACCATTATCGCTGCTTTGGTCGCTGAGTTTTATTATCGCGATTGGGGCCACCGCCTGGCTGTTCTTCTTTGCCTACAAATACGTTCAATATGATTCATCTCTTTGGTGGCAATTTGCTTTGGAAGGAGCTGCCTCAAGATCCATGCGCGCGACAGTAGCAGGCGCCATCGTTCTTGTGCTGCTGACATTTGGCAGCTTCTTCTGGATGCCAAAACGGCGACCACCTGTGGCAACACCAGACGATTGGAATGCAGCACTCGAAATTGTGCAAAAGAGCACTCAAGCCTCTGCGCATTTAGCTCTGACCGCTGGAAAGTCGTTTTTCTTTTCCCAAGAGAAAGATGCGATGTTGATGTATGGCGTCTTTCGCGGCTCATGGATCGTTATGGGAGATCCCATTGGCCCGCAAGATAAATGGCGAGACTTGATTTGGGACTTTCGTTCGCTTGTCGACAGGTATGGTGGCCGTACGATATTTTATGAAATCAGTACAAGGACTTTGCCGCTCTTTCTGGATGTAGGCCTTCAATTGGTGAAGCTGGGAGAACAGGCGCGTGTTGATCTGAAGCATTTCAGTCTATTGGGCAAGGACAGGGCACCACAGCGCAATGCGCAAAGTCGGGCGTCGAGGGAAGGCATAACTTTTGAGGTTATTGATCCCGCCGCGGTGGCAGGCGTTGCCGATCAATTAAAGGTTGTTTCAGATTCCTGGCTCGATGCTCGCAACGCAAGAGAGAAGGGGTTTTCGCTGGGATCGTTCGACGCAAAATATCTGTCTCAATGTCCGGTTGCTTTAGTGCGGTATGAAGGCCGGATCGTCGCATTCGCAAATTTGTGGCTTGGGGCCAATCGAGAAGAATGCGCGGTGGATCTTATGCGCTATGAGGCAAACGCCCCGAAAATAACGATGGATTTTTTGTTCACGGAACTGCTGCTCTGGGCCCAAGTCAACAAATTTCAGTGGTTTGATCTCGGCATGGCCCCGCTCTCGGGCCTGCCTGATCATGTTCTTGCGCCGATGTGGTCAAAGCTGGGTCGCTTGGCTGTCCGCCATGGCGGGTTGTTTTATGGGTTTGCAGGTTTGCGCGCGTTCAAGAACAAGTTCGATCCCATGTGGCAGGAACGTTATCTCGCTTACCCGCCGGGCACGTTCGTCCGTTCGATCACCGATGTCGTGGGTCTTATCTCTGGCTATACGCCGACAAGCGTGAGCCACCACAAGTAAACCGAATTGCTTTGTGCGCCGCGCCTCCATCACATTAAGACGTGGCCGCCACAACAATCATGCCAATGACAATCATCACAATACCGGCAACCAGCATCGGCAGCAGAGTGCTGCCAGACTGGGTTGCGTAATCGACAACATGATCGGTTGAACCGATCTGCTCGTTGGGGCGAGGTGCATTCTCCATCGCACTCGAGCGCATATCTTTTTTCAAGGCGTCACTTCTTCTGCTTCGTCGCGACATAAACATTCATCTACAATACCTCTTTTTAACGAGAAAGGTAAAGCGACAAGCTGGCGCAGAGGCAAAAAACACCTTCCCTAGCCAATTAAGACAGTATTTACTTGTACAATACTACTAATTCTTCATCTTCACATACCAGAGTTCTCAGCATAGGAGATGGTGGTATGGGGAGGTGAGACACGCAATAAGCAGTTGCGTGTGAGAGTTCATTCACTAAATTTCCGCGGATTTTGAAAGATTGGGGCACGGGAAAATGGAAACATATCAGTCAACTTTCAGCATCAAAAGATTATGGATCATTCTGTCGGCTGGCATGTTTGTGATGTTTGGTGTCCTTTTGTTTTTGGGGCGAGAAATTTATCAGCAAGCCCCGCCTATTCCTCTCGTAGTGCAATCGGTTGACGGCACGGTTCTTTACACTCGAGCTGATATTGAAACCGGTCAGAACGTCTGGCAGTCCATTGGCGGTATGGAGCAAGGCTCGATCTGGGGACACGGCAGCTATCTTGCGCCCGACTGGAGCGCAGATTGGCTTCACCGGGAGGCGGTGGCGCTTCAGCAAAGGCTGGCGACACAGCCCATCCCCGGCCTGACTTCAGAGCAGGAAGCGGCAATCGAGAATGCCGAACTGAAAAAAGAAATGCGGACCAATACCTACGATCCGGCCACGGGGACGATCACGGTCACCGATGATCGTGCTGCTGCCATCCTAGAGGTTCAGAGCCATTACATGAGCCTTTACGAAGGCGACAGCCCACAATCGCTCGCTCTGCGTCGTAAATATGCTTTCCCTGTTCACGGTACGCTTTCGGCAACCGAAGCCCGACAAGTCTCGGCCTTCTATTTCTGGACGGCCTGGGCCGCGTCAACGGATCGACCGGGCCAGGATATTACCTACACAAGCAACTGGCCGCACGAACCCTTGATAGGCAATCAGCCCACCACAGGCATTTTGATGTGGAGCATCGCCTCCGTCATCTTTCTATTGGCAGCAGCGGGTGCGCTGATAACTTATTACGTCAAACAGTTTGATGTCTGGCGTGAAGACATCTTGCCTGAAGACGGCTTGGCGACCTCTGACATTCTGGGTAGCGCCGTCATCACACCCTCGATGCAGGCAACGGCAAAATATTTCTGGTTAGTCAGTGCAATGTTCTTGGGCCAGGTCATGCTTGGCATTGTCACAGCGCATTATGCTGTTGAAGGGCAGGGGCTCTATGGTATTCCGTTTGCGGAATATTTTCCCTATACATTAACACGAACATGGCACACGCAGCTTGCTGTGCTGTGGATCGCCACCGCCTGGCTTGCCACGGGTCTCTATGTTGCGCCCATGTTGGCGGGGCGTGATCCCAAATTCCAGCGCTTTGGCGTCAACTTTCTGTTTGTCAGCCTGCTTATCATTGTGATCGGTTCATTTGCTGGCCAATGGGCAGCGGTTCACCGCTTCATTAGTAACCTGACGGCCAATTTCTGGTTCGGCCATCAGGGCTATGAATATATTGATCTTGGCCGGTTCTGGCAGATTTACCTGACCATTGGCCTTTTCCTTTGGGTCGGCTTGGTCATCCGCGCGCTTTGGCCCGTCTTGCAACAAAAAGGCGGAAAATCGCTGATCTATCTGGTGCTCGTATCTGCGATCGCCATTGGTCTTCTCTATGCTGCGGGTCTGATGTGGGGCCAGCATACGAATATTTCGATCATGGAATATTGGCGCTGGTGGGTGGTCCATCTTTGGGTGGAAGGCATTTTTGAAGTCTTTGCTACCGCCGTCATCTCACTGCTCTTTGTACGCATGGGCATTCTACGAACCTCAACCGCTACCGTGATGGTGTTGTTTGCGACGATCATCTTCCTGTTCGGTGGAGTGTTGGGTATGTTTCATCACCTTTATTTCAGTGGCACGCCAACCTCGGTGATCGCGGTTGGGGCAATGATCTCAGCGCTTGAGGTGGTGCCTCTACTCGTCATCGGGTTTGAGGCCTATACACGTTACAAGCTCGAACGCGTCGCCGAGTGGCAATCTGTCTACCACTGGCCATTCATGTTCTTTGCGGCGGTTCTGTTTTGGAATTTGGTGGGAGCGGGCTTGCTTGGCTTCTTGATCAATCCGCCAATCGCGCTCTATTACATGCAAGGCCTCAACACAACGGCCGCCCATGGTCATGCAGCCTTGTTTGGTGTTTACGGCATGCTCGGATTGGGGCTGACGCTCTATTGCATGCGCGGCCTGACGGACGTGTCGCATTGGAACCTAAGGCTTTTGAAAATATCCTTTTGGTCGTTCAACATCGGGCTGGCGATGATGACTTTCATGTCGTTGGTGCCGCAGGGTGTCTTGCAAACATATGTCAGCATCGAGCAGGGATATTCATTCGCCCGTTCCGCGGAGCTCATTCACAGCCCCGTGATGCAGGCTCTAGTTTGGGCGCGTGTCCCCGGCGATGTGGTGTTTGCGGTTGGCGTTTTTGCCTACGTTTGGTTCGTCTTCAGAGCCTTCGTGCCGGGCAAGCGCTCACCGACCACCCAACACGGCTGACTCACGCTACAGAAAAAAGATCGCCGCTATCTTTCCAGATAGCGGCGATCTCTTCGTCCTACTCTCCCGTAAATCTTGGCAGATGTCAGGAGGTTATTTTTTGGCGTCCAGATCAACCAGCCGCAGGTAGGGTTTCAGCGTCTTGTAGCCCTGCGGGAACTGCCGAGTGGCCTCTTCGTCGGAAAGCTTCGGCGAGATGACGACCGGCTGGCCCGGCAACCAATTCACCGGCGTTGCAATGCTACGGGCATCCGTCAACTGAATGCTGTCAATCGCGCGCAAAATTTCAGCAAAATTTCGGCCTGTGCTTGGCGGGTAGGTCAAGATCAGGCGGATCTTACGGGACGGATCGATCACGTAAACGGCCCGTACGGTGACAGTCGGGTCACTTTGGGGATGAATCATGTCGTAGAGTGTTGCGACCTTGGCGTCCGGGTCGGCAATCATCGGAAAATCGAGGGCGTAGCCCTGAGTTTCCTTAATATCATCGTCCCATTTGTGGTGGGCATCGACGGGGTCAACCGAAAGGCCGATGGGCTTTATGTTGCGCTTGTCCCATTCAGGGCGCAGACGTGCGACTTCGCCCAGCTCGGTCGTGCAGACCGGTGTGAAGTCTTTCGGGTGGCTGAAGAAAACACCCCAGCTCGAGCCCAGCCAATCGTAAAATCGGATTGGGCCTTGGGTGCTGTCCTGTTCAAAATCTGGGGCGATTTGCCCAAGTTGAATGCTCATGGTGGCTCCTTTGTGTGAGAGCGGGAAGGTGCGCCATCCTTATGAAGCAAACAAATGAATGTTATTGCTATTTATATACATAATTATTTATAGATAAGGTTTGGCACTCGAAAGATGGACGCTGCGAAAGCCGGAATTGCAACCGGTAAAGGCAGTCGTAGCTTGAGGTTTTTAGGGGCAACGAGCCCGCTATCAGGTGTTCTGATCGCTAATTGACTATCCACTTACGAAACAAATTCAATAAAATGAATGTGAACTCCGATTAAAAGAAAAGTTGTTCATCTATGGATATTGAGGTCGCACGCACATTTCTGGAAGTCGTCAAAACCGGCAGCTTTGTCGGCGCTGCGGCGAACCTGAATGTCACACAGACGGCAGTCAGTGCGCGCATACGCGTGTTGGAAGACCGGCTTGATCGACCTGTGTTCGTGCGTAATAAGGCGGGTGCAAAGCTGACGCCGGCGGGCGAGCAATTTTTGCGCTTCGCCACGACGCTCGTTCAGGTCTGGGATCGCGCGCGCCATGCTGTCGCCTTGCCCCCTGGACGCGATACCGTCGTAACGGTCGGCGCGGAACTTAGCCTCTGGAGTCCGTTGTTCCGTCACTGGCTTCTTTGGATGCGCCGGGAATGCCCGGAAATTGCGGTGACGACGCTGATCGACAGTTCCGAGCGCTTGATGGAGCAAGTGCAGGATGGCTCACTCGACGTGGCCGTGATTTATGCCGCACAAAGTAGACCCGGCATGATCGTGGAACTTTTATTCGAGGAAAAACTGGTTCTCGCGCGTACGACGCCGGTCAACAAGCCACTGGTGCCTGAAGATCATGTGCGGATCAGCTGGGGTGATGGATTTGCGGCGAGCTATCAGGCTGCATTCCCCGATCAACCCAATGCTGTAGTTTCCATCAGCTTTGGCCCGTTGGCGCTTGAATATATTCTGGCAACGGGGGGAAGCGGCTATTTTCGCAAGGGCTTCATCCGCCCATATCTGGAAGAAGGGCGGCTCGTGCTAGTGCCTGATAGCCCCGAATTTTCCTATTCGGCCTATGTCGTGCATTCGACCAAGGCCGATCCAGGCGTCATAGCGCGCATTAGAAGTGGTTTGCGCTCAGCAGCCAAGGTCACGATCTGATCGTGGAGTGCTATCTCGATTTGGCGGTAACCCGCCTTATATTGGCCCAGTAGTCTCTTTTTTTTGATGAATCCGCTCTTTCTCGAAAAGAGGGCCTATGTGAATTCTTGTGTATAAATAACACTAAAATATTGGTAATTTATTTTTGTATTAAAAATTTTGTGTAGAATATAAAACAATATGCGTTTGTCATACGTGGGCAAACCGCGCACATGTGCATTTAACGAAACCCGCTTCACGATACAGCGCCGAAAGTGGTTGGCCGATTGAGCCAACGGGGCGCGGAAGTGGGGGAGCCAACTTCTGAGGTAAACGAGCAATGAGCCGATTAGAGTCCCCAGGCCAGATATTCACGCCCGAGCAATCGCGCGTGGTCCAGGAACTGGCCAGCACGCTTGCCCCGGCGCAAGCGCGCTGGTTGAGCGGCTATTTCGCTGGGCTTGAAGCTGGCCTTGCGTCGCTCTCACAGCCGACGGTAGCCGTTCCCGCTGCCGTCTCCACACGCAAGCTCACCATTCTCTATGGAACTGAGACAGGAAACGCTGCCGAAGTTGCGCGCGCTCTCGATGTTGCGCTGAAGGGAAAAGGATTGACCTGCACACTATCTGACATGGCCGATTACAAAGTCCGCCAGCTTGGTCAGGAGCAGGACGTGCTCATCGTCGTGAGCACCTATGGCGAGGGTGACCCGCCGGAGCCCGCCGTTAGCTTTTTCGAATTCATAGAAAGCAAAAAAGCACCAAAGCTCGAAGACGTCCGCTTTTCCGTTCTGGCCTTTGGTGATTCCACCTATGAATTTTACTGCAATGCAGGTAAACGGCTCGACGCGCGCTTTGAGGAGCTTGGGGCCACACGGCTGACACCGCGCCTCGATTGCGATGTCGATTATGAAGACGGAGCCGTTGCATGGACCGAAACGATGGTCGAACGACTTGGCGCCGAAGTGAGCGTGGTTGCCGTTTCGACAGCGCAGCCACAAGCGCTTGCTACCTCCGCTCAGATCGCTCATGACAAACGAAACCCGTTTCTGGCGCCCGTCGTAGAAAACATCGTGATCGTTGGGCGCGGCTCGACCAAGGAGACGCGCCATATTGAGTTTTCGCTGGAAGGATCAGGGCTCACCTATGAGCCGGGGGACGCGCTGGGTATTGCTGCGTCGAATGATCCCGCTGTCGTTGAGACGCTGCTCGCAGAATTGTCTCTTTCACCCGATGATGAACTAGAACACAAAGGAACGCGCACGGCGCTTGGTGAAGCTCTGACGCAAAAATTTGAAATCACCGCCGCGACGCCGCGTTTCCTCGACTACTGGACCTTGCTGAGTGAGGCCGACGAACTTAAGGCGCTCCAAGCTGAGGATCATGCCGGCGAACGCGCCGTCTTCCTTCGCACACATCATGTCGTTGATATTATGCGGCGCTTCCCGGTCTCTGGTGTGACGGCGCAAGGCTTTGTCAGCGCTCTGCGGCCGCTTCAACCCAGACTTTACTCTCTGGCATCCAGTTTGGCGGCCACGCCCGATGAAGCGCATCTGACAGTCGCGCCTGTCCGCTACGAGTTGCACAATGAAATACGCACGGGGGTGGCCTCTTGCCTGCTCGCTGATCGCCTCACAGACGATGATCACTTGCCGGTCTATATTCAGAGCAATCCGCATTTTCGGCTCCCCGAAGACGATGTGCCTGTCATTATGATCGGCGCGGGCACCGGTGTTGCGCCCTATCGCGCCTTTATGCAGGAGCGTGAGGTGCGCGGTGCCGATGGCAACAACTGGCTGTTTTTTGGTGAACGAAATTTCCGTACTGATTTTCTCTACCAGACCGAATGGCAAGGTTGGTTGAAGGACGAGACGTTGACCCGAATGGACGTTGCCTTCTCGCGAGACCGCGATGAGAAGGTTTATGTTCAGCATCGGATGAAAGAACAGTCGCGAGAAATTTTCGCCTGGCTGGAAGAGGGGGCACATGTCTATGTCTGCGGTGATGCGACAAACTTGGCGCCAGATGTCCACGATACCCTAATCGACATTGTCGCGAGCGAAGGCCACACCGGCCGCGAAGCCGCCGAAGACTATGTACGTTCCTTGCAGTCGGATCACCGCTACCAGCGCGACGTTTATTGAGGCAATAGCATGACCACCAATTCTGTTGATCGCAGTCGCGATCTCTCTCAGCCGCTTGATCGCCTAAACCCCGACGAGACCTTGAAGGCGACAAGCGATTTTCTGCGCGGGACGATTTCAGAGGGCCTGCTGGACCGTATAACCGGTGCCATGTCTTCGCCCGACGATGTAAAGCTGATGAAGTTTCACGGCATTTATCAGCAGGATGATCGCAGCGTCCGAGATGAGCGTCGCCGACAAAAACTGGAACCGGCCTATCAATTTATGATCCGCGTACGGCTCCCAGGCGGCATTTGCACCTCGGCGCAATGGCTGAAATTTGACGAGCTTGCGCGCGCGCATGGTGGTGAAACGCTAAGAATGACGACGCGGCAGACTTTTCAGTTTCATTGGGTTCTGAAAGGCAGCCTGCAGCCCCTCATTCGTGGCTTGCATGAAGTTTTGTTGGACACGATAGCGGCCTGTGGCGATGACAGCCGCGGCGTTATGTGCACGGTTGACCCGCAAAGCTCGCGCTTTCATGCCGAAGTGTCAGCAATGGCAAAACGTATCAGCGACCATGTCATTCCCAAGACCCGCGGCTATCACGAAATCTGGTATGGCGACGAACGTGTGGCGTCCTCAGAGCCCGAAGAGCCGTTTTATGGCCGCAGTTACATGCCGCGGAAATTCAAAATCGCCTTTGCTGTGCCACCTTCTAATGACATCGATGTCTACGCGCAGGATCTGGGCTATATCCCTATTGGCAATCCCGACCGTCTAGAAGGCTTCAATGTCGTCATTGGAGGCGGTATGGGGCGCACCGACCAAGCACCCGAGACCTACCCACGCCTTGCAAGTCTGATTGGATACATTCCCGTCGAGCAGCTTACCGCTTGCACTGATGCGGTGATGGCCGTGCAGCGGGACTATGGCGACCGCAAGGAACGCATGCACGCGCGCTTCAAATATACAATTGACGACAAGGGGCTCGACTGGATCAAGGCCGAGATCGAGAAGAATATGGGCTTCGCGTTCGAAGAGGCCCGCCCCTTCGAGTTCACAACGAACGGCGATAGCTTCGGCTGGAACGAGACGCCGGACGGACGGCATCATCGGACGGTTTTTGTTCAGAGCGGTCGTTTGAACATTGAGCTACTTGATGCCATGAGGGATGTCGCGCGGGTGCACAAAGGCACGTTTCGTCTGACGCCAAATCAGAACCTCATCATCGCTGGCGTGGAGAGCGAAGATAAAGCCTCGATTGATGCCATCTTGGACATGCATGGGCTCTTGATCGAAACGGCCTCAACGCTGCGCAAGAATGCAATCGCTTGCGTCGCCTTCCCGACCTGTGGGTTGGCGATGGCCGAAAGCGAGCGTTATATGCCCACATTCTTGACCAAACTGGAAGAAATCCTAGCGCGCCACGGCTTAGCCGATGAAGAAATCACTGTGCGGATGAGCGGCTGTCCGAATGGCTGCTCAAGGCCCTATATTGCCGAAATTGCGCTGACGGGGCGCGCACCCGGAAAATATAATGTTTATCTTGGCGGCGGCTTTCACGGTCAGCGTCTCAATCGCATGGTCCGTGAAAACATCGCTGAGCCGGCCATTCTAGAGTTTCTGGAAGAGGTGATTGGACGTTATGCCAGCGAGCGTGAACCGGCAGAGAAGTTTGGTGATTTCTGTATCCGTGCGGGCATCGTTCGTGAAGTAACCGAGGGACGCCTCTCCAATGACTAAGAAGGGGCCTATCCCCCCTCGGCCTGAAACGATTGCCGCAGCGCACGGCGTTGCAAGCGATCGTGCGCATGGTGCAGTGGTTCCGCCGCCCTATCTTTCGAGCACTTACGTATTTGAAGGATATGCACAGCCCGGTGCCTATGAATACGGGCGTGCGGGCAATCCCACACGGGACCTTCTGGCAAGCGCTCTAGCCGCACTTGAAGGTGGCGCGGGCGCAGTCATCACCTCCAGCGGCATGTCGGCGCTTGATTTGCTCGTTGGGAGGTTAAAGCCTGATGATTTGATGTTGGCCCCGCATGATTGCTATGGCGGCACCATGCGTCTCCTGAAGGCGCGCGCAGGCCTAGGGCAGATGCGGGTTCAGTTTGTCGATCAGGGCAACAGACAGGCCTTCGATATGGCACTTGTGGCGCGCCCCGCTCTTGTGCTGATCGAGACACCGAGCAATCCGTTGATGCGCGTCGTGGACATCGCCGCGCTGTCTGGTAAGGCGCGCCAAGTCGGGGCCAGAATTGCGGTCGATAACACGTTTCTGTCTCCCGCCCTGCAACGCCCGCTTGAGCTTGGTGCGGATTTCTCCATTCACTCGACGACGAAATACCTGAACGGTCACTCTGATGTGATCGGCGGTGCCGTCGTTGCAGCCGACCCTGAACAGGTCAAGGAACTGGCCTATTGGGCGAATGTCGTGGGGAGCACCGGCGCTCCCTTTGACGCCTGGCTGACCTTGAGAGGCATGCGAACGCTTCACCCCCGCATGCGCCAGCAACAGGCAACAGCTATGTTGATTGCGCGCTATTTGGAGGGGCATGGCGCTGTTTCAAAGGTCTATTATCCGGGCCTTGAAAGCCACGAAACGCATGCGATTGCACAGCGCCAGCAAAGCGGCTTTGGCGCGATGTTGAGTTTTGAGCTAAAAGGTGGCGTTGAGGCTGTACGTCGGTTCATCGACGCCGTGACTTTTTTCACATTGGCAGAGTCGCTCGGCGGCGTTGAAAGCCTAGTATCGCATCCCGTGACAATGACCCACGCAGATATGGGCGACGCGGCGCGCGCCGAAGCTGGCATTACCGAAGGCCTTTTAAGATTGTCCGTCGGGCTGGAAGCCGAAGAAGACCTCTTAGCCGGTCTCGAACATGGTCTTTCTGCCTGCTGAGACAAAATCCAACAAGCATGTTTAGTCGCCGTCGTCCGGCTCCGGGTTAAAGGAAGGCAGCTTGTCGGGAACACCGTTCATGGCGTCAGCATTTTTCGGCGGCGTGCGCTTGATGGTGATGTTCGGCCAGACTTGAGAATATTTGTGATTGAGTGCGAGCCACGCATCGGTCGCCGCGCTGTCGGTATCGGGGAAAATGGCCTCTGCTGGACATTCAGGTACGCAGACGCCGCAATCCATATATTTGCAGAGGATACAATTGTCGGTGACAACGAATGTCATGAAGCGAGCCTCTCGATCAAGCGTTCCGGCTCAGCAGGGATGAGCGGTGTCGTGTTGGAGATATAATCTGGTTGCGCGGCACGCAACTTCCAAACCCATGCTTCGATCTGTTCCGCCTCTTCTTTTGTAACGCTCTTTGCCAGAAAGGCCCGGAAAAAGGGCTGCATAATCCGTCCGGTCGTGCCCCGGTTGTCGCAAATCAGCTCAAGAAGATTTTTCGTCAGAGGGCTAACATCAAAAAACTCGCGATACGGATTGAGGAGAGGAAGCAGCGCTTTATCCACGCGTGGCCAACGCGCTGACGAGATATGCGTCAGGACGTTTCCAAGATGGGGATGGCGGCGGAGTGCGCCAGATAGGGTTTCAGCCAGCAATCCTGCCTTTGTCTTGTTGGTCATCTGAGTGCCTCGAAGGGTCCGTTCATACTTAAACAGGTATTTTATATATTGCTTTATGCAGTTTTCCGCAATAAAGTATTTTTAATACTTCTTATTATTGGCGGATGGTGTTTCATGGCCATGAGTGCTGGTGTTTCCCGCTGGACGATGCTGCATCTGGGCATTGCTGTGGCGATGTTCCTCATCGCCCAAGTTCTTTTGTCTGTAGGTTTTGCTGATCCGATCGCGGATGGGCGGGCGCCGCAAATGCTGATCGTCGTGCATCTCATTGTGATCGGCTGGCTCTGCCTCATGATGCTGGGCGCGCTTTATCAGTTCGTTCCGGTCATGACCAATTCTCATCTTTTTAGCCAACGCCTGCCAATCATCGCATTGGGTGCCATTGTCATCGGCCTCGGCGGCATGGTCGCGGGCTTTGTCGCTCTGGGCGGTAGCGATTTGGTGCCGCTAAGTTGTTTACCGCTCGGTGGCGCACTTGTGTTGGTCGGCTTTGCACTGGGCACTTTCAACATCGCCGCGACGCTTTGGCGCGCCTATCCATTTCCCATACAGGCCAGCTTCGTCGCGGTCGGCCTTGGCTTCCTTTTGGTGACTGCGGGCATTGGCCTCTGTTTTACGTTGGCGCTCGCTTTGCCGAACCCACCCGCAATGCTTGTTGGCTTCTTGCACGAAGGCTTGGCCGCCCATGTTACCGCAGGGCTTGGGGGCTGGTTCACGCTGACGGCGATGGGTGTGAGCTATCGTTTGCTCTCCATGTTTATGCTGGCCCCCGAGGAGGCCAGCGGTGCCACTTATGCCGCGCTGACGCTAACCCCGCTGGGGTTGCTGATCGCCATCGTGGGCGTGCTGCTCGGTGGTGCAGGCGAATTTGCCGACATGCTTGCTATGGGTGGTGCTGCAATGGCGGCAGTGGGCATCGTCTTCTACTTGTTTGACATTGCCAAGCTCTATCGCATTCGCAAGCGTCGTCATCTTGAGCTGAACAGCATCGCGGCTGCCGCCGCCATCACCTGCCTTGCCCTTGTTGTTGTGGCAACGGCAGCAGCGGCGATCACCGGCACTATCGAACGTTACGCAGCAATGCTCGTCTATCTGTTCGTTTTTGGTTGGCTGTCAGGCTTGGGATTGAGTCAGCTTTACAAGATCGTCCCGTTCATGACCTGGCTGGACGTTTTTGGAAAACGTCTTGGCAAGGGACCGGTGCCGCGCGTTCAAGACCTTGTGAATGAACCGCGCGCTCGGCGTTGGTTCATTCTCTATTTTGCGTCAGTCATTGTCGCAACCATCGCAATGGTCCTCTCGGACCCAAGGTTTTTTACCTTTGCCTGTTGGGGACAACTCGCGGCGACAGGCTTGATCGGTATGGAGCTTTGGCACGCCCGTCATCCAGACCCCAACGCCAAGCCGAAGCCACTTGCAGCCGGTGGGCCTGCGCTGTTTTCCAATGCCAAACAACCTCAACCGCAATCACATGGAGATCGACCTCATGTCAGATTCACTCGTAACACTTGATGTCCGTCCGATATTGCGAGACGGCGGTGAGCCTTTCGCTGAAATAATGAACGCTGTCGCTCGCTTGACGTCAGGCCAAAGCCTAAAATTGCTCGCCACATTTCGTCCCGTCCCGTTGTTTGCCGTGATGGCGCGAAATGGCTTTGAACACAGCGAGCGCGAAATTCCTGATGGCGACTGGGAGATCGTTTTCACGCCGCGTGGCGATGCCTCGGCGGCGACCAACTTGCCGGAAAATGCGCCAGCCGCACCACCCACCCGTGCGCGCAAGAACGCGTCCAGTGCCGAGCCCGGTGAGGCCGATGATAGCCAATGGCCGACCGCATGCCAGTCGTTGGACAATCGTGGTCTTGAGCCTCCCGAACCAATGGTGCGCACGTTGGAAGCCGTGGAAGGCCTAGTGGTCGGCGAGGTGCTGGAAATCTGGAACGATCGTGATCCGCTGTTCCTCTATCCTGAACTTACCGCACGTGGCCACTTGGTGCACCGCGAGGCTCGCGGGGCAGAAGGGTATCGCGTGTTAATCCGCAAGGGCGAGACCCCGCAGGAGGCCGCATGAACCCGCTGTCGATTGACGTCTTGCGCGAAGCCCTAAAGGACGTGTTTGATCCAGAGCTTGGTTACAATATTGTTGACCTCGGATTGGTCTACGATATCGCCATGGCCGATGGCGACGTCACCGTCACCATGACTCTGACCACGCCGGGCTGTCCCGCATCTGAAATAATCCAAGGGGGCGTTTATGAGCGCACCCTCGCAGTTGAGGGTGTGAGCGATGTCGATATAAATCTCGTTTGGGATCCACCTTGGAGTACCGATGCAATGAGCCCGGTTGCCAAGGAACATTTCGGCATCTCGGCTTGAGCCTGCACGTAGGAGGAACATGATGCGCGTCACCTTGCATACCGATTATGCGCTTCGGATGTTGTTCCTCTTGGCAATAGAGCCGGACGAATTACACACGATCGAGGAAATATCCACGCGCTATGACATTTCACGTAATCATCTGATGAGGGTGGCACAGACCTTGGCGCAATCGGGATTTGTTGAGAGTACGCGGGGACGCAATGGCGGTTTGCGCCTTGCAAGACAACCAGAAAATATTAATGTTGGTGCTGTCGTTCGTGCAACGGAGGATAATTTCAACTTAGTTGAATGCCTGACAGCGGCGGAAAATAATTGTCGGATCGCGTCGACTTGTGGCTTGCGTGGACCGCTGGAAGAGGCGCTGGCCGCATTCCTTGAGGTGCTCAATCACTACACTCTCGCCGATCTCGTGAAAAACCCCGGCCTTCCTTTTGCGCTTCCACATCGCCGAGATCTGCCTGCAAGACAGGAGTCATGTGCTGCAAAATGAAGCGCGAAATCAAAATTAAGCGAGCCTATGCACCAGTGGAAAAAGACGACGGGACGCGCGTTCTGGTTGACCGGCTCTGGCCGCGCGGCGTCAAGCGCGAAGACGCTGCCTTAGATGGTTGGATGAAGGAACTTGCACCAAGCACCGAGCTGCGCAAATGGTTCAACCATGACGCTGAGCGCTTTACTGAATTTCGCAGCCGTTATAGTGGCGAATTGAAAGCCAATGGTGAGGCCGTGAAAGAGCTTCTGAAGACCGGTCGAACAAAGAGGCTTACCCTCATCTATTCGGCCCATGATGAAGAGCACAATCAGGCCGTGGTGCTCGCCGACCATCTTCGCAAGCTCGTCTGATCTTCAAAGCATTGGTCCGTCACGTGACCCGCGCACAGAGTTTGCGTAGGGTTTATGCGAACTGCAAGCTGTACCTATTTGAAAATTCAGAGGGAGACGCTGGGGAAATTTTGCAGCGTCCCGCCCCTTTGTTCTGAGAGTTTTATCCATACAGTCTGCTTCAAAAATTGTTTGTCGCGCTAAAGGGCTTGCCCATTGAATTTGATGCGGCATGATGGTCGCGCGATTGTAAATTGCGCCAGGGTTGAGCCTTGAATCCGAACCATAGTCGGAACTCAACCATCAAAAAACTAGGGTAGGGACAGAAAATGATTGCCATCAACGGCCAAATTGCGCGCGAGGCGATGCTGTCGTGAATGCGCGCGAAGAAGACCTGCGCAACAGGCTCGGGCGATATCTCACGCAGCGGTGGTCCGCGCCAACCGTCGTCAGCGAAATGAAGCGCATTCCTGGAGGCGCATCTCGCGAGACTTGGAAGTGTCAGGCGGTACATGACGTTGCGCAACGTGGGTTGATTGTAAGGATCGATCCGATCACAAGCCTTATTGAAACGGATCGACGGGTCGAATATCGAACCATTGAGGCCATGTTCAAGGTGGGCCTCCCCGTGCCCGAACCGCTTTTCCTTGAAGAAGATGAGCAATGGTTAGAGCGCCCCTTTTCGGTCATGTCTGAAGTGACCGGCTGCGATGCATCGTCGGAGGGTATCCCCGACGCGCACCGCGTGAAACTGGGCGCACGGAAATGGACTTTGCTCGGTCAGATCGCAAAGCTCGATCCGATTACGCTGGGTCTTGAAGCTTTTATGCCCAAGACAACACCCGCTAATTGCGCGATAGAACAGTTGGACTATTGGCACAAGGTCATTCGCGATGACGAATTGCATCCCAATCCTGTCGCTGAGGCTGCGATCCGTTGGCTGAAACGCAACCCACCCCCACCAGCCACTAAACTCAGTCTTGTGCATGGCGATTATCGCACGGGCAATTTTCTCTACTCGCCCAACGGCGACCTCAAGGCCATCCTCGATTGGGAAATGGCGCATATCGGCGATCCCTATGAAGATCTTGCCTGGTCGTTCGATCCATTGTGGAGTTGGGGGATGCCAGAACTTGCGGGCCGTCTTTTGCCGCATAAGGAAGCTGTGCGGCATTGGGAAGATGCGAGCGGTTTGGACCTTGATCCGCAAGCCTTCCGCTGGTGGCAAGTTTTTGCCGCTGTCAAAGGCATTGGTATTTGGATTTCCTCAAGCGAGGACTTTCACAACGGCGCCACAAAGGATCCAATCCTTGCCATGGCCGGTTGGTTGATGACGGACCGCGAGCAACAAATCCTTGTGGACTACCTCTCGCCTCATTCGTCACATCGTTTTTATGAGGTCGTGAAATGATCCCTAAAGGTACAGCCGGCATCGAAAATATTTCGACGCGCATTCTCGGTAATCTTCTGCCCAAAATGGACGACGCCTACACGATTGCTGATCTAGCAATCATAGCGAATCTTGTCGGCATGGTTGGGCAGGATTTCAACCGGGCCGCAGATGTGTTGATATCAGATCACGACGACATCACGGCCATTCTTTATGACGCCTTGCCGCATATCAACGACAAGGGCTTGCATCAGCGCATGGAGGCGGCACTTGATGCCGACGTTTCGAGCTATCGCGTCGAGGCGCTCAATGCACGAGGCGACACAGTGATGCGGGTGTTGATCGATGTGCAGAATGCCGTCGAGCAGGCGAGCGACGGTGGTGCCCCGTGGGCAGTCAAACTCAACAAAAAGATATGGGGATTTCTGGATGCCTATGTCGCACGCCGCACCTATGACATCGCCATGTAGGTGACCACCCACAACCTGCCATGCGTAGAGTACACGCGCCACTTATGACGCTGAGGAGCTGACATGCTGAACAAACTTGATGACTTTCCCATTCATCAAACGCCTGAACCCATCGCACATCCGGCGACAAGCGACCGCAATGTCTATGACCGCACCTGGTTCAATGGCTATGCGAAAGACGGTTCGTATTATTTTGGCATTGGCATGGCCATCTATCCCCATCGCGGCATTCTTGATTGTGCCTTCAGCGTCGTGCAGCCTGATCAGCGACAGCATTGTTTCTTTGGCTCACGTCGCGCGCCGATCGAACGCACGGATATGTCGGTAGGCCCGTTTCGTATGGAAATCATCGAACCCATGCGCAAGACGCGTGTCATTCTTGAGGACAACGCTAGTGGTGTATCCTGCGACCTCACATTTTCGGCACGGACGGCGTCCATTCAAGAAGCCCGGCAGACACTTTGGTCAGGCGCGCGCCGCGTCATGGACGCCACGCGTTTTGATCAGTTTGGGCGCTGGAGCGGCACCATTCATCACCCCGATGGCGACATCAAGGTGGATGAGGATATGTGCCTTGGCACCAAGGACCGCTCTTGGGGCGTGCGGCGCGTTGGTGAGCATGAGCAGGGCGGCGCGCCAGCCACGCCCGCTGGCATTTGTTTCGTCTGGGCACCGCTGGTATGGGATGACCATATTACCCACGCCATCTTCTTTGATGGGCAAAAGGGTGAGCCTCTGGTGCGCGAAGGCATTGTGGCGCCTCTTTACAAGACCGAAGCAGAGGTGCCCGGCATTGAGGACGGGCGCGATCAACGCATGGCGACAGCGCGCCATCGTATTGCCTATGTGCCTGGCACACGCCTTGCTCAATCCGCCGAGATTGACCTTGTTGATCATGACGGCAACACGCGCACAATCTCATTAGAGCCCATCCTTAAGTTTCAGATGAAGGGGCTCGGTTATACGCACCCGGTATGGGGGCAGGGCATGTGGAAAGGTGAGTTGGAAGTCGGCGGCGAGTCCTTTGATCCGCGTCAAATCGATCCGCTTGCCATGGAAAACTTGCACGTCCAGCAGGTCGTTCGCGCCAGTGACGGCACGCGTAGCGGCATCGGCGTGCTTGAGCAGATTTGCATCGGACCCTATGAGCCAGCGGGCTTTAAAAGTTTTGTTGATGGTGCGAAAGGCTAACGTCATGAAAATAACCGCAGCCGTCGCCCGTGAAGGCAAAGATGATTTCAGCATCGAGACAGTCGAGCTCGACGATCCAAGGCCAGACGAAATACTCGTCAAGATCGTTGGCGTCGGCCTGTGTCACACCGATATGGTTGCCAAGACGGGCGCCATTGGTGGCCTACCGATTGTGCTTGGCCACGAAGGGTCTGGCATCGTCGAAAAGGTCGGGGCGGACGTTTCGAAAGTGAAAGCGGGTGACCGCGTCGCCATCTCATTTCGATCCTGCGGCGATTGTCGTAAGTGCAAAAGCGGTGATCCTGCCTATTGCCTCTCCATGCCGCTGCTCAACTATATCGGCATGAGGCCGGACGGTTCCAAGGCGATCCGCGCGGGCGACGAACCCATCGCCAGCAATTTTTTTGGGCAATCCTCTTTTGCCACCTATTGCCTGACCTATGAACGCAATGTGGTGAAGGTGCCCGACGACGTGCCGTTGGAACTTGTCGGCCCGCTCGGCTGTGGCATACAAACAGGCGCTGGAGGCGTCATGCGCTCATTGGCGTGTGAAGCAGGCAGTTCGCTCCTCATCCTTGGTGGTGGTGCGGTGGGCTTGAGTGCGGTCATGGGCGCTGTGGTGCAAGGCTGCGAAACCATCATCGTGTTGGAGCCACATGAGGTTCGCCGCAAACTGGCGCGCGAACTTGGGGCGACGCATGTGATCGATCCGGTTGAAGCCCCCGATCTAGCAGCGACAGTGCGCGCCATCCTCGAACACGGCGTCGATTATGCTTTTGACACGACAGGTATTCCCGCGTTGCAGCAGGCAACAATGATGTGTCTGGCTCCTCACGGCACGTTCGGCATTGTTGGTATCAGCCCGCCCGGTACGTCGGTTCCCGGCGACATGATGAATGTCATGACATTTGGGCACACGATCAAAGGCATCATCGAAGGCGACAGCGAACCAGATGTGTTTATCCCACAAATGATGGACCTTTATCGCCAGGGAAAATTTCCCTTTGACCGCCTCATCCGCACTTATCCTTTTGCTGACATTAATCAAGCAATTGTCGCGCAGCATCGCGGCGACTGCGTCAAGGTTGTCCTGTTGATGTAGGCGCTCGGGCTTGAGCCGGTGCATCTGAAGCAAACACCGTGCGGGCTTGCAGCACCCGCCCGATTATTGTCGCCACGCAGAGCGCCGCAAAGGCATAGGCTAACGGCCCAAACCATGCGGGCAGGAGGCAAAATAAGACGAATGCTGCAATCGTTTCGCTGCCCTCCGCAAGTCCGGCCATATAGTAGAAACTCTTTTGGCCTTGCGCATCGGTCTTCAGGCCGCGTTTTTCGGCAAGGGCGGCATAGGCCAGAAAACTGGTGCCTGACAGCACGAAGCTCGCCACGAGAAAGAGTGCGGGCAGACGATTTTCCGGCGCGGCCAGTGCAAAGCCGAGAGGCACGGCGACATAGAAAACATAGTCGCACAGGATGTCGAGATAGCCGCCAAAGTCGGTGGGTTTGGTCGCGCGCGCAACCGCCCCGTCGAGCCCGTCAAGACAACGACTGGCGATGATGAATGTAAGGCCCAGCATGAAATGCTCACCCGCCAAAGCAAATGCCGCACAAACGCCGCCCGCCGCACCCGCAAGGCTCAGTTGATTGGCGCTGATGCCTGTGCGGGCCACAAGCAAGCCAGCCTTGTTGAGCGGCGCATCAATGAGCGATCGTGCCAATCTGTCAAACATGCGCAGAGCCTATCGCCAATTTCCGCGCGGCGCTAAAAATTTCAGGCGTTGCGAGCGGCAATAGCTTGAAGAATATCTTCCTCAAGCGCCCAGAAGCGATCCTGCCCCCAATGGGCGGGCATGCCGTCAACCCGGAATGAAGGCGCACCCCAAAGACCCGCTTCAAAGAGGACTTCGCGATTATCTTCTGCAACGGTGCGCCAGCTTTCGTCAGCAAGGGCTGCACGCGTTTCTGCTTCACTGAGACCAGCCCGTTTTGCGACATCGAACATGCCCGCATCTGACGCAAGGTCGATGCCGTCAGCAAAAGCGGCGCGCATACCAAGTTCGGCGAACTCTTCACCATGGCCAAGCGGAATGGCATGATGAAGGACCGCAAGAGCGCGTGCGGCACCCGCGCCCACCGGATCGACAATCGTGCCATAGGGGGCATCAACGCACTCGGCTTCGCGTTTGGTGTCGAGCGTGATGTACATGCGCTTGACCGGGGGCACGGGTAAACCACGCATGACCATCGGCAGAACGAAGCGCAGTTTGAGTTCGCAGCCATAGTGTTTTGCAAGACGACGCATGCGCGGCGCAGAGATGCAGGAATAGGGGCTGCGGAAAGAAAACCAGTATTCAATGACGGGTGGTGATTTGGAAACTGGTTTGGCGGCTAATGTCATGTCACGAAACGGTGCAATCGCGGGTGTGCCAGCGGGAGCGCTGTCGAGCTTTATGCCACGCAGACGCGCTTCAAGATGATGAAGACGGTCAACACCCCAATACCATTCACCCTCGAAATAGAACATCGCGCTGAGATAGTGGCCAAGCGTCTTGCGCTTTGCGTCCCCCACCGCGACTAATTTGGCAGCGTCGGCATTGCTCGCGTCAAATGCCGTAAGTGCCGCGTCGTCCTGTGTCCAAAGCGCGGTTCCCACATCGACGACCGTCTGAAAAAATGCCCCACGCTTGATGGCGGTCGCGAGCGCCCTGGCGGCACTCTCAACGCGCGAGGCTTGCGGCAATGTTGTATTGGTAGCAAATGACAATCCATATTGATGGGCCACACGCGCGGCATCGCGCAGCGCATAGGCTTTCAGTTTCTCGCGCTCAGGCGCGGCGGCATCATCGGGGGCTGACACCAGCCATGACACAAGGACAATTGCGTAGCGCTCTTGCAGCGCTTGCAAAACCTGTGCGGTCAGGTGGCTGTATGGATCATCAGGTTGATGAAAATAATGAACCGTTGGCTTTTGGCCGCTCCGCTTACGGCGGAAGGCATGAACGGAACGCCGAAAATTGCGCAAAGCTCGGCTTGTGATGAAAGGCGTCACAAGACGCATGATGAAAGATTTCACGCTATTCCCTCCGTCACTCATTCATGCCGTCTGCTTGCGCGTCTGTTGACGCTCCGGCCATATAGTGACACTATTAATGTCACTATATGGCCGGGCGACGGCTAGGTCAAATGAGGAGGAGCGCCAGATGAAGATCTTAAAAACGCCAGAAACATGCTTTGAAGGCTTGCCAGACTATGCCTTCAACCCGCATTGGACTGAGGTGCCTTCTGGCGATGGCACTGTGCTGACCATTCATGCCGTTGACGAAGGCCCGCGCGCCGCTGCACCGATCCTTTTGATGCATGGCGAGCCATCTTGGTCGTTTCTCTACCGTCACATGATCGCGGGTTTGGTTGGCAAAGGCCACAGGGTCGTCGCCCCTGATCTCATTGGCTTTGGTAAGTTCGACAAACCGAGCGAGCAGAGCGACTACACCTATGAGCGCCATGTCGCCTGGATGAGCGATTGGCTGGTCAAGAATGATCTGAAGAACATCACACTGTTCTGTCAGGACTGGGGCGGCCTGATCGGGCTGCGCTTGGTCGCAGCTTTCCCAGAGCGTTTCGCCCGCCTCGTCATCGCCAATACAGGCCTTCCCATCGGAACGGGCGGAACGGATGCTTTCCAGCAATGGCTTGATTTCAGCCAAAATGTGCCGGAACTGCCCGTCGGCAATATCGTCAGTATGGGCACCAAAAGAGGCTTGAGCGCTGCGGAAAAAGCTGCCTATCTCGCGCCATTTCCACACGAGAGTTTCAAGGCAGGGGCGCGACGGTTTCCGGCCCTTGTGCCGATTACACCTGAACATAGCTCGGTCGCAGAAAACAAAGAGGCGTGGAAAGGGCTGGAAAGTTTTACAAAGCCTGTTCTGACGGCCTTCAGTGACGGTGACCCGGTGTCCAAAGGGGGAGAGCGCGTCATTCAGGAGCGAATCCCCGGTGCGAAGGGTCAGCCTCACGTCATCATCGAAGGCGGCGGGCATTTTCTGCAGGAAGACAAGCCCGATGAACTAGTGGCATTGATCGACGAATTTATTGCTCAGACAAGCTGAGGGGGACCCCATGAAATACGATATATCTGTCTATCCCACGCGCGAGAAGCTGATGGAGGTTGCGGGCTCCACTGATCCTGAACCTGTTATCATGCTCAATCTGCTCAAGTTTCGCGACGTGGCTGAATATAAGGACGGACGCCCTGACAAGATCAGCGGTCGTGAAGCCTATATGCGCTATGGCGAAGCGATGCGTGGCTTCGTCGAGGCAGGTGGTGGTCGCATGCTGATCTCGGCGGATTTAAAAGATGTCGTGGTCGGCGAGGTCTCCGATCTCTGGGATGTGGTCGCCTTGGTCGAATATCCTTCAGCGGCAGGCTTTTTTGCCATCGCCGCTTCGCCCGAAGTCATGGAAATCGGCGTCCATCGTGAAGCCGGGCTTGCGGGCCAGTTACTCATCCGTTCGTCACTCACCCATATTATTTGAGCAGGCCCGTATGGATCAGCGTTCGCCTTCAAAGCTCCTGTTCTCTCTTCATCTTCGGCTTGATTGCCATTTGAGAAGTTCATCGAAAATAGAGACATGCTGAACACTGAAAATAAAACTGGGATAGCAGATGGTCGGCGGGCACGCGGTGCGGAAAACCGTCGCAAGATCGTCGAGGCCATGCTTGCTCTGATCGGCGAGGGAGCAATTTCGCCCAGCGCGGAAGACGTCGCCTCGCGCGCTGAGGTTGGCCTGCGGACCGTGTTTCGTCATTTCGATGACATGGAAAGCCTCTACCGTGAAATCTCGGCGTTAATGTCTGCTGAACTGATGCCCATTGCCTCTGCTCCTCTGATGGGCAGTAACTGGCGCGACAGGTTTTCAGAACTTGTCGAGCGCCGCGCACGTGTCTTTGAAAAGATGATGCCGTTCAAGATTGCAGCAGATGTGCATCGCCATCGCTCCATTTTCCTGCGCGACGAGCATGTTCAACTGACGCAACTTCAGCGTGAGACGTTGTGCGCGGCGCTTGGGCCTCAATTGTGCCAAAACAAGCTCCGCTTTGAAGCCTTGGAAGTGCTGGCGAGTTTCGATGCTTGGCGTCATATGCGCCTCGATCAAAACCTCACCGTCGCACAGGCCAAAAATCTACTCATCCAGACGGCTATGACGCTATTGAACGACGAAGACCAATAAGCGCCCAATAGACTAAGCCCGCAAACCGTTTCCGGCTCGCGGGCTTTTGATATTTGAGACGCTGCCGAAATTAGGCCGCGAGAAAGCCTTCAAGGCGCTTGCGGATCAGGCTATCGGCTTCTGCCATCATGCGGTCGATAAGCTCCTTGCAGGTTGGAATGTCGTGGATGAGCCCGGCCACCATGCCACAGCTCCATGCACCAGCATCCATGTCGCCTTCCTGCATGACGCGGGGGTAGACGCCGCCGACCAATTCGCGAATGTCTTCGATGGCAAGGCTTGCGCCCTTTTCGCGTTCGATCTCGACGATCTTTTCAACGGCAGGGTTTGCCAACACGCGTTCTGTATTGCGCAAGGAGCGCATGATGAGGCGCGTGTCGAGTTCGGACGCTGCAATCAGAGCCTTCTTGACGTTTTCATGCACCGGCGCTTCCTTGGTAGCGATAAAGCGTGTGCCCATGTTGATGCCGTCAGCTCCCATCGCCAATGCAGCCACAAGCTGCGAGCCTGTACCGATACCACCTGACGCAACAAAGGGGATTTTGAGCTCTTCAGCCGCGCGCGGCAGCAGGATCATATTGGGAATGTCGTCCTCACCGGGATGACCACCACATTCAAAGCCGTCAACGCTGACCGCATCGCAACCAATGCGTTCCGCTTTCAGCGAGTGGCGCACCGAGGTGCATTTGTGAATGACCTTGATGCCAGCGTCTTTCATCGCGGGCATATAGGCCTCAGGGCTGCGGCCTGCCGTTTCGACGATGCGTACACCGCCGTCAATGATGGCCTGAATATATTCAGGATAGGGCGGATTGGCAAAGCCCGGCAGGAAGGTGAGGTTCACCCCGATGGGCTTGTCGGTCATGGTTTTGCACTTGGCGATTTCCTTGGCAAGTGCCTCGGGCGTCGGCTGGGTGAGCGCGGTGATGATGCCAAGGCCGCCCGCATTGGAGACGGCGGCGGCCATTTCGGCCAGTCCGACAAAATGCATGCCGCCCTGAATGACCGGATGTTGAATGCCGAAAAGCTCGGTAATACGCGTTTTCATATCGTGTCCTTGTTCTGCCGAGATGGGTTTTGTCGAAATGGTTTGAAGGTTAGCCTTTGAAATGCGGACGGCGCTTTTCCATATTGGCCATGATGGCTTCTTTTTGATGCTCGCCACCGATGAGCTTGTCTTGCTCCACGGATTCTGCCAGCAAGATCGCTGCTGCGTTTGAATCAGGAATGGCGTTGATCATGCGCTTGTCCGCGCGAATAGCGGTTGGGCTCTTGTCGGCAATTTCGCGCGCTGTCGCCAGCGCCGCCTCGTAGGGATTTTCGATGACCTTGGTGGCAAAGCCGTATTCAAGTGCCTCTTCGGCAGAAAAAATGCGACCCGTGTATGTGAGTTCGCGCAGCACATCGTCGCGCGCCAGCGTGCGCATCAGCGCCATGCCAGCCATGTCGGGCACTAGGCCCCATTTGATCTCCATTACCGACATGCGTGTGCCCGGCGCGACGTAGCGCATATCGGCCCCTAGCGCGACCTGAAAGCCGCCGCCAAAGGCAACGCCGTGAACCGCCGCGATCACAGGTACAGGAATATCGCGCCAAACCATCGCGGCATATTGAGCCCGGTTGCTCTGCCCATGTGTGCGTTTTTCTAGATGGCCTGCCACGGCAGAATCGTTCTTAGGCTTTTCGCCGCTCGCCATGCGCCCAAAATTACCCATGTCGAGGCCTGCGCAAAAAGCGCGCCCCTCACCTGAAATGACAACAGCGCGGATGGCCGCATCGGCCTTGAGCCGTTCGCCTGTCTCAAGCAGGGCGTTGAACATGGCGTCATCCAATGCATTCATTTTATCTACGCGCACAAGGCGCACATCGGCCACGCCTTCGGTGATGGTCGTTTTGATACGGTCGTCCATGAGCTTCTCCTCCCGATGATTATTTTGCGCTGACGTTATCGGCAGGCGGCCCGAATACCAAGAGGGAGAAAAGCCTCCCTGACGCAGCGTTTGCAACAAAGGTGACGAATGGGTCTGCAAAATTGTACAATTAGAGCAAAGCGGAGCCTCGTTTAGGCCCTCAATGTCTTCCATTTTCAGTCAGGATTTCAAGATGATCGGCAGATTGAACCATGTGGGCGTCGCAACGCCCTCAATCGATGAAGCGGTGAAACTCTATCGCGATGTGATGGGCGTGACCGACATTACTGAGAAATGGGCCATGCCCGAGCAAGGCGTATGGGTGTGTTTTGTCAATTTGCCCAATTCGCAGATCGAGTTGATCGAGCCCTATGACGAAAATTCTCCAATCCATGGTTTTCTGACCAAGAACCCCAAGGGTGGACAGCATCATATCTGTTTTGAAGTGGATGACATCATCGTCGCCCGCGACGAGATGCGTGCCAAAGGCGCCACCATCCTCGGTACAGGCGAGCCACGCATTGGCGCGCATGGCGTGCCGGTCATCTTCGTGCACCCCAAGAATATGGGCGGTGTGTTAGTTGAATTGATGACAAAGCCGGATGCGGCTCACTAACGAGATGGCGTTCCGGTGAACGAAAAAGGGTGGCCTTTCGCGGGGTCACCCTTTTCATTTTCAGATTATCAAATCGGCATCAGGCCATCTGCAAGCTCGGATAGTCGGTATAGCCGGGTGCGTCGGGTGTATAAAACGTTGCCATGTCCCACTTGTTGATATCCGCATCATGCGCGAAGCGTTCGACGAGATCAGGATTGGCGATATAGAGTTTGCCAAAGGCCACGGCATCGGCTTCGCCAGCTTCAAGGGCAGCTTCTGCTGAGGCCTTGTTGAAGCCCTCATTGACGATATAAACCCCGCCGAACGCAGTTTTGAGGTGCGGGCTCAGCCAGCCATCGGCTTTGTGTTCGCGAGCGCAGATAAAGGCAATTTTTCGCTTGCCCATTTCCTTGGCGACATAAGTGAACGTTGCTTTGAGGTCGCTATCGCCCATCGAATGAGCATCGCCGCGCGGCGCAATATGAAGCCCGACGCGCCCCGCGCCCCAGACGGAGATTGCCGCATCAACAGCGTCACACATCAGGCGCGCGCGGTTTTCAAGGCTGCCACCATATTGGTCGGTACGCTGGTTTGAAACATCCTGGAGGAACTGGTCAAGCAGATAGCCATTAGCACCATGCAATTCGACACCGTCAAAGCCTGCACGCTTGGCATTCTCTGCTCCCTTGCGATAGGCCTCGACGACGCCTGCAACTTCGTCGGTCTCGAGCGCACGCGGCACAGGGTAGGGACGCTCGGGGCGCAACAGGCTCACATGCCCTTTAGCGGCGATGGCGCTAGGGCCGACCGGCAGGTTGCCGTCGTGGAATATCGGATCGGAAATCCGACCAACATGCCAGAGTTGCATGAAAATGCGGCCGCCCGCTTTGTGAACGGCGGTGGTGACGAGCTTCCAACTTTCCATCTGCGCCTCAGACCAGATGCCGGGTGTATTGACATAGCCGACACCAGCAGGCGTCACAGACGTGGCCTCGCTGATGAGAAGGCCAGCGCTGGCACGCTGCGCGTAATATTCTGCCATCAAGGCGTTAGAAACGCGGGGGTCGCCCGCGCGGGCGCGCGTCAGCGGCGCCATGATGATGCGGTTTGGCAGCTCCAACGCACCGACTTTGATCGGCTCAAAAAGCGTGGTCATGAATTTATCTTTCTCAAGTTGTGAAATCGCGCAAATAACAGTGTGCTTAGTATGTAGGCTTCCGCTGCGAAAATCCAAGAAGGGAGGTGGTTGCCACAAAAGAGAGGTTCATTGCCTGGTCCGGAGGCCTTGCCCTTGCCAGACAGGCGGGACAAGATCGCTGTAAAATAGGGGTTTGGCTCCAAAAAACAGATCAGGGAGAGCAAGAGATGAGCGAATTCAAACTGCTGATTGGCGGCAAAATGGTCGCGGGTGATCAGGAGATGGACGTGATCAATCCTGCCACTGAAGAAGTGCTCGCCAAAGCGCCGCGTGCTTCTCTGGCGCAATTGAACGAAGCCGTCGCCGCCGCCAAGGCAGCCTTTCCCGGCTGGGCGAAAACGCCAATTGCCGAGCGCAAAAAGGTGATCAATGCCATTGCTGACGTTATTGAAGCCAATGCCACAGAACTCGCGCGTCTGCTGACGCAGGAGCAGGGCAAGCCGCTTGCCGACGCAACCGGCGAAGTCCTTGGCACCGCCGCCTTCTTTCGTTACTTCACGGCGCTCGATCTGCCGGTGAAGGTGATCGACGACAGCGAGGGCCGCAAGGTTGAGCTTCACCGCAAGCCGCTGGGTGTGATCGGCGCGATTGTGCCATGGAATTTCCCACTGATCTTGATGTCATTCAAACTCCCACCGGCTCTTCTAGCAGGCAATACCGTGGTCCTGAAGCCCGCGCCGACCACACCGCTGACATCGCTGCGTCTGGGTGAGTTGATCAAAGACATCTTGCCCGCCGGTGTCGTGAACATCATTACAGACGCCAATGATTTGGGTGGCGCGCTGACCGCGCATCCAGACGTGCGCAAGATTTCCTTCACGGGCTCAACAGCGACAGGCTCCAAGGTCATGGCAGGTGCCGCGGCGACGCTGAAGCGCATCACACTGGAACTTGGTGGCAATGATGCAGGCATCGTGCTTGACGATGTGAACCCCAAGGAAACTGCACCAGCCCTTTTCCAGAGTGCGTTCCAAAACAATGGTCAGGTCTGCATCGCCATGAAGCGCCTCTATGTGCATGAATCGATCTACGACGAGATGTGCGACGAGCTGGCGCTTCTTGCCAACGCTACCATTGTTGGTGACGGGTTGAAGCAGGGCACGCAGCTTGGACCGCTGCAAAATAAGATGCAGTTCGATAAGGTGAGCGAAGTCATTGCCGATGCCAAAAAACATGGCCGTGTTATTGCTGGTGGTGAGAAAATCTCCGGCGCTGGCTACTTTATTCAGCCGACCATTGTGCGTGACATCTCAGACGGCACGCGCCTCGTCGATGAGGAACAGTTTGGACCTGTCTTGCCGGTGATCAAATATTCAGACCCCCAAGACGCGGTTGCCCGCGCCAATGCTTCACCCTTTGGGTTGGGCGGCTCGATCTGGTCATCAAATCCGCAACGCGCCTATGATCTTGCGGTCCAGATGGAGTCGGGCTCCGTTTGGGTCAACAAACACGCCGAGCTGGCACCCAATATCCCGTTCGGCGGCTCCAAGACATCGGGGCTAGGCACCGAATTGGGTGAAGAAGGTTTGGCCGAATTCACCCAACTTCAGGTAATCAACATCGCCCGCTAGATCCTAAAATTCGACACGAATTGGCGGCCGTTTCTCTTGGAAGCGGTCGCCTTTTTATTGGCAAATTACAGGTATTCTCGTTCATCCGCCATTCAGCCGCGCCTCTCTATATCTGGATGATCGAACGAAAGGCCGGCGTGAGACCCCCTCCAACGCGGCCCCGTCTGAGGAGATCAGGCAAATGAACAAGCCAAGCAAAACATTCGCATTCAAGACGACAGCCATCGCGCTCGTCGCAGCGACAAGCCTCACGCTGTCAGCCCCTGCCTTCGCGGACGGACGCCACCATGGCAACGGCAACAATGGCTGGGCATGGTCTGGCCAGCAGTATCACGGCGACAACGTCTATCACGGTGGCAACAGATATCGCCACAACGACTACAACCGCCACAATCGTCGTGACAACAATGATGATGCTTTGGCCGCGGTCGCCATCGTCGGCGGTGTGTTGCTGGGGGCCGCTCTGCTTTCCTCGGCAAGCCAGCCATCTTACTCGCAGCCGCCGCAGGCGGTCTATGCACCGGCACCCGCCTATGGTCAGTCCTATGGTTACGATCAGGCACCGATACAGGCCGTGCCGTCGTCTGACGTTTATCAGGCGCAGTCTGGTCAATACTGCCGCGAATACCAGTCACAGGCCAATATTGGCGGCCAGATGCAATATGGCTACGGCACGGCTTGCCTCCAGCCAGACGGCTCGTGGCGCGTCGCGAACTAGAGTTTCAAACGGCTTAAACGCAACGCATTGGCAATGACGCTGACCGACGACAGCGCCATTGCCGCTGCCGCGACGACTGGCGACAGCAATATGCCAAACGTCGGATAGAGAACGCCTGCTGCGATCGGGATGCCTGCCGTATTGTAGGCAAATGCGAGAAACAGATTTCCACGAATATTTTTCATCGTCGCTTGCGAAAGTTGGCGCGCGCTGACAATCCCCGACAAGTCACCTTTGACGAGCGTGATACCGGCGCTCTCGATGGCGATGTCCGTGCCTGTTCCCATGGCGATGCCGATATTGGCAGCCGCCAAGGCTGGCGCGTCATTGATGCCATCGCCCGCCATGGCGACAATACGCCCTTGCGCGCGGAGTTCTTTGACCAAGGCCGCCTTGTCTTCTGGTCGAGCGTCGGCCTTCACTTCGTCGATATGCAGGCGGCGTGCAATGGCTTGCCCGGTTGTCACGTTGTCACCTGTCAGCATAACAATCCGCAAGCCCTGAGCGTGCAGTGCCTCCAGCGCTGCAGGTGTGCCGGGTTTCACTTTGTCTGTTAGTGCAAATAATCCCGCGAGTTGACCGTCAACGCCAATGAAGATCACGGTCGCGCCATCGAGCCTGAATTTCTCGGCGTCGTCGGCAAAGGCCTGTGTATCGATGCCGGAGGCTTTGAGAAAGGCCGCATGGCCGATGAGTATCGCCTTGCCGTCAACACTGCCACTGGCACCATGTCCGCTGGGGCTCGTAAAATCACGCACATCGGGAATGGCCACGTTCTGGGCCTGCGCCGCTTCGACAATAGCTGCCCCTAATGGATGCTCGGATGCGCGCTCAACCCCGGCCGCCAATCGCAGCAATTGAGCCTCGTCAAAGCCCTTTGCCGCAACAGTCGTGGCAAGTGTTGGTCTGCCTTCGGTCAATGTGCCAGTCTTGTCGATCAGCAACGTATCGACCTTTTCCATCGTTTGCAGAGCATCGGCATTGCGCATGAGGACGCCCGCGCGCGCCCCGCGCCCAATGCCCACCATGATCGACATGGGCGTGGCAAGGCCAAGGGCGCAAGGGCAAGCAATAATGAGAACGGTAACCGCTGCAATCAACGCATGTGAAAGGCGCGGCTCAGGTCCAAAAGTTGCCCATACGGCAAAAGCGGCAAGAGCTGCGGCAATCACCAATGGTACAAACCATTCCGCAACCTGATCTGCCAATTGCTGGATTGGTGCGCGTGAGCGCTGAGCATCTGAAACCATCTGCACAATTCGCGACAGCACCGTCTCCGCGCCAACCTTTTGCGCAGTCATGACGAAGCCACCCGTTTGATTGAGTGTGGCGGCAAGAACCTTGTCGCCTTCGCCAAGCACCACGGGAATGGGCTCACCAGTCATCATGGATTGATCAATCATGCCTTGCCCGGAAGTGATAACGCCGTCCACCGGCACTTGATCGCCGGGGCGCACGCGCAATTGATCGCCCGCAACGACACGATCAAGCGGCACCTCTTCGTCGGAGCCATCGCTGAGAATTTTCCGTGCGACTTTGGGCGCAAGGTTGAGCAAACCCCGAATGGCATTACCCGTGCGCTCACGCGCGCGCAGTTCCAGTACCTGCCCCACAAGCACCAGCAACGTGATCACCGCCGCTGCCTCGAAATAAACAGGCACCGTTCCGTCGTGCTGATGAAAACTGGGGGGGAAAAGCCCCGGTGCCCAGGTTGCCACCGTACTATACGCCCAGGCGATGCCCGTCCCCAGCGCGACGAGCGTGAACATGTTGAGGTGACGCGTGACAAGAGACATCCAGCCTCGCTGAAAGAAAGGCCAGCCGCACCAGGCGACAACAGGCGTCGCCAGCACGAACTCAATGAGCGGCACGCGCGCACCGAGCCCTGAGAAGAAACCGAAATGCCCGCCCATATCAAGAATGACAAGCGGCACCGTGAAGATCATGCCGATCCACAACCGGCGCTGCATATCGATCAATTCGTGATTGGGCCCGGCTTCGGCGGTTACCACCAGCGGTTCCAGCCCCATGCCACAGATCGGACAGGTGCCGGGGCCATCGCGACGGATTTCGGGGTGCATCGGGCAGGTGTAGATTGTGCCCTCTGGCGCTGGAGCGTCTTCGCCTTTTGGGGCCAGGTATTTTTCCGGGTCGGCAGAGAACTTGGTCAGGCACCCAGCTGAGCAGAAATAATATTCAGTGCCTTCATGTGTCATCCGGTGCTTGGCACTTGCTGGATCGACGTTCATGCCACAGACGGGGTCCTTGACCGACGCATCGGCAGGCGCGTGATGGCCATCTTCGCTATGGTCATGCCCGCAATCCGCGTGGTGCACATGCGCTGTTTCCACGGGTTGAACTGTCTTGGTCATCTCAATCCTGCCATCGAAAAATTGCTGATAACCAGAATGTAACCCTTCCAGTAACTGGAAGGTCAAGGCCTGACGTTGAGCAACGGCTAATCAATGGCGTCTCCACGCTTTGTGCTCTGGCAAGTGGCGGGTTAGTCTGGCAAAAACCGGCAAATAATCGGGAATTCAGGGAGAGAAAGATGCAGGGCCCAAAAGACGCAACCCATGCCACATGTCAGGCACACGCTCATTTGCGCGAAACATTGCCGCCCGCATCGGACGATGATTTCGAAAATTCGACCCGCGGCTTTATCGCGACCATTCCCGATGCGCGTATTGTCAATGTGGCAGGCAATGCGGTGTGGGAAATGGCGTCCTTTGCCTTTGAGGACGAGGAGACGCCGCCTGATACGGTCAATCCGAGCCTATGGCGTCAAGCCAAACTCAACAAAATCCACGGCCTTTTCAAGGTAACGGACCGCATCTATCAGGTGCGAAATTTCGATATTTCCAATATCACCTTCATCGAAGGTGACAAGGGTTATGTCGTCATTGACCCGCTGATTTCGTCAGAGACAGCGCGCGCCGGGCTCGACCTCATGCGCGCCCATCGTGGTGACAAACCTGTGACGGGCGTCATTTATACCCATAGCCACGTCGATCATTATGGTGGCGTCAAAGGCGTGTTGACGGATGAGGATCTGGCGCGCGGCGACATTCCAATCATTGCGCCGGACGGGTTTCTCGAAGAGGCCGTCAGTGAGAATGTGCTGGCTGGTGTCGCGATGGGCCGCCGCGCCACCTATATGTACGGCGCGCTTCTGCCGCGCGGCCCTAAAGGGCACGTCGATTCTGGCCTTGGCAAAACCGTGTCGCTTGGACAAGTCAGCCTTGTCCCGCCCAATGTGCTGATCAAGGAGACGGGTGAGACGCTCACTGTGGATGGTGTCGAGATCGTCTTCCAGATGACGCCTGACACAGAAGCGCCAGCGGAAATGAATTTCTACTTCCCGCAGATGAAGGCGCTGTGCATGGCGGAAAATTGCTCCTGCCACATGCACAACATCTATACGCCGCGTGGCGCGCAGGTGCGTGACGCCAAGTCCTGGGCTTTCTATATCAACGAGGCCATCGATATTTTCGGCGCAAAATCAGATGTCCTGTTTGCCAGCCATCATTGGCCACGTTGGGGCAGCGACGTTGCTATCAACTTTCTCAAAAAACAGCGCGACATGTACAAATATGTCCATGATCAAACGCTGCGCTTTGCCAATCATGGTCTGACACCGATAGAGATTGCCGAGGAAATCACCTTGCCGCCGACATTGGCAGAGGAGTGGTATAGTCGCGGCTATTACGGCACGCTCAACCACAATGCCAAGGCCGTCTATCAGCGCTATCTCGGTTGGTTCGATGGCAACCCCGCCAATCTGCACAAGCTGCCGCCTGTTGATGCGGGCAAACGCTATGTCGAGCTTGCCGGTGGTCCCGACAAGCTGCTGGCCAAAGTGCGCGAGGCGTTTGACGCTGGCGACTATCGCTGGGCCGCCGAGATCGGCAATCATCTTGTCTTTGCCGATCCTGCCAATACCGATGCGCGCCATATCCAGGCCGATGCGCTGGAGCAGATGGGCTATCAGGCCGAGAGCGGTCCGTGGCGTGGTTTCTATCTGACGGCGGCGATGGAACTGCGCAATCCGCGTCCGCCCGCCAGAGGCCGGGGAATCAGTGGCGCTGGTCAGATCCGTGAATTACCAGTTGAGCAGCTGCTGGATTCACTCTCCGTGCGGCTCAATGGACCCAAGGCGGGTGCGCGCCATATCTCGTTCAATCTGGATTTCACAGACACGAAGCAGAGCTATGCGCTGTGGCTTGAAAATGCGGTCCTGCATCATCTTGAAGGGCGGCGTGACAAACAGGCTGATGCGTCGATTGCCATCTCGAAAGCAGCCTTCATCCAGCTTGTGTTGGGCGAAGCAAAGCTCGATGCACTTGTGGCCGACGGCAAAGCCAAGGTTGAAGGTAATGGCGGTGCCATGACGGAACTTATTTCAATGCTCGACTATTTCAACTTCTGGTTCGAGATCGCGATGCCGTGAGGCTGGAGGCCATGCGCTAGGACATCTAACGGCTCATTTTGTCTGTTTGCGAGCAGGTCTGCCTGTTCACGGACGAGAATGAGCCGTTTCTTGTCCGGGCTAGTATTTAGCCTAGACGAATTATTGGTGAACTGTGCCGGGTGGGACACGTTATCCCCAATTTAGGACACTCGTTGGGCGCAGAACTCTTGTAAAATAGGGCTTACCGCCACAGATGAGGGGAGACCACTCTCAAACGGGCTGGAGATCAGGAAGGCAAAAATGACGTTCCGTACAACAAAGACCATTGCCAACGTGATGCCATGGGCCTCAGCCACAACGGTTGCCTTGATCTTGGTTGGTGCATTGTCCGGCCCTGCCTTGGCCGCCGACCCTGATCCAGTGGACGTCGTGCCGTCAGGCCAGTCATATACAATTCATGATGACGCTGACACGCCGCCCGTCAACTATCGTTCCGAACAGGACGAACGCTACAACACGCCTGCTCAGCATGATGCCGAGATGTATGCAGAAGAATATGAGCGCGTGCGTGACGAAAAGCTGCTGAAAGAAAAATCGCTGCTCGATAATATGAACACGTTGACATCGCCCGGTGGCCCGATGAACAGCAATCTGCAGTCTAACGATGCGGGTTTTTCTCCCAAGGCACCATACTGACAAGGTGCCCTACTGATTTTTTGCAACGATCTGCATCAGTAATCCCATTTCCATGTGACGCCCACGTCGCTTGACGCGTTTTGGCCGATGCGTGTGTCCACAGAGATCTGCGGCGTCACTTCGGCCTCGACTTTGACCGAACTGTCGCTGGCCAGCGCGCCTTGCTCGACCCCGACATAAACCCCTTTCTGAATATATTTGCCTGCGGACACGGTCGTCGCGCCGGATGGGCTGCTGTCCACGCGCAGAACGTCGAGGGAAAGTGTCTCCTGCATACGATTGAGAATGCCGCTGCCGCTACCGCCAATGCTAACGCCTGATAGTTCGGCCAAGGCACGCGCCAATTGCACTGCCTCCAGGGGCGACAGTTCGCCCACACCCTTGTCAAACAGAATGCGCGAAAGGATTTCGTCCTTAGGATAGCTGGGGCTTGAGGACAAGTCGATCTTGGGCGTGGCCGTGTCTCCGCTAGCATCGACTGTGGCCGTAAAGCCCTTCCGCGCATAGATAAGTGTGGCGTTGAAAGACGGGTCAATCGGATAGGTACCAGGAAATGTCACGCTTCCTTTGCTCAGCGTGAAGGTCTTGCCAATGAAATCGAGCGTGCCGCGTTCGCTGTTCAATTGGCCTTTGATGGCCGGTTGGTCGGCGCGCCTTGCGACCGCAACTTGCCCACTCCACAGACTGTCGAGGCCGCGCCCGCTGATGCGCGCAGGCGGTCCGATTTTGAATATTAGATCAAGGTCCAACGGCAGCGGTGTCACGCCGTCAATGGGTGGTGCGTTCTGCATGCCTGTCCCGTTGACTTCCACGACTTCGACCAAAGGTACGCTGACAGGCAGGCTTTCGGGAATGCGGATATGCATGGTGCGCGTCGTAATGGTACCTTTGAGCGTCGCGGGTTCAGCAAGGCTCGGCGGGAAGGCTGGCCCCGTCAACTCAAGTTTGCCATCAAGCGTGGCGTCCACGTCGCTGCGCCGCAGAAGATGCGCGTTGTCGATGGATGCCAAAATAGAAATCGCTTGTTGGGATTTCTTGTCGAGCGAGATCATGCCTTGTGCGCTGATATGGCCATCCCCGCCGTCGGTTGCCTTGAGATCAAAGTCGAGGCTCTGACTGCGGTGTCCTGCGAGCTTGACGTTGAGCTGTTTCAGGACTGTGCCACTAGCAAAATTTTCATAAGTGCCGTTGGTAAGCGTCGCAGTGCCGTTGGCAACCGGCGCAGAAATGTCTCCTTCCGCCCGAAGGGCGACCTTTGCATCGCCAGATACGCGTTGCCCTTCCAGTTCGGCAAGCGATGCCAAAGAAGCCAGAGGACCGTCCCAATCCAGCGAAGCCGTCATGGGCCCGCGTGTCCCAAGCGTGGGAAAGGGCGCGCCGGATTGACGAACAAATGGCACGGACGCCTTAAAGTCGAATGGCTGTGTCGAAACGCCCTCAGCGGTTGCGGCAAGATCAAGCCGCGCCTTTGCCCATTTGCCATCGAGCTTTGCATCGAATGGTGGATTTCTGCTGCTGATGTCTTGCGTGACACTGACCTGATTGAATGTGAGCGCGAGCGCCCCGGTCGCCTTTTGCGAGTCGAGCGTCATGGTGCCGTCTGCCGATCCGTGGATCGAATCCATAGGCAACACAAGCGCTACAAGATCAAGGGGCATGGTGGTGAGACGCAGATCGATCTGCGCCGTGGAGTTGATGGCAATGTGGCCGGTCAATGTGCCTGTGCCCGATGCGCCGCTCATATCAAGACGCAAATCTTTGGCGGAAAGGCCGCTGGTCAGATTGAGGGGAACCGGCTTTGTCAATGTCATGGCCGCATCGCCAAGCGCCAGCCTGAAGGCGTTGAGGTCGATGATATTGGTGTCACCATCCTTCATATGGGCTTCAAGCGCGAGCGAGACTTTCCGCGGCGAGGCTGTTTCGTTCTTTCCTGATACATCGACTTTGATCGTGAGCGCATCGAGCGGCCCGTTGACGCTTGCCTTCATGCCGTCGAGATGTATGAGGTTCATTTGACCAGATTGAGCGTTGAGCTTGGCGTCGATCTGCGGCGTGTCGAAAAGGTCAGCGAGATCGGCATCAAGTGTCACCCGGTCAAGCGTGATGCCCGAACTGTCAAACCGCGACGTTGCAAAAGAAAGCTGCGCGGTTTGCTTTCCGTTGACGGGCGCGGCTTTGAGCGACAGCGACCCGGCGCCACTCATCGCAACACCAGAAAATTGACCGATCGGCGCGAGAACGACATGCTGTCCGTCGATGGCAGCCGTCAGCAGCCCCTTATCATCAACCGCGGCCTGCCCAGAAATTTTCGAACCGAAAATATCGCCATCAATGGCGTTAAGTTCTGCGCCACCTGCAGTCGGCAAGTTGAGTTGCGCATCGAGATTAGCGCTTCCCGGCGCGCCCTTGAATGAGAGGTGTACAGGTCCCGTGCCACCTTGGATTACGGTTGCTTCCAGCTTTAATTTTTCCGTCTTTGTGCCGCTCAACTTGCCGTTGACCAATTCTGCCACGAGTTTTGCATCAGGCGCGCTGGTCGTACCGGTTAGTGCAAGGTCGGCCGAGACTGCGCCCGCTGTATTGTAGCCAGGCAGCAGTCTTGCCACGTCGCTCGCGGTGAAATGCGCTTCGCCCGTCAGAACGCCGGGCGCGGTTGCGCCGACATTGCCTTGAAGCAGATAGGACCCTGATTGAGGCCTGACAGAAAATGAAGGCAGCGCGAAGCCGCCGCCCTCAGGCAAGAGCAGCGATCCGTCTGCTGATAGCGTATTGATCAATTGCGTCAGGACCGGATTGTCGGTCTTGACATCCGTCGTGTGAATGGAAAAATCACCCGCAACACTTCCATCTTTTTCTTTGACGAATGGTGACAAGGCCATATCGACGCGACCGGACAAGCGCTGTCCCGCTAGATTACTGAAGGGCGCGAGGTCGCTGAGCATAGCGTCGGCATTGCCTTTGATGGACGCCCCGTCGAGCCCGATGTCGCCGGAAAAATTGGCGTGCCCGGCAGAGGACACAATCTGAAATACACTAACATTGGCGATGTTTTGTACCAAATCGACTTTGGCTTTGACCTCCCATCGCAATGCAGAGAGGGCGTCGTTTCCGCGATCTTTTAGAACAACATCAAGGCCGTTGATCGCACCGTCTCCGACCAGCATATGTTTTCCGGCGCGCGAGACGGAGCCCATCGCCAATTGACCGGTGAGCGCGAGCGCGCCTGCTTTCATATCAATCTTGCTGAGCGAGATGGCGTCGTCATGTTTCCATTGAAATGCGCTTGTCAGCGTCAATGCGCGCCCACCACCCATGCTCGAAAGTGCGTCAGCAATGACGCGGCCTGATGATTTGAGATTAAAGTCAAGGTTCAGATCGCGGTCCCACTGCCCTTTGGCATTGGCATCGAGGGTAAGCGACTTGCCATTGTCGAGTTGGATGTTGCCATCAATCTGGCCATTGAGCCCATCAATCTTGGCGGCCACGGCGAGAGGCCCAAGGTCGCTTCCTGCGAATGCTGAGACGAGGCCGGGATGGCTGTTGTCGCCGTCCTTGGCGTCGAGCGTGATGGCAATGCGGCGGTCACGCTGGTCGATCTGAGCTTGGAGGGTGAGGCTACCTGGTACCTCGTCTTTTCGAGCTATTTCCAGCAAGAAATCGAGCCTATTTCGAGCTATTTCGAGCGAGGTTGTGAGGTCGAGCTTGGCGAGCGTGCCGGCTGCCCCGGAGGCCACTAATCCCCGCCCGAGAGTAACATCGGCGACCCGCCCGGATTCGATTTTGATGGATAAAGGCAATGTCGGGATGGCAAACGGACTACCGGGGATATCTGGCGAAGGCGTGTCGCTGATCGGTACGCGCACCACATCAAGCTTGCGGGCAGAAAAATTCGTTATGTGTAATGTGCCGCGAAGAAGAGCAAACGGCGACCAGTGCATGTCAGCGTCGGCAAGGGTCAGCCAGACACCATGGGCATCGGCCAATGTCACATCACGCAGGTGAAGATGGTAAGGCCACTCGCCCGTCAGATCTCCGAGTGTGATTTGTGTCTCACCTTGGTTGATTGTGTTGAGCGCAAATTGCAGAATTTGCTGACGCAACGGCGCGATTTGTAAAAGCGCTATGACAATGACGATAAGGACGAGGACACTCGCAACCACACCCAGTAGCCATTTGGAAAGCGTGCGAGCAGCCTGCGGTGCAGAAGCCCATTTTGATTTTTGCTCTGCCATCAGAATGCCTGCCCGAGCGAGAAATAGACCTGAAAACTATCGTCGATGCCCTGTCGCTTGTTGAGGGGGACAGCGATGTCGGCACGCACTGGCCCGATGGGCGTGTAGTAGCGAATGCCGACGCCTGCGCCCCATTGCAAACCCTTGCTCGGTTGCGGTGTCGCTGTGGCATAGGCATTGCCTGTATCGACAAAGGCGACGAGACCGAGGGTCTCGGTGAGGCGGTAGCGCGCTTCGGCACTGCCCTCAAGGACAGACCGCCCGCCGATCGGGTCATTTTTAGCATCTAACGGCCCAACGAGCTGGTAGCCATAGCCACGGATCGAGCCGCCGCCGCCAGCGTAAAACCGCAGCGATCCCGGTACATCGAGTGTGTCTTGCGCCAACATCAACCCATAGCGCCCGCGAAAGGCGAGTGTCACATCGGGGCGTTTGCCAAAACTGAAATAGGTCGAACTCGAGGCTTCAAATTTAGAGAAGGCGGCGGGGCTGCCATTAGCCTGACCGGCATAAGGCGTGAAGGCGCTACTGACGCGCACCCCTTCTGTTGGATCGAGAAGACTGTCGCTGCCATCGTAGCGCAGGGTCAAAGGCAAACCGAACAACCGGTAGGAATGGCCACCTGAGCTGTCCAGCGTGCGATAAAGCTCAAACGAGACACCGGCACTGCTCTGAATGGTCGGCGTGATGCGGCGTGACAGCGCTACACCAAATTTGGTGCTGTCTTCGGTATAGGCATCAGTGTCTTCATGCGCATAGGCGAAGCTGCCAAGCAGGCTTTGGTCGGCGCGCAGAAAATGCGGCTTGGTAAATTCTGCTATCGCGCTTTGTTTGGTCTGGGCAACAGAGACTTCCAGATGCAATTTTTCAGCGCGCCCGAACAAATTGCGATGTTCCCAGAACCCGCGCACGCCCGCGCCCTCGTCCGAAGACCAACTAGCGCCCGCACCCACCGAACGGCTTTTGCGCTCGGCCAAAACGAGTTTGGATTCCAAATAATCGACCTGTGCCTTGTCGTTGGCATCGACCACTTCAATAGACACTTGATCGAACAGATTAGTCTGTCGCAAGGCATTGACCGTCGCGTCGGCTTTGCGTCGGTCGTAAAGGTCGCCGGGTGAAAATGTGGCAAGGCTTTGGATGTAGTCCGGTGCGGTGCTGGGTGATCCGCCGTCATGAGCATGATTGTCGATGACAAGATTGCCGAACCGCTTGGGCGCGCCTGCGTTGATCGTCAGCGTGATGTCGGCAATCTTGGCTGTGAGATCGACGATCACTTTGCGATTTTCAAGTTTGGGCGTCGGGTGGCCGTGATTTTGCAGCCAAGTTAAGGTGTCGGAAGTGAGATCAATGATGCGTTGCGCCCGCGCCGCGCGCTGAGGCTTGAGGCCAAGCGCGGCAGCATCTTTGACCAATGTGGCTTCATCGCTCGGGTGATCGCGATAGACGATGACGAAGCTGCGGATCATTGTGCGCGGTCCGAGCGTCACCCGATAGGTCAGCTCAAAGCGCCCGCCAATGGCCTCGTCGATGACCGGCTCAATGCGCCCACTGAAATATGCCTGACTGCGCAGTACCTTGTTGAGATTTTTGGCTTCGGTATTGGCGCGGCGGCGCAATTGTCCCAGTGTGGTCGGCTGACCCGTGCTGCCCTCCTTGCCAAGCTCAATCGTCGCCTCGATCTGCGCCTTAATGTCGTCGGGCAGTTTTGGTCCTTTGACATGAACGGCAAACTTCAGAGGTCGCGCATTGGCGGGTTTCGATTTTTGGGCTTCAGGGGTGTTTGAGGTGGAATCATTTGGAGCGGCGGCGGGCGCGCCCAACGCCCAGGCTTCGCGGGCGGGCGAGAATGTGATAGCCCCAGCCATGCCGATGAGCGCAAGGGCAGCCAAGCTCGCCCGCAGACACACCAACTGGCCTTGCGCGAGGAGACGCGCTAGCCTTTTGGGTGATCTGAAAATTCCTGTGAGAAACGATGCAATATGCAAATTGAGAACCGGCATGGGCGGATCATACAGGGATCATTTGATGGTCAAAGCCCCCGTCTTGTATTTTTTAATGGATGACATTAGTATAGAGCAATGAAGTCAGCAGAACCCGTTATTCGTAAAGCCCGAGGCGACACGCGTTCGCGTTTGATCGTTGCCGCAGAGAAGTTGTTTGGCGAAAAAGGCATTCACGGTGTCACGCTGAAGGATATTAATACCGCAGCTGGACAGCGCAACGAATCTGCGCTGCATTATCACTTTGGCTCCAAGGCCGCGCTGGTCGAAGCGATTCTCCAATATCGAGCACGCGACATTGACCAGATCCGACTTGAGCGTGTTGAAGCAGTGCTGGCATCGGGACGGGAAAAAGACCTTGGCGCGGTGCTGCGCGCGACCTTTCTGCCGATGATCGAATTGCTTGACCGTGAGGAAGGCGTGCGGTTCTTGCGGTTTCTTGCGCAAGTCCTGAATGATCCAGACTTTGATTTGCCGAGCCTCGCGCTCCGTGCCGATCTAGCCGGTGTGGTCAAAGCCAATTCGTTGATCGTGGCGGCCTTGGGTGACGTCGCACCCGAAATCGCCATTCAGCGTCAGCGCTTTCTGGTCGAGATGATGGTGAGTTCACTGTCCACTTGGACGCGCCATAATGATGCGGTCAATGAAACGGCGATGCGTGAATTGTTTGTGTCTAATCTTCTGGATTCGATCGCTGGTTTCCTCTCCGCCCCGGTATCTGACGAGACGCTCGAACGGTTGAAAAAGACAATTCGCAGGAAATAAAAAAATACCGTCAATGACGGTTTTCTTTTCTTACTTCTCCAAAAATCCATTCGTTAGCGCCATGAACTGATCGAACTGGTCGTGATGCACCCAATGGCCCGCTTTCTTGATCGTGGCGGCTTCGGCCTCCTTGAAGTGTGAGGCGCGGCCGTCGGCAACGGGGTCAGACGCCCAACTGTCTTCGCCGCGCAGGAGCAGCGTCGGGCAGGTGATCTGGGACCACAGATGCATTGTGGCGCGCGTATCAAAACCATTGGGTGAGAAGGTGCGCACGTAGTTGTCGAACTTCCAACTATAGGTGCCATCTTCGTTTTGATTGACGCCGTGAATGGTGAGATGACGCGCGCGCTCTGGCGACAGATGCGGGTTTTCGCCCTGCATACGCTTGTAGGCTTCCTCGATGGACACATAGCGTCGTGGCAAACGAGAAGATGATTTGCGCAACTCGTCGATCCAGTCGCGCAGGCGATCATCGGGCGATTTTTTCTTGCGGTCCTCGATCATCTTGGGCGATGGTCCAAGCCCCTCGATGACGACGAGTTTTTTCACCGTGTCGGGAAAAAGCCCTGTGTAGCGCAGCGCGATAGCACCGCCCATGGAATGGGAGACGATAGTCAGCGGTGCGAGCTTTAACTGATGAATGAGTTGCGCGATGTCATAGACATAATCGTTGAACTCATAGATGCCCCCCACCATCCACTGGCTGTCGCCATGGCCGCGTAGATCGGGCGCGATGACGTGATAGCGCTCCCGCAGCGCTTGCGCCACCCAATCCCAATTGCGGCAATGGTCGCGCCCGCCATGAATGAGTAGTAGTGGCGGCTTGTCCTCATTGCCCCAATCGACATAGTGCAGGCGAAGACGTTGGGAGATGTAAAATTGAGAAACGGGGCCGATGAGTTGGGACATGGAAGCCTGACTTGAACGGGGTAAGATGCGCTAACACTACCCTATCAGGTCGCCTGAGTTCAGCCCTTTTCCGTCTTAAGGAAGCGCCAGACGCCGAACAGCGTGAGCCCCAGCATGATATGAACGGCGACGACCGGCGGCCAGCCGACGAGATAGATCGCATCATTAGCCATCCCTGATTTGAACGGGCCACCGCCAAAAGCTAGACCGCGCGTACCGAAAATGGCATTGAAAATGGTGGGTACGGTAAAGAGCCACCCTGTCACCAGCGACGACCAGAACAGCCAGACATATTGGCGCGCTCCAAGCCGCATGAACTGGCCGCCAAGCCCGACCGCCATCAGCAATAGGCCTTGTGTGATGCCTTCCATGTGCGCCATACGCCACGCGCGGCCGTCATCGGGAATGGTGACGGGGATGTCGAAGGGTAACGGCCAGAGCACGATATGGCCCAGAAGGGCGAAGAACCAGATCCAGCCGATAGAAATGGCAAGAACGAGAAGCCCGACACCGTTGAGGAACAGGAGGGCGCGCATCCGGGTAGGCATGTTGGTCATAGAAAACCTTGCGGGTTGGATCAGGTGGGAAGGGGAACGGGTACGTCTTCGTGGAGGCGGCGCGTGTCGAGGCGGGCAGGCCCGCTGGCATCGTGCAAGTGCAAAACCTCCCAGTTTTTCATCCAGGTCGGATCGGCGAGCATGGCGGGATGGTAACCCGGCACAAGGATGCGCAACAGGCGCGGGCTGAGTTTGCGAAAGATGCGTAAGATGACGCGCAACAGCGTCAGACGCGACCGCCAGTCAACCCAGAGCCCGTCGGCCTTCAAGAGACGGTGATAACCCGAACGGGTACGCCGGAAGATGTGCCCGGTGGCATAGACAAGGCCGACGATGCGCCAGAAATTGCTGCCCGAGAGATGTTCAAAGACATCGAAAGCCACATTCTTGTGTTCGATCTCCTCGACGAAATGCCAGAGCACCAGAGAGGCAACCGACGTTTCCGCTTTGCCAAACAGGAAGACGCGGTCCTCGATCAACATATGACCGATGGCAAGAGCCATGGACTCAAAGCCTTCGGCATAAGCAAGATTGAACCGCAGCGAACGGTTGGCACCAAGCCAAGCATAGTCGGCGGCGAGTTCGGTTTCATGGGGCACAACAGCGTCCGGTGCCACGGCTTTCAACTCGTCATTGAAACGGCGGTGCTGGCGATAATGTGCTGATTCTTGTGCGCAATAGAGATCAAGCGCGCCGACCAGCGCCGCATCGGTGATGAGCGGGCGCGCTTCGCGCATCGTCTTGATGAGATAGGGCTCCAGATAGGGCATGGCGAGCGAGGCGGCGTTGACGATCTGCGAAAACTCGGGCTTGGCGGTATTCCAGTGCAGCGCCTTGTCGCGTTGAAATGAGAAAGGCGGGCGACGCAAGGTCATGCGCTCTGCGGCCGTGCTCATTTGTCCCGTCCCTCCTCCAAAATTAGATTAAACTCTCTAATTAGACTATTTCCTCTAATTTTTCATTTTGTCAAGTCTGGCGGTGCAGGACGAACCCCGCTAGAAAATTAACTGTCGGAAAAGTGGTGTGAATTGCATGGGAAATCGTGAGCGTATTCTTAAAGTAGGTCTGGAACTCCTCAATGAGGAGGGCGCACAGGCGGCCGGTACCACGCGCATTGCGCAGGTATTGGGCATCAGCCCCGGTAATCTCTATTACCATTTCAGAAATCGTGAAGCGATCGTGCGCGGGTTGTTCAGCGATCTGGAAGCCGAGTTCCGTGCCTTGGTGGTGGAGGATGTGGGGCCACCAATTTCACCTGAACGCTTTGCTGATTTCTATTTGCGCAGTTTTGATGTGGCGTGGCGCTATCGTTTCTTTTTCGGCGGGTTGCACCATCTGCTCCGTCAAGATGAGGATCTTGCGCTGGCCTATCGCAATTTGCAGGCTTGGGCGCTTGATGGGCTGGAAGGTATTGTGCGCCAGCTCGCCAAGGACGGCAGCATGGATAAGCCTAAAGGGCGGAACGGCTTTCGTTCGTTGGGGTTGAACACATGGCTCATTTGGATGAACTGGATCCGCTTTTTACAGACGTCTGGCCGCGAGCAGGTGACACGTGACGACATGATCGAAGGGGTGGGGCAGATGTTTGATCTGCTTGTTCCCTATCTTGCCCCTGTCTTCGAAAAAGCCGCGCGGCGCGAGCTACGCCGCTAAGCCTTATTTTTCAGCGCTTATCGTGCCGAGCACACCTCCCGCGCCGCCTTCGCCACGGAACATCAGCTTGCCATAGGAAGCAGGCAATAGACGGATGATCCAATCGAGGATGCGCGCATCCATGCCGATCAAGATGCGAGGCTTGTTGGCCTTGATGCCTTTGATGATGGTCTGCGCGGCCTGATCGGGCGTGGTGCGGGCGAGCTTGTCAAAGCCCGACATGGCTTGCTCGCGCTCTGTCGTTTGAACGCTTTGCAGGAAATGCGCGTTGCGCAAAATGTTGGTCTTGATGCCGCCGGGATGAACACAAGACACCGCGATGCCGCTGCCTTTCATTTCGTAGCGCAATGCCTCGGTGAAACCACGAATAGCGAATTTGGCGGAATTATAGGCGGCCTGTGTTGGCACCGAGAAGAGGCCAAAAATCGACGAGACGTTGACGATATGGCCCGCACCCTTCTTGCGAAGCTGAGGCAGGAAAGCCTTGGTGCCATAGACCATGCCCCAGAAGTCGATGTTCATTACCCATTCGAAATCTTCGTAAGATAACTCTTCGATGGTGGCAACCTGTGCGACGCCAGCATTGTTGATGACGATATCGGCACCGCCAAATTGGGCTTCGATCTCTTGCGCGAACGCATAGACGGCTTCGCGCGAGGAAACATCTAGGAGATAGGTCGAGACCTGCCCGCCGTTCGCTTCGATCTGTTTAGCAGTTTCGGCGAGACCTTCACGGTCCACGTCAGCGACCGCAACGCGGGCCCCTTCGCGCGTGAGCGCCACGGCGGTCGCCCGCCCGATGCCGCTGGCGGCTCCCGTAATGATGGCAATCTTACCTTTGATCTCGGTCATATCTTTCCCCTAGCTCTGGCCTCAGCCCCAAGGATGATTGGGTCGGGGCAGGCCGATCAGGGGACCCAAATTAGGGAAATTATTTAAAATGTCACGTTGGAGCTGTCCATTGGACCAGGCTGGCAGCGCTGCCTATGATCGAGATAGAAAATCAAAAACCGACCGAGGGAGAGTTTCATGCAGGTCCAGCCCATTCCCGGCCTTGATGATGGCGCCAATGATATCCGTCTGATGACGGCGAAAATTGTCTCTGAAGACATCATCCCGGCAGAGGCCCTCTTGCATCAAGGCGGTGAAGCGGCGGCTGAGGCGCGCAAGGCGATCATTGCCAAGGTCAAAGAGCAGGGGCTCTGGGCCCCGCATTTGCCCGAAGAATATGGCGGCATGGGCATCGGTTTTTTGAAACACGCCTATATGAACGAAATTCTCGCTTGGTCGCCCTTTTCAGCCCGGCTCTTTGGCGTGGTCGCGCCCAATTCGGGCAACCAGAAAATCCTGCTGAAATACGGCACACCAGAACAAAAGAAAAAATGGCTGGAGCCGCTGGTGGCAGGTGAGATTGAAAGTTGCTTTTCAATGACGGAGCCCGATCAGCCCGGCTCAGACCCATATGCGTTGCAAACCCGTGCGGTGCGCGAAGGCGATGAATGGGTGATCAACGGGCACAAATGGTTCACCTCTAATGGGCGCAATGCCGACATCGCCATCGTCATGTGCCGCACCGAGCAGGCCGACGGCAAAGGCGGTGTGAAAGACAAGATGACCCAGATCATCGTGCCCATGACAACGCCCGGCGTGAACATTATCCGTTCCGTACCGGTCTGGGGCCATTCGCGCGGCGACCATTGCGAAATCAAATATGAGAATGTGCGCGTACCGGCTGAAAACCAGTTGGGGCGCACCGGCACGGGCCATCAGGCGGCGCAGGACCGGCTGGGCGAAGGCCGTGTGTTCCACTGCATGAACTCTATCGGCCAGATGTGGCGCGCCTTCGATCTCATGTGCAAACGCGCGGTCGTCCGCGAGGTGCATGGCGGCAAACTCGAAACTAAGCAATTCGTGCAAGGTTTCATCGCTGACAGCTATATGGACATCCAAGCCGCCCGGTTGATGACCATCCATTGCGCCAATAAGATGGAAGCGGGTGACAATCCGCGTGCCGATATTTCAGCCATCAAAGTATTCGTGCCCGCCGCCTTTGAGCGCGTGGTGGACCGCGCCATTCAGGTGCATGGGGCGTTGGGTGTGTCAGGTGATACGCCGCTTGCTGGCATGTATCTAGGCGCGCGGACGCTGCGCATTGCCGACGGCCCTGACGAGGTTCATCGTATCGTCATCGCAAGGAGCGTCCTCAAATGTTATCACGATGGCATGAGTTGGGATTTCGGTGCCTGAGTGGGCAGCAGACAGGAATAAGCAAACGACATGGCCAACACGGATTCAAACAAAAATACGCTGCGAGCGCTCACCGCTAGGCTTGCCGTGAGGTGGCAAGGCGGCCGCACCTTTGTTATTTCTTCTGGGCTTCTTTTTCTGGTTCTCGCTCTGGCGCATGCATTGCCTTTCTGGCTTGCGTGTCTCAGTTTCGTTTTTCTGACCAGCATAGCCTTTCTGCGTGCGTTGGTGGTGGACAAGCCGTATAGCGTGACGGGCCGACCTGCCGTTGCGCCGACAGGCGACATAATGGCGCTGGCCACAGGGGCCGGGCGCACGATCCTCAATGAACTGCCCGACCCCGTGATCGTGCTGGATGGCAGCGGTCGTATTATCTTCGGCAACAAGGCAGCCGAAGGGGTGATGGGTTCGCAAGCCACCGGCAAGCATGTCGCGACCATGTTGCGCAGCGCCGTCTTGATAACGGCGGTTGATGACGTGCTGAAAGGCGCAGACGCGCAATCCGTTGACTACAGTCTGCCAGTGCCTGTTGAGCGTAATTATACGGGCTTCATCGCGCCGATCGAAACCGATACCTATTCCACGGCGCAAGGTGGGATGAGCGAAGCGACGCGGCGGCGGCGCTCGCGCGCCGTGCTGATTGTGTTGCGCGACGTGACGGATGCGCGCCGCGTCGAAGACATGCGTGTCGATTTTGTCGCCTTTGCCAGCCATGAACTTAAAACGCCGCTGGCCTCATTGTCCGGCTTCATCGATACTCTGCGCGGCCACGCCAAGGACGACCCGGACGCGCAGGCGCGCTTTCTCGAAATCATGGCCGGTCAGGCTGACCGTATGCGCCGCCTGATCGATGATCTGCTGTCGCTGTCGCGCATTGAATTGCGCGAGCATGTGCGTCCCAGCAAGATTGTGGATATGGCGAGCGTCGTGAGCGATGTGACGAACGGATTGAGCCATCTGGCAGAAAAAAACGGAGTGGAAGTTTCTGTATCGGTTTCCGCCCAGCTGCCGCGCGTGCGTGGCGATGCTGAGGAATTGGCGCAGGTCGTGCAAAATCTCGTCGATAATGCTCTGCGCTATGGGCGGACGGGCAAGCGGGTCGAAGTGACGTTGGGCGAAGATCAGCGCGGCGGCAAACCCATGCTACGGCTTGATGTGCGCGATTTTGGCGAGGGTATTTCGCGCGAGCATCTGCCACGTCTCACCGAGCGATTCTACCGGGTCGATGCGGCGGCGAGCCGCGCCAAGGGCGGCACCGGGCTTGGGCTTGCCATCGTCAAGCACATCGTTAATCGCCATCAGGGCATACTGACGATTGACAGCGAGCTGGGGCAGGGCTCGACATTCAGAGTTCTCATCCCTGTCGCCGCCGACGAAAATCCGGCGTAAAATAGGATGAAGTCGAACAAAAGACGCTGACTTTGCGCCATATTGGCAAAAGGTTGGGAACTGTCAAAAAAACGACATGCTTGTGTCGTAAACACTTTACGGGCCAAAGATAGAATTCGCCAAACGACAGGGGCCCTGTCTGTGTGGACTATGCAAACAGGCAAACAGGAGAGACGAAGCGTGACCAGTCATACAGTCAAGTCGTTCCAGGATGAGCTGGATGGAATTGCCGCGAGCATCGCCCAGATGGGTGGTCTGACCGAAGCTCAATTGGCAGGGGCCATTGAGAGCATGGTGCGCCGTGATAGCGAGCTGGCCGAGCGCACCGTCAAGCAAGACAAGCGCATCGATGCCCTCGAAATCGAGGTTGAAGCCCGCGCTGTTCGCCTCATTGCCTTGCGCCAGCCCATGGCGTCGGACCTGCGCGAAGCCATCTCCGCCATCAAGATTTCTTCCGATCTTGAGCGCATTGGCGATCTGGCCAAGAACATTGCCAAGCGCGCGCTGATTATTCAGGGCGATTTTGAAACGCTGCCCCGCCTCATTCTGGGCATCTCCCGCATGGGCCGCCTCGCGCAGGGCCAGCTCAAATCGGTGCTTGATGCCTGCTCCAACCGCGACGCCCAACTGGCGGTCGAGGTCTGGAAGAGTGATGAAGAAATCGACGAAATGTACAACTCGGTCTTCCGCGAGTTGCTGACTTATATGATGGAAGACCCGCGCACGATTGGCGTCTGCACCCATCTTTTGTTTATTGCCAAGAACATCGAACGTATTGGCGATCACGCTACCAACGTTGCCGAAACGGTTTTTTACGTCGCGACTGGCGAAATGATGTCAGACAACCGTCCCAAGGGCGACACGACCAGCACCACGCCGGTCAGCATTCAATGAAGGCGGATACCCCATGCCGATCACACTCGAACGTGAAGCCTCTACGGGATTCGAGGGCCGTATGAAGCCCACCGTCATGATCGTCGAAGACGAAGAAGCGCTGTCAACGCTGCTTCAATACAATCTCGACAAGGAGGGCTACAACGCCGTTGTGGCCGCCGACGGTGATGAAGCCGCGCTGATGATCAGGGAAGTGACACCCGATCTGGTGCTGCTGGACTGGATGTTGCCGGGAATTTCCGGGATTGAACTCTGCCGCCGCCTGCGCGGGCGCCCGGAAACGCGCAATCTGCCGATCATCATGATTACAGCGCGTGGCGAGGAGACTGACCGTATTCGCGGCCTCGATACGGGCGCTGACGACTATGTGACCAAGCCCTTTTCGATGACGGAATTGCTGGCGCGTATCCGCGCTGTGATGCGCCGCATTCGCCCTGCACTGTCGGAAGACCTTGTGACCTTCGGCGACATCGTGATTGATCGCGGTGCCCATCGTGTGCGCCGTGGCGACCGCGAAGTGCACTTGGGGCCGACCGAATACCGGCTGCTGGACCATCTGATCCAGCATCCCGGCCGCGTCTTCAGCCGCGAGCAATTGCTGGACGCCGTCTGGGGCTCCGACGTTTATGTCGAAGCGCGCACGGTGGACGTGCATGTGGGCCGCCTGCGCAAGGCGCTTAACGATCTGGGCGAACGCGACCCAATCCGCACCGTGCGCTCGGCGGGCTATTCGCTGGATGAGCAATTCAGCCGGTAATTTGATTGTTTGTTTTAGCCTTAAGTTTTTCTGTCATCCCGGCCTTGAGCCGGGATCCAGTAGCGTCACGCACGGAGTCAGCGGCTCCTAGACCCCGGCACAAGGCCGGGGTGAAAACTGAAAAATAGAAATACCGCCAAACAAAAAACCGGCCACCCGTGAAAACGGGAGCCGGTTTTTGATTGAGCAATCGCTCGTTTGGCTAAACGGCGAAAGTGACCTTGCGGCTGCGCTCGCGGTTGCGGCGGGGCTGCATGGGCTGATAAGCAAGTTTGGCATGTTCAGCGCAATAGGGTGCATTATTCTCGGCACCACGACCACAGAAGTGGAAGTTGGGCCGCCCCGGATCGCCGATGGGCCATTTGCAATTATGCTCGGTCAGCGTCAGCACGGTCGTCAGCTCCTTAGAGCCGCTTTCCGCGTCATCGCGGCTCGTTTCGCGGGTTCTGGCGACGGCTTCGACCTCTTCGCTCTCCTCGCGACGCTCGGCCACCAACGGATCGGGGCGACCGCGCACATGGGTTAGCGTGCGCTGCACGGGCGCTTTTGGCCGAGCTGGACGGCTTGGCGTGGCGCGCCCTGACAGGCCAAGACGATGCACCTTGCCGATCACCGCATTGCGTGTGACCCCACCCAACTGCTTAGCGACCTGGCTTGCGCTCAAGCCTTCCGCCCAGAGTTTCTTCAACATCTCGACGCGTTCATCGGTCCACATGGATTACCTTCCCCTCGCCTGGACACCTGTACGCCTTGCGCGAACAGACACAGCCGGGCACATTCAGGCACGCGACGCCTCCTAGAGAGACGACAAGCCGCGAAGGCCCGAAGAAACAAACACACCACATCTCGTGGGCCTTAACTTAATATATACAATATGGGGGTAGGGTGCCGCAACTCTTGAGGTGGGCGCGGAAATCCCTTATCCACAGAAAATCGCGGAAATTCGCAAAGTGGCAAAAAATAGGGACGCATCGTGGGTCTGCGCGTCTTATATGACAGCATCCGCGCGATGCGCCGCCTGAGTACGATCAAAAGCCCGAGTACGATCAAAAGCCCGAGTACCATCGAAAGAAAGAAAATATTGGCGATGAGTGTGACAACAAACACCGAACATAAATTTCCGATGGTAGGCGTGCGCCATTTCGGCATGGTCAATTGGTTGGGCACCTGGACGCTCTATACAAAGGAAGTGCGCCGTTTCACCAAGATCATGACGCAAACGATTTTCGCGCCGATGATCACGACGCTTCTCTATATGGCGGTTTTTTCGCTATCGGTTGGCAAGGTACGCCACGCCATTCATGGCATCCCCTTCATCGAGTTTTTGGCGCCCGGCCTCATCATGATGTCGATGATCCAGAACGCCTTTTCCAACACGTCTTCGGCTCTGCTGATTTCAAAGGTGCAGGGCAATGTGGTGGACTATCTGATGCCGCCTCTGTCACCCGGCGAGTTGAATTTCGGCATTGCTTCTGCGGGTGTGACGCGCGGCGTGATGGTCGGGGCGATGACCGGCATTGCTATGATTTTCTTTGTGGATATGGCACCCGTCCATATTTGGGCGGTGTTGTTCTACGCCATTGGCGCGTCACTGATGCTGGCGCTGCTGGGCATTATGGCGGGTATCTGGTCTGAAAAATTTGATCATCTGCAGGCTGTCACCAACTTCATCCTGCTGCCGTTGACCTTCCTGTCAGGTACCTTCTATTCGGTCACTCAACTGCCCCCTATTTTCCAACAAATCACCCATTGGAACCCCGTCTTCTACCTGATCGACGGCTTTCGCTATGGCTTCACCGGCCAGGCCGACGGTTCGATCATGGCCGGCGTGCTGATGACCATTGGCGTCAACGCGGTGCTTTGGTTCATGTCCGACCGCATGTTCCGCCGGGGCTACCGGCTTAAGAGTTGAGATTTGAGGCGCACGCCCTGTCAATTGGGCCTTTAGGTAGTGTCTCAGTTTGAATTTGGGGCTGATTGACTTCTATCGCCCTCTTCCGGTAGCTACTGTATGCTTAGCGGAAAGCAGAGGAGATTTTATGACCGCAAAAGAAAGACTTGAGCTCAATATAACGACCCTGCGGGAGTCGGTGAACAATGATTGGAAAGACTTAGCTTCCTTGAACCTTACCAGCGACGATAGGAAGGACATTCGAAAACACATTGCAATTTGTGTCAGCGAAATGGCTGCGCTTCTAGCGCAGTTGGAGAAAAAAGATGCCTAAGGGCCCCAACGGACAGAAGCGCCCCGCAGACGCTAACCAGCTTGCAAAGTTCATTGCTGATCTTGCGACGGGCGATGCCGCGGAAGTTGACCCAAACGAAGGCAAAGACCCCGCTGCTGTCGCCTTGGGTCGCAAGGGTGGCAAGTCGCGGGCGTCCAGCATGGCGCCGGATCGTAGGGCGGAGATAGCTAAGAAAGCTGCGATAGCGCGATGGAATGAAAAGAAAAAATAGGATTTGCATAAAATACCTTGAATTTGGTAAATGCCCGTGGCAAGCTTTCTGTATTGCTAGAGGGGCGATTCACAATGACCATTCCGCCAATTGATGAAGTTCAAAATATTCTGAGTGATTTTGAAATACGCTTGCGCAGCATATTGGAAGGCGCATGGGGCGAATGGCTGACATGTACCAATCGAGGATCACTTTCACCCCGTTCCCGCGCTTCAATGGTTTTTGATTTTATCAAACGTAGGGCGCTTGAAGAATTTTTAGACGACTCGAATATTCGCCCCATTCCAAAAGGTCAGACAATTCACTTTCTCTTTGGAGATCGCGTTCTGTTGCGATTCAAAAAGGCAAATTCTTCTGGATTGGGTTCGAATATCGAAACACAAGCGGTTATCGAATTTATTGCCCCGCAGTTGCAGTTGCTTGACCTGCCTGAAATCTATCACGTCGAAGCTTGTTACCACCTAGATAAACTAGCTACAAAAGTTGACTTGGTGACAGTATCTGCTCGTCGTCGGTATAGTAAGCTTTGGAGCTACGAAATGCGGCGTTCATCTAGTGGGATCGTCGTGCCGTTGCCTACTGCGCCTCAATCTCCGGATGATAATTCGCCTGCAGAGGTTCGCCCAAGAAAGGTTGCCGAGAAACCTAAAGCTCTCGGAGAATAAATATGACTGTGAACGGAACAATGCTGCGCTTGGCGCGGCAGCGAAAAGGATTCCCGCAAATAGAGGCGGCGCAGAAGCTTGGCGTTGAACAACCCCTTTTGTCTCGGATTGAAAACGGTCTCGTAGAGGCGAGAGAAGAATTGGTGTTGAAGGCAGAGGCTGTATATCAAATGCCCCGCGCCTTTTTTGAGCTTACAGACCCAATATTTGGTGCCCCCGTAAGTGTTCACCCTATGTGGCGCAAGAAGGCCGATGTTATAGGCCGAGAAATGGATGCTGTTGTTGCAGAGCTAAACATTCGCATTATGCATCTGCGGCGGCTTCTTGAGGGTGCCGAATACGTCCATACAAATGACGTGCCCAAACTTGACATTGACGACTATGGCTCACCTGAAAGGGTTGCGGGCTTGATCCGTTCACATTGGAAAATTCCACGAGGGCCAATCAAAGACCTTGTGTTGCTGGTAGAGCGCGCAGGAGTTCTTGTTTATGAATCTCCGCTTGGTGGCGCATCAATCAGCGGGGTTACTTTTGCAACTCCTGGTGTACCGGCGTTGATTGTCCTCAATAGTGAACAACCAGCTGACCGTCGCCGCTTCACCCTAGCTCATGAGCTAGGTCATCTTGTGATGCATCGTTTTCCCTCTCCGAAGATGGAGCAAGAAGCAGATGCATTTGCGTCAGCGCTGTTGATGCCGGAGGCAGATATCAGGCCATATTTTTTGGGTCAGCGGGTTGATCTCGCGTTGCTCGCTCGACTTAAGCCAGAATGGCGCGTTGCGATGCAGGCCCTATTGATGCGCGCCACGGCGCTTGAAATTGTCAGCAAAAACCAAGCCCAATATCTTTGGAAGCAAATCAGCGCCCGCCGCCTTCGGCTTCGTGAACCTCCTGAATTGGACTTTGCGCCGGAGCAACCCACAGTCATCCAATCCATTTTAAGAGTTCATTTCGAAGCGCTGGGTTATTCGACCGAAGACTTGGCAAAAATGCTGCATGTATTCGAGTGGGATCTGCGGGAAATATATGGGATTCGTTCAACGCCAGAAAATGTGCCGACTTCTCGTATCGCCATCTTGAAATGAACATATTGCTTGACGCCAAGCATAAAAGTTCACATACTGTGGGCATGAACAAATTGCCCATCCAGAAACGTGCTCAAATCCTCGGAATGCTCTGCGAAGGCATGAGCCTCCGCGCAACGTCTCGCCTTGCAGACGTGAGCATCAACACAGTGACAAAGCTGCTTGTGGACGTGGGCACGGCCTGTGCGGCTTATCAGGACGGTGCCTTGCGCAATCTCAACTGCAAGCGTGTTCAGGTCGATGAAATCTGGTCATTCACCTATGCGAAGGCAAAGAACGTCAAAACCGCTGTTGCTGCACCGGAAGGTGCTGGCGACACATGGACGTGGACCGCCATTGATGCCGATAGCAAGCTGATCGTTTCTTGGTTAGTTGGTGGCCGCGACTCTGGGTATGCACATGAGTTCATGCAGGATGTGGCCTCACGCCTCGCAAACCGCGTCCAGCTTACGTCAGATGGTCATAAGCCTTATCTGGAAGCTGTTGAGGGAGCGTTTGGGGCTGACGTGGACTTTGCCACGCTTATCAAGATTTACGGCAATGCGCCGGAAGGCCAGCGCCGCTACAGCCCCGCCGTTTGCACGGGCGCTCGCAAGGATGCTGTGACAGGCAATCCCGACCCCAAGCACGTCAACACGTCATTCGTGGAGCGTCAGAACCTGACAATGCGTATGCACATGCGCCGTTTCACGCGCCTGACAAACGGCTTTTCAAAGAAGGTTGAAAACCACGCTCATGCGGTGGCGCTGCACTTCATGTTTTACAACTTCTGCCGCATCCATAAGACGCTTCGCGTTACCCCCGCCATGCAGGCTGGCGTTGCGGATCACGTCTGGACGCTTGAAGATGTGGCAGAACTAGCCGCCTAGGCTGGCCGAGTTTTACAATCCGCCAGCTTCTTGAAATATGATATACTGTTCCCGACCTAAAGAACGGTTCACCCATTATTCAGGAGGCCGATATGACAGTATCAATTTTTTCAGCGGCCAAGCGGCTTGCGCAACGCTCAGGGTGGGCTCTGTCTAATCTTGAGCTACAGAAATTAGCCTACTTGGCACACATGTTTAATTTAGGGCGTACCGGTGGGCGACCGCTTGTTAGCGGAAACTTCGAGGCGTGGAACTATGGACCGGTCCACCCGGACTTGTATCACGTTGCAAAAGTTTTCGGTTCTGATCCTGTGAAAAACATTTTCCACGCGGCACCCGATCTTCCGGAAGGGCCGGACGCGGCTATTCTTGATGAGGCCTATGACAGCCTAGGAAAGATGGGCGCTAGCCGTCTTGTGAGTGCCACGCATAGGCCGGGCGGGGCATGGGAAAGAAACTACACGCCCGGAATCCGAAATTGCATTATTCCGACTGCTGATATTCTTGAAGAATACTGCAGGCTCGATGGTGGTGCGGATAATGTCTGATGAGACCGGCAAAAAATTCGACGTTCTAGCCACTAGCGAAGTCACAAAAAAAGACGAGCAAATTTCTGAGCTTCAAGAGCAACTTGCTTTTGAAAAAGATGCTCGGAATGAAGACAGGTTTGCTTTCATTGTTGCTTTTGTCTTGTTGTTTGACGTGGTGTTCTTCACCACGATGCCTTCTTTTGGCGGGCCCCTAGCTTTGCTGATTTTGGAGCTACTTGTCTTGATCCCGCTAGCTAAACGAATGGGAATGCAGGAAGTCGCCCAAATTCTCAGCCGAGTTTTGGATAGAATGGCTGGACGCGGCGCTGGCGATTAGCCCTAACTTTCAAACTGAGACACTACCGGCCTTTAAGGCCAATTGACAGGGCGTGCCGCACTCCGTAATACTCCCTCACTTCTCGGATAGCCGCCGATAACGGGCGGCTTTTTCTATTGGGTACGGGCTCTTGTTGGAGCCGGGCCCGGCGAGGCGCGGAGAGATCATTGTGATCATGTACGGGAGCCGACGACGCTGATGGACCTGAATCGTGAAACCCATACCGGGTTTTCCACGGTTTTTGAGATATCTGCAGCCGTAACCCCGACCCCTCGCCAGGACCCGCGAAGCTCACTGTTTATTGTTTGAGCGCGACGGTCCTAAGGGATTTTTGAGAAGGACTGACGCTCGTGATTACTCCAGTTTTACCGACCTATGCGCGGGCCAACCTCGAATTTGAACGGGGCGAAGGCCCCTATTTGTTTACCGCTGACGGGACACGTTATCTCGATTTTGGCGCGGGCATCGCGGTCAATGCGCTGGGCTATAGCCATCCTGCCTTGATCGCCGCGCTGACCGAGCAGGCCCACAAGGTCTGGCACCTGTCCAACATCTACCGCATTCCGGGCCAAGAAAAATTGGCCAAGCAATTGATCGACGCAACCTTCGCCGACACGATGTTCTTCACCAATTCTGGCGCCGAGGCGCTTGAATGCGCGATCAAGATGGCGCGCAAATATCATTATGCGGGCGGCAACCCCGAGCGCACCGATCTCATTACCTTTGCTGGTGCCTTTCATGGTCGCACTTTGGCGACCATCGCCGCGGGCGGCAATCCGAAATATCTCGAAGGTTTCGGCCCCGTCATGCCGGGCTTCGTGCAGGTGCCCTTTGGTGATGTGAAAGCGCTGAAAGCGGCGATCGGCCCCAATACCGCAGGCGTGTTGATCGAACCCTTGCAGGGCGAAGGCGGCATTCGCGTGTTGCCCAATGAAGCTTTGCGCGAAATTCGGGCGGCCTGCGACGAGGCGGGCATTCTGCTCATTCTTGATGAAGTGCAGACAGGCTTTGGCCGCACGGGCAAGCTCTTTGCACATGAACTGGCGGGCATAACGCCTGACATCATGCCGGTTGCTAAGGCGCTGGGCGGCGGTTTTCCGGTGGGTGCATGTCTGGCCACTGAAGCCGCAGCGCGCGGCATGGGGGTGGGCACGCATGGCTCAACCTATGGCGGCAATCCGCTGGCCATGGCAGTAGCAGGGGCGGCCGTCGAGATCATGGTCAAGCCGGAATTCATGGCGCATGTGCGCGAGATGGGCGTGAAATTGGCGCAGAAACTCGCCATGCTGGCCGATCAGCATCCGACCATTATTGAAGCCGTGCGCGGCCACGCGTTGATGCTGGGCATCAAGACGCGCATCGTGAACAGCGAACTTGTCGAAGCGCTGCGGGCCGAACATATGCTGACCGTTGGCGCTGCCGACAACATCGTGCGGCTGCTGCCGCCACTGATCATCGACGAGACGCATCTTGATGAGGCCATCGACAAGCTCGATAAGGCCTGCACCGCCCTTGAGGCCAAAGCGGCGAAGGGAGCGGTCACATGACGCGCCATTTCCTTGATCTTGATGCGGTCACACCTGCTGACATTCGCCTGATGCTGGACGACAGCCGCGCCCGCAAGGATGCGCGCGATGGCAAGGCCCATGCAGCACCGGACGCTGACAGCCCGCTCAAAGGCAAACTGCTGGCGCTCATATTTGAAAAGCCCTCGACGCGGACCCGTGTGTCCTTCGATGTGGCGATGCGTCAACTGGGTGGGGAGACACTGCTGCTCAATAGCAACGATACCCAGCTTGGGCGCGGTGAAACCATTGCTGATACAGCGCGTGTTCTGTCGCGCTATGTGGATGCCATCATGATCCGCACCACCGATCATGCAAACCTCACCGAATTGGCCGAATATGCCAGCGTACCTGTGATCAACGGCCTGACGGATCGCTCGCATCCCTGCCAGTTGATGGCCGATGTGATGACCTTTGAAGAACACAAAGGCCCGATCAAAGGCCGCAAGATCGCCTGGGTCGGCGAGGGCAACAATATGGTGACCTCATGGATCCATGCGGCGACCCAGCTCGGCTTTGAACTCAGCGTCGCCTGTCCGCCCGAACTCGCCCCCGTTAAGGATGCGCTCGATTGGGCGCGCGCCAAGGGTGCGAAGGTGACGGTGACGGCTGATCCCTATGAAGCGGTCGCGGGCGCTGATTGCGTCAATGCCGACACCTGGGTCTCGATGGGCACCGAGGGCGCGGCGGCCAAACAACGCCACAATTTGCTGGCACCCTATCAGGTCAACGCTCGCCTTATGGCGGCGGCCAATAAGGATGCCATCTTCATGCACTGCCTGCCGGCCCATCGCGACGAGGAAATAACGGCGGAGGTGATCGACGGCCCGCAATCGGTGGTCTTTGATGAGGCGGAAAACCGCTTGCATGCGCAAAAGGGCGTTCTGGCTTGGTGTTTTGCCTGAGGCGCGCGCAATTTTTGGTTTGAGTGAAGCGATTGATGGACCACGGCCCGACCGCAACCGGCATGATTGATTCCGGCGACGACTTTGTCCTGCCCTTTCAGATCGAGGGGCTAGGCATAAGAGGGCGTGTGGTGCGCCTAGGCCCGCTGGTGGATCGCGTGTTGACGCAGCACAATTATCCAGAGCCTGTCTCGCGCATGTTGGGCGAGGCGCTGGCGCTAACCGCGATGATCGGCTCGGCGCTCAAATTCAAGGGCCGCTTTACCTTTCAGACGCAAAGCAAAGGCCCTGTGCGCTTGCTGGTTGCCGATTATGAAACGCCTGACGATGAGCATCCCTCTGGTCGCCTGCGCGGCTATGCGCAGATGGACGATGAGCGGCTGGCCGAAAGCCTGAGTGCGGGGCTCACCACGACTGCCGATCTGCTGGGCGAAGGTTTCCTTGCGCTCACCATCGACCAAGGTGCGGAGATGGAGCGCTATCAAGGCATTGTCGCGCTCGATCCGGCAGGCCTGTCGGAAAGCGCGCATGAGTATTTTGCAAGTTCTGAACAAGTGGCGACCACCATCCATCTCGCGGCGGGCCCCTTGTTTTCCCGCGATGGTGATGGCCGTGCCAGCACCACATGGCGGGCTGGCGCGATTATGATCCAGCATCTGGCAAGCGATGGCGGGCTGACGGGTCACCACGAAACCGACGAGCTGCACGAACCAACCAGTGACGAAGAAAACTGGAACCGCGCGACGATCCTCCTTAACACGGTCGAAGACCACGAATTGCTAGACCCTGATCTTGCGCCGACGCGGCTGCTGTTTCGCCTGTTCCATGAAGACGGCGTGCGCGCCTTTGAAGCCTCGCAAGTGAGCTTTGCCTGTCATTGCTCACGCGAACGCACCCGCTCGGTTGTGGGCTCGTTTGAGACGGCGGAAATTGACGAGATGGTACGAGACGGCGTTATCGAAGTGACGTGTGAATTCTGTAGCGAAACCTATCGCTTTGAACCCGACGAATTGAAAGAGGTCACGCAATGAAACATCTTCTCACCGTTGCATTCGCAGGCGTCGCTCTAGCATTGGCATCCTGCGCCACGCCGCCGCCGCCCGCCCCGCAAGCTGATATCGGTTTCAGCGGCGCGCCTTTGAGGCTCGACGTTGCGCGCGTCAGCGTGGACAATCAGTATCACCCTTCGGGTAAAGCCCCGAATGTCGAGCAGTTGCATGAGACGACGCCATCGAGCGTCGCTAGCCGCTGGCTGCAAACGCGCGTTGTGCCGGTGGGGACGCAGGGTGAAGCGGTATTGAAGATTTATGATGCCCGCGTTGTTACAGAAAAACTGCCGGTCAAAGGCGGCCTGACGGGGTTCTTTGGCGACCAATTGGATTCAAAGCTGACCGGCACATTGCGCGCCGAACTGGTCGTGACCCGTATCGACCAGCAGACGGCTGCCTCCAGCGTTTATAATGTGAAGGTGAGTGCGAAAGCCGAGCAGACGATCTTGCAAAGCGCGACGTTGAACGATCGCGACAAAGCCTATTTCGATTTGATGCAAAATCTCGCCCGTGAATTTGATAAGACTGCCACCGTCGAAATCAACCGCGTGATGGGGCCGATCTTGCGCCGCTAAGTCCGCTTATGCGGTGCCGACAAATTCTGCGAGCCGCGCCATGAAATGATCGCATTCCGCGATCTGCGACAGGGCGATGAACTCATTGGGTTTATGTGCTTGATCAATCGAGCCCGGCCCGCAAATGACCGTCGGAATATCAGCCAATTGAAAAAGCCCGGCTTCGGTGTTGTAGGAGACGGCTTCGGTTTGATTGCAGCGCGCGAGCTTCATAACCAGCGTTTCGCCCGCATCGCCATTGCGTGCGGCAAGGCCGGGGCTTTCGGCGCGCACTGTTGTAATGATTGAGGCCCGAGGATAAATCGCACGCATGCGGGGCAACAATGTCTGATCGGCATATTGTGTCAGTCGATTGAGAATTTCTGCCGCATCACTGTCGGGCAGCGAACGATATTCCCAGCCGAAGGCGCAGGTGCGCGGGATGATATTGACGGCGGTGCCGCCTTTGATGTGTCCGATATTGATTGTGGTGTAAGGCGGCGAAAAACGCCCTGATGGATCGCCGCGCTGGCGCATCTCTTCGGCAAGCCGCATTAATTCGCTGATGAGTTCCATCGCATATTGAATGGCGCTGACACCCTGATGGGTTTGGCTTGAATGAAACTCAAGCCCTGTCACCTCTGTATAATAGGAGCGGATGCCTTTATGCGCATTGACGACCTTCATGCTGGAGGGTTCGCCGACAATCACGACCTGTGGGCGCGGCAACTGACGGATCACCGTGTCAATCATCGGGCGTACACCGATGCAGCCAACCTCTTCATCGTAGGACAGCGCAAAGTGCACCGGCACATTGGGATTGGCGGCAATAAAGGCCGGGACTGCAGCAAGCGCTGACCCGATAAAACTCTTCATATCCGAAGTTCCGCGCCCGATCAGAAAACCATCGCGCTCAACAACCTCAAACGGGTCGCTGTCCCAGTCCTGCCCATCGACCGGCACGACATCGGTATGGCCAGACAGGACGATACCGCCTGCGCGTTCGGCCGAACCGACGGTCGCAAAGAGAGATGCCTTGGTATTGTCCTCATTGGCGACGCGCGTCGAGGCGATGCCATGCCCGGCCAGATAATCTTCCACAAAGGAAATGAGATCGAGATTGGAATAGCGGCTCGTTGTATCGAACGAAATGAGCTTCGCGATCATCTCGCGGCTGGAATAGCGTGTGGCAGACATGAAGTGGCTCCGGTTGGGGAGCCACGACTATAGCTCAGACGCATGGGTTCTCGAAATGGCGCGAAGCCCTGTTTGCTGTGTGGGTTAGTTTGGCAGATGCGCCGCAAAGGGGCAATCGAGCGAGAAGGCCGGGATGGAGACTTCCAACGTTTCGCCTTTTTCGGTTTCCATTTGATAGGTGCCGAACATGATGCCGAAGGGCGTCGCAAGCGGGGTGCCGCTGGTGTATTCGAAGCATTCGCCAGGCCGCAAAACAGGCTGTTCGCCGACCACGCCGGGGCCGCGGACTTCGTGCTGACGGCCAGTCGCATCCGAAATCCGCCAATGACGCGAGCAGAGTTTCACGGTGCGCTCACCGCGATTTTCGATGACAACATGATAGGCCCAAACGAAATAATCCCGCTCGGGTTCGGATTGATCTTCAAGAAAAGTCGGTTCGACTTCAATATGGATCGAATGGCTTGTTGCGCTAAACATTGGCCGTCCTTGCCTGAATGCGTTGTTGGGGGTGGTCCGTGTCGTGACAGGCCTTCTGTCTGTCGCGCTCACGCGGTCGGTGTCGAGACCGCCAAACGATAAGCGGCCTCAGTGTCTGAACCTACCCGGAATGTGCTAATCCTCAATTAATAGATGCTGTCGAAAAGATTAATGCCGCTTTATGCTTTGGCGAGCGCGGCGTCGAGGTCCTCAATGATGTCCTGAAGGTCCTCCAGCCCAACTGACAGGCGTACCGTGCCATCCCCAATGCCCACGTCAGCACGTTGCTCGACGCTGAGGCGCTGATGCGTCGTCGTGGCAGGGTGCGTGATCAGGCTCTTGGCATCACCAAGATTATTAGAAATTTTGATGATGTTGAGCGCATTGGCAAAGCGGAAGGTGGTTTCGCGCCCGCCTTTGACGTCGAAGGACACCACATTGCCGCCCATTTCCATCTGCGACATGGCTAGTTCATGCTGGGGATGGCTCGGCAGGCTAGGGTGCAGCACACGTTCAATTTTTGGATGAGCTTCAAGGAAGCGCGCCACCGCTTCGCCATTGCGCGCGTGTTCGCGCACACGCAGGTCGAGCGTCTCCAGACTTTTCAGCATCACCCAGGCATTGAACGGGCTGATGGACGGGCCGGTCTGGCGGATGAAATTATGCAGGTTATCAGCGATCCATTGTTTGGATGACAAAACCACCCCGCCAAGGCAGCGGCCCTGACCGTCAATATGTTTGGTGGCCGAATAGACAACAATGTCGGCGCCAAGCTCCAGCGGACGCTGCAGGATGGGCGTCGCAAAAACGTTGTCCACCATCAGCAATGCGCCCACCGAATGCGTGATCTCGGCAACCTTGCGCAGGTCGATGATTTCGAGCGCAGGATTGGACGGCGATTCCAGAAAGACGATCTTGGTATTGGGTTGAATCGCGGCCTTCCACGCCTCAAGATCGCGCCCGTCCACCAGCGTTGAGGCGATGCCATAGCGCGGCAGCAACTCCTCAATGACAAAGCGGCAGGAGCCGAACATCGCGCGCGATGCGAGCACATGGTCGCCCGCGCGCAGACAGCAAAGCAATGCCGAGGTGACAGCGGCCATGCCCGTCGCCGTGGCGCGCGCGTCTTCAGCGCCTTCGAGCAGTGCCATGCGCTCTTCAAACATGCGGACCGTGGGGTTGGCAAACCGCGAATAAATGAAACCCGGATCTTCATTGGTGAAGCGTTTCACCGCCGCTTCCATCGTCTCATAGACATAGCCCGACGTCAGAAACAGCGCCTCGCTGGTTTCGCCGAACTGGCTTCGCATCGTGCCGCCATGAACAAGCTGGGTGCGGAGGCGGAGGGTTTTGGTCATGGCGTCTGTCCTGAACTATCGGTCTTGATCTGGCCGGGGGCTCTCTTTTTGGCCCGAAAATACAAAAAACCCCGACCGATAGAAGGACGGGGTTTATACAAAACCCGACCTCTTTAGCGATTTATTTAACGTGGCCGCAAGCCGGTCGGCTCAAATCACCACGGGATTGCGCAGAAAACTAGTCCCAAGCCGGAATGCCGTCAAGCGGAGGTGAACGGGAAAGACACAGGGGCTTTGCGCCGTAGCGTCTCACGACTTATAACGGGCGGCTGGCTAGGATGTCGGGGCTGAAACGCTGGGCTAAAGGCGAGATATGACGAAATCGGCGGACGATCTTTTTCCCCACCATGATGGGCTCGAAATCCGGCGCGGGCCGGGGCAGTTGCATGCGACCGGCATTCTACCCGCCCATGGCATCGAGACGCTGATCCGTGAGCAAGAAATCTGGGGCCTGAAGGAACTAGACAAAAATCAGGTGCAGCCTGCGAGCCTTGATCTCCGGCTTGGGCCGCAAGCTTATCGCTTGCGCGCGAGCTTTTTGCCGGGGCCTGAGCGCGGTGTCATGGAATGCGTCGAGGAGTTGACGCTGCACAAGATCGACCTGACCGATGGCGCGGTGCTCGAAACTGGCTGCGTCTATCTGGTGCCGTTGGTTGAGGCTTTGGCCTTGTCTGAGCGGACCTCGGCGTCAGCCAATCCGAAAAGCTCAACGGGGCGGCTTGATGTTTTCACCCGCCTCATCACTGATTTTGGTACTGAGTTTGATCAGGTCGTGGCCGGCTACAAGGGGCATTTGTTTTTAGAAATTTCGCCACGCACATTCCCTATTTTGGTGCGTCCCGGCTCGCGGCTGGCGCAAATTCGGTTTCGCCGTGGGTCGCATACCAGCACGGACGCCGAGATGCAGCGCCTGCATGATGACGTCAAGCTGGTCGATGGCGAAGCCGATATTAATGGCGGTGTGGCGCTGACTGTGAATCTCGTCCCCGATAAGGACAGCGACATTGTCGGCTATCGCGCCAAACGCCATTCAGGTGTCATCGATGTGGATAAAATCGCGGCCTATGACGTGCTGGATTTTTGGGATCCGGTGACGGTGCGTCCCGGCAAAGGGCTTATTCTGGACCCGGACGAATTTTATATTCTCGCGTCTTGCGAGGCGCTGCATATTCCCGCGACCCATGCCGGTGAGATGGTGGCCTATAATCCACTGGTCGGTGAGTTTCGCGTGCATTATGCAGGTTTCTTTGATCCGGGCTTTGGCGCGCGTGAAGCGGGCGGGGCAGGCAGTCGCATTGTGCTGGAAGTGCGCAGCCATGACGTGCCCTTCATCCTTGAGCACGGTCAGATCATCGGACGCTTCATCTTGGAACGCCTGACCGATCGGCCTGCCGTACTTTATGGTGCAGGGCTTGGCTCCAACTATCAGCGTCAGGGCCTGAAGCTGTCCAAACATTTCAAAGCTCTCTGAGTGATGGTAAAAGAGCGTCCCTTCCTTGCCCGCCTATTGCTGTGGGCGCTCGCCTTTCTGGCGCTTGTCGTTTGCAATGAAGCAGGCGGCTGGATCGTGCGCGAAACAGGCCTGCCGTTTCCCGGTACCGTTATCGGCATCCTCATTTTGCTGGTGATCCTGCTCAGCCTGCGCCATGTGCCTGAGCCTTTGCGCGTCGTGTCGGTGAAACTGCTCGACCATCTCAATCTCTTCTATGTGCCCGCAGGCGTCGGCGTGCTGGGCTATGTGGCGCTGATCGCGCAGGACCTGTGGCCCATCATCATCACCATGTTTGTTAGTACCTTTTTGGCGACCATCGCAGGTGGGCTTGCCTTTCAATGGGTCGCACGCCTGAGTGATGCGCCTAAAGGAGCCGACGAATGAGCGACATCGGCGGTGATTTTATTTTCAGAGGAGCGGTCGAAGCGGCCGGCTGGCTTGCGCTCACCATCGCATTCTATGTCGTGGCGCGACGCCTGCAACAAGCAACGAACGGCAACCCGTTGGCCAATACCGTGCTCGTCGCCGCGCTCCCCATCATCGCCATCTTGAGCCTCGGCCACGTGCCAGTTTCCGACTATCAAGAAGGCGGCGTCATTCTCCTTTGGATATTGGGGCCCGCCACAGTGGCGCTCGCCGTGCCACTCTATATGAATTTCTGGCATGTCCATGCGGCATGGAAACCGATGGGTGCGGCGCTGCTGGCGGGCTCTGCGGTGGCGATCATCTCGTCAGTGGCGCTGGGTTGGCTGCTGGGTGCCAGCGGCGAGACGATCCGCTCGCTTGCGCCCAAGACTGTGACGACGCCGATTGCCATGGGTATTGCCGAACAGATCGGCGGCATTCCGGCGCTGACCGCCGCTTTCGTAATTTTTACGGGCATCATCGGCGCGGTGTCGGCCAGCGCGCTTTTCCGGTTGGTGGCAGTCAATGACGAGCGCGCCCGAGGGTTTGCGCTGGGCGTCTCTTCCGGTGGCATTGGGACTGCGCGCGCTTTTCAGGAAAGCCTGTTGGCAGGGACTTTTTCTGGTGTCGGCATGGCGCTCAACGGCATCATCACGGCGATCTTGCTGCCGCTGATCTGGCTTGCTTTTTCCTGATTGCGAAGGGATAGCCAGAAAGGCTAAACAAGGGGCCTCGCGGGTGTAGCTCAATGGTAGAGCTTTTGCTTCCCAAGCAAGTGACGAGGGTTCGATTCCCTTCACCCGCTCCAATCTCCCTGCGGTAATGACCCGCGGTTACGCCCGGCGAGACAGATCCCATGCAACACCAGCTAAGAGACGGCGATTTGCTGGATAGCGCTGGCGCGCTTACTGAGTGCGGCTATGCCACATCAGAGGTCAAACGCTATTCCCGCAGTGCCATCAAAGCACCTTGGTATCGCATCAAAGAATGGGATTATTACTGTGTGCTGACCGAGGATTTTGGCATCGCGCTGACCATCGCCGACAATTCCTATATGGGTTTGCTGTCGGCCTCATGGCTCGATTTCCGTACCCGCCGCCAGATCACGCAAGGGCCGATGATCGGCTTTCCGCGTGGGCGCATGAGCCTGCCACAAAGCGCCGACAGTGGCGACATCGTGTGCGACCACAAAGATGTGTCGATCGCCTTTCATCATGTCGAAGGCGGGCGCGTGTTGATGGTGGACTATCCCTCTTTCGGTGGCGGCAAGGGGCTCAAGGGCGAAATCCATCTGAGCGAGCCAGAGATGGACCGTCTGGTGATCGCCACGCCTTTTGCCGGTGCGCCGCGCGCTTTCTACTACAATCAGAAGATCAATTGCATGCCCGCGACGGGCCGCATTACCTTTGATGGCAAGGCCTATGAGTTTGCAGCCAGCCGCGCCTTCGGCCTGCTTGATTGGGGTCGGGGCGTCTGGACCTATGACAACACATGGTACTGGGGCTCGGCGTCAGGGCTTCTTGATGGTAAGAGTTTCGGTTTTAATATCGGCTACGGCTTTGGCGACACGTCTGCGGCCAGTGAGAACATGGTTTTTTATGAAGGCCGCGCCTATAAGCTAGCCGACATCGCATGGCACATTCCCGCATCGGGCTTTGACACGGCTCCATGGACCTTCACCAGCAGCGATGGTCGCTTTGAAATGACCTTCGAGCCGGTGATGGACCGCGCGGCCACTTTCGACGTCGAGCTGCTGCGCTCGATCCAACATCAAGTGTTTGGCCATTTCACGGGTTTTGTCGTTCTTGATGATGGTCGTAAACTCGAGGTGGAGCGATTTCAGGGCTTTGCCGAAGAAGTCAAAAATCGCTGGTAGCGTTTCCTATTTGAAGAGTTTTTCATGGCCACATCGCTTTATACGCTGATCGCCCAGTCCTTTCCTGATGACCGCCGTCGCGTTGCCATTGAGGCACCTGATCGAGCGAATATGGGCAAGGCCGTGCGAGCGAGCTGGAGCTTTGCCGACCTTGAAAGCGCTACGGCGCGCTATGCCAGTCTGATCAGCGATCTGGGCGTGCAGCGCGGCGACCGCGTGGCCGTCCAGGTTGAAAAGTCACCTGAAGCTCTCTTCATCTATCTTGCTTGTTTGCGTGGAGGCTTTGTCTTCTTGCCGATGAACACAGCCTATCGCACCGATGAAGTGGATTATCTGGTCGGCAATGCCGAGCCCGCCTTGATGGTCTGCGAGCCTGCGCGCGAAGACGAGATGCTCGAAATTGCGCGCCGCTATGGGCAGATGCAGGTCTTGACGCTGGACGGCTTTGGGCGTGGCAGCTTTGCCGCTGCCGCCGGGCGCGTCGCCAATGCGCACCCACCTGTTGATTGCGCTTCAAGTGATCTCGCCGCGATCCTCTATACGTCGGGCACGACTGGCAAGCCCAAAGGCGCGATGCTGAGCCATGGCAATCTCGCAGCCAATGGTTTGGCTCTACGCGACGGCTGGGCTTTTACCGAAGCAGATGTGTTGCTGCACGCCTTGCCGGTGTTTCACGCGCATGGATTATTCGTGGCCTGCCACTGCGCCTTGCTATCTGGTGCACGCATGATCTGGCTGGCTAAATTTGACGCCAAGCAAGTGATCGAAAAACTGCCTGAAGCCACGGTTTTTATGGGTGTGCCGACATTTTATACCCGCCTGCTCGACGATGCGTCTTTCACCCGCGACGTTGTCGGCCACATGCGGCTGTTCACCAGCGGCTCTGCGCCGTTGCTGGCGGAAACTTTTGAGGAATTCAAGACGCGTACCGGGCTTGCAATCCTTGAACGCTATGGCATGACCGAAACCGGCATGAACAGTTCCAACCCTTACGATGGCGAACGGCGCGCGGGCACGGTGGGATTTGCGCTACCTGGCACCGAGGCGCGCGTGATGAACGGTGAGGCCGAATGCGCGCGCGGCGAGGTTGGTGACTTGCAGGTGCGTGGCCAGAATGTTTTTTCGGGCTATTGGCGGATGCCGGAAAAGACGGCTGAGGAATTTGCCGAAGGCCAATGGTTCAAGACCGGCGACGTGGCGATGATCGACGCAGATGGCTATATTCATCTGGTGGGGCGCGCCAAGGACTTGATTATTTCCGGCGGCTTCAACGTCTATCCTAAAGAGATTGAAGAACTGATCGACGATATGCCCGAGGTGCTGGAAAGCGCCATAGTCGGCGTGCCGCATCGCGACTTTGGCGAGGCGGGCGTGGCCGTAGTTGTGCTCAATAAGGGCGCGGGCCTTGATGAAGCGATCTTGATTGCGCGCGTGAAGGAAAAGATCGCCAATTACAAGGTGCCCAAGCACGCGGTCTTTGTCGAAAGTTTGCCGCGCAACACGATGGGCAAGGTCCAAAAAAATCTGCTGCGAGAAACCTACAAGGACGCTTGCACCTAGTCGCGCAGAGCAGGATCTTTGGATTCGCGACGGTCGCGGTGGTCGCCGCGGTTCTTGCCGCGCCGCTCCGCGGCTGTGCCATCGTCGCGACGGCGGCGACGATCAGGACTAATATAGGCATTAGATTCGACGAAAGTGCGTGGCTTCTTGACGGTGGTCTCAAGCCGCGCCCGCAACTGCGCCGCTATAAACGACTTCAGCATGACTTCATTGGCACCCGCATCACGGGCCGCCACAATGCGTTCGCGTTCGGCAACGGCTGTCACGAACATGACGGGCACCGCATTGGGTAACTTGCCGGTGCCTTTGCGAAGCGTGGCGAGAAATTTGACGCCGTCGAGCGGCGACAGATCATCGATGACCACAAGATCAATCGGTTGGCTCAAGAGAGTTTCGACGACACCTTGTGTTGTGCGTTGGTGCACGACATTGCGAATGCCGAGCCCCTCCAGAACCGTCTGGAAAATGGCGAACATGGAAAGATTGTCAACGATCACAAGCGTATTGAGGACTCGAAGTTGATCAGGTCCAAGCTCGCTCAGCGTTGCGCTCTCGTCGGTGTTGGTTTCGCCCAGTTTGCTAGCCATTACAGAGTGACAACAGGCACATTATGCCTATGCCCGCTTAGCAGAAGGTTAGAAGACGCAGTTAATGGATCGTTACTGGGCGGTCTTGTCTGAACTGCGGCGGTGCTCAGCGGCTACTTTCTCGCGGCGACGGCGATCCGGCCCAACAAAATCTTCGCTCTTGACCAGGGCGCGCGGCTTGGCGAGCGCCATTTCTATGCGCGTGATCATCTGGGCAGCAGAGAAAGGCTTGGACAGAATTTCGGTCACGCCCGCATCGCGGGCAGCGAAAATGGCGCTTTTGTTCAATTTGAAAGTGATGTGGATGATCGGCACGGACCGCGTGATTGGTGATTTGGATTTCCGCACCTCCCTGACGACAGTGAGCCCATCATAAGGCCTCTGAAGGTCGTCGATCAGGATCATGTCCACCGTTTGTGATGCGAGGATATCCAGCGCGTCGCTGCCGATACGGGCTTCGTATATCCGCCCGACACCGAGCGATTTTAGAATGCCGCAAACGAGGCTGGACATGTGACCGGCGTCTTCAACGACCATGACGTTGAGGCGCGCATAGGTCTTTTTATCGATAGCGCTGGTGGCGGGGTGGGGAACAGTAGAACTAGCATCAGACATACTCATACTCACTGGTTATCGACAGCATGGCCCTAATCCGTTAGCGCCAAGTTACTGGAATGCGGGGGCGCTCTTCATTTTCTTGGGTGAGATCATATAGCGCATGGGCCCGCTTTTGTGCCCAGAAGCGGCTGATCCCATGTTCCGTCTTTTCCCAGTGAAAGGGTCGCGAGAAAAGTTGAAACAGAGCCCTATAGGCCGCAAATGAAATAAGCAGCCAATAGGCGGGCATCGCCAGCGATGAGACGATGAGAGGGCTCAGGCCGCGGCCAGCCACAGCCGTCATGCCAGCCAGAATTGAGAGGCTGTAGCCTCCAAAAAGGACAAGGAGGTTGAACGCGGCAATGACAGTGTATGAGCTCAATTGATGGGTCATATCGGACTGCGGCAAGTGGGCCTGTGCCAGCATCGCCAAAATGAACGAGCCGTAAAACAGGGGATGAACGAGGCTCGAAAGCGAGAACCCGCCGATTACGAGCTGAAACCCCAAAAATCGACGTAGCCCGAGTGCTTTGAAGAGCCGAACAGGATGGCGCATGCGCACCAGATAGGTCTGCATCCAACCCTTGATCCAGCGCGACCGCTGACGCGTCCAATTGTCGAGGCGGCAATTGGCTTCCTCATATGTCGTAGAACTGATGATGCCGGTGTGCCAGCCGAGCATCGCAAAGCGCATGCCGAGATCTGCATCTTCGGTGACGTTGAACGGATCCCACGCGCCCGCCGCACGCAGCAGGCTTGTACGAAAATGAGTAGATGTTCCGCCCAGCGGGATGGGCAGTCGGAATTTTTCGAGCATCGGCAAAAGGAGGTCAAAGAAGGCGGCATATTCCAGCGCAAATTGGCGCGTGAGCCAATTTTCAAAACAATTGTAATAGTTGAGGTGGGCTTGAACGCAGGCGAGGTTCTTGGTCCCATGTCGAAACGCGGCAAGGGCGCGTTTGAGTTGATCGGGCTCGGGCATGTCTTCAGCGTCATAGACAACCAGAAATTCGCCGCGTGCAAAAGGAAGTGCGTAGTTGCATGCCTTCGGCTTTGTCAGAGGCATACTATATGGTACACGGATGAATTCAATATTGCCGGGTAGGTGCAAGGCTTTGGCCGCCTCATAGGTTTCGACGTCGACTTTCTCAAAAGCTAAAAGGATTTGTAGCTTGGCAGTCGGATAGTCGAGTTTGCGCAAGGCATCCGTCAGGATCGGCAGAACTGCGGCCTCCCGAAATAACGGCACCAGAATGGTATAGATCGGCAGGTCCTCGTCATCCGGGTCGCCTTGCCGTGCAAAGGCCAGATCATATTCAGTTTCACCGCGATAGAGCCCGTCAAGGATGGACAGGCCCTTCAATGCCGCAACGGCCAGAAAGCACAAACCAAACAGAACGTTGAGTGTCATCGCGGTCGATTGTGGCGCAAGCCAGCCAAGGCCCGCAATGAGCGCGATTGTGCCGATGAACACCCATCGTTGTGCAAGGCCGAGTTGATAGCGCGCAGAGCTTTCCGGTTGCTCCTCGGCCAGCTTGAAGCGCGCGCGCTCACTCAATTCGATGTGAAACCGCTCGCGTATAGCGTGGTGAATGGCTCTTGGTGAAGCAAAGAGAACAATACACGGCTGGTCTTCATGCGCTTCAATCGCCGCCTTTGCCCGCATGGGGTCGGCGGCAACATAGACCATTTCACGATTGACCCAGCGCCATGGCAAGCAATCTTCTGCGATATAGAAATCAAGGTCTACAACGCTTGCTAGCGTATCATCGGCGCGCTCAAGGCGCAGATCGATATAGGCGACACCGGCCTGGATGCTGAGCAGGCGCGTGAGATCGGTCGCTCGCAAATGGCCGGCGCTGACCATGATGTCGCCGAGCCGCGAGCCGGACTTTTGTTGCTGCGCAAGCGCGCCATCTAGCGTTTCCTGGCTGATCATGTTGAAACTGACGGCCAATTCACCAAGCAACGGGATGATCATGCTTGGGCGTTTCCAGGTGAACTGTTCTTTTGCTTCTGAAAAACCCTGACGTCTGGATTGCACCGATGGCGGCGTGAATTTCTCTGGAGCGATTGGCACGTCTGTCACTGAGAATGTCTCCCGGTACAAATTTGCAAAGAGGGTCGCAGAACTCAAAACACGGACGAGCGATGGTTAATGGTAAAGCGGTCGTATCATCTTTGAAATAATCCCAATGGTTAGGTATCAGTGTCCGTTGGGCACAGCCCTTGCTTTTGTAAATGTGAAATGAGGTTGATGTGGGCTGGCGTGCGAAATAGGCACGCTGGTCAAGCACTAATGCCCCATTTTAGAACGGTTATACGCATATGTGCTGATGCGAGGCGCGATGTGCAAAAAGCGGATGAACAGGGACGAGCGCGTAAGTACAGGCAATTTGAATGCGGTTTTTGTTATTCTTCAATCTAATCGCCATCGTGATCATTTCAGCTTCATTGGGACGCTTCTATGAGGGAACGCCTCTGCCGTGGCGGTTGACCTTGGGTGTGCCGCTAACCGCAAGCGGGTCGGGCACGCCTGCGCCTGCTGTCGTCTCGGAAGAAAAGCCCACCCCGCTCGAGGCTGAAAAGCTACCTGCCGATGTGGCGCGCCTCAGCATTTTGCACGTCCTGACAGAGGGAAGTTATCCGCCTTTCAATGGGCGCAACAGCGCGGGCGAACTTGTTGGCTATGACATTGATATGGCGAATGCCTTGTGCGCGCGCTTGAAGCGGCGCTGTGAGATCACGACGCAAGATTGGAGCCACCTGTTGCCTGCTTTGGTCAAGGGCGAGGGCGATGTGGTGATCGCTTCCATGCTCATTCCCGTGCAGGGCAAGGTGCCGACTGGTGTCATGTCCAAGGTCGCTTTTTCAAAGTCTTACTATCTGACGCCGGGCCATTTTGCAGCACGGCGGCACGGCGGCAGCCTGACCGCCATTGCACGGCAAAAGATTGTTGTGCAAGCGGGCAGTACGCATACGGCGTTCTTGAAGGCGCATTTCCCTAAAGCCGAACGCATCTCGGTGAAAACGCTACAAGACGCCGAAGATGCGCTTGTCAATCGCCGTGCCGATCTATTGTTTGGGGATCGCAACGCTTTGTTGGACTGGCTGAAACGCGACAAGCGTGCCGCCTGTTGTCATCTGGTCGGCGGCGATTATGACGATGCGATGTTTTTCAGCCGCGGTGCGGGCATGGTGGTCAAAGCTGAAGACACGCGTCTTCTGTCACAAATTAATCAGGCCTTGTCCGATATTGCGCAAGACGGCACGGAAGAAAAAATCGCACAAGGCTATTTCGGACAGAGCATCCGCTAAGCCTATTCTTTGGCCTCGGTCATCAGATCGCGTGGCCGCCCAAAAAACACGGTCTCACCTTTTCCTTCTGCAAGCTCTGTCCAACTCTGCGCGTTGGGAAACTCAAAAACGATGAAGCCACCCGTGGGCACGCCATTGGCAACCCGCGTGGCAACGCTATCGTCAGGATCGCGCGCCAATCCCATGGCGAGGAGGACCAGGCCGGGGTTATGCGCGATGATGAGGAGCGTCTCCGCTGTGTCGGGTACTGTTTTGGCCTCAGACAGAAGTACGTCTGGCATCGCATGATAAAGCGCGTCGCGATAATCCACTTGCACGTTTGCTCTAAGGGCGGCGGCAAGCGGTTCGCATGTCTGCTTTGCGCGGCGCGCAGATGAACAAAGCACATGATCAGGGCGATAGGGCGAGCGGGCAATATAGTCGGCCATGAAGATTGCCGCTTTTGCCCCGCGCGCATTGACCGAACGGGTGAAATCGTCGCTGGAGGGGTCCGACCAGTCCGATTTGGCATGGCGCAAAAGGCAGAGCCGCTTCATTTCTCGTGCTCCCCCTGCTTGACAGTGGGGTGTGGCGTGGATGATAGAACAAAAGGCAACATGAAACTCCAGACAAACTCGGTCGGCTTGAGGCTTTTGTGCTCGTTGCCAAATTCATTGAGGCCGATGGTCATGGACGAAAGCTCCACGGCGTCGGCACGACGATAGGTCCCGAACATGCGATCCCACAATGACAAATTAAAGCCGAAATTACTGTTCTGCGCATCTTGTTCGATCGAATGATGCACTCGATGCATGTTCGGCGTCACAATGAAAAGCGACAGCAGGCGATTTGCCGTCGCGCCAAGCTGGAGATTTGCGTGGTTGAACATGGCAATGCCGTTGAGCAGAACTTCAAACACAAGCACAGCCAGCGGCGGTGCGCCAAGCGCAAGGATGGCAGCGGCTTTGATGAATAGGCTGATTAATATCTCGATCGGATGAAAACGAACGGCAGTCGTCACATCAAGGTCAGGGTCGGCATGATGAACCTTATGTATGCGCCACAGGAGGTCGAATCTGTGAAAAACAATATGTTGGCCATAGATAAGTCCGTCGAGCGCAAGCAGCGACAAGGCAAAGGCGATGAGCGGTGAAATCTCGATGGCGTTGAAGAGGCCGATGCCATGCGCCTGCGCAACGAGCGCGAGCCCGACGCCGGCAATCGGCAAGATGAACTGCGCGACCAGGCGGGCAAGTATCGTAGCGGCAACGCTGAGGCCGATATTGGTGCGCCAACGTTGCACGCGGCCCCTAAGTGGACGAGCGGGAACAAGGCGTTCCAGCAGTGCCAGACAGACAAAAATGCCAATAAATAGGGCAAAGCGGATCAAGGGTTCATGGTCGAGAAGAGCGGCGTTCATCGCGAAACCTGCAGGCGAGCGGGGAATGGGCGCATTATAAGAGCGCTTGAGGCGAACGCGCCATATCCCAACGTCGCAGCCCTCGACTAAGATGGCAACAAGGCTTGGGATAGAGCGCGACGGGAGTTGAATGATATGAGAAAATTCGATGGGCCGCTCGTCTTGACGATGGTCGCAGCCCTCTGTGCGGGGTCGATCATGTCGGCGCAGGCCAGTCCGATGTCTAATTCGATGGCTGGACCAGTGGGCGACGAGACCTTTGAAGGCAGCTTTGTCTGCCTTACGCCGTTAAGCCCCCATGACACTGCGCCCATTGTCTGTCAGAGCGACATCAACCCCTCGCTGCCGAGTTTTGATTTCTCACTGGTCTGGCATCGCGATGTAGCAGCGGGCACGCGCCAGCTTGATCGCATAGAGGTGCGGCGCAGCGGGGAGAGCGAGCCCTTCCAGACCCTTGAACCAATTACCTCAGACGTGCCGATCAAGATCGCCAATAACGGTTTTGAGGCGCTTGATCTGAATTTCGACGGCTATCTCGATATCCGGGTGATGCAGTTTGTCTCGGCAGGTCCGAACACGCCTTATCAAAATTGGCTCTGGTCACCGACGACGGGCAAGTTCGTTGCCAATCGCGCTCTCGACAAAATTACTGCGCCGCAATTTGATGCCGATGCCCAAGAAATCACCAGCCAGTGGCGTCGCAGCGCTGCTGAACACGGCAGCGATATTTACGCCTATGACGGAACAACCCCGGTTCTTGTCCACCGTGAGACCGATACCTATGGCGCAAACGGGATTTGCAGTCGCACCTATTACGATCAAATTGAGGATGAGTTGCGCAAAACCGGAACAGGCGCTTGCGACGACCCTGATTAGATCTGGCCTGTCACAATTTTTGCCTGACGGTCACAGCGTCATGTGACGCGCCCGTGCCCCGCGCTCAATCGCGGCGGCGACCAGCTTGTCAATGCCCAGTGCATCACGCAGCAACTGGAGCAAACGCACTTCCTCCTGGCCGACGTCCAGATCAGCCGCCGCGACTTCGACGGCGACGGCGTAGCCGGTTTCACGCAAATGCGTCGGCAGCGCATCGCTCACCAGCCCAAAGACGGCGTCCAACCCGCCGTCCTCATGCAGAATGGCGGCACATTCCTTGGCGGCTGGAATGAGGCGTGCAGAATCAAACTCCGCGAAGGCTGGCAGGCGTTTGACGATTTCGCCGATGGTGCGCAATTCGTTGTCGCTCATGGCGCTATCAACGGCGCTCATGGTGACCATGACGTAGATAAGGGCGGTTTCAGGCGCAATCGTTGACATCAAAAATCCTTTGGCAAAATCCGTCAAAACATGGGCAGAAGGAAGCAGAGTCTAGGGTCTGTGTCGGGGAGCGGCAAGGGCCGCATCCGGGTCTTTTCCAAGGAAATCCCGTGCGTTTGCAATGACATCGGCCAACCCCATGCGCTCAACCACTACGCCGGGCGGAAAAGCAGAGGTGAGCCGTGTTGGCAGGCGTGAATCCAGCATGACAAAAACGCCCTTGTCGCGCTGGCTGCGAATGAGCCGCCCAAACGCCTGTTTGAGCCGCAGACGTGTCAGCATGTCGTCATAACGCGCCCCGCCAAATTGCGCTCGGCGTGCTTTGTGCAAAATGTCCGGGCGCGGCCAAGGTGTGCGATCAAAGACAATCATACGCAGCGAGGCACCCGGCACATCGACGCCGTCGCGCACCGCATCCGTGCCAAGCAGGCAGGCGTCCTTCTCGGCACGAAAAATATCGACCAGTGTGCTGGTGTCGAGCGCGTCGATATGTTGGGCGTAGAGCGACAACCCCGCCTGTTCCAGCGGTCCGATGATGCGCTCGTGCACTGCGCGCAATCGATGAATGGCGGTAAAGAGACCAAGAGCCCCACCGTCCGCCGCGCGAAAAAGCTCACGCATGGCGGCTGCCACTTGATTAACGTCATTGGCCTTTACATCTTTGACGACAAAAATGCGCGCCTGCGCGCCATAGTCGAACGGCGAGGCCATGAAGACGCGCCGCGCCGGCGTCGCCAGATGCGTGACGCCGGTGCGAATTTCGGCAGATTGCCAGCTCGCGTCACCGGCTTCGTCGTCGAGCAAGCGGTCGCGCAATGTCGCTGATGTGATAACCACACCATGCGCTGGTTCAAGCACGCTTTCGGCAAAGGGCTGGCTCGGGTCGCGCCAATGGCGATGCATGCCGACATCAATGTCGCGTCCCTGAATGCGCTCAATGGAAAACCAATCGACGAAAATTTCAGGTGTCGGACGGCCAAGTACCGACAGCATCGCCCGCCACGATGGAATGAGAAGTTTGGCGCGCCGTTCCAGTCCGCGTGCCGCCGCGTCCATGCGGATGCGCATAGCTGTGTCGAGGTCGTCTGCCTCCTTGTCGAGCTTGGCGCGCAACCCTTCAGCAATGCGCAGAAGCGGTGTCGCTAGTTTTTCAAGCGCCTGATCGAACGTGCGCGCCGCAAGTTCGATGCCATCAACCAAGGGCGCAATTTCCGCCTCAAGCGAGAAGGGCGTGTCATTGTCGTCAGAGCGGGCATGAACCTGTTGGCTCACTAGGGCCAGAAACTGCTCGCCCTCGCGGCGTGGTGTGCCGTCATTGAGCCTTGCGCCCCATCCACGTGCGGGCAAGGCCGCCGCCGCAGACATAGCGGCGCTGAGCGCATCTTCGGTGATCGTGTCGCCTGCCACCAGATCGCCGATGCGATCTTCAAGGCCGCGCCCGCGCCGTCCGCGTGCGCCTTCCGCCCCTCTGATCCAGCGCCGCAGTTCCGCCGTTTCAACCGCCGATAGATGTGTTGAGAAAGCGCCATCCGCCGCGTCGAAAATATGGTGCCCCTCGTCGAAGATAAAGCGCGAGCGTGCTTCGCGCCCGCTTGGCTCTTTGTCTTCCGCATTTCCAGCCGCCTCCACATTTGAGGCATTGGCTTTGGGCGCGATCACCGCAATGGCCTGGTCAAGCGCGGCCTGACGCATCACCAGTGCGTGATTGGCGACCACGATATCGGCGCGTCGGGCCTTGCGAATGGCCTTCTCGATAAAGCATTTTTTGAAATGCGGGCAGGCGGTGTAGATGCATTCGCCACGTCGATCTGTCAGCGTGCCGCGTCCCTCGCCAGTGCCGGTAAGGCGTTGAGTGAGCCAGGCCGGGAAGTCGCCGCCCACCATGTCGCCGTCGCGACTGGCGCGTGCCCAGCGGGCGACAAGGCCAATGGCAACTGCATTGCCGCCGACAGCGGCGCGCTCGGCAAGCTCTTCAAAGTTCAACAGACAGAGATAGTTTTCACGCCCTTTGCGAACCACAGCCTTTTCGTGTTTTTCGGCAGGATCGGGAAAAGCCTTCGACAACTCCTGATCAAGCTGGCGCTGGAGGTTTTTTGTGTAAGTCGAAATCCAGACCGTCCCCTTGTTGCGCTGGGCCCAAAGACTGGCAGGTGCAATATAGCCGAGTGTCTTGCCGATGCCTGTGCCCGCTTCTGCAATGACGATATTGGGTGTGCCGATGCTCTCGCGCGCATTGAAGGCGCGCGCTGTGGCGGCGGCAAAATCAGATTGGCCGGCGCGTTGTTCGGCACCCACACCGACCAGTTCGGCAAGCCGCGCGCGTGCTTCGTCCTCGCTGACAGGCAGCGCACCGGGATGGCTGCGCGGCGGCAAGTCTTCCCATTCAGGCAAATCGCTCCAGACATCAAAGCCGCGTCCGGCGGGCAAACGACCATTGCGGGAAATGACATCACTTAGAGCCGCCACCACGCCGGGGCCCCATGCCCAGCCAGCTTCCGCCATCCGGATGGCGACGCGCGCTGCGCCGTCGCGATCAGGGTAGCGCGGCGATTGTAATGTGGTGAGAAGACGACCGGCGGCTTCATGCAGCATCAAGGCTTGCGTTTCAGGCGCGCGGCCAGCGTCGAGGCCGAGCGCTTGCGCCAGCCCTTGCGGGGTTGGCAGGCAGCGCACGGCGGGATGGACAAAGGCAAAGAGTTCCAGAAGGTCGAGCACCTTCGGGCCGATCATATGGGCCGCCCGCGCGCCTTTGCGGGCGTCGAGCCCGAGCGCGATGCGCCGCGCCGTGAAACTGCCGTGAACGGTCAGCACGGCCTCGCGCGCCAGCCGGTCAAGGGCAGCCTCAGCGCTCAGTTCCTCCACTTCGCCGTCGATGCTGACCGCAATGGCGCCCCAGTCCAGCGGGGCTGCAAGGCGTGCGGGTACAAGCGCTGCCACGTCGGGCAGCATGGGGCTATCCTGAGGCGTGAGCGTCGAATCGTGTGGGGTAACCGTTGTCATTGCCTAGCACTATAACCGGACCGGACAAAAAAATAGGCCTCAGCCTTTCGGCTCGTCCATGCTGAGATTGGGATAGGCGCGCGCAAGCTGGCCGAGCGCCTCCGAAATGTGGCGTTGCAGGTCTACCAAATTGTCTTGCTGCACCTTGGCATCTCCTTTTTGGAGGCTTCGCGCGGCCTCTGCGACCGCCAGTAGGCCAATTTCATCGGCAACGTTTTGCAGCTTATGGGCGGCTTGGCGGAACCGGGCGGCGTCACTATCGCCGAACGCGGCTTCGATCCCGGCGTGAAGCGCGAGAATTTGCGTTAACGCATTGACGATTCGGTCGACGGCGTCATCAGAGCCGAGCGCGCGTTCCATCTCATAAAGGTAATCATGGTCGATGACGCGTCCGGCCCGTTTTTCGTCAGAGATAGCAGTAAAAGGCCTGTCTGCGCCCGCTTGTGGAGTAGCGAATTGGCCAGCCTGCGGCATTTCGAGAGGCAACAAGAACCAGAACGTGCTGCCTTGGTCTGCGGCACTGTCAACTTCGATCCGTCCTCCCATCAGACGGACCAAACGGTCGCTGATGGCAAGGCCGAGACCCATCCCGTCTGGGCCTTCGTCGGACGTGCTCTTGCCGCGTCCTTGCGTAAAGCCTTCAAACAGGCGTGCGCGCGCATCTGCCGTGAGGCCGATGCCGGTATCAATGACCGACAGGCGGAGCGCCTGTTCGTGATCGGGCAGCGATACGGCTTGCAAGCGCAGAATGACGCCGCCACTTTCTGTGAATTTGATGCCATTAGAGATGAGGTTGACCAGCACCTGACGCAGACGATCGGGGTCTGCAACAATGCTAGGAATGGCGTTCGGTACAACATCAAACTCTAGAGAAAGTCGGCGCTGTGTCGCCAATGGGCGCATGTCACGAATGATGTTTTTCACAAGCTCAGCGGGATCAAACCGCTGAGGCTTCAGCTCAAGCGTTTGCGCTTCTATCTGGGAAAAGTCGATCATTTCGTCAAACAGCCGGCGCAAGGTTTCGCTTGATGAAGTCATCGCTTCGGTCAAGTGGTGCTGCGCTTCGTTGAGTGGCTCGTCGTGCAGCTCACGTGCTATATGGACCAGCGTATCGAGCGGCACGCTGACTTCGCGTCCAAGAATATCGAGAAATTCGCCCTTGGTTCTATTGGCGGCGCGGGCGCTGCGTTCGGCGTCTTCGGCCTCTGCGCGTTTTTGTTCGGTGGCAGCATGCGCACGCGCCATCCGTTCGATGAGATCAGAATTTTCAAAGCGCAACTGGATGGCATCGCGGTAAGCACTATTGATGCGCCGAGTTAGGCCAAAGGTCGCAAAAAGGAAAATAAACGCCAGCGCAATAATGGCTATATCAAGAGACGAAGGATTGATCAGCATCACCACGCCCATCGGCGTCACGGCAACGCCAATATAGGTCAGAGCGGCGGGCAAATAATTGGCGCGCATCACCGCCGACGAGATACTGAGCGAGGCCAGCACCAGCGCATAGAAAATATAATGCGCAAAATCTGAGCCTGGCACCCAGACGATGGCACCCACGCCCCATGTCATGCCGCTGATGCAGGTGCCGATTGTATATCGCCGCGCCCAATGCATCGCGTGAGTGATAAAGTCAGGATCAGCGAGAGATCGCTTGCGCACCTGGTCGAAATAAAGCTGCGCTACGATCTGGATGATAAGAACGACGCTGGTGGACCAGAGCGGGGCGGTGCTGGAAAAAATAAAACCGACAACGAGGATGGCAACCACCATCGTGTATCGACTAGACGCACCAAGGTTGATCAGTAGACGGATTTCTTCGGCGGCTATGCGCGTTGCGATATCGGGATTGCGCTTGACCGATCCAAAAATGGCGGGCTCCATGGTGTCCGGGGGGGGGAACAGGTTCATGGGGCGGCGTGTCCCGGCGGCATCGAACCCATGGGGCGCTCGCGCCTGCCCGAGCTGGCGATCCTCAACGTTGCTGAACAGGGTTTGGTGAAAGGGGGCATCTGGCAACCTTCATTAACAATTGGAACGATCACATAAAAACTGACGAACGCTTGTCAGTCGTCTAGTTGCCTATAAGTGTCGCCCCCGTGGTCCGCGTTGACTGTACGAGAGCCCGAGATTAGGGTCCGGCTTCTTTACAAACCTTAAAGTTTTTTCAGGTCCGCCATGTCACCCGCCAGTCAGAATGCCAGTGAAACCGCCTTGTTTGAGGCGGCCAAGGTCTCCAAAGCATGGGCCTTCGAAGAGGCACGAAAACTGGTTGTCCGGCTCGAAAAAGAGGGCAACCCGGACCGCGAAATCCTGTTTGAAACCGGTTACGGCCCCTCCGGCCTGCCTCATATCGGCACATTTGGCGAGGTAGCACGCACGGCCATGGTGCGCCGCGCCTTCCAAACTCTGGCCCCCGGCGTTAAGACTCGGCTGCTCTGCTTTTCCGATGACATGGACGGCTTGCGCAAAGTGCCGACCAATGTGCCTAATCAGGAAATGCTGGCAAATTACATCAATATGCCACTGACCAAGATACCTGACCCGTTTGGCACTCATCCGAGCTTCGGTGCGCATAACAATGCCCGTCTGCGCACCTTTCTGGATAGCTTTGAATTCGACTATGAGTTTGCCTCGTCAACGGATTATTACACCTCAGGTCGCTTCGACCAGATGCTGCTGAAGGTGCTGGAAAAGTTCGACGAAATCATGGCGATCATGCTGCCGTCGCTACGGCAGGAACGCCAGCAAACATATAGCCCTATCCTGCCCGTGAGCCCGAAGACGGGCCAAGTGCTGCTGGTGTCGCTGGTTGATCGCAATCTCGAAAAGGGGACGGTCTCCTACGTTGAACCCGGCACTAACGAAACAGTTGAAGTGTCCGTCATCGGTGGCCATTGCAAGCTGCAATGGAAGGCCGACTGGGCCATGCGCTGGGCGGCGCTGAAGGTTGATTACGAAATGGCCGGCAAGGACTTGATTGACAGCATCAAGCTTGCCTCAAAGATTTGTCGTGTGTTGGGCGTTAATCCGCCTGAAGGCTTCAACTATGAATTGTTCCTCGACCATGAGGGTAAGAAGATTTCAAAGTCGAAGGGCAATGGCCTGTCGATCGAAGATTGGCTGCGCTATGCGAGCCCGGAAAGCCTGCAACTCTTCATGTATCAAGCCCCGCGCACCGGCAAGCGGCTCCATTTCGATGTGATCCCGAAAAACGTCGATGAATACTGGGCTTTCCTCGCCGCCTATCCCAAGCAGGCGATAAAAGAACAGCTCGGCAATCCTGTCTGGCACATTCATGGTGGCCAGCCGCCCAAGGCCGACATGCCGATCAGCTTTGCTTTGTTGCTCAATCTGGCCAGCGTCTGTCAGGCTAAGGACAAGGCCGTGCTCTGGGGCTTCATCCAGCGTTATGCGCCTGACGCCACGCCCGAAGCGCTGCCCAAGCTCGATGATCTGGTTGGCTATGCGGTGAACTATTTCCATGATTTCGTAGTCCCGGCCAAGACCTACCGCGCGCCCAACGATATGGAAACCACCGCGCTAGCCGATCTCGCAAGCAAGCTCGAAACGCTCGACCACGAAGCGATGAGTGCCGAGGAGTTGCAAACGCTGGTTTATGATATCGGCAAGGCTCACGCTTTTGAAAATCTGCGCGCTTGGTTCTGCACTCTCTATGAAGTGTTACTTGGTGAAACGCAGGGGCCGCGCTTTGGTTCCTTCATCGCGCTTTATGGGGTGAAGGAAACAGCCCACCTCATTCGCCGTGCCTTGCAGGAGGACGACCTTTCCAAGTCGTAATTTGCCAACCGTAATTTGTCGACCGCAATTTACGCAATTTAATTGTATCTTGCAGCCGTACCGGGGTCGGGGGATCATGGTGGTATGGGGATGTATCGTTTGCTTGCCGCGTTTTTGGCGCCTGTTCTTGTGAGTCTGGCCATTGTTTTCTGGCCTAGCGCGGCCATGGCGTCAGGGGAGACGCCTGCTCACAGCGATCTCACCTCTATCCGCGAAATATTCTCGCAGGGTGATTTTTCCAAAGCTGCGGAGGAAGCCCGCAAAACCGATGCGCCGGGCGCTGCCGCCCTTGCCGCCCGTGCAGCACTGGCAGAAGGCGACTTCGACAGTGACATGAAAGATCGCCGGAATGTCTTCGTTGCCGCCGAACGCGATGCGCGGCGCGCCATTGCGCGTGATCCCGACGACCCCGAAGGCCACCTTTATCTCGCACTGGCGCTTGGTTTTCTCGGGCGCATGGATGGCAGCCTCGCGGCGCATTTTGCCGGCTATGCCGACGAAGCACGCACCCATATCGACCGCGCGCTGGCGCTCGATCCGCAAAGCGCTTGGGCTCATGCGCTAGATGGTGGTTGGAACCTTGAAATTTCGCGCGATGGCGGTTTGTTGGGTGAACATCTCTATGGGGCCTCACCTCAAAAAGGTATGGCAGCCTTCCGCAAGGCACTGTCGCTGGAGCCGGGCAACACAGCCATCGCCTATCAATATGCGTTGCAGCTTTTGGCCCTTGGCGGTGCGGGCCACTGTGCTGAGGCGCGGCGCGTGCTCGCGCGCTCGCTGAAGGCTGCCTCGGATCACGAGGAGGACGCCGTGGAATTATTGGCACGATATCGTGCGCAACGCCTCAACGTGACATTGGACACACATGATGATTTGACATTGAAATTCATATTGCGTGGGGCGTTGGGCAGTTTTTCAGGCCCGCAAGGTGGCGCGGCGGAGCGCCTGCAGCCAGGTCACCGCTGATCCAAAGCACGCTATTGGCTCGCCCAGATGATCCTGGCCATCCACAAAATGTCTTCTGTCTTCAACACACGCGCCTCGAAGGCCGGGTTGAGTGACATCAGCTCAACGCGCTTGTCGCCGCGCCGCGCCAGCACCTTGGCCAAGACTTCGCCATCCATGGTTTTCACCACCACGCGGTCGCCTTTGCGAAGAGAGGCCGCAGGCGACACGACAATGACGTCGCCGTCGCGGTAAACCGGCATCATGCTGTCGCCCGATACTTCCAGCGCATAGGCGTTTTCGTCGCGCACATCCGGCAGTGTCACCTCATCCCAGCCGCCGCCGACCGGAAACCCCGCATCGTCGAAATAGCCGCCGTTGCCTGCCTGCGCCAGTCCGATCAACGGCACAGGGCGCGCGCGCGCCGCTGCGCCGCGGGCATCAACCAGCATCACAAATTCATCAAGCGTTGCCCCCGTGGCGTTCAGTACGCGCGCAAGGCTCTCCGTGCTCGGCCAGCGTGGCCGCCCCTCCGCCGTCACCCGTTTTGATTTGTTGAACGATGTCGGGTCCAGCCCCGCCGCCTTCGCCATTCCCGAAACCGACAGGCCATTCAACCGCGCCAATTCGTCAAGCGCAGCCCAGAGCCGAGGGTGAGACAGGTTGGTGAGCATGAAAAGGGTTCATTTAGGTTATAATTCCTAGGAACTGTAACCTAAATTTTGGAGGACACCAGCGCAAATAGGCGGGCTCCTTCCTTGTTCGCTCCCGTCCATCCCGCTATGTTGCCGCCACATTGGGCAAGCAGGACGAGAGAGCGGCCATGGCCAGTATTTACAAGATCGTGAGCGAGGCTGAATGGCGCGCGGCAGAGGCGGCGGGTGTGTTTTTAGGTTCGGGCATCGACCTTCACGATGGCTATATCCATTTCTCGACTGCCGTGCAGGCTCCTGAAACCGCAGCCAAACATTTTGTCGGCCAGACAGACCTATTGCTGGTTGAGGTCAGGGCTGATCTCGTCGAACTCAAGTGGGAAGTGTCGCGTGGTGGGGCACTGTTTCCCCATCTCTACGGACCTTTGCCGATGAGCGCAGTGGCGCGCGTGGTGACGCTGCCACTTTGTGCCAGTGGCGAACATCGTTTTCCCGATATGGCGGACTGACATTGATCGATCTTTTCCCTCTCGTTCGCCCCGCCCTCGGCTTGGTTGAGCCCGAGCGCGCGCATCGTCTGACGCTGTTGGGTCTGAAAACCGGATTTGGACCGCGCCAAAGTGCGCCTGATCCCGCTGTGCTCAATGTCGATCTTCTCGGCTTGCATTTCACCAACCCACTCGGCATCGCCGCGGGCTTCGACAAGAACGGCGAAGTGCCCGACGCCATGCTCGCCATGGGCATGGGCTTTGCCGAAGTCGGTACGGTGACGCCGCGCCCGCAAAGCGGCAACTCGCGCCCGCGCATCTTCCGCCTAAGCGATCAGGGTGCAGTCATCAATCGCCTCGGTTTCAACAATCAGGGCCATGCCGCGCTTCGTCGCCGTCTGGAAGCGCGAAAAGCGCGCGGCGGCATTGTCGGCGTCAATATCGGTGCCAACAAAGACGCGAGCGACCGCATTGCCGATTATGAAACCGGCATTAGGACGTTTGAAGGTCTGGCGAGCTACTTCACCGTCAATATTTCATCGCCCAACACGCCGGGCCTGCGCGCACTGCAAGGGCGAGGCGAGCTTGAAACGTTGATGGTGCGCGTCTTGAAGGCGCGCCAAACCCGCGTGCCTATCCTGCTGAAAATTGCACCAGACCTGACGCCCGATGATCGCGCCGACATCGCCGCCGTGGCGCTCGATCTGAAACTTGACGGCTTGATCATTTCCAACACCACCATCGAACGCGACGGTTTTGTCAGCGGCAAACATGCGCACGAAACAGGCGGCCTGTCCGGGCGTCCACTGTTCGCGCTCTCGACACAGGTGCTGGCCGACATCTATCGCCTGACCGGCGGAACGGTGCCGATCATCGGTGTCGGCGGCATTGCCAGCGGTGCGGACGCCTATGCAAAAATCCGTAATGGCGCGACACTTATTCAGCTTTATTCTGCGCTGACCTATGAAGGGCCGGCCCTTGTCACACGCATCAAGCGTGACCTCGCTGATGCATTGGCCCGCGATGGCTTTGCGCGCGTTGCTGACGCGGTCGGCGTCGATGTCAAATCATAAGACCTGAAACCTGAGGAGACGACATGTCCGAAGTCACTATCTGGCATAACCCCCGTTGCAATAAATCACGCGAAACGCTGGCGTTGCTGCGCTCTCACGGTTTGCAACCCGTGATTGTTGAATATTTGGAAACCCCGCCCAGTGCTGCCGAGCTGACGTCGGTTCTGAAAAAACTTCATATGAAGCCGCGCGATTTGATGCGCAAAGGCGAGGCGATCTACAAGGAACTCAACCTTGCCGTCGACAGTCTCTCAGACGACAAGCTGATTGCCGCAATGGTAGCAAATCCGATCCTGATTGAGCGCCCTGTCGTGCTCTATGCCGCGCGTGCCGCCTTAGGGCGTCCGCCTGAAAACGTGCTCGATCTCTTCACCGGGCTTTGAGCGCGGCGCGCCCAACCGACCCATAAAAGGGCAGGAGTGTTGCTGTCCGCGCGACATAGAAGATGATGAGCGCCGCCCAAAGGCCGTGATTGCCATAGCGTCCGGCAAGGCCCCACCAGCTTGCCAGAAAAATCGCCAGCGCGAGTACCATCGCATTGCGCATCTCGACCGTGCGCGTCGCGCCAATGAAAATGCCGTCGAGCAGAAAACACCAGACCGCCAGCACCGGCGCGATGGCGGCCCAGGGCAGATAGATATTAGCGGCCGCGCGCACCTCGGGCGATGCCGACAAGGCATTGATGAGCAGGGGACCAGTCGCAAAAAGAAAAAGCGACAGCCCCAGTGCCGTCATCCCCGCCCAAAGTCCGGTGAGCAAGACAGTTCGCTTGAGCGCTGCGCTGTCGTGCGCACCAACGGATTCACCCACCAACGCTTCTGTGGCTGAACAAAACGCATCTAGCAGAAAAGCCGTAAGCGTGACAAGTTGGCCAAGCACCGCATTGGCCGCCAGTGTCACGTCGCCCGCCCGTGCGCCTTGTGCGGTGAAGAAGGCAAACACGAAAATGAGACAGAGCGTACGCAGCATGATGTCGCGATTGACGGCGATCATGCGCGCGATCTGCACGGCATCAAGAATGCGTGCGCGGGCCCATTGCGTCGTGTCGCCCTTACCGAGGGCGCGCCATGCCAGCGCTGCGCCGAGCATCGTGGCCGCCATTTCAGCCATCACTGTGCCTGCCGCAACACCGCGCACGCCCCAACCAAGGCCGACAACAAACGCGATGTTGAGCGCGATGTTGAGGATGTTCATGAAGAGTTGCAGCGCTAGCGCCGTTTTGGCCTGTTGCCGCCCGATGAACCAGCCGAGCAGAGCGAAATTTGCCAGCGTAAACGGCGCACTCCAAATGCGGATGTCATAGAAGCCATGCGCCAGCACCTGCACTTCGCTGCTGCTTTTGAGAAGCGCAAAGGCAACCAGCCCAATTGGATATTGCAGCAAGATCAGCGCCGTGCCGATGACACTGGCGACCAGCAAGGCGCGCGCAAGATTGGCGCTAACTTCCAGCGTGTCGCCCGCGCCCAGCGCCTGTGCCGTGAGCCCGGTTGTGCCCATGCGCAAAAAGCCGAACCCCCAATAAACAAAATTGAAGATCGTCGCGCCCAGCGCCACCGCGCCAAGGGCGGCAGGATCAGGGATGCGCCCGATAATGACCATATCCGACAGGCCGAGCAGCGGCGTTGAAATATTGGACAGGATGATCGGCCCGGCAAGCCGAAGCACGCGGGCATGCGTGATCGTCAAGCGGTCCATGGAGCGCGCCTTATTCGTCAGCTGTCTTTAGCAAAAAATGTCCATGCGCCGTGGCGATGGGACGCGAGCGGTCTTCTTGCCACGCTTCGGCGTGAACGGTGGCAACGCGGCGGCCCTGTTTGGTGATGTGAGCGCGCGCATAAGTGTCGATAGGTTTGCCGGAGCGCAGATAGTCAATCGTCAAGCCGATCGGCTTGGGAACAGCCGTAATCCCGGTCTCAAACGCGAGCTGAATGATTGAGGTCATTTCAAGAAACGCCCCGATGGCGCCACCATGCAGGGCCGGCAACACCGGATTGCCGATGAGCTTTTGGTCAAACCCCATCACTGTCGTGATCTCATTGCCTTTTTGGTCAATCGTGATATTGAGGAATTGCGCATAGGGCATGGCCGACAGGAACAGGTTGAGGTCTTGCGGCGGCAGCTTCAGGTCTGTTTCGCTCATGGGGTCAGCCCTCCGTCTTCGTCAGTAATTCCGCCGAGGCGGCATATTCCAGCGGCGTTGCCCGATTGGCCGCCAGCATGAAGGTGCCGACGCAGGCCGCAATCGGGTCCTCGGGATCCGTGTGATAGGCGGTGCCGCGCACAAAGGCGATATTGCGCGTGACCTTGTAGCAATGAGCGTGGCCAATGAGGGCGAGGCCGGGCGTCGCCGGTTTCATATAATCGATGCGCAGGTCGAGCGTCGCAATGGACGTGCGCTCGGGCATGGCAAGCTGCACCGCCACCCCGCAGGTATTGTCGAGCAGCGCCGTGATGACGCCGCCATGAATAACGCCCGTCTCGATATTGCCGATCAGTTTTTCGTCATAAGGGATCGAGAGCCAGGCCTGAGCAGGTTTGGCATCCAAAATAGTCATGTTCAGCGCTCGAGCATGAGGAACATGCTCGATCAGCACGTCTTTCATCATCGCAATATTTTCAGGCGTAAGGCGGAAATCACTGGCCATAGGGAACAGGGGCTCGCTCTTGAGGAATCAGGGTGTTTGCCAACAGGCATCGTCGCTGAACACTACTGCCCCGCCCACCTTTTTGTAACGCCCAAAGCGGGGCCCCCGGTTTACGCGGCGTTTTTGACGAAGTGCCGCTCGGCCCACCGCGCGCACCGCCTAGAATTTTGGCTAGATAGCAATTAAGCCGTTGATTTATTAAGGTTTTCCCTTTGGCTCCCAATCGGCCAAATTGACCTTTCCACGGCATCGTTTAGTTTAGACGGCAAATCAGTGATAATGACGCCTGTCGTCATTGTTGGCGGCGTTGAAGGGGAGACCAGACGGGTGGAGTTGGAATGCGACAGGTTGCAGCGGGCGATGGTCCGCGCATGAGTGATGTCAGGGAAAAGCCGTCGCCCGCGTCGCCAGCCGCCTTGCTTGATTCAGCCGCAAAGCCCAAGGGCAAGCGCGAGCTGACCAAGCTCAACAATCGCGAAGCCATCCTCAATTCGGCGCGCGAGGTCTTTGCCGAACTCGGCTACGGCGCGACCACCGTGCGTGATGTCATCCGCAAGACCGGCCTCGCATCAGGCACCTTTTACAATTACTTCAAGAGCAAAGAGGAAGTCTTTGAGGCGATCATGGACGACGGCATGCGCCGCATCCGTCCGCGCCTCAAGGCTGACCGCATCCGCTCGCGCAATTTTGAAGAATTCATTAGCAATGCCTATGCGACCTATTTTGATTATCTGGCGAGCGACCGGCATACGTTTCAGATGATCCGTGGTAACCAAACTTGGTTTCGCGTTCGTATGGATACGCCCGAAATTCTCGCGGGCCTTGAAGAAATCCGCGAATATATCGAGGAAGACATTCGCGACGGCAACCTGCCCAAAGTTGATAGCGAATATCTGATGGCCGCCGTCGTCGGCATTGCCACCGAAATTGGCGACCGCATGATTCTGCGTCAGAATTTTGATCCCAAAGTGGCGGCTGAATTTGCCACCTCGCTTGTGCTGAGCGGCTTCACAGCCCTGCCGCTGGCCGCGCCTGCAAAAAAATGAAGCCCAAACACAATTCTTTTTCCTCGACTTGGAGTGCCACGTGAACATTCAAAAACTGATTGTGCGCACCATGTTGATGTTGCCCGATGCGATGCTGCTTGCCATGTCCGGCGGTAAGCCGCTGCAAATCGATGGCCGCACGCTTGATGTCAGGACGCAGTTTCTGGGTGCGCAAGGGGCCAAAGGGCCTTCGCTTTCGACGCTTGATCCGGTCGTTGGTCGCAAAGCAACCCGGACCGGGCTGGCCCTGCTTGATGGGTCGCGCGATCCGCGTATTGATGTCCGCGAGATGACCGTGCCGGGCGGCGATGGCCCGCTCGACGCGCGGCTCTATTCGCCTAAAAACGCGACAGGCCCGCTGCCCGGTATTGTTTATTATCATTTCGGTGGCTGCGTCATTGGCGATCTCGATACATGCGACACCTTCTGCACCATGTTGTCGAAAATCGCCGATTGCGTGGTTCTCTCCGTTGCCTATCGTCTTGCGCCCGAACACAAATTCCCAGCCGCCGTTGATGATGCGCTAGCGGCCTTCCGTTTCGCTTGTGACAATTCTACAGCGCTCGGCATGAACCACCGCATCGCCGTCGGTGGTGACAGCGCGGGTGGTTATCTCTCTGCCGTCGTCGCGCAGGAAACGATGCGCCGCGACGAGGAAACGCCCTCCGTCCAGCTTCTCATCTATCCCGTTACCGACATGGAATGGCAGGGCGGATCATATGATAGCTGCGCTGATGTCTATCCGCTCACCGCAGAAGTGATGGATTGGTTCACCAAGACCTATCTCAATAATGATGCTGAGAAAAAAGATCTGCGCGCCTCGCCGCTCAAGGCGTCCGATCTGGAAGAGGTGGCCCGCGCCATCGTCATCACCTCTGGTTTTGACGTGCTCCGCGATCAAGGTATCGCCTATGCAGAGCGACTAAAAGAGGCGGGCGTCAAAGTGACCTTTCGCTGCTACGACAGGCTCGCCCATGGCTTTACCGCTATGACCGGCGCCGTGCCGACGGCCAAACGCGCCTGCGAGGAAATAGCGCGCGATCTCCACAGCGCGCTGCGCGGTTGACATCACATTTTCCTCCTTGCCCTTACGATACTGCAATGCTATTTCCACACCGTCCTTAGGGGAGTAGTCGCCCTCCGTTGAAAGATTGAGAGGGGCACGCGTCAACATACTTGGCCCGGTTGGGTCATGGTGCGTGCAGGAGCTGCGGATTTTCGCGCTGATTGACGAGACCTTTGGCTTGATACGTGCGTCCTTGCCGGGCCGCGCGCTGTCAGGTCATTGGTTTGTGCGCCCGGCCCGAGATATATTATGGACGCTTTCTTCATTTCGCTCTCAGCGGTCGCGGTTGCCGAAATTGGTGACAAGACCCAATTGCTCGCGCTGGTGCTGGCAACGCGTTTTCGCAAACCTATGCCGATCATTGCGGGCATCTTCGTCGCGACAATCGTCAATCATGCGCTCGCCGCTGAAATTGGCATTCTGATTGCCAATTGGCTGACACCACAAATTCTCAATTGGGCACTTGGCGTCTCCTTCATTGCGGCGGGCATCTGGATGCTCATTCCCGACAAACAAGACAATCTCAATGACGGTGTGGCGCAACGCTTCGGGCCTTTTGTCACGACTGTGATTGCATTCTTTCTCGCCGAAATGGGCGACAAGACGCAGATAGCAACCATCGGCTTGGCCGCGCGTTTTCACGATCTCGTTGCCGTCGCGGCGGGCACGACCCTTGGCATGATGATCGCCAATGTGCCAGCCGTGTTGCTGGGTGACGTTGCGGCAAAGGCTTTGCCCATGCAGTTGGTGCGTGGCACAGCGGCGACCATTTTCATCGCGCTTGGTGCCGTCGCGTTGCTGCAAGCTGTCGGTGTTGTCTAGGCTGGGCCGACGATTGACCCTATGCTTACCTCAAAGACATTGAATTGAGGGGGAGAGACCAATGCGCACAATGCGCGTCCATGAATTGTCCGACGATATTTTTGTTCTGAAAATGGATGATCTGACCTTGCCACCGCCGGGGCCTGCCGAGGTGCGCCTGCGTCTTAAGGCCTGCTCGATTAACTTCCCTGATATTTTGATGGTGCAAGGCAAATATCAATTCAAGCCGGAATTACCCTTTGCGCCGGGCATGGAAGGCGCTGGCGTCATCACCGCGCTCGGTTCCGATGTGACGCATCTAAAAGTGGGCGACGAAGTCGTGGCCGGATTGCGCATCGGTGGTTTTGCCGAAGAGGTGAACGCGTCTGCCGAGGCCTGCCGTCCGATCCCTAGGGGCATGGACTTCATCAAAGCGGCGGCCTACCCAGCGGCCTATCTGACGGCCTATGTGGCGCTGGCCATTCGCGGACATCTCAAGGCGGGTGAAACCTTGTTGGTGCATGGCAGCACGGGCGGCGTCGGCATGGCGGCTGTCGATATTGGCAAGCTCATGGGGGCAATTGTCATTGCCACATCAGCATCGGATGAAAAACTAAAAACCGTCAAGGCGCGCGGTGCAGACCATGTGATTAACGTTACGCGCGGCTTTCGCGAGGAGGTCAAAGCGCTCACCGGCGGCAAAGGTGCCGACGTTATCTACGATCCTGTCGGCGGCGACGTGTTTGACGAAAGCGTGCGCTGCATCGCCTGGAATGGCCGCTTGCTCATCATCGGCTTCACCAGCGGGCGCATTCCTAGCGTCTCGGTCAACATGCCGCTCATCAAGGGCTTTTCGGTCGTCGGCGTGCGCGCGGGCGAATATGGCCGACGCGATCCAGAGGCTGGCCGCGCTAATATCAAGGCGATTGATGAACTCGCCTCAAGTGGCAAGATCGATCCCTATGTCTGCGCCATCTTTCCATTGGAAAAGGCTGTCGAGGCAATGGCCATGCTGCAAAATAGACAAGCTATCGGCAAGGTTGTCATAACAATGGATTAACGAACCTAGAGCATGATCTGCGCGGTTTGAACAAGAGGATAAGCCCATGCGGGTTATGACGAAATTCGGCCTTGTCTCATTGTGTGCAGCCTCGCTACTTGCCTGCTCAAAGCCCGCCCCGATCATCGTGAGCGACGACAGTGTCGGCCCAATCACCGTGGCCACGCCATTTGATGTGGCCGCGGTAGCAAAACTTCTGCCGTCTTTCACCATCTCGGCGGCGGTGTCCGCCGAGATGCAGCCGGGCGAACATGTGATACGCGTCTCCAATGGCGACAGACCGCAGTTTGAGCTTTATCCCGATCAAACCGGCAAAACGGTCGAAAGCGTGCTTGTGCTCGATGCCAGCATCAAGGACGAAAAAGGCGTGCATCTGGGCTCGACGTTCGTCGGTGCGATACCGACTGGTGATACTTCGGCATGTAGCCTTGGCCAGGGTGAGAAAGCTGGCCGCTTGTTTTGTCCTCAGGCGGGCTCCATGCATGTCTTCTATCAATTACAGGGCACCCCGCCTGCAGCCAATGGCGTCATTCCTGATACGGACGTTCTGAAGACATGGAAAGTCACAGCCATGCTTTGGGACGGCAGCGAGCCTGCGCCATAGCGCGAGGCTCGCCTCCCTGTCGTCAGACGCTGCGTTGCGCCTTATCCTTGTCGTTTGCAGACCGGATCATGTCGCGCATCCCGTCCCATTCTTCCTGGCTGAGCTTTGATAGCCGCGCAAAATTGCCCCCGCCCGCGCCAAAGGCTGCGCCATCAATCGCAATCGTCTGGCCGGTGAGATAATCGCAGCCATCTCCCATCAGGAAGGTGGCGAGGTTTTTCAATTCATCCATTTGTCCCACGCGGCCCATCGGAATGCCCTCGCGCGAGCCATCCCCGTCCGTGGATTGGCCGGGGCTCAGCCGCTCCCATGCGCCTTTGGTCGGGAAGGGGCCGGGCGCAATGGCGTTGAGACGGATGCCATAAGGCCCCCATTCCGCGGCCAGCGATTTTGTCATGATGTTGATGCCCGCTTTCGACATGGCCGATGGCACGGTGAAGGGGCCGCCGTTCCAGATCCATGTCGTCAAGATCGATATGACGCTGCCCTTGTCGCCACCTTCGATCCATCGCTTGCCGCAGGCATGCGTCACATAGAACGAGCCGTGAAAGACAATGCCGGAAATGGCGTCAAAGCCTTTGGGTGTGAGGTCCTTGGTGGGGCTGATGAAATTACCTGCCGCATTATTGACGAGCCCCGTCAGCGGGCCTCCGTCGGCCCATATCTCGCCGATCATATCATCGACCGCGCCCGCTACGCGAATGTCCACTGAATGCGTTTTGACCGACCCGCCATGCAGAGCCATCAATTCCTTGGCCGTATCGTCGAGCACGTTTTTGCGCCGCCCGCAGATATACACCTCGGCCCCAAGCCGCAGATAATCCTCGGCCATTTCGTGGCCAAGGCCCGTGCCACCGCCGGTGATCAGAATCCGTTTGCCCTTGAGCAAACCGTCACGAAACATCGTTGTCATTGCATCCTCCCAAGTTGTTTGCCGGGAAGGATAGCAGGCACGCAGGTTTTGCACGACCCTGCGCATCGCGCCAGAGCGACGCTACGGTAGGTCTATACGATGCGGCATAATTCAGTAGCGTGTGGTGAGATAGGTCCACAAACGCACGGCCAGCCAGATCGGCACGACGACCACAGCGCCCAACAGCACATAGCGGACCGACCCCTCGATGGCGCTAAAGCCCATCTGCCAGATGCGCCCGACCGTGTCGATAAAGTCACGCCATAGATCGATCGGCTGAATGCCGAAGAACGCAAGCAGAATGCCGACGACGACAGACGCCACCAGCAGCTTGAAGAGTGTCGGTATCAATGGGCCACCCAAAATCTTGTCCATTCGCGCTTACTCTCCGCCAGATTGTTTCTCTGCGTTTTGATTAGCCTCCACATTGTACTGCGTGACAGTCGGGAAAGGTATCGTAATGCCCTCAAGGTCGAGGCGTTCTTTGACGGCGCGCGTGAGGTCAAATCGGACCGGCCAATAGTCAGCATTTTTAATCCAGACACGCAGCATCATATCGACAGAACTTGCGCTCAGCGCATTGACCACGGCCAGTGGCGCGGGCTCACCAAGGCAGCGCGCTTCCGCGTCGGCCACCGAAAGCAGCGCCTTAATCGCCTTGCCGATGTCGTCGCCATAGGAAATGCCAACCACAACATCGAGGCGACGTGTTGGATAGTGGCTGTAATTCTTGACCGGCGTGCTCCAGATTTCACTGTTCGGCATGACAATGCGCAGGTTGTCCACGGTCACCATTTCAGTGGTGAAGAGCGAAAGCTCGACAATCGTGCCCCCGACGCCGCCCGCCACTTCAACATAATCCCCCGACTTGAACGGGCGAAAAATGAGCAACATGACGCCAGCCGCCACATTGGACAACGTGCCTTGAAGCGCAAGGCCGACGGCGAGACCGGCAGCGCCAAGCACGGCGATCAGGCTTGTCGTCTGTACGCCGAATTTGGCCAGCACCGCCAGCACGGTGAAGATGATGATGATATAGCGCACCATCGTGCCGAAAAAGGTTTGCAGCGTCGCATCGAAATTGGGCAGACGACGCAGGGTGGAAATCGTCAGTTTGCGCGCCTTGCCTGAAAACCAGATGCCCAGCACAAGGATCAGAATGGCTGAGGTGAAGCTCAATCCGTGTTCGACGATAAGGGGTATCAGGGCATCCATATTGGCGATCAACTTTTTTGGCATCTCTTCGGAAAACACGAACAAGGCTCCTCAATCAAAACATACCGGCGCCCTTGCGCAAAAATTTCACATGGATCGGCAGGGGGGTGGAACGGTTTATAGTCTATCTATGAGCAAACGGCACCCCTGCACAGAAGGCGAACATGGCGCATTGCCCGATGCAAAGCCGTGTGAACCGTCCTTGCCCGCCACATTTTCGACATGGTTTGCCTCGTGCGGCTGGACCCCACGGGCGCATCAGTTGGCGCTGCCTTAGCCTATCGCCCTTTGCTGCCTGCATCAGGGTTTCACGCCTGGATGATGGGGCCGCTCAAGGTCACGCCCGTGGCAGCCCACCGCCTCGAAGGTGACTAGAAATTGACGATGATGAGCAGCGACAGGCCGAGTGCGATTTCGACCATGATCGTGAAGGGCACAAGCAGTGCGTGGTACCACTGCGGCACGGGGCTTTCAGTGCCTGCGCGTTCGCCTAGCGCGATGAGCAGATAGCCTGCCATCAAGGCGGCCAAGGCCACCGGCGTTGCCATGAATAGGATTACCCATGCGAAGGGCATGACTAGCGTGATGATGGCCAATGGGCGAAAATGCAGATGCATACCGCCTGCCATCAGCGCGATGCCCCAGCGCACGCCGCCGAGAAAAGACAGCAGCGCCACGGCGTAGGTGATCTCGACTTTCAGCACATTGGCGATGCCAGCAGACGGATAGGAGAGCGCCACCACCATCGACATGGCAACCAGCGGCACAAGCACGCCGCAGCCTATGACCCGCACGGAAATCGGCGAGCGTCGCTCTGCTTTGCGTTCAGGCGTCGCCTCGGTCTTTTCAGCCGAACCCGTGTCTATGCTTGCCTCAACACTCATGCAACTTCCCCCAGCCACTCAGCCTTACCCAAGTCTTGCCCAGCCTTACCCAAGTCTTGCCAAGAAGGGAAACACGTTGAGCAAGGTTATGGCAATCCTTTCAAAGGAGCCGAGCGCCATCAGCAGCCCTGTCAGGGCGAGCAGAAGCCCCGCCGCCTTCTCGATTTTGCCCATATGGCGACGGATTTTGACCGCAAAAGCAAGAAACCAACGCACCGCAAAGGCGGCAACAAGAAACGGTATGCCAAGGCCCAGCGAATAGGTCGCCAGTAGCAATACGCCCGATGTCAGGCTGTCATGCGAGGCGGCAATGGCGAGAATGGTAGCCAAGATTGGCCCGATGCAGGGTGTCCAGCCGAAAGCAAAGGCGAGACCCAGCACATAGGGGCTGGCGAACTGGAGCCACAGGTTCTGTGTCACATCGCCAATATGCTCAGGTTGAAAGCGCGCTTCGCGGTTGAGAAAACCGATGCGAAACAAGCCCATATAATGCAGGCCGAAGATGATGATAATGACGCCCGCAACGCGCCCCAACAGCTCTTTATGCGCAAGGATCAGCGGATTGATCGCAGACGCGCTGGCCCCCAGCGCAATGAAGATGGTGCTGAACCCGAGGACAAAGCCGACGCCGCCTAGCGCCACGCGTCGCGTTAGCCCTTCTGAGCTAAGCGCTTTGCCTTGTGCATCCTGACGCGTCAATTCCTCAAAAGAGGTGCCCGCGATAAAACAGAGATAGGCAGGTACTAACGGCAACACGCATGGTGACAAAAAACTTAAAAGCCCGCCAGCCGCCGCCGCCGCATAGGAAATATCAAAACCAGCCATATTCTTGATCTTGCTTTCGTGAGCCCTTGAGGCAGTGTGTTGTTCTGCCACGATGAGTAGGGGGTGCGCGACCGGACATGATGTCACTCTCCTTATGTCACGCTCTTTGGCATCGTTGAGAAAATGGGGCTCGAGTTTCAACGGGATGAAGCGCTAACGGCCCGACATCTGGCCACCCTATCCATGTTGGCCACATCTTAGGCAGTTTCAGCGGCGGCGCATCACCACAGAGCCGAGCCAACCAGCCAAGGCCGCGCCGAGCACGGCAATCAGGCCATAGAGCAGCGCGTCATGATGCGCAAAGCGATAGAGAAACCGTTCCAGCCCGCTTTTGTCGATATAGAGAGGGGACGAAATCGCATCTACGACTTGGCCATCATGGATCAGAAACACTGTCGCGGTGTAAAGCCCCACGGGCACATTGGCAGGAATATCAACGGTGGCGCGAAAAAGCGTCTGACCGAGAAAGATAATACCGCCGGGATCGCTGATATAGAGCTTCTCGCGCCGTTTGTTGCGGATGAGCGCCTTGACGAAATTCTTCTCCTCGTCCGGCGGCATGATTTCGGCGCTGCCATCGACCCCTCGGGCTACCGGCGTACCAAAATCGACATTGTCGATGCCGATCTGCTCGCGCTGCAACATCGTCACGTCGGCCGTGACTTCCAGCGGTCGGCTGCTGGCAACCGCATAATAGCCCGGCACCCTGGGAAAAGTCAGCGCATCATGGTTGATCCAGATACCCGCCACGCGTTCCTTGCGGCGCACGGTGACGGGCCGCGATGGGCCAGTCACGACCACCACAACATCGCGGTCAAGCGCGCGCTCGCTGGCGGTATTGACCTCAATGGCACCGAACAAAAGAATTTGTGTGCCGGTGAAATTTGAGCGGATGCGCACCTGATGTTCTGACAGATCAGTAACAAGCTGTGCAGCCTGTGCGGAGGCAAGCCCGCAGACCAGAAAGGCAAGGATACTGGCAAAGCCTATGCGCATGACCCCCGTCATGTGTGCGGCACGGCGTCGACGATGGAATAAATGTCAACCGGCGGCGTCACTAGGTCCCAGCCGAGCCGCAGCCCCATGACGAGAACGATGATGGCGAGCATGGCACGCAATTGCGCGCCATGAAGGCGCGACGCGGCGCGCACGCCATATTGCGCGCCGATCACGCCACCTACGACTAGCAACAGCGCGAGCATAGCGTCCACCGCCTGATTTTCCACTGAATGCATGACGCCCGTGAGCGCGCTAACAAACACGATCTGGAACAGCGACGTGCCGATCACCACCGAGGTTGGCATGCGCAGCAGATAGATCATGGCGGGCACCATGATGAAGCCGCCACCAACGCCCATGATGGCCGACAACATGCCAACGAAATAGCCGATTAGAATGGGTGGAATGATGCTGATATAGAGTTTGGAACGGCGAAACCGCACCTTAAAGGGCAGGCCGTGAATCCAACTATGCTGACCGCCCCGGCTGCTGGCAATCGCCGTGCCGCTGCGCGCGGCAAGGATGGCGCGCAGGCTTTCTGTCAGCATCATCGCGCCGATGATGGTCAAAAAAACCACATAGATCAAGGAGATCATCAAATCGACCTGACCGATCTTGATCAGTAGTCTGAAAATAGCGATGCCAGTAAAGGAGCCAAAGACGCCGCCCACCAGCATGACACCTCCCATCTTGAAGTCGATGGAGGCATTGCGCCAATGCGCCAGTGCGCCGGTAACCGAAGAGGCCACGACCTGCGTTGATTGTGTGCCGACAGCAATGGCGGGCGGAATGCCAAGAAAGATCAAAAGCGGTGTCATCAGAAAGCCGCCGCCGACGCCAAACATGCCCGACAGAAAACCGACCACCAGCCCCATCACAAGAATGATGATGGCGTTGATCGGCATTTCGGCAATCGGCAGGTAGATCTGCATGGCGCGCCAGGACTCCGTGGGCTTCGATTTTCCCGTTCTTTAGTCCTTCAGGGAAGTGAGAACTGGTTGGATCGCCGACGAGCCTAGCCCCAGACCACAGTGTCTACCAGACCACAAAATCTAAAAGTAAAATACACGCCGCTTTAGCGCGTAGCGATTTCCAGTGACTTCAGAAGCGTGGCATTGACGTTGCCGTTTTGCTCCAGACCGGCGGAGCGCTGGTACTGCAGAATGGCGTCGCGCGTGCGCGGCCCCATCAGCCCATCAGATGAGCCCGGATCGTAGCCGAGCTTCATCAACATGGCTTGTGCCTTGCCAACGTCATTGCGCGCGGGCGCTGTCTCGATGCTGGCCGTCGTGTCGGCGTTATTTGTGATGTTCGATGCCGAATTACCCCAGTTCCCCATGCGGCTCAGATCGCCATTAGCAACCGGGTCAGAAGGTTGGGGTGCCCATGAGGCCACCGACGCCTTGGCAGCGGCCAGCTTGCTCGCGTCCAGTTTGCCGGCAATCTCGTCGCGCTTTTGCGCTGCGCCCTTGTCGCCGTCTTTGGCCGCGATGGCGAGCCACTTGTAGGCAAGGCCGAGGTCTTGAGGAACACCAAGGCCGCGCTCTTGGAGAATGGCAAGATTATATTGGCTGTCACCAAGACCATGATCGGCTGCATCGCCAAACCAGCGCGCCGCGGTCTTAAAATTCTGCTGCGTGCCCCGGCCTTCTGCAAAGATGACCGCCAGATTGTGCATTGCCTTGACGTTGCCCTTGGTCGCAGCCTTTTCGTACCAGACCCGCGCCTTGCCATCGTCCTTGGCCAAGCCACGACCCTTTTCATAAAGCGTTGCCAGGCGATATTGCGCGATGGCAAGCCCCTGATCGGCGGCCTGAGTGTACCAATAGGCAGCCTGAGCGAGGTCTTGGGGCACGTTATCGCCATTGGCGTAGCGCTGACCGACCTCATATTGCGCCGCCGGATTGCCCGCGACGGCCGCCGCGCGCAAGGCGCGTTCGGATGCAGGCACATCGCCAAGCGGTGCGCTGGCCACGGGTTTGGAGGGCGCAGGCGTCACTGACGGACCGGCTTTGATGGCGGGGCCGGTGGAGGTCACGGCATGGGCAGGCTTGGCCACGGGCAGAATAGGCGTGGCGGACGCCGAAGCAGCCGCATGCGCTGCTGCCTTGGCGTCCTCCGGTGTGGCCTCCGGCATTGTTGTTGGCAAAGTCGTTGATGGTGTCGCCGCTTCCGGGTTTGACGGCCCGGCAGGAACGGTTGTCGCTATATCAGCTGATTTCATCGTTTCGGTGTTGGCGTCCATGTCGGCAGGCGCCATCGATACCGCTTTGTCGGTGGCGCTATTGGGCGTCGATGTCGACACAATGACCGGCTCTGAACTGAGCATTCGGAATGTGCCAACGGCGATGACGGCAACGAGGATCGCGGCAATGGCCGTAAAAATAAGCTTCTTGGTTCGGCCTTCGCCTTCTTGCACGGCTGCATAACGCGGCGAATGCGGATCGCTATAGCCGTTCGGCCCCATCATGGGTTGTGGGCCACTCTGACCGTTCTGTGCGGCGGCCTGTGCAGCGCGCCGTGCGGCCGCCATGAAATCATTGGCTGCTTTGGCAGGCTCATCGATGACGGGCGCTGCGACTGCCTCATCATCGATGAGATCATCGTCCTCGTCAGGCAGAGGCGCATCAAGCCGTGGCTCGCGGCGTTCCCCGTCCGGGCTCGATGCGAAGGGCGGCGGCATGTCGGAGATATAGCTATCGGCCTGAGGTGCCGATGTTGGCGTCAGCGGCGTTGCACGATGAGGGGCGTCTGTCTCTGGGCTGCGAAATTCGCTTACAGGCCCGTAGCCACCGCCAATCGAGGGCGCATCAAAGTTCGGAATGGGGAAGGCCTGTCCGCTGGGCACAAAGCCGGCCCCTACAGAAGCGGGTTGGCCGACATTGACCTGCGGCGAGAGGTTCGTCGAGGCAACTGTCTGTTTGAGCGAGCTGCGGGTCGCCTTAGTTTCGCGTTCAACGCGACCAAGCCGGTCCGTCATGCGCTCCAGCATCACATTGAGGCTGTCGATTGTATCGCGCGAGCGGTCTTCTGCCGAGTTCATATTGTCAGACATGCCTGCGATGGCGCGCTCAATCGATTGCGCCGTGGAGGCATTCATTTCTTCGCTCTGACGTACCCGCGCGGCCATCTCTTCCAGACGGATATTCAGCTCTTGCGTGCGCAGGTCGATCTCTTGCGCCACATTCTGCCCGCGCACGCTGTCAATATCTTCCAGACGCTTGGCAATGCCTGTGACAGTGAGTTCAAATGTCTTCAGCGTTTCGTCAGTGCGTTTTTCCGCGCGCTCCAACCGGTGGGTTATGTCGCCCAGATGCGTTTTCAATTGTGCAATAGTTGATTGGTGACGCTCGGCATCGTCCTTTTCGGCGATGGCCTTGAGGGCAGCGTCCACGGCGTTTCCGCCAACATTGGCGACCGAGCTTTCCATTTTTTCAAGACGCGAGGCGAGCATCTGCATGTGGTCTTCAGCCGCGCGTGCGCGGGCTTCAGCTTCTTCGCGGGCGTCTTCTTGTTCGTGCTCGTCCACACGTCCGGCAATGTCGTTCAGTGTACGACGAATTTCCGACAGTGACTCGTCAGTGCGACGTTCGGCTGTTTCCAGATGATCGACAACGGCGTTGACGGCTTTTTCAAGCGTCTGCAATTGCGCCTTGTCATCTGAGCCCTTGCGACCAAATGAGCCACGTCCGCGTTCAGCGTCTTCCAGACGTTCTGCCAATTGTTGAATTTTGCGTTCCAGTGGATCGAGCGCGCGCGCGTCGGGCGCGGCATGATCGTTCTGGCGTTCAGATTCTTCAAGACGTTCAGAAAGTATACCCACCGACTGCTCCATGCGGCGCGCAATATCCTGCGTCCGCCGTTCGCTCTGTTCCACACGCGAAACAATGCCGCGCACCGCTTCTGCGACCGGCTCCATATCAATCGAGATGCGCTCACCAGCAAAGCCGTCGGTTCCCTTGGGCGCAGAGGTGGCATGAGAGGGGGAGGCAAAGGAAGATGGGTCAGCACGGTCGGGTGTCTCGCCGCTTGCGCGGAGCGACGATGCATCCGACAGGCCGACCTCGTCGGTCCCGCCGTCCATGATGACTTGATTGAGCCAGGCACCAAGCGTCACACCCGCACGCCGGGCGGCCTGCTTTGCAGCTTCGCGCGCTTCGGGCTCAATGCCCTTCACGCTCCAAGGAACACCCGATCTCATCCGAATCACTGCCCGTTAACCGTTTTGAGGAGTATAGGCCACATCATCTAGTATTAAGAAGTGCGACGGCTTCTATTCCTGTGCCGTTTGAGCCCCTTAAAGGCCTGTCTTGCCCGGTTCTTAGCCCGACCGACCTCGCGAGGGGAAATTCAGACACAAAATTGCACCTGCATGAAACGCCAGTGACGGTAAATACCGCGTTAATGAGTGTTGAAATTCCGTGTTTTTATCCACAAATCGCGCAAAAGATGACTCATTGCGGGACGATTCGTCCATATCGCAGGTCCCCCTTTCACGGCCTATGGCGCGGCAAATAGCTGTGTTGCGTAAACTCGGTTTCCCGACCGCGCGATCCCGACACCGCTACGCAGATAAGACCCACTGCGGATGTTCTTGCGATGCGGCGGGCTGGCGATCCATTGCTTAACGAATTTAGCAGCCAGAGCCTCCGACGACAGCGCTTGCGCGCCTTCGATCACGGCGATGTTTTCGCCATAGCTGGCATGAAAATTGGGCGATAGTGCTTTGATGCGCTCGCCCGGTCCTTGCCCGTCGGGGTTGAAGTGCCCGAAGAAGCCGCGCGTGGCCATGTCTGCGCTGTGGACCGCGGCGGCACGTTGCAACATTGGATCATTTGTCAGCGTTTGCAGCTTGTAGGAAGCGCGATAGGCATTGATGTCGGCCAGAATGGCGCGACTCAGCGCGTCAGGCGCTTGGGCCGCCGCGCTGGCACCTGCGGGTAGTGATGTGACGTTGACGCGGGTTGGCGGTGGCGGTGTACCCGTGCTGGTGGCGCAGCCAGCCAGCAGCAGCGCGATGCCGAACAACGCCGATAATTCGCGAGAAACGCTCATTTTTTTATCTCCCTCGTCCCAATTTTTGGTTCCGACCCCAGCCAAATCTAGGGTGACCTAAGCCTTGACGTTTACGTCAACGTAAATTAGCGTATTGCCAATTAGAAAATTCACGAAAATCGACATTCACAACAGCGACCGGACATGCGGTGCGCAGGGGGCGGCGAGTGCCACGCCCTGAATATAGACCGTAGTCCACATCACAGGGAGCGAGTCACAAAATGGAAAATCAAACCAACACCACACATCATGCCGCCGCCAGCGAAACCCACGCGATGGCTACACATGCCAATGGCAAACCCATTACCTATTCGATCACGCAGCTTGCCGAGGAATTCGGCCTGACGACGCGCGCGATCCGCTTTTACGAAGACAAGGCGCTTTTGAAGCCCGAACGTCAGGGCCAGACGCGCATCTATCATCCCCGTGATCGGGCACGCCTAATCCTGATCGTGCGCGGTAAAAATGTCGGCTTGGCATTGTCCGAGATCAAAGAGATCCTCAGCCTCTATGATCTTTCCGACGGCTGCGAAACGCAAAATCGCGTGGCCATCGACAAATTCAGCCGCCGCATCGCTAGCCTTGAAACGCAGCGCCATGAAATCGATCTGCAAATCGAGACATTGAAAGAAAGCTGCGCCAATCTAGAATCCCAGCTTGCCGGCCAGATCGCTGAGAGCAAACTTGTCAAAAATGTCGCCGAACAGCGTAAGCGCCAAAAGACGACAGCGGCTAAGATGACGGCGCTCCATGCCGCAGCGGCTCACGCAACCGCCTGAGGCTTTCCTCTAACGACCAGGCTCACATCACATGCCCACCTACAAAGCCCCCTTGGCAGAATATCGTTTTCTGCTGAACGACACGTTCAACCTGTCACAATATGCAGCGCTCCCCGGCTTTGCCGATGCGCCCATGGATATTGTCGATCAGATCTTCGAGGAGGCGGCAAAACTCGCAGAAGAAATCCTGCAGCCGTTGAACATGGTGGGCGATCAAGTGGGTTGCAAATTGGAGAACGGCGTCGTCACCACGCCGCCGGGCTTCAAGGAGGCATACAAGACACTCGTGGACGGCGGCTGGCCCGCACTGGTCGCCGATCCTGCTTATGGGGGCCAAGGCCTTCCCAATACGCTGGGTGTCTTGTTCAACGAAATGGTTTCGTCAGCCAATATGGCTTTCGGCATGTATCCTGGCCTGAGCCACGGCGCTTATTCCGCGCTTTTGCATCACGGTACCGATGAGCTCAAAGACAAATATCTGCCCAAGCTCGTCACCGGCGAATGGACCGGCACGATGAACTTGACCGAGCCGCAATGCGGCACGGATTTGGGGTTGATCCGCACCAAGGCCGAACCGTTGGATGATGGCTCCTACAAGATTAACGGCACCAAGATTTTCATCTCCGCTGGCGAGCACGATCTGGCCGACAATATTATTCATCTGGTGCTGGCCCGCATCGAAGGCGACACACCCGGCATCAAAGGCATCTCGCTTTTTATCGTGCCGAAATTCTTAGTGAAAGATGACGGCTCGCTGGGCGCGCGCAATGGCGTCTCTTGTGGCGCGCTGGAAGAAAAGATGGGCATTCACGGCAATGCCACCGCCGTCTTGAACTATGACGACGCCATCGGTTGGCTGGTTGGCGAGCGTGAAAAAGGCATGCGCGCCATGTTCACCATGATGAACGAAGCGCGTTTGGGTGTTGGCCTGCAAGGCTTGTCGCAATCGGAAGTGGCGCTGCAAAATGCAGTCTCCTATGCCAAGGAACGCCTGCAAGGCCGTTCTCTCACGGGCACGAAAGACGCTGACAAGCCTGCCGACCAGTTGCTCGTTCATCCCGACATTCGCCGCATGTTGCTCAACGCCAAGTCTTTTAACGAAGGCGCACGTGCGCTGCTCGTCTGGACCGCGCTGCATGGCGATCTGAGCCATGCCTCCGATGATGCGGCCGTGCGCGAAACCGGCGATGACATGATGGCGCTGCTCACACCCGTCGTGAAGGGCTATATGACGGATCGCGGCTTTGCCAATGCGGTCGAGGCCCAACAGGTTTGGGGCGGGCATGGCTATATCAGCGAAAACGGCATGAGCCAATTTGTCCGTGATGCCCGTATCGCGATGATCTATGAAGGCGCTAACGGCGTGCAGGCGCTTGATCTTGTTGGCCGCAAACTCGCGTCGAATGGCGGGCGTGGCGTCTTCGCCTTCTTCAAACTGATCGATGATTTCGTCGCCAACAATAAAGACAAAAGACTTGGCCTCTATACCGACGCGCTTCTGGCCGCCCGCAAGGACCTTGAGGCCGCGACTACGTGGTTCATGGAAAACGCGCTAGAAAACCCTGACAACGCAGGCGCTGGCTCCACCGACTATATGCACCTCTTCGGCGTCACCGCCATTGCCTATATGTGGGTGCTGATGGCGAAAGCCGCACTCGAACAGCTTGCCAAGGGCGAGGGCGACACGGCCTTTTATGAAACCAAACTCAAGACGGCGCGTTACTATATGGACCGCGTGGTGCCTGAAACCGCAACGCATCTGGCGCGCGTCAAAGTGGGTGCTGCGCCGCTGATGGCTTTTGAGGCCGACGAATTCTAACAGACGACAAAACAGAAAATGCCGCCGCAAAAAGGCGGTCTAACGGGAGACGATGAATGACGATGATTGCCGGCTACAAATCGCCATGGCTGAACGAAGAACTTGAAATCCTGCAAGACGCGGTTGCCAAATTTTATAAAAAGGAATTTGTGCCCCATAACGAGCGTTGGAACGAGCAGGGCTATGTTGACCGTGACGCTTGGAACAAGGCAGGCGAGGCCGGCATTCTGTGCGCCTCGATCTCCGAGGAATATGGCGGCGGTGGCGGCAATTTTGCTCACGAAATGGTCATCACCCAAGAGCAGGCCCGCGCAGGCGTCGGCGGCTTCGGCAATAGCGTGCATTCAGGCATCGTCGCGCATTACATCCAGTCCTACGGCACCGAAGAACAAAAGAAGAAGTGGCTGCCCAAAATGGCCAGCGGCGAAATGGTCGGTGCCATCGCCATGACCGAACCCGGCACTGGGTCTGACTTGCAAGGCGTCAAGGCAACGGCCAAGAAAGTCGGCAACCAATATGTCGTGAACGGCCAAAAGACCTTCATCACCAATGGCCAGCAATCAACGCTGATCTGCGTCGTCGCCAAAACTGACCCAACGGCCGGGGCCAAGGGCACCTCGCTCATCATGGTCGAAACCGAAGAAGTTGAAGGTTTCCGCCGTGGCCGTAACCTGAACAAAGTCGGCCAGCACGCGCAGGACACGTCCGAACTCTTCTTTGATGATGTGAAAGTCCCCACTTCCAATTTGCTCGGTACCGAAGAAGGCAAGGGCTTCTTCCAGTTGATGCAGCAGCTCCCCCAAGAGCGTCTTATCATTTCGATTCAGGCCTGTGTGGCCATGGAGCGCGCCGTGGAGCTGACGGCAGAATACACCAAAGAACGCAAAGCCTTCGGCAAGAGCATTTTGGATTTCCAGAACACGCAGTTCAAGTTAGCCGAATGTAAAACAGAAGCAGCGATTGCCCGCGTCTTTGTCGATGACTGCGCGGTGAAACTGCTCGATGGCAAACTTGATGCCACCACGGCTGCCATGGCGAAATGGTGGACCACGCAGAAACAGTGCGAGATCGTGGACACCTGCCTCCAGTTCTTTGGCGGCTATGGCTATATGCTCGAATACCCGATTGGTCAGATGTATCAAGATGCCCGCGTCCAGAAGATTTACGGCGGCACCAATGAGATCATGAAAATGCTAATCGCCCGCACGCTTTGAGTTTCAAATTGATCCTCATCCTAAGGAGGCGGCGTAGGCTGCCGTCTCGAAGGACGAGGCCCCAGGCAGGGAGACCCTAAAATGGCCGACGCATATATCTACGACACCGTTCGTACCCCCCGCGGTAAAGGCAAGAAAGACGGCTCGCTGCATGAAGTGACCGCGCTGGAGCTCGGTACGCAAGTACTGAAGGCGCTGCGTGATCGCAATGGCCTCGATACGTCCCGTGTTGACGATGTGATTTTTGGCTGTGTCGATCCCGTCGGCGAGCAGGGCGGCGACATTGCCCGCATCGCAGTGCTCAACGCCGATTATGCCCAAACTGTTGCAGGCGTGCAGATCAATCGTTTCTGCGCCTCAGGTCTCGAAGCGACCAACATGGCAGCCGCCAAGGTCATGTGCGGTGAAGCTGATATGGCCATCGGCGGCGGTGTTGAAAGCATGTCGCGCGTCGGCATGGGCGCCTCAGGCGGCGCATGGTCATCTGATCCGAGCGTCGCTTTTAAATCTTATTTCACGCCGCAAGGCATCGGCGCTGACCTCATCGCGACGAAATACGGCTTTTCGCGCGCCGACGTGGACGCCTATGCGGTGGAAAGCCAGAAGCGCGCGGCCAATGCCTGGAATCAAGGCTACTTCAAAGGCTCCGTCATCCCCGTGCGCGACATTAACGGGCTCACCATTCTCGATCATGACGAACACATGCGCCCCGACGCCACCATGCAGTCGCTCGGTTCGCTCGGCCCCTCGTTTCAGGGCATGGGCGAATTTGCTTTTGATGGCGTAGCGCTGCAGCGTTACCCCGAAGTCGAAGAGATCATCCACGTCCATCACGCGGGCAACTCGTCGGGCATCGTCGATGGCGCATCAGGCGTTCTTGTCGGCAATCTCGATACCGGCAAGGCGATGGGCCTCAAACCCCGCGCCCGCATCCGCGCCATGGCCTCCATTGGGTCAGAACCGTCGATCATGCTCACAGGCCCGGCCGATGTGTCACGCAAGGTCTTGAAGAAGGCGGGCATGAACCCCGACGACATCGACCTTTACGAGTTGAACGAAGCCTTCGCCTCGGTCGTCCTGCGCATGATGCAGTCGCTGGATATCTCGCATGACAAGATGAACGTCAATGGCGGCGCGATTGCCATGGGCCACCCGCTGGGCGCGACCGGCGGCATGATCCTCGGCACTGTGCTCGACGAACTTGAACGTCGCAATCTCAACACCGCGCTTGTTACGCTCTGCGTCGGCGCTGGCATGGGCACGGCGACCATCATCGAGCGCGTGTAATTTCATTCAGATTTTCTCCTTACCCTGAGGAGGCGGCAAAGCCGCCGTCTCGAAGGGCGAGGCCCCAGCAGGGATAACAGCTATGACCACTTACGAAAATTTCAAATTCGACGTCGATGCTGATGGCATCGCTCTCGCCGTCTGGGACATGCCGAACCGTTCGATGAACGTGCTGTCGCAAAGCTCCATGGCCGACATTGCCTCGATCATCGAAACCATCACGTCCGATGACACCATCAAAGGCGCCATCATCACCTCGGGCAAACCCGCGTTCTGCGCCGGTGCCGACCTCTCCATGATGGGTGGTCAAGCGGGTGGCGGTGGCGAAGGCTCCAAGGAAGAGCGCGTCAAGGCGATGTATGAAGGCAACCTCGCTTTCAACATGCTGCTGCGTCGCCTCGAAACTTGTGGCAAGCCGATTGCCGCCGCCATCAATGGCGTGGCGCTCGGCGGTGGCCTCGAAGTGACGCTTGCCTGCCACTACCGCGTCGTCGCCGACAATCCAAAAATCCAGCTCGGCCTGCCCGAAGCCAAAGTCGGGCTCCTGCCCGGCGGCGGCGGTACGCAGCGCCTGCCACGCCTCATCGGGGCGGCTGCCGCTCTGCCGCTCATCTTGCAGGGCACTTCGCTCGATCCGCAGAAGGCGCTTGCCGCTGGCATCGTTCACGCGGTTGTTCCCGCCGATGGCCTCATTGACGCCGCCAAGGCATGGCTGAAAGAAGGCCTCGCCCAGCCGAAAGTGAAACTCGGCAAAAAGGGCCCGGAAGTCTATGCCATTGCCATCCAGCCGTGGGATCGTGAAGGCTATCGCATCCCCGGTGGCGGCCCGCATGACAAGTCCGGCGGTTCCACCTTCACCATCTCCAATGCGATGGTCCACAAGACCACGCATGGCAACTTTCCGGCGCAGCAATATGTTTTGGCTTGCGTCTATGAAGGCCTGCAAGTGCCGATAGAAGCTGGCATCCGCATCGAGACGCGCTACTTCACGAAGTTGCTGATGGACCCGCGTTCCAAGGCGATGATCCGCTCGCTCTTCCTGTCCATGCAGGAACTTGGCAAGGGCGCGCGTCGCCCCGTCAGTGTTGCGCCCTTCACCGTGAAGAAGCTCGGCATCCTCGGTGCCGGCATGATGGGGGCAGGCATCGCCTATGTCTCGGCGCAGGCTGGCATGGAGGTCGTGCTCCTCGACATGGATCAGGCCAACGCTGAAAAGGGCAAGACTTACTCTGAAAAGCTCGTCGCCAAAGGCATCGAACGCGGCAAGACCACGAAAGACAAAGGCGCCGCCCTGCTTGCCCGTATCACGCCGACGACCAACTATGACGATTTAAAAGATGCCGATCTCATCATCGAAGCGGTGTTTGAAAGCCGCGAGATCAAAGCCGAAGTCACCAAGAAGGCCGAGCCCATGCTCAACGCGAGCGGCGTTTATGGCTCGAACACCTCGACGCTGCCGATCACCGGTCTCGCCGAAGCGGCCAAAAAGCCTGAAGACTTCATCGGCATCCATTTCTTTTCGCCGGTGGACAAAATGCAGCTTGTCGAAATCATCATGGGCCAGCGCACCAGCCAAGAGACGCTTGCCAAGGCGATGGATTACGTCAAGCAGATCCGCAAGACGCCCATCGTCGTTAATGACAGCCGTGGTTTTTATACCTCGCGCTGCTTTGGCACCTATGTCGGCGAAGGTCTCGCGATGCTTGCCGAGGGCATCAAGCCCGCCATCATCGAAAATGTTGGCCGCATGACCGGCATGCCGATGGCCCCGCTCGCCCTCAACGATGAGGTCTCTCTCGACCTTGCCTATAAAGTGCGCGAGCAGACGAAAAAAGACTTGGGCGACAAATATGTGGCCAGCCCCGCCGACCCGCTGATCGAAAAAATGGTAGTCGAGCTTGGCCGTCTCGGCAAGAAAGCGGGCAAAGGTTTTTACGACTATCCCGCAGACGGTAAGAAAAAACTCTGGCCCGGCTTGGCCGAACTTGCCCGTACGCATAAGGACATCGACGACGTTGACGTCGAGGAGCTAAAAAAACGCTTCCTCTACATTCAAGCGCTCGAAGCGGCCCGCTGCTTTGAAGAAGGCGTCGTGACGGATGTGCGTGATGCAGATGTCGGCGCGATCATCGGTTGGGGCTTTGCGCCTTGGTCGGGTGGCCCGCTTTCGCTGATCGACATGGTGGGTGTTAAAACCTTCGTCGAAACCTGCGACACGCTTGCGCAGAAATATGGCGAACGCTTCAAGCCCAATAAACTGCTGCGCGACATGGTCGATAAGGGCGACACGTTCTACGCACGCTTCGCACCCGAGAAAGCGGCGGCCTGACAATGCTCGTCATGGCGAAGAATGCTGCGGTGTGGCAATCTATCCTGCTTCGGCAGGGCTAGATTGGTGCGCGCAGCCAGCTAGGTTCGAACCGTGTTAGCGAAAATGCAGGTGGTTATGCAGTTGCGGGTCGTTCATTCCTTCTTTTTTCTTGTGATGATTTTAGCCATTGGCTATTCGTTGGGCGCGACCACCGCTGCCAAAGCCGACGATCTCCTGTGCGCTCATGCCCCGACGGGGTCGGTGCGGCCCGTGCCGCCGCCGTTCAATCTATGGCTCGTTGTGGTCTGTGCGCCGCAATCTCAGGCCCTTGTGCCGGTCGAGGGTATGGCGTGGTTTACCCATGGCACAAAAAATCCTGTGTCCATTCTGGCTTTGCCACCCGGTGCGACACCCGTTCCCCGCAGCGCTGAATACAATCCCAGCTATGGCGTGCGGTTCAAGTCGCTCTTTGCTGCCGAGGTCAAGGGCGCCAAGCGTGATCGGATCATGGATATGCTGGACGAGCAGATCAAGCTGAGTGCGTCCGCGCTATCGTCAAGTAGCACCCGCCCGAAGCCCTTGCCGAAGGTCGATCACATCTTTCAGCTGGATGCTGTCAGCATCATCTACGACATGCGCTACAACATCTATTTTTATGTCGCTGGCGCGCGGCCTGTTGCAGGCATTGTCTGTGTCGATCAATGCAGCCGGTCACTCTTTTTTGATATTGTCTTAACAGGCAACGCAGACGCCTTCGAGGACCTGCCTTAGTTGGGAGCCATGCGGGGGGCATCAAGTAGGCAAGTCACACGGGCGCGCTCAGCTTGCGTTTGACAGGCTCAACACAAGTTTGGTAATTCCCTCGGCGCGCAATACTTCCTCATGCAGCTCGTCATTGCCGGTCTCGATCCGCGACAGGTCCACTACATCATTGACGACCGCGAGGAGATGCGTGCCTGATGCATTGATGTCATTGGCATATTCAATATATTTTTTGGCACCCAGCGGCCTGAACACTTCAAGGCGCATTATTTCAGAAAAGCCGACCACGGCATTGAGCGGCGTGCGTAATTCATGGCTCATCGTCGCAATGAACTCAGACTTTGCACGCACGGATTCTTCGGCGCGCACAATCGCTTGGCCCAGCGCATCAGCGCACTTAATCGCGCCGCTAAACATCGATTGGAGCGTGATGCCTGTCAGCGTCAGTCCCATAAGCAGGCAGAAAATTTGAAACGGCTCGCGCAGCAAGGTCACCGTGCCCGGCGGCAGGAAGGGCGTGACGAATAATGTAAAGATGCTGCACAGCGCGCAGATGCCATACATGATTTTGTCGATGGTATGCGGGCGTCCGTTATGAAAGAGAGCGCAGGTAAAAGCGTAATAGGCCGCCGCGACCATGAAGAGCGAGAGATACTCAAGATCATATTTGCGCGAGAGCGAAAAGCTTGGAAAATAGTCCCAGATCAAATTGCTGACCAGAAAGACGCGAAAACCAGATGCGCTGACCAGAAATGCAAACGGAATATAGCTCTTATTGGCCTTGACCTTTCGCCCAACCGCCAATGTTGCCAGGGAAACGAGCAGCGACAGGAAGATCAATGCCGTTGGTAGAGCCGTCGCTCGGCGCACGATACTGTGAGACGCTTGAGTGAATCGATCATAGGGACTGCGGGAATGCCCCCTTGCTTGTGGATATAGTTGGCGACCTGAATCACAATCTTGAAATGCGTGGCGTCATTGGGCAGGGCAATGTCTGGTGCGGTCGGATTGGTGGCGATTCCATGTGTCGCATTCTTAGGATCGCCGTTGCGATAGAGCAGAACGGTCGTTTCGCTACGGCCAGCGAGTGACCGTATGGCATAGACCACAAATGTGGATCTTACAGTGCCCAGATGCAGCGCCAGCGAGTGTTCCTTGCGTGGCAGCCTCACACAGACAATAGGTCGCCACGCCATGTCCGCTTGAGATTTGGGTGGTGAACGACGGGCCCCAGACATTGGAAAGACTGACGGTTTTTGCCGCAGGCTCATGCCCGCCAAGATCGCATGTATTGTTGATGAAATCCGTGGGCGAAATAATCTTTCTACGGACAACCGTCCAACCCTCCTTAAGCATTGTTGCGCCGTCGGCATCTATTTTATGCGATAGATCAATAGTCTTTGAGAGAGGGCCATCATGTGTATGAACAAATGAGGCTGGTGCTGCACAGAGCGCAAACACGAAAAAGATCGCCAGGCGCAATGCTGCGCCCAGCGCTCGGTGGCGTCGAGTTGCTGTGGCTAGGCTTTTTAGCCTACTGTCGCTTATGCTCTCGTGAGCCTGAAGCGGGTGCATTAACGAACCTTTGCAAGACCTTACCGGTTGGATTAATCATTGAGACGGCAGCGCCGGAGCTTTAATCCTGATTGAGTTGGCCTCCATTGCCCCCTCTCTAGATCCGCCCCTCTCTAGACCCAAAGCGGCACACCGATGATCCAGATCACGCCGACCCTCTCGATTTCGTCTTCCGAGCTCGGTTTGTCGTTCATTCGGGCAGGCGGTCCGGGCGGTCAGAATGTCAACAAAGTGGCGAGCGCCGTGCAACTTCGTTTTGATGTGCGCCGCTCGCCTTCGCTGCCCAGCGCCGTCAAGACGCGTCTGGAAAAGCTGGCAGGCTCGCGCCTAACGCTCGATGGCGTGATTGTCCTCACAGCGTCTCGGTTCAGGACGCAGGAGGCAAACCGCAAGGACGCCATCGCCCGTTTGGTGGCCCTCATCACACAAGCAGCGCAAAAGCCCATCTTCCGCGTCCCCACCCGCCCCACGCTTGGCGCGAAGAAACGCCGCCTCGAAAGCAAAACCAAACGCGGGGCCGTCAAGCGGCTGCGCGGACCGGCCTCCGATATGGATGGTTAAGCCTATCTGAACCAAAATGACGATCAGGTTGGGCGCCCGCGCATCGGCGTCATTGGACAGCGCCCCTCCCACAACGCTACAAAGTGAGGCACAACAATCTAATCGCGGGGGCACGCGCAGCGATGACGCAGGGCTATACTCTATACGGGGCGGAAGTCAGCTATTTCACGGGCAAGGTCCGCGCTTATCTGCGCTACAAGCGCATTCCTTTTTCCGAAGTTCTGAGCACGGGCGATGTTTATCGCCAGATCATCCTGCCGCGCGTCGGCTGGCCGGTGATCCCTGTCGTCGTGACGCCCGAAGACGAAACACTTCAGGATTCAACCGACATCATTGATGAACTCGAACGCCGTTTTCCCGCCGCCCCGATCTACCCCACCAGCCCGCGTCAGCGCCTTGCCGCCCTTCTGCTCGAAGTTTATGGCGACGAATGGCTAAAGCTGCCTGCCATGCACTACCGCTGGAGCAAGAACTACGATTTCGCCATTTCCGAATTTGGCAAATTGCAATTGCCCGGTGGTTCGCCCGAAGCGCAATGGCAAGCAGGCCTCAAGATCGCCAAACCCTTTGCCGGGGCCCTGCCTGTTCTCGGTGTCACGCCCAAAACGGAAGCGGCCATCGAAGCCTCATATGTGGCGTTGCTCGATGATCTCGACAAGCATTTTGCCAGTTACGAATTTCTCTTTGGCACCAAACCTTCCATCGGGGATTTCGGTCTATACGGGCCGCTCTATGCCCATCTCTATCGTGACCCGGCCTCCGGCGATCTGATGAAGGCGCGTGCGCCCCATGTTACGCGCTGGGTTGAGCGCATGGCGACACCACCAAATCCCAAAGGCGGCGAGTTTTTGGCGCGCGATGATGTGCCCGACACGCTGATCCCAGTGCTTGCTCGCATGATGCGCGAAATGATGCCAGAGCTTGTCTCAACCGCGCATCACCTGACGCAGTGGCTGGAGGCGAACCCAACATTGAAGGGGCAGGGTGCTGAGGTTCCTCGTGGGCTCGGCCTTCACGCCTTCACGCTTGAAGGCGTCACCGAAAATCGCGTCGTCTTCCCGTTTGAGCTTTGGATGTTGCAGCGTCCGCTCGATTTCATTGCCTCGCTGGAGCAAGACGACAAATTGCGTGTGGTCGATATGCTGCAGCAGGCCGGTGGCGAAACTCTAATGGAGTTTCCCGCCTTCCCGCGCCTCACTCGCCGCAATTTCAAATTGGCTTTGGCCTGACCTAGCGAACCCGACCTAGCGCACCTGCCCGCCATCCACGACGAATATTTCGCCGGTGACAAAGCTCGCCCGCGGGCTAGCCAAAAACACCGCCGCATCGGCGATTTCCTCGACCTTGCCAAAGCGGCGCAGCGCCACCTCGCGTTTGATCCAGCGCCCCCAAGCATCGGGGCGCTCGTTGACGCGCGCTTCCCAATCACCGTCCTTAAACAGAATGTTTCCCGGTGCAATCGCGTTGACCCGCACGCCATCTTTGCCGACCAGCTTGGCAAGCGATTTTGTCGTGTGGTTGATCCCGGCCTTGGTCGCTGAATAGGTGAGGGCTGTGCCCAGCGCATCAACGCCCGCAATGGACGAAATGAGAATGAGATTGGCGTCCACGCGCGCCTCTGCCGGATGCGCCAAAATGCGCTTCAGGGCTTCGCGTGCCAGATAGACCGCGCCGTAAAGGTTCTGTTTGACGTCGGCCTCCCAGTCTTCATCGCTTACGTCGATCCCCAGCGGCGCGCGACTAAGCCCTACATTGGCAATGGCACAATGAATGGGCCCAAGTTTTTTCTCTGTGGCGTCCAGCGCTTCGCCGATCACCTGCGATGATGTCATGTCGCCTGCAATGGTGATGATGTCGTCTTTTTTCGCACCTGCGCCTACAAGCAACGCTTGCGCCGCGTCGAGCGATGCTTCGCCACGCCCCGTCAGCGCGACTTTCGCGCCTTCCTTGACAAAAGCCTGCGCCATGCCTAGTCCAATCCCTCGGCTGGCCCCTGCGATGAAAACGATTTTGCCCTTGAGTTGCATGTCCATGACTGTTCTTCCTCGAAATGAATTTTGACGGCACATAGCAGGGCAAGGCGGACGCAACGTCAAGGGTGTGGACCTCGCCTTGTCGTCGCTTGCGCCATCGGCCTAGACTTGGACCAACAAAAACTTTGGGGAGGGTGACATGAAATACGAACAGATCACGTCCGAAAAGCGCGGGGCAGCCGCCCTCATCACATTGAACAGACCCGAAAAGCTCAACGCTTGGACACCGCAGATGGCGGACGAACTGGCCCATGCGATTGAGCAAGCCAATGCCGACCGCGATATTGCCGCGATTGTCATGACGGGTGCCGGGCGCGGCTTTTGCGCAGGCGCAGACGTGGATGCCGTCTTCAAGACACGCGCCGATGGGCGCGATCCGGGCGAAAACACCGCAGGCGGTTCAGGCGGCATGCCCGCTCATGTCGATTGGATCAAGCTTGTCCGCGCATCCAAGCCCATGATCGCTGCCGTCAACGGCGTCGCCGTCGGCATCGGCGTCACTATGGTCTTGCCTTTCGACATCATCGTTGCAGCAGAGGAAGCAAGGTTTGGCCTCGTCTTTGTCAAAATGGGCATCGTGCCCGAGCTCGCCTCATCACATTTTCTGGTCAGCCGCATGGGCTGGGGGCAGGCGAGCGAAATGATGCTGACAGGCCGCCTTTATCCAGCTGCCGAAGCGCACGCCAAGGGCTTGTGTGAATATGTCGTGCCGCAATCAGCATTGCTCGACAAGGCCCTCGAACTGGCAAACCTAATCGGCGAAAACCCCTCCCGCCAGCTTCGCATGACCAAGGCACTGCTCACCCAAAATGCCTGCACCACCGACCTTGACCAAGCCCAAAAGCTTGAAACCGACGCGCTTCAGGAATGTTGGACAACGCCCGAACATCACGAAGCCATTGATGCTTTCCTCAACAAGCGCAAACCCGATTTCAAGAAGATCGCTTCATGAGCGCGCCAAAATACGACGTCGAGCGCATCCCGTTCTTTTTGCATTGGCAGGAAAAAGCAGCGTTTAAGGAAACCTATGCGGGCGCGCTCGATCAGATCGTGGTCGAAGGCCAATTCCTGAAGCCCAAAGGCTCAACCTCCAAGACGATCGCCGTCTTCATGCATCCCACAGGCACAATGAACCTTCTGCCCATGCCGAACGCTTTGGCAGCGGCGGGGATTCCCTGTCTCACTTGCGCCAGTCGCTACCCGCATAATGATAGTGCGCTCATCATGGAAAAAGTGATCCTCGATCTGGGTCACTACATCCGCTACGCCAAGGAAAAACTCGGCTTTGAAAAAGTCATCCTTGCCGGTTGGTCCGGTGGCGGATCATTGTCGATGTTCTATCAGTCGCAAGCTGAAAAACCGTGGATCACGGCGACGCCTGCGGGCGATGCCGTCGATGTGGTCGGCGCCAAATTGCCCAAGGCCGACGCCGTGTTGCAGCTTGCCGCTCATGTCAGCCGTGCCATCATCTTGACCGAGTGGCTCGACCCCTCGATCCGCGATGAGGCAAACCCTGATGACCGCATCGGTGAGCTTGATCTCTACGATCCGAAAAATCCCAACCAGCCGAAATTCACCGACGACTATGTTGCCTATTTTCGTACCGCCCAGATCGCGCGGTCTCAAAAAATCGACAATTGGGTGAAGCAGAAACTCAGCGACCTGAAGCGTCAGGGCCGCACGAACGAGGAATATGCCTTCGTCGTTCACGGTACCATGGCTGATCCGCGCTGGATGGATCCGACCATCGAACCCAATGACCGCAAGGGCCCAAACTGGTGCTTCATGGGCGAACCCAAAATCGTCAACATGATGCCAGCGGGCCTTGCGCGCTATTGCTCGCTGCGCTCATGGTTGTCGCAATGGTCCTACGCCGAAAGCCGCGCTGATGGTCCCAAATGCGCGGGCGATGTTTCCGTGCCCATCTTGATCGTCCAGAACAGCGCCGACGATGGCTGCACGTCCAGCCACGCCGCCCGCCTGTTCGCAGGTGTACAGCATGACGACAAAGAATTTCATGAGATCAAGGGCGCGACGCATTACTATATTGGTCAACCCGACAAAATGGCCGAAGCGGTCGGCATCGTGAAAACATGGCTCGACAAAAAGGGCCTGCTTACCTGATAGCCTCATTTAGAATGCGAGTTCCTAATGAAAGTACGAGTAAGAGAGTGAATACAAGCGTGCCCTTGCGAGCGAGTGATGCCCAGCCCGAACGCCTCGAAATGGCGTTGGGCGATGACGCAGTCTCCTATTTGGAATGGAAGGGCGCAAAGCCTCAGCCCGTTCTGCATTTCGCTCATGCCAATGGCTTCAACGCCATGACCTATCGCCATTTGCTTACGCCGCTCTCGTCGCATTTTCATATTCGCGCTTGGGACGCGCGCGGCCACGGGCTGTCGCGTCTGCCCGCCGATCCCGCTGCACTGAGAGATTGGTACATCTACCGCGATGATCTCATCGCCTTTCTTGAGCCACTGGTGGCTGAACAGGGCGGCCCGGTTCTGCTTGCCGGTCATTCCATGGGCGGCACCACCAGCTTGATGGTTGCCGCCGAGCGCCCTGATCTAGTGCGCGGGCTCATCCTCATTGACCCGGTCATGGTGCCGCGCGCCGCGCGTTGGATGATGATGTTCTATCGCCTAACCGGCCGCAAAGGCGGACCGTTGTCACTGGCCGATGGCGCTGAGCGTCGCCGGGCCGTCTTTGCAGACCGCGCTACCATGGCCGCAGGCTATAAAGGGCGCGGTGCTTTTCGCTCTTGGCCTGAAGAGATGATCGCCGATTATGTCGAAGGCGGCACCGTGCCACTCGCCGATGGTCAGATCGGCCTTGCCTGCGCGCCAGCCTGGGAGGCCGCTAATTTCCGCAGCCACGGCCATGACATTTGGGCAGCGGTCGAAAAGCTCACCGTGCCTCTGACCCTCATTTATGCGGGGCCCACCACCACCTGCCGCACGCCGGGGCCAGAGCGTCTTTATGCACGCGATCCCAAGGCGACCCTCTTGCGCATCGGCCAAGCCTCGCATTTCATTCCGATGGAATTTCCCGACATCGTGCGCCGTGAAATGCTGGCGCTCGACGCGCGTACCAGCAGTTAGCGTTTTGGGCCATAGGCTTTCAGCATGCCTGCCGCGATGCGCTCCTGCATCATCTCGCTGGAGCCATCGGTGAAACTTGCTATCTTCGCGGCTGCCAAATGCCGTCCAAGTCCATATTCGACGCGTAGGCCTGCCGCGCCCATCGCTTGAATGCAGGCGGCCACGCCGTTCAATGTCACGCGCCCAGCAAAGCTCTTGGCTTGGGCTGCCGCCATCACAGCATCCTCGCCACGGTCAATCAGCAGGCCAGCGTCGCGCGTCAGCGCCTGCAACGCGCTGAGGTCAGTTGCCACTTCGGCCCGCGACCACGCCAGACCCTGATGTTTGATAAGCGGTTTGCCGAAGGCCTCGCGTGTCGCGCCATAGACAAGTGCCGTCTCAAGGCTTGCCGCTAACAGGCCTGCGCACATCGCCGCCACATAGACGCGTGCGCCGTTGACGCTTTGCATGGCGAGTTTGAACGCCTCGCCCGGTGCCGCCAGCATGTCCTCGTCGCTGGCAAAATAATCGTTAAGCTGAAACCCGCCCGTCCCAATCGCGCGCCCGCCGATCAGATCGTAGGGTGCATCACGCGTGAAGCCGTCCTTGCGCGCATCCACTAGAAAGCAAGCAATGCCTTTCCAGCCCGCCGCCGCATCTGTCTGCACATAGGTCACAAACAGATCGGCAATGGTGGCATTGGTGATCCAGCCTTTCGCGCCATTAAGGCGCCAGCCGCCATTGCTTTTCGTGGCGCTCGTTTTGATGCCAGCAAAGTCGCTGCCCGCATTGGGTTCGCTTAATGCTGTTGCGCCGAACAGCTCGCCGCGTGTGAGCTTGGGCACAAGCCCTTCCAGATGCGCCCGCGTTGGGCTTTGCGACAGCCGTGCCGCGACATTCTGCGTGTTCACCATGGCGAAGGTGAAGCCCATGTCGATCCGCGATAGTGCTTCGGCAATGGCGAGCTTCACCAGATAGCGATGCCCCGACCCGCCGAGCGAATGCGGCACCTCAATGCGCAGTAGGCCAGCATGAGCCGCCGCCTTGAGGGCATCAACAGGGCTTGCGCCTGCTTCCCATTGGTTGGCCCCTTGCGCCATTATGTCGCTGCCGAATTCGCGCGCGCGGCGCAGCAAAAGGCGTTCATCATCATTGAGATAGGTGTCGAGAAAGTCACTCATCTTGGCGCTCCCAATGCTCTTCCCTCATTCTGGCCGAAGGGCTATTCTATCTATCATGCTTGCGATTGACCCCTACCAGCCTTTGCTTTTCAGCGAAAACGATCCCGACCGCGTCGTCAAGGAAAAGGCCCTCCGTGCCATGAGCACCGAGGACCTCGTTACGCTTTACAAGCATACTCGCGTCGAAGCCCATGCAGCCCGCGAGGCCCAAGACATGGAAACGCTCTATCCGTTGGTGCGCAGCATGAAGACCATCCAGCGCATCACCAGCAAACGCGGCCTCATCATCCGCGCCCGCCAATTGCTGGAAAGCTAGGTCCGTCACCTCAAACGCCCAACCCCGGCGCCACCATCGCTTCTAGGTGCCTGCGCATTTCATCGGGAATAGCGATCGCTTTGCGGGCCTCAAGATCAAGCGTAATCGCCACAGCTTCCGCCGTCGCCACCGCCTTGCCGGTTTCCAGATCAAACAACCAATGCCCCCAGATATAGGTCTTGGGCCCAACACTCTTCAGTCCGCTCCTGAGCGTCAACACGTCGCCCGCGCGTGGATAGGCATGATAGTGAAAACGATATTCCAGCGCGGCCCCGCCAACCTTGTCATTTTTTGAGCGGTCATCGCCGCGCGTCATGCCGAGCAGGTTGGGAATAGCATCCGACACAATCCCCATAAAATGGCGTGGCAACAAATAACCCTGCCCGTCACATTGTGCGTTCAATACTTCGCCCTGCCATATGAAGACAAGTTTCATGGCTTCAGCTTCGGCCAGCATCGGGACGGCGCGCGGCGCATAGATTTCTAGCCCGCGCGGGCTTCCGTGTGCGGGCAGATCGATGATCAGCCCGTTCGCCGCCGCCTTGGCGCGCGCAGGTAGCGGCTTTGCGTCGTGATTGTCGAGATCGAGCAACTCAACATCGACGGCAAATGTCGCCGCCACTTCGTTCGACACCGTGTTGTACATTTCAAGATAGACGCGCAAGCCGAAGTCGTGGACCTCCAGTACACCCGCGCGCATCGTGGTCGGCGCACCGGGGCGTTGTTCACGCAAAAACCGCACATGATGATCGCGTGCGCTTAGACGCGCATTTTCCGCATCAATGAAGCGCGGCCCCAGCCCCAGCCGCAGCGCCAGCGCCGCCAGTCCATGTGTCGCCTGCTCCAGATAGAACTGCACATTCATGTGCCCCATCTGGTCAGCCTGCCAAGTTTGCACGCTTGAGCGTGCAACATCGATCATCTCAGCCATTCCGTCCTCAAATACAACTACAGTTTAAAAAAATCAGGTCAGGCGCGCGTCAAACCGGTCCGCCACTTGGCGCGGTATGGCGACAGCCTTGCGTGTTTCCTTGTCAAACAGCAAGCCCAGTCCTTCCGCCGCGCACACAGGTTCATTTGTCTCCGCATTAAACAGCCAGTGGCGATAGCGCAGCGTCTTGCCCGCGACTTCCACAAGCCCCGTGCGCACAAAAAGCGTGTCGCCCGCGTTCAACTCACGAAAATAGACAAGCCGCATTTCCACCGTCGCCGTGGCCAGGTTTATGGCTGCTTGCTCATGGCGTCCAAGCCCTGCTGCGGCCCACATATGCCCTTGAGAATCTGAAAAACGCGACATGATAAAGCGCGCATTCATATGCCCGTTCGTATCGCATTCCCACGGGTTCACTGCCGAGCGATTGCTTTCAAACATGCCCGCCGCGTCGGCCCGCGTGAGCGATACGTCACGGTCGATTGCCTCCGGCCAGATGCCGCGCGGGCACGCATAGTCGGGCAGCTCGATCATAAGCGTCGCCGCTTTTTCATGCGTCTCCGTGGGCCATGGCGCAAGCCGTCGTGTCTGGAGGTCGAGCGCCCCCGTGGTGACGACAAAAGTCGCCGCCAGCCGGTCGCTCAACACCTCGCGCATCTCTTGATATTTGATGAGCGTGCGGTCTTTGATTTCGACAACGCCGCCGCGCACCACAACAAGGTCACTGGCCCGTAACTCCCGATGAAAGCGGATGTGGTGTTCGAGCGCCACATAGCCGTGCCCGCTCGTCTCTTGTTCCGAGGCTGACAAGCCCAGCGCATTGCGCAAGTGAAAGGAAGCATCCGACGTCTTGGAAATATAGTGCTGAATGTTCATATGGCCCATCTCGTCGCATTCTTGCAGTGAGACATAGCCACGATAGACGTCGATCATGCTGGCGTCTGGCCGATGCAGCGCGCGAGAAACGCATCGATATTGGTATTGGCCGATGCGCCGATTGCGCCGGGAAAAGCAATGAAGCCATGCGCCCCGCCGGGATAAACACCAAGCTCGCCCTGATTGCCCGCCGCGATCCAGCGCGCATACATAAAGAATGAATCATCCATCAGTGCGTCGCGTGTACCGACCGTAAAGAGCGCAGGTGGCATGTCATGCAATCGCGCAAAGAGCGGTGAAATATCCGGGTCACGGCGATCTTCGCCATTAGGCAAAAACGCATCGCCGAATTTTTCGATGTCTACTGTGCGCAAAATCAGCTGTTCATCACCGAACTGGCGCTGGCTTGGCGTCATCGCCATATCGAACGCCCCGAACACAAGGTTCGCGCCTTTAAAGCCTGTATAGCCGTGCTTGTCGCGCATACGCAGCAGCGTCACAGCCGATAGATGCCCACCCGCGCTTTCACCGCCGATGGTGAGCGCCTCTGTGCCAAATTCCGCCTTGGCGTGTTTGACGAGCCACACGGCCGCGTCTTCACAATCATCAGGTCCGGCAGGGTAGGGGTCTTCGGGCGCGAGGCGATATTGCACACTGACACAGGCCATGCCCGTGTTCTTGACGATGCGTTCAAGCAGCGGGTCCTGCTGGTCAAAACTGCCCAGCACCCAGCCGCCGCCATGAATATGCAGATAAACGCCGGTTGGTTTTTCCGGCGCGATAATGCGCAGCGGAATCTTGTGGCCGCCCTTGCCGGTTATCTCAATATTGCGCGCGTTAGGTGAATAGATCGGGGCAGGGAAGGGCCCGTCGCCGCGGGCTCGCCCGTCGCGCGCCGCCCGTGCGCCCGTGTCCCACCATTCCGGCGCATCGGCAATCATCTTGATGATGGCGTCGTTGACCGCTTTTGTTTCAGCCGAAATGGCGTCCGCGCGATAAAGCGCGGGGTCGAACGGGTTTGATTTGGTCATCACGGCGTCTCCCAATATGTTTTGCGGCAGATTAGACCGGATTTTGCCGCCGCCGTCTAATATCGGTTTAGCGTTTCAAACCGCCGCTGCGTAAGGCGGCGCGGGATCATATTGCATGCCGCGTTGCGTCAACCGCGCGTGGTCCTCGCCATGCATCTGGCCCACCAGCCACAGCGCCATGTCGATGCCCGCCGACACGCCCGCCGCTGTCACCACATTGCCATCGCGGACATAGCGCACGTGCTCCAACACTTCCGATGCCTCGCCGCGCGCTCTGAGCGTCTCGATAAAACCCCAATGCGTGGTGACGCGCTTGCCCTTGGCAGGACCAGCGGCGGTGAGGATCAGCGAGCCAGTGCACACGCTCGTCACCCATTCGCAGGTCGTAGCCACCTTGGCGACCCAGTCGAGCATGGCTTTGTTCTCCACCTCGCGCCGCGTGCCTTGCCCACCGGGGATCAACAGCACGTCGAGTTTCGGCGCATCAGCCATCGAACAATGGGCTTCCACGCGCATGTTTTTGGCGCAGGTCACCGTCTTGCCGCCTTGCGAGATCAGCAACACCTTGTCGGGGCGCTTGTCCTTGGTGTGCGCAAACATTTCGTTCGACATGGTGAAGACCTCATAAGGCCCGACAAAATCAAGTTCTTCTGCATCATCAAAAATCAAAATGCCGATCGTGCGTTCATGCGTCATGAGACATCTCCTGAAGAAGCGGGATGGTGATGGGGCGGCGTGCGGTTTGAAAGCGCTCACGGTAGCGATTAGGTGTCACGCCGAGATGGCGCAGGAAGGCGCGCCGCATCCGTTCGGCAACGCCAAAGCCAGCGTCGCGCGCAATCTGATCCAGCGGCAGCCGCGTGTCATTGAGGCGTCGCCGGGCTTCGTCGAGCCGCGCGCGCTCCACAAATAACGCTGGCGTCATCGTTACTTTTTCCACAAACCGCCGCGCAAAGGTGCGCTCGCTCATGCGCGCCACGCTGGCCAGATGCGGCACGGTGAGGTCGGCGCGTGGGTTCTCGATGATATAGCTGCACACAAGGGCGATGCGTTCATCGTCCACGGCTTGGGCGGCAAGCTGCGCTGAAAATTGTGATTGCCCGCCCGGTCGCATCAGATACATCACATGCTGACGCGCAATGGACAGTGCCATCTCCCGGCCCAAATCAAGTTCGATCAACGCCAGCGCGAGGTCCATGCCCGTCGTCACACCCGCCGATGTCCAGATGTTTCCGTCGCGCAGAAAAATAGCATCATCATCGACGATGACAGCGGGGTAATCCCGCTTCAGCCGTGCTGCAAAAGCCCAATGCGTCGTCGCCCGCTTGCCGTCGAGCAATCCAGCTGCCGCCAGCAAAATCGCACCGGTGCAAATCGACACGGTGCGCGCTGCACGGACCGAGGCCCGGTAGATGAAGGCAAGCAGCTTTGCGTCTTTTTCTCTGGCTCGACTGCCCGCGCCACCCGACACCATGAATGTGTCCACGCCCGCCAAATCATCATCTGAAATTTCGTCGATCGCCCGCGTCGCAAAAAGCGTCAGCCCGGACGTCGTCGTCATCGGCCCGGCGCGTGGTGCCACCAGCTCCACCACATAGGCAGGCTTGCCTTCTGGCGTCAGCGCGGAGGCCAAAACTTCCAGCGGCCCGACAATGTCGAGGATCTGCGCGGCATCATAGCCAAGCATCATCACGCGCCGAGGCGGGGAGGCATCTTGTGTCATGCCCTGAGATTAGCCCGCCAGCAGCAGTGCGCCATTGGCAATCAATAGGCCTTGCAATCGCTTGTTCATCTCATCCCCAGATATGAAAAAGGCGGGAGTGTCTCTCCCGCCTTTTTCATGCTTTCAAAGTGCACTTGCCGTTATTGATGACCACCACATCGCGTTCTTTCACGCGGGCGCGGAACGACGCGATATTGCCGTCCTTCCAGATATCGACCGCAATCGTCTCGCCGGGAAATACGGGCGACGAAAACCGCACATCAAAGCCGGTGATCTTCGTCGGGTCATAGTTGCAAACCGCCGACGAAATAAGCGCTCGGCAGCAAGAGCCATAAGTGCAGAGCCCATGCAGGATCGGGCGCGGAAAGCCCGCCGCCTTAGCAATCTCTGGGTCTGCGTGCAGCGGATTGCGGTCGCCTGACAGGCGATAAATCAAAGCCTGATCGGGCCGCGTATTAACCTCCACCGTCGTGTCGGGCTTGCGCTCCGGCATGGTGTGGGGTACTGGCGCGCCTTCGCGCGGGCCACCAAAGCCGCCATCGCCGCGCGCAAATGTCGTGCCCTGCATGGTGCAGAGCTTGTCGCCGGTTTTCTTGTCGGTGATATTCGTCTCCGAAACGAGGATCGCGCCTTTATCCGCGCCCTTGTCCCAGACGCCAACGACATGGCTGTCCACGCTGATCGTGGTGGCGATGGGCAGCGGCTTGTGCAGCGTCAGCTTTTGTTCGCCATGCACCACCATCAGATAATTGATGCCGCTATCGCGCATCCCGCCCGCGCCCCAGGCGATCACGCTCGCCATGGTCGGCACGGTGACAAGGCCCTTTTCATAAACGAAAGGCAGTTCCTTGGTGTTCATCGGGTCACGCCCAAAGCCGATCCCCAGCGCATAAAGCATCGTCTCGCGGTCGGTATAGGTAAATTCCTGCCCCGACGATTTCGACGCCATCAGTTTTTCGTAATCAATCGCCATTGCGGCCTCCCTGAATTTTGTTTTCAATTTTTAGATCGCCTTCACTCGATCAAGTCGGGTGAAGGCGATGAGAGAAGGGCTTCGCCCTCACATCCCCTTGGGCATCTGCGGCAATCCCTCGGTCATATGCGCCCAAGGCTGTGCTGACGATGCATAGAGAATAACCCCGGGCGTGAAGCCTGCAGGCTCGTCCAGCGTGCCCGCCTTGATCACCCAGATTTGCGGGGCGGATTCGACGTCGCTCAGCACCTGCGTGCCGCAATCAGCGCAGAATTTGCGCGTCACGTTCATGCCACTGTCGCCTTTTTTGGTATAACCCTTGAGCGTGCCTTTAGTGATTTTCAGCGCGTCGCGCCCCACGATCACCAGCGAAGCCGGTTCGCCGCCCGAGACATATTGGCAATCGCGGCAATGGCAAAACGCCGAGCCCGATGGTTCGCCTGTCGCTTCATAGCGGATCGCCCCGCAAAGGCAGCCGCCTGTAAATGATGCTGTCATGTGTTTGTCCTCCCTGAGTTCTTTGAGAGGAAGCCTAGTGCGTGGGCTAGCGCTCGCCAAGCACCTTCCACAGGCTTGTTGCCGTCATCACCGGCTCACCGCCAACCGTGAAGACGGCAGAGACAAACATCACGGCGCGTGTTTTCTTTTCCACCTTCGTGCGGATCTCAATAATGTCACCACGCTGCGCATCGCCGAGGAAACTCGCCTGCAAACTCATGGTGACGCAGGGTTTGCCGCCCGATCCGCGCCAGGCAGCGCCGCCAAGAAACGCATCGGCAAAGGTCATCATCATGCCCTCATGCACGCTGCCATCAGCGCGTAGGTGCCGCTCATCGGCAATAAAAGCTGCCACACGGGCGCCGTCTGCCTCTTCACGCTCAAATAGCGGCCCCATCAGCGCTTCAAACGGATCATGCAGTTCCTGCGCGGTAAAACCTTGAGGAGCGTCCACCTCGACAGGCGAGGGGATGGCGGTGCGCGTGCGGGGCGCGCTGCCCGTCTCGCCCTCGGTCATCGCTCAGTCACCTTCACCGCATAGACCCCCGTTGCCGTCATCAACACACGTTTGCCAACGGTGAGCGTGCCGGACATGAAGAGAACGCTGCGTGTCGCACGCGTAATGGTGGTGCGCCCCTCGACCTGTTCGCCCGTTTCGCCCGCGCTGACAAAATCACAATTGAGCGACAGCGGCCGCGCTTTTGCGCCTTCTGTCTTGGCTGCTGCGGCCATCTGGGCTGCCTCGCCCATCACAATCGCCATCAGGCCCATCATCATGCCGCCATGCAGCCGCCCATCGCCGTTGAGGTGTTGGTCTGCAATATCGAACAGAAAAAGCGGGCCATCCGCGTCCGTTCCGCCCATCACAGGCCCGGCAAAACCGGCAAAACCCTGAGTTTGTAAGGGAGAAAAGCCGGTCGGAATGGGGCGAGGGGTCATGCCTGTTACTCTTGAATTCGGGGGGAGGAGCTGAAGATGCCCCTGTCTAATGCCCCAAAGCGGTGAGCGAAAGAGGCAAAACGCAGCAGATCGCTTCGCTTAGGCCCGCCCGCCTGTGCATTTTCGTTCAGGGGGGGTACCATAAACGCTGCGGCAGGCGGGAGATTCCTCTTTCTAAAGCCCATCCGGGACGTTTATGGTGCGCCCAACAGCAGTCCGCCCCACCCAAGCAAGCAGCCGTAAGGCGAAGGGGGCGGGTCAGAATTTTCAAACGCTCCCCGGAGGACTCCCATGAGAGAAGCAGTCATCGTCTCCACCGCACGCACCGGCCTTGCAAAGTCCGGCCGCGGCGGCTTCAACAACACGCATGGCGCAGCCATGGGTGGCCATGCCATCCAGCACGCCATCGCGCGCGCCGGCATTGATCCCGCCGAAGTCGAAGACGTCGCCATGGGTTGCGGCAGCCCCGAAGGCGCCACCGGCATGAACATCGGCCGTTTGGCCGCTCTCTGGGCCGGTTGCCCCGTCACCACATCGGGTTTCACGGTCAGCCGTTTCTGCTCGTCGGGCCTCAACTCCATTGCCGTTGCGGCAGGCCGCGTCGTCAACGAAGACGTCCCGATCATGATCGGCGCTGGCGTTGAATCGATCTCGCTCGTCTCGATGGGGGGCATCAACACTAAGAACATCACGGAAGAAAAGCTGTTGGGCGAATACCCCGCGCTTTGGATGCCGATGATCGAAACCGCCGACATCGTTGCCAAGCATTACAACATCAGCCGCGAACATCAGGACGAATATTCCCTACGCAGCCAGCAGCGCACAGCCGCCGCTCAGGCCGAAGGCAAGTTCAAGGACGAAATCGTTCCGATGAAGACCAAGATGAAGGTCGTCAACAAGGAAACGAAGGAAGAATCCTTCGTCGATTACACCGTGGATCGCGACGAATGCAATCGCCCCGAAACCACGCTTGAAGGCCTCGCCTCGTTGAAGCCCGTGCGCGGCGAAGGCAACTTCGTCACCGCCGGCAACGCCTCGCAGCTCTCCGATGGCGCCGCCGCCGTCGTCGTCATGGAACGCAAGGAAGCTGAAAAGCGCAACCTCGCGCCGCTCGGCATCTTCCGTGGTTTTGCGGTTGCCGGTTGCGAGCCCGACGAAATGGGTATCGGTCCCGTCTTCGCTGTGCCGCGTCTGCTGGCGCGCCACGGCCTCAAGGTTGACGACATCGACCTGTGGGAATTGAACGAAGCCTTCGCGAGCCAGTGCCTTTACGCGCGCGATCGTCTCGGCATCGACCCTGAAAAATACAACGTCAATGGCGGCTCGATCTCCATCGGCCATCCTTTCGGCATGACCGGCGCGCGTTGCACCGGCCACATCTTGCTCGAAGCTCAGCGTCGCAAGGCCGCTGGCCAGAAGCTCAAATACGGCGTCGTCACCATGTGCATCGGCGGCGGCATGGGCGCAGCCGGTCTGTTCGAATTCGCCTAAGACCTCATGCCTTGAGGAGGCGCGCTTGCGCCGTCTCGAAGGACGACCAATCAGGCCCGCGGGGAAACTCGCGGGCCTTTTTTCTGTTTCACCTAAAATAAAAGCTGTCATCCCGGCCTTGTGCCGGGATCCAGAACCGCAAATTCAGTGCAAGCGACACTGGACCCCGGCACAAGGCCGGGGTGACAATAAGAGAAAGCAGGAGAAAACCCCATGCGCCATTTTGATGATTTCACAGTCGGCGAACGTCACGACATCCCCGCCACCTACGAGATGACGGAATCCGAAATCGTCTCTTTCGCTAGTAAATGGGACCCCCAACCCTTCCACATCGACCGCGCTGCTGCCGCCAAATCCATCTACGGCACGCTGACCGCCTGCGGCACCCACATCCAAGCCGTCGTCCTCTTCCTCGCCGCCCGTCTGCCCGAAGAAACCGCCGTGCTGGGCGCGCTCGGCTATGACGAAGTCCGTTTCCATAAACCCGCCAAACTCGAGGACACATTGCGCCTCGTCATCGAGTGCATCGAGACAAAACCCTCGTCCTCCAAACCCGACCGCGGCATCGTCAAAAATCGCCACGTCCTGATGAACCAGAACAGCGAGATCGTCTTTACACAAACGACAACGCTGCTGATCAAAAGACGATAGCCCTTTGTCTTAGTCCCCTCCCCCCTCAAAAGGGGGAGGGCCAGTAGCCCAACCCTCAAAGCCCCAGCACTAGCTTCGCCATGATGCCGCGCTGAATTTCGTTCGATCCGCCATAGATCGAGGCCGCCCGATTGTTGAGATATTTCGGCATCGCCGTCATGCCATAGGCGGGCCCGACAGGCTCCACGTTCGACCCCGGCGCGCGCGCCGCCATTTGCTCGACATTGGCATAGTAGGCAAGCGCCTCCACCGCCAACTCGTCAATTGCTTGCGTCATCTCCGTGCCACGCGTCTTGAGCATCGAGGATGCTGGTCCCGGACTGCCCGTCCGCGCGATTTCGGCCATCACCCGATGCTCGGTCACTTCCATCGCCTTGACCGAAATTTCCACCTCGTCGAGCCTGCGCCGAAAGGCGGGCTCCTCGATCAGTCGCGCGTCCGTATCGCCATGTTCGGCCTTGGCGATTGCGCGCACTTTCTCGACGCCAACGCCAAGGGCTGCCGCGTAAGCGCCACCGCGTTCAAACTCCAGCAGATATTTTGCGACCGTCCAGCCGTCATTTTCTGGGCCGACGCGATTGGCTTTGGGCACGCGCACATCATCAAAGAACACTTGGTTCACTTCATGCTCGCCCGCCAGCGTGATGATCGGCTCGACCTTGAGGCCGGGCGTGTCCATCTCAAGCAGAATAAACGTGATGCCCTGTTGCGGCTTGCCTTCTGTGCTGGTGCGCACAAGGCAAAACATGCGATTGGCAAAATGCGCATGCGTCGTCCATATCTTCGAGCCGTTCAGCACATAGTCGTCACCGTCGCTCACCGCACGCAATTGCAGCGAGGCAAGGTCGGACCCTGAGCCGGGTTCAGAATAGCCCTGACACCAATAGTCTTCGCCCGCCAGCATCCGCGGCAGAAAAAAATCTTTCTGCTCTTGCGTGCCATATTTCATCAACACAGGCGCACACATGCGCAAGCCCATGGGCGAAAGATGCGGTGTGCCATAGCGCGCGCATTCCGACGACCAGATATATTTTTGCATGTCGCTCCAGCCGGTGCCGCCATATTCAACCGGCCAGTTCGGCGCGACCCAGCCCTTCTTGTGCAAGATTTTTTGCCACTTCAAGTTCCACTCTTTATCCGTGAAAACGCTGGTGGTCAGCGAGCCTGCGTCTTTCAATTTGGGTGTCAGATTGTCATCGAGAAATTGCCGCACCTCGTCGCGAAATGCCGCGTCCGCGCCCGTGAAATGAAGGTCCATAGGTTTCCGCCTGTTTTGAAGTGTGTTGCTGCGTTGAGCCTTTCCCCTCCACACCAATCCTTTTTGCGCCTACGCGCAATGTGAGGGGGAGGGCTAAGGTGGGGGGCTTCTTCGCAAAACCTCTACCGTCATACACCCCCTCTAGCCCTCCCCCCTCAAAAGGGGGAGGGTTGGGAGGGTGAGGACCATCAAAGCCCCAGCACAGCCTTCGCCATGATGTTGCGCTGAACCTCGTTCGAGCCGCCAAAAATCGACGAGGCCCGCGTGTTGAGATATTTAGGCATGACCATCAATGTGTGGTCAGGCCCAACCGGCGCGACATTGGAGCCCCATGTGCGAGCCTCCATCACGTCCGGTTCGGCGTAAAAGGCAATCGCCTCAACGCCAAGCTCGGTAATCTTCTGGCTCGTATCCGCGCCGCGCAGCTTGATGATCGAGGCCGCAGCGCCGGGGTTCTGCCCGTTGGACAATGACGCCATGATGCGATGCTCAGTAAATTCCACCGCCGTCACTTCCACATCCGTCTCGTCGATCTTGCGGCGGAAGGCTGGATCATCGATCAGGCGTGTGCCGTCGCTGCTATGTTCAGTGCCCGCCACCACTTTCAGCTTGTTGAGCGAGTTGCGCAGGTTGGCGCCATGCGCTGCCCCGCCGCGTTCAAACTCCAGCAGATATTTGGCCACCGTCCAGCCGTTGTTTTCCGCGCCAACCAGATTTTTTTTGGGCACGCGTACATCGTCAAAGAACACCTGATTGACCTCATGGTCGCCCGCCAGCGTGATGATCGGGTCCACCTTGATGCCCTTGGCATGAAAGTCATCGATCAAAATAAAGCTGATGCCTTGCTGCTTCTTTTCAGCGTTGGGGTTGGTGCGCACAAGGCAGAACATCTTGTTGGATTGATGTGCGCCCGTGGTCCAGAGCTTCGTGCCGTTGATCACATAGTCATCGCCGTCCAGCACCGCCTTGCATTGTAGGGATGCCAAGTCCGAGCCCGAACCGGGTTCTGAATAGCCCTGACACCACCAGTCTTCGCCGTCCAGAATACGCGGCAGATAATAAGCCTGCTGTTCCTTCGTGCCGTGGCCCATCAGCGTCGGGCCAACCATTGAGAGACCCATGTTCGAGCTCGCAGGCGCACCCGCAGCGGCGCATTCCGAGGCCCAGAGGAAACGCTGCATCACGGTCCAGCCCGTGCCACCAAATTCTTTGGGCCAGCTTGGGGCCGCCCAGCCGCGCGCATTGAGGCGGCGCAGCCATTCCACGCGCAAATCCTGATCCGACAGAATGCCCGGTGTCAGGCGCGCATGCGCCTTTAACTCGTCACTCAGATTGTCATTGAGAAAAGCCCGCACTTCGTCACGAAACGCGACATCCTCTGACCGCATGGCAAGGTCCATTGTATTCTCCCTATTTTAGGCTCGGACGTTCTTCGGACGCCGTAATGATTGGCACCTTGGCGGTGCTTTATCCTACAGTATAACCGCGCTGCCATGTCGGTCTATGACTTTACACTTTTCTCATCGCTTGCCACCAGCCGGGCTCGCCATCGGTCTGGCCGGTTGCGGTTCGTGTTATTTGTTGCCTCATCGTCCCAAATTCTGCACTCCAGCCCAACCGCACCTCAAACCCAACAGCACCTCAAAAAAAGAGTCTTCAGACCTCGCATGGATCTCGCCAACCACATCATCCTCATTTCTGCTGCGCTGATTACCTTTTCCATTTTTGCAGGTGTCTTGTCGTCGCGCATCGGCGCGCCCTTGCTGCTGGTTTTCTTGGCTTTTGGCATGTTGGCAGGCCAGGACGGCATCGGCGGTATCGATTTTCAGGATTTCCGCCTCGCTTATCTTGCAGGCTCGCTCTCGCTCGCTGTCATCCTGTTCGATGGCGGTCGGCGCACCTCGCGTGATGCCTTTGGCCGGGCTCTGTCGCCCGCGCTAGTGCTTGCCACGTTCGGTGTCCTCATAACGTCGGGCATCACCGGCGCTGCGGCCCATTTTGTGCTTGGCTATGACTGGCTCCATTCGATGCTGATCGGTGCCATTGTCGGGCCGACCGATGCGGCGGCTGTCTTCTTGCTGCTGCATCTGCGCGGCCTTCGCCTGCGGCCGCGTGTCGGCAACACACTGGAAGTCGAATCCGGCATCAACGACCCCATGTCGATCTTCCTCACCATAACGCTCGTCAACCTCATTGCCTATGACCTGCCCAGTGGCAACATAGGCGACATCACATGGACGCTCATTTTTCAGTTCTTTGTGGATTTCGTGCGCCAGATGGGCGGCGGCATCATTTTGGGCCTCATCGGCGGCCAGATTGTGCTGCGTGCCGTCAATCGGTTGAAATTTTCGCCCGGCATCTATCCGATCTTGGCCCTTGCCCTTGCGCTCGTCGTCTTTGCGATTGCCCAGACCCTTCAAACGTCAGGTTTCCTTGCGATCTATCTGGTGGGCACAACTCTGGGCAACAACCCGCATCGAGCCGCCTCTGAGATCAGCCGTTTCTTTGATGGCCTGTCTTGGCTTGCCCAGATCACCATGTTCTTGCTGATGGGCCTTCTTGTCACGCCCTCAAAGCTCGTTCCCATTCTTATTCCCGCGCTCATCATTGCAGCCGTGCTGATCTTTGTGGCGCGCCCCATCGCGGTGGTGTTGTCGATCTTCCCGATGAAGTACAAGCCGCGCGAAGTAACGTTCATTTCATGGGTCGGTTTGCGCGGTGCGGTCCCGATCTTTCTGGCCACCATTCCCGTCATCGGTCATATCGACCATGCCGAAACAATTTTCGGGGTTGCCTTTATTTGTGTGTTGGTTTCGCTCATCGTGCAGGGGTGGACCATTTCACCGGCGGCGCGTGCCGCTGGCGTTGACATGCCGCCGCGCCCTCAGCCGCGCCTGCGGGTCGATATCGAATTGCCTGCAGGGATTGATCGCACGGTCGTCGCCTATACCGTTGACCCGATGAGCCTGATTGCCCGACGACGTATGCGGCGTATGCCCACATTAGCTCCCGGCACCGAGATCATTTCCGTCATGCGTGATGGGCAGACGCTGAACAAAGTGCCCACAGACGGGCTTTTAACCGGCGATGTGGTTATGCTTGTCACCAGCACAGCAGATCTCCTTCAACTGGATCGCCTTTTTGGGGCCCGCAAGCTGCGTGTGAAGTCGCGCGAGATTGGTTCGATTGATTTTACGTTGAGTGCGGGGGCCAACGCCGGCGAGGTCGCCGACATCTACGGTTTTCAGGTGACGCCGCATGAGCGCGACCTGACGCTTGCTGCCGTCATGCATGCGCGCCTTGGCGCCGTCATTACCGCCGGTGCGCGTGTTCGCGCGGGCACGGTCGATCTGGTGGCGCTTTCAACAGGTGAGTATGACACGCCCAAAAGCATCGGCCTCGATCTTGATCCGCCGCCACCGCAAAAGGCGATCAGGCTGTTGAAGCTCCGCATCGATGAAGGCATCCGCTCGATCCGCGAGTTGTTCCTCACCGACACAAAAAATTAAACCCGAAACCACGACTGAAAACCTAAAAAGGAGACGACACATGGACCTCGCTCTGAAAGGCAAGAAAGCCCTCATCACGGGTGCCACACGCGGCATCGGACGCGCCATCGCTGAAACGCTTGCTGCGGAAGGGGCTGACCTCGCCATCTGCGCGCGCAACCCCGATCAGGTGGCCGAAACCGTCGCCGCGCTGAAAAAGAAAGGCGTCAACGTCGTCGGTGGCGTCGTCGATATCGCTGACGGGGACGCTTTGAAAAAATGGATTGCCGAAGCCGGAAAAACGCTTGGCGGCCTCGACATCGTTGTCGCCAACGCCTCCGCGCTCGCTCAAGGCAACGGCGAGGACGCTTGGCGCGCTTGCTTTGAAATCGACGTCATGGCTGCGCGCAATCTCTGCGAAGCCGCACTTCCTTTCCTCGAAAAGTCAGCCGCCGCCAACGGCGACGCCTCTGCTGTCATCATCTCTTCGATTTCGGCGGCTGAAGCCGAAAGCGCTGGGGCCTATGGCGCGCTGAAGGCGGCTCAAATTCATCTGGCCAAGGGTCTGGCCAAAGAACATGCGGGCAAGCACGTCCGCTTCAACACGGTCTCGCCCGGTACGGTCTATTTCAAAGGTGGTGTCTGGAACATGGTCGAAGAACACATGCCCGACATGTTCAAAGCAACGATGAAAAGAAACCCGATGGGCCGCATGGCCACGCCCCAAGACATCGCCAATGCCACAGTGTTTCTTGCGTCTCCGGCATCCAGCTTCACCACCGGCATCAACATGATCGTCGACGGCGCCATCTCCCGCCGCGTGAACTTCTGATCCCTTTATTCCCTCCCCCCTTGAGGGGGAGGGCTAGGGAGGGGGGTACATCTTCGCAAAAACGTCATGCCCCGGCCCACCTTTAATGAAAGGAGGCGGGGCATCCACCTCACGCCGCCAGCCCCATCCACCGCCGCATCACCTCGCGCGCAAACGCCTGCGCCGCAGGCAGCCTCTCGATATGCGCCGCCGCGATCAAAGCCTCCACCTGCGCGTCCTTCGCTTGCGTCCGCTGCTTGAGCCACTGCGCCGTCGTCGCCGCCGTCATCTCCAGATGAAACTGAAACCCGTAAGATTTTGTGCCCAGCCGAAACGCTTGATTGGGGCATTTCTCCCGCGTCGCCAGCCGCACCGCGCCATCGGGCAGATCAAACGTATCGCCATGCCACTGCATGATGGCGTGCTCTTGCGCCATGCCTCGCAACAGCGGATCAGCGCTGGCGGCTGCCTCCCATGTTTGCGGCAGAAACCCCCATTCCTCAAAACCCATCTTGTAAACAGCACCGCCAAAGGCGCTCGCCAGCATCTGCGCCCCCAGACACACGCCCATGATCGGCTTATCGGCTGCATGAAACGCCCGCATCAGCGCTCGCGTATCCTCGATGAATGGATATTCCGTATCCTGATAAACCCCCATGATGCCGCCCATCACAACGAGCCCGTCATAGCCATCGGGCGAGACGGGCACAGGTTCATCGACAAAAGTGCGCACAATCGTATGTGTGGCCCCTCGCGCGTTTGCTTCCTCCAGCAACACACCGGGCCCAGAACTTTCTTCATTGACGAGATAGAGGATGTTCATGAACTAATATATTGTGTACACAGAATGGATCGTGTCGTTGATGGAAGCATTGTGGAAATGAAAAATGGCGACTAGGCCGAGACATAAGACCTTGCTTTCGTCGCTTATCCAAACAGGTTATTTACCTGAAGAGCTTCCTCCTGCCATCACCGCTCGTCACTTTTCCGCATATTGTGAAAACAATTTTCAACATCTCGGCAAGGGCCCGCTAGCTAAATCTTACCCAACGCAGTTCGAGAAATTTAGCATTCCTCGCGAGAATGGAAATCGTCGTGATTTGGCACTTGTGCATCCTGGGGCCCAACTGCGACTCTCAATGATATTAGTAAAAAATCATAATGAGATTCGGAGTTTGATCGAAAAATCCAGAATATCACTGTATGGGGCAGAGCCAGACTTGGCGAATTTTCGAGCGTTTAAGGGGGTTTCGTTTAAGGCTCTTGATGCCAAGCGAAGTAAAGTGTCGCAAGAGAAGCCATTTATTCTTGTGGCCGATATTTCGAGGTTTTTCTACACGATTTATACGCACTCAATTCCTTGGGCGGTGCTTGGCAAAGATAAGGTCAAAGCAAAGTACATGGCGACGAAAGTTAAGCGTACAAAGGCAAAACACTGGACTGATGAACTGGATCAGGCACTGCAATCTTGCCAAGCACGTGAGACGTTTGGAATTCCAGTAGGGCCAGATACATCACGGATCGTAGCAGAAGTGTTGCTGAGTGGCGTGCATGGCGACCCAGATTTCGCGAGCGCTGTTAATGGCAGCAATGGGTTTCGCCTCGTAGATGATTTTTTTCTCGGATTTGACAGTGAGGAACAGTGTGTTCTTGCGCTGGTAGCTCTGAGAAACACATTGGCAAAATTTAATCTTCAACTTAACGACGACAAAACTGAGATTAAAGCCAGTAGAGAAATATTCACTGATAGGTGGCGATATGAGCTAAAGCGCTCGACCCTTTCATCTCGAGATTGGCGTGAAGAGGAGCGGCTGATCCGACAGGCCGCAGATTTGGCGCTGTATCACTCCAGTAAATTGAGAAATGCCTTTCCAGTGAAGTGGCTTGCTACAGGCATGTTACATACAGAGTTTCAGAGTCAGAATTTTAAGTTGGCACTCACTACATTGCTTCGATTTGGGCGAGACTTCCCCGCATGTATTAGCTTGGTGTCGACCTTTATTATCAATAATAAGGAAACATGCTTGAGCACTGATTACGGGCAGCTGGTAGAAAAGTGGATTAGGAGTGTATTCCGCGCTCATGCTCGGAACGGTCATGATTTTGAGGTAGCTTGGGCGTTGGTTGTGTGTGGAGCTTTGAAGATCAAAGTGTCCACCACGGATTTTGGTGACTATGCAAATTCGATGTCATCGGTAGCCTTTGCGCTGTTGGGATTATTGAACGAGAAACATCTTCTGTCCAGTCCGTTGAGCACGTTTGGGTGGCGTCGAGAAGTGAAGAGCGGCGGCTTGGACAGTCATCACTGGCTGATGTTTTACGAAAGCGTTTTACGCGCATGGACTTCAGACAAAGTCATGAATTTGGCTGTGAAATCGCATCCGCTATTTGGTGAATTGCTCTCTAAGAAAGTTAGTTTTTTGGACGATGCCGTTTTTGGTGACGTTCAGATCATGCTGGACAGGCGACGCCTTAAGCGCGTTTTGAAAAATTCGAGCGTGCAGGGGGCTGGACGTGCCAATATTTCATTCTCGGATATATATGATGAAATGTTTGAGGACTTTGAAGATGATGATAGTTTTGGCATAGCGAGTCTGTAACCTTGGTTGCGGACGTTTAGCTCTTGATGTGCCTCAAGCCACCGCAAACCGGTTACTCGCCCGCACCATCACATCGACAATCCCCGGCTCCGTCGCCGTATGGCCTGCATCCGGCACCACGTTCAGTTCCACGTCCGGCCAAGCCTTGGCCAGTTCCCAAGCGGTAAACATCGGCGTCACCACGTCATATCGCCCCTGCGCGATCACGCCCGGAATGCCTTTCAGCAACCCGGCGTTCTGGATCAGCTGATCCTGCGGCTCAAACCAGCCTTTGTTCACAAAGTAGTGGCATTCGATCCGCGCAAACGCCAAAGCAAAATGCCCATCGGCAAAGCGCGCAATGCGTTCGGGGTCCGAATACAAAGAGAGCGTCGTCCCCTCCCAGATGCTCCAGGCCTTGGCGCAGGCGATTTTTTCGGATTCATTGTTGCCCGTCAGTCGCTTGTAATACGCCGCCATCAGGTTGCCGCGTTCAGCCTGCGGGATCGGCGCGATGAACTTTTCCCAAGCGTCGGGAAACAGCGCGTCGGTGCCCTCTTGATAAAACCAATCCAACTCGCGCTGCCGAAGCGTGAAAATGCCCCGCAGGATGATCTCGCTGACGCGCTTGGGGTGCGTTTCGGCATAGGCCAGCGCCAGTGTCGAGCCCCATGAGCCGCCGCACAACTGCCATCGCTCGATTTTCAGATGCTCGCGCAACAGCTCCATGTCTGCGACCAGATCCCAGGTCGTATTGCCCTGCAACTCGGCATGAGGCGTCGAGCGTCCGCAGCCGCGCTGGTCAAACAGAATGATTCGGTAGGCCCCCCCGTCATGCGTGCGCCGCATCGTCGGGTTCGAGCCGCCGCCAGGCCCGCCATGCACGATCACCGCCGGCTTGCCTTGCGGGTTGCCACATTCCTCGTAATAGAGCCGATGAAGCGGCGAAACCTGCAAAAAACCGGTCGAATAGGGCTCAATTGGCGCAAAAAGCGTACGCCGGTCAGCGGTGTCGTACATGAGATGGGTTTTCCTGTGGATAGAAGGGGCTTGTCGCCATTCGGCCCCCTTGGGCAGGCGGCGTCAACTGGAATCAAGCTGTTGATAAGCCTCAATAAATGGTCGCTCGACGCAGCGTCATTGGCATATTCTTAACCAAATATTTCACTTCAGGCTGACACAAATCGTTGACGTGAATCGCATCTGGGCTACTATATCTAGACGCGTGGTGCTTCGGTGTTCATAGCTGTAGATATTCGCGCATTCATCGAATCAGCAGGTTCCACCCATACGGGGTGGAAAAACGGCGAATGCTATCTCGCTGTGCGGATAGTTTTGTGTCTTTCGCGGCGGCGGAGCAGGCACAAAGGGGCCAAGAGGGGACGACTATGCTTAACGATACGTCGAAGGCGCTCGACATGACTGAGGTCGAGGCCACCGTTTCCGCAATCATCACGGGCGAGCGTGCACCGGTCAGGGCAGGGGCGCATCGCCCCCGCGCCGACATGGCAGCGACAGCCGAACCGGAAATGCCCTTCGGCGAGACCGATCAGGTCGTCCAGGTGGCCCCCAATTTGGCGGGCAAAAAGGGCTTTGCGGTCAAGGTTGACCACGCCCGCGATGCGCTGCTGACCGAGTTTGGCAAAGCGACGCTCACCGACCGCTATTTGATGCCAGGTGAGTCCTTTCAAGACCTGTTTGCCCGCGTCGCGTCTTACTATGCCGACGATGCCGCCCACGCCCAGCGGCTTTACGACTACATTTCCAAGCTCTGGTTCATGCCCGCCACCCCCGTCTTATCGAACGGCGGCACCCAGCGCGGTCTGCCCATTTCCTGCTTCCTCAATGAAGCAACGGACAGCCTCGAAGGCATTTTGGGCCTTTGGAACGAAAACGTTTGGCTGGCGGCCAAGGGCGGCGGCATTGGCTCCTATTGGGGCAACCTGCGTTCCATCGGCGAGACCGTTAATGGCAATGGCAAAACCAGCGGCATCATCCCCTTCATCCGCGTCATGGATTCGCTGACACTGGCAATCAGCCAAGGCTCGTTGCGCCGTGGTTCGGCCGCGGTTTATCTGCCGGTCGATCACCCTGAAGTCGAAGAGTTCATGGAAATGCGCCGCCCCACAGGTGGCGATCCGAACCGCAAGGCGCTCAACCTGCATCACGGCATCCTTGTGTCGGACGCTTTCATGCGCGCCGTTGAGGCCGATGCCGATTGGGCGCTGCTGTCGCCCAAAGACCGCACGGTGCAAAAAACCATTTCCGCCCGGTCACTCTGGATCCGCCTGCTCACCTCGCGCATCGAAACCGGCGAGCCCTACATCATCTACAAGGACACCGTGAACAACGCGCGGCCCGAGCATCACAAGCTCGCGGGCCTTGAAGTGAAAACCTCAAACCTCTGCGCTGAAATCACGCTGCCCACCGGCATCGACCAGCACGGCGAACAGCGCACCGCGGTCTGCTGCCTGTCATCGCTCAATCTCGAAACCTATTTCGAGTGGTGCGACAATCCGATGATCATCGAAGATGTCATGCGCTTCCTCGACAATGTGCTGCAAGACTTCATCGACCGCGCGCCCATCGAAATGAGCCGTGCCAAATATGCCGCCGCGCAAGAGCGTTCCGTCGGCCTCGGCGTCATGGGCTATCACTCGTTCCTGCAAGCCAACATGATCCCGTTCGAAGGCGTCATGGCCAAGGTCTGGAACAAGCGCATGTTCAAGCTCGTCCAAGACGGTGCCAATGCGGCTTCCAAGAAACTCGCCACCGAGCGCGGGGCCTGCCCGGATGCCAAAATGTTCGGCTTCCACGAACGCTTCTCCAACAAGACCGCGATTGCGCCCACGGCGTCGATCTCGATCATCACCGGCGGCACGTCGCCGGGCATCGAGCCGATTGCGGCCAATAGCTTCACGCATAAAACGCTGTCAGGCTCCTTCAATGTCCGCAATCGTCACCTGACGAAACTGCTCGACACCAAGGGCCGCAACGACGACGACACATGGTCTTCCATCGTCGTCAACGGCGGCTCGGTCCAGCACTTGGATTTTCTCGACGACGATGAGAAGGCCGTGTTCAAAACCGCCTTTGAACTCGACCAGCGTTGGGTCATCGAACATGCCGGCGACCGCGCCCCCATGATCGATCAGGCCCAGTCAGTAAACCTCTTTCTCGCCGCCGACGTTCACAAGCGCGACTTGAACAAGCTGCACATCCAAGCTTGGAAGCAGGGCGTCAAAAGCCTTTATTATTGCCGCTCGCTGTCGATCCAGCGCGCCGAAAAGGCCGAAGTCGTCTCGCTTGTGCGCGCCAAAACGCTCGACGTCAAAACGCTCGAACAAGTCGCCACCGAAACCCGCCGCGAGACCGTCGAATACGACGAGTGCCTTTCCTGCCAGTAAATACGACCCGTCATAGCCCGGCTTGACCGGGCTATCCATCTTTCTGCGGAAAAGACGTGGATGCCCAGATCAAGTCCGGGCATGACGAAAGAGAGGGGCGTAAAGTCTTTCTCACCCCTGTGACGAAACAGTAATCGGACAAAGCCCATGTCATCACTTCTCGAAGAACGCCTCGTCTATAAGCCCTTCCGCTATCCTTGGGCCTATGACGCTTGGCTCACTCAGCAGCGCATCCATTGGCTGCCAGAAGAAGTTCCGCTCGCGGACGATGTGAAAGACTGGGCGAAAAAACTCACCCCCGGCGAGCGCAATCTGCTGACGCAGATTTTCCGCTTCTTCGTGCAGGCCGACGTTGAAGTGAATAACTGCTACATGAAGCATTATTCCGCCGTCTTCAAACCCACCGAAGTCGCGATGATGCTCTCAGCGTTTTCCAACATGGAAACGGTGCATATTTCCGCCTATTCGCATCTGCTCGACACCATCGGCATCCCCGAAGCCGAATACGAAGCCTTCATGAAATACAAGGAAATGAAGGACAAGTTCGACTACATGCGCGAATGGGGCATGGAGACAAAGAGAGACATCGCCAAGACGCTGGCCGTTTTCGGTGCCTTCACCGAAGGCGTGCAACTGTTTGCCTCCTTCGCAATCCTGATGAACTTCCCGCGCTTTAATAAGATGAAGGGCATGGGCCAGATCATCACATGGTCGGTGCGCGACGAGACGCTGCACACCAATTCGATCGTCAAACTCTTCCGCACCTTCATCGACGAAAATCGCGAAATCTGGGACGAAGAGCTCAAGCGCGACATCTATAAGGCCTGCGAAACCATCATCCATCACGAAGACGCCTTCATCGATCTGGCGTTCGAAATGGGCAGCATCGAAGGCCTGACGGGCCAAGAAGTGAAAGATTACATCCGCTACATCGCGGACCGTCGCCTGACGCAGCTCGACCTCCAGCCCATCTACCGCACGGACAAAAACCCGCTGCCCTGGATGGACGAAATGCTCAACGGTATCGAACACGCCAACTTCTTCGAAAACCGCGCCACCGAATATTCTAAAGCCTCCACCAAAGGCACATGGGACGAAGCCTTCGATTGAAGCGTGGCCCCAATCAATGGCTGTCACCCCGGCCTTGTGCCGGGGTCCAGTTGCCGCCCGCTCAGAATATGCCGTTCTGGATCCCGGCCTTCGCCGGGATGACAGCTTTTATATTTGTTAAAAGCATTATCAAAAATATGGCGGCATTTCACGTTCCATCCCGACCCTCTATTACCTCGCCATCGTCAAACCATTCTGAGGGTTTCTTGAAATAAGCCCTCGCGTCTCAAGGAGCGGCGAAACCGCGTCTCGAAGGGCGAGGCCCATGCCCCTCACAGCACCCGATAGACCTTATAGCCGATCCCGCTGTTGGTGATCGCCCCGACGCCAATGACGAGCGTGTCGTTGAGCCAGGCATGCGGGCTGTCAGTCGCCACCTCAAAGTAAGGCGCGGTGCGGAAATAATAATCCGACGGTGTCAGCGTTGCCGGGACCGCCGGGTCGCCCAACACTGCCATCAGATCGTGGTTTTTCATCACGATCCGACCTGAATAATGCATGTAGATTGGCGAGCCGTCTTCGGGCAACAAGCAACAGCGCATATCAAGCTTGAACGACCCATCAGCGCCCTCCCCCCTTGAGGAGGAGGGCTAGGGAGGGGGGGCTTTCTTTTCCCTTGCCCCCCACACCGGAGCTCGCGCCCCATGGCTCTCTACACATCTTCATGGCTTTGCTATTTTAGTGCCTTGAAGCGTGGCGGCGTCGCTCTTTAATCGCCACACAAACGCCACTGGCGGTGCGCCCGCGAACCCAATAGGCTCATCCCATGCGCATCATCATCGCCGTCCTTGCCGCCGTCCTCATGTCCACCGCCGCCCAAGCGGCCGACACTTGCGTTACCCATAAGGCCGCGGGGCCTACGCTAACGCGCCTCCAAACGGCCATGGCGCAGGACCGCTTCGTTTCCTACAACCCGACCGATCTCAAAGTGATCGACGGCACCATCACCAAGGCGAGCAAAGCCAGCGTGCGCGCCGACCTCACCGCGCTGCGTCCCTATTTTGATGCGCTCATCACTTATTCAGCCCGTGACGGCAACGAATATGTCGCCGACATCGCCGCAGAGCTTGGCTACAAGGCCGTCATCATCGGGCTGTGGACGCCCGCCGACCCTGAAGAAGTGCGTAATGCTATCGCCATGGCCAAGGCCCACCCCAAGCTCGTCGTCGGCCTCTCGCTCGGCAATGAAATCATTTTGGGCAAGCGTGGCACATGGGCCCAGCTCCAAGCCTACCTCACGCTCATGCGTGCGCGCCTCCCCACTATGCCACTCACCGTCAGCGAGCCTTTCGCACAGTTCCTTGAGAGTGACAGTTCAGACGTGCGCGACAGTCTCGATTTCATGCTGGTTAATATCCACCCGATTTTCGAGCCGTGGTTTGCCACCGCCGGTCCTGTCAATTGGGCCGACTTCGTCGTCAAGGTCACGGCTAAGTTAGCCAACGCCTATTGCGGCCCCATCGTGATTAAAGAAACCGGCGTCCCCTCCGGCCCGCTCAAACTCGGTTTTGAACCCGCCAAACAAACCGGTTTCTGGCGCGAACTCGAAAAGCAAATGCCGCCCACCCGCGCCCACGCATTCTCCTATTTCGCCGCCTTCGACGCCCCTTGGCGTGTCTCCGACTTCAACCCGATGGGCGGCAACCACCCCGAAGAAGCCTATTGGGGCCTCTTCACCGAGGCCCGCAGCCCCAAGCCCGTGCTGCAAGGGTTATCGAAGCTGAAGTAACCGCCCCTCACAAACCCTCCCCCTTGAGGGGGGAGGGAGGAGCGCCTCTATGGCGCGGAGGGTGGGGGTGGCTACTGCGCAAAAATCTAATTTGTATCATCCCCTGCTTCACCCCCTCCCAACCCTCCCCCCTCAAGGGGGAGGACTTTAAGTGATAACCCTCATGCCTCAAGGAGGCTGCGCAGCAGCCGTCTCGAAGGATGGACACACCCACCGCCGTCATCATCGCGCCCCATCCCCTTTGCCACCGCTGTGCACCTCCCTTATGGTCACCCCCGACCTGAGGGGGAGACCAACAAGTGACCGCCAACAACCTGACCGCGGAGGAAACGCGCCTCTTTGCGCGCGCCTCCCGCCGCATCATTCCCGTGATGATCGTGCTCTACACGATCAGCTTCCTTGATCGCGTCAATGTCGGCTTTGCCGCCCTCACCATGAACCAAGACCTCGGCTTCACCGCCGAGATTTTCGGCTGGGGCGTTGGCATCTTCTTCATCGGCTATTTCATCTTTGAAGTGCCCTCCAATCTCGTCATCGAAAAGCTCGGCGCGCGGCTTTGGATTTGCCGCATCATGCTCACATGGGGTCTCATTTCCGGTGCCATGGCCTTCATCACCACGCCCATGAGCTTTTATGTTCTGCGTTTTCTGCTCGGTGCCGCCGAGGCAGGCTTTGCGCCAGGCATGATCCTTTATCTGACTTATTGGTTCCCCGCCGAGCAGCGCGCGCGCCTCTATGGCACCTATTTTATTGCCATTCCGCTCGCTTCCGTCATCGGTGCGCCCATGTCTTCATGGTTGTTGCAGTTCGATGGTCATATGGGCTTTCAAGGTTGGCAATGGCTCTTCATCGTCGAGGCGGTCCCCGCGCTCATCGCAGGCGTCGCCATCCTCTGGCTCCTGCCTGATGGTCCGCACAAAGCCAAATGGCTCACCTCGGCCGAAAAAGCCACCATCGCCGATTGCCTCGCGCGCGACCGCGCCAACACCCATGTCGATGCTCATCACACGCTTTGGCCCGCGTTGCGCGATCTCCGCGTGCTGCTCATGTGCCTCATCTATTTCACCATCGTCATTGGGCTTTACGGCATCAGCTTCTGGTTGCCCCAGATGATCAATCAGCAGGGCTTTGACAAAACCCAAACCGGCTGGATCGTCGCGGCCATCTATATGGTTGCTGCCGTCGCCATGCCGCTCTGGGGCCGCTCCAGCGATCGCGCGGGCGAGCGCATCTGGCACACGGCCATTCCGTGTCTGGCCGCTGCCGCCGGTTTCATCGGCGGCGCATGGTTTGGCTCGGCACCGCTCATCATCGCCTCGCTGGGGCTTGCCGCCATCGGCACCTATGTCTCCATCGTGCCCTTCTGGGCCATGCCACCCATCTTCCTGTCAGGCACGGCGGCGGCTGGCGGCATCGCGCTCATCAATTCCACCGGCAATCTGGGTGGCTTTGCCGGGCCCTATATCGTCGGTTTGGTCAAAACCGCCACCAACAGCTATACATCGGGCATCTTGGCGCTCGCCGCCTCGCTGGTTCTGGCGGCACTTCTCACGCTGGCCCTGCGCACGTTGCTAGCGCACTCTGCCGCCCGCGCGGCACTCACCGAAAGCTGATCCATGCGGTCTGTTGCGTTCTTTGCTTTGTCGGCACTGCTGCTGGTTCTTGCCAGCGGGGCAGGGGCGGGCGAGGTGCAACAGCCGCCCCGACATCCCCAGCGCGTCGTCTCGATCAACCTCTGCTCTGACTTGCTGGCGCTCGAACTCGCGCCGCCCGGCACTTTGAAGTCGGTTTACCGCGTCGCCGCCGACCCAGAAGATTCCCCCGTCGCCGCGCTCACCAAAGGCATCCCGCTTAACAACGCCACAGCCGAAGAAATCCTTGAGCACAAACCAGACCTCGTTTTGGCTCACAGCTTTTCATCACCCTTCACGCTGTCGCTGCTGGCGCGCGCCCATGTACCGGTGGTCAAAGTCAACGACGCGCAAACCTTCGATGATGTCCGCGCCAATGTCCGCCGTGTCGCCGCCGCGCTGGGTGTTACGGCCAAAGGCGAAGCGTGGATTGCCCGCTTTGATGCCTCGCTCGCCGCCAGTGCGCGGCCGATGACCGCCCATCCGCCGCGCGCTGTCATCTATCAAGACCTCGGCGGCAGTGCGGCCGCCAACACCATCCTCGGCGCGCTCCTCACTCATGCCGGCTTTGAAAATGTCGTCAAGACCGGCCCCAGTGGCGGCTTCGTCAATCTCACCATCGAAGACCTGATCGACGCGCGCCCCGATCTCGTCGCCATCGGCATCTACCGCCCGCATGAGCCTTCGCTCGCCCATCAAGTGTTGTCCCATCCCGCGCTCAAGGCCTATATCGATGCCCATGCCCGCGCGATTGATCTGCCCGCCAAACTCTGGAACTGCGGCACACCCTTCATCGCCGAGATCGCCGCGCGTCTCGCCACCGCACGCGACACGTTCGACGCGCCGAAGGTGAACTGATGCGCCGCCTGCCCAACTACTTTCTCATCAATCTGGCGCTCGCAGCCCTCGTGGCGCTGCTCTTTGTTGCCTCCGTTTATGTCGGGCGCGGTGGCGAGTTGTTGTTCACTAAACTTCACGCCATGGATGAGATCGACCGCTCGCTCGCCTGGTTGATCTTAAAAGAAATCCGTCTGCCGCGTGCGTTCCTCGGCCTCGTCGTCGGCGCCACGCTCGGCCTCACCGGCGCAGGCCTCCAAGGCCTCTTGCGCAATCCGCTGGCCGAACCTGGCCTCATCGGCGCATCGAGCGGCGCGGCGCTTGGCGCGGTGCTGGTGTTCTATTTCGGCCTCGCCGCCGGTTCCGCCATGCTGGTGCCGCTCGGTGGTGTCGCCGGGGCTTTGGCGAGCCTCGCGCTTCTCTATCTGCTTGCGGGCCGCAATCCGTCCATCGTCACCATCATTCTGGCAGGCGTCGCCATCTCTGCCTTTGCCTCGGCCTTTACTTCGCTCGCCCTGTCGCTGGCGGCGTCGCCTTATGCCGTTTATGAAATCATCTTCTGGCTGCTCGGCTCCTTCACCGACCGCAGCATGGACCAGCTTTGGTTCGCGTTGCCCTTCGTCGTCGTTGGCCTCGCGCTTGTGGCCTCCACCGCCCGCGCGCTTGATGCGCTGACGCTGGGCGAGGACACGGCCGCCAGCCTCGGCTTTAATCAAACCTCGCTGAAACTCCGCTCCATCCTCGGCACTGGCCTTGCCGTCGGCGCAACCGTCGCGGTCACCGGCGTCATCGGCTTTGTTGGCCTCGTCGTGCCCCATCTGGTGCGGCCGCTTGTTGGCCATCAGCCGGGGCGCTTGCTCTTGCCCAGTGCGCTCGCGGGCAGCGCCATGGTGCTCGCCGCCGACATTCTTGTGCGCCTGCCGACAAGCGGCCCTGAGCCTAAACTCGGCGTCATCACCTCGCTCATTGGCGCGCCGTTCTTTCTCTGGCTCATCTTGCGCACCAGACGGGAGGCCGATTGATGACCCTCCACATTACCCACCTCTACGCCTCGCTCGGCGGCGCGCGCGTGTTGCGCGACCTCTCGCTTGATCTGACGGGCACAGGTTTCATCGGCCTCATCGGCCCCAACGGCGTCGGCAAGACAACGCTGGTGCGCGCCATTGCAGGCCTCATCCCCTTTGAAGGCACGCTCACCCTCGACGGCACCGCGCTCGCCGCCATGCCCCAGCGTGCCCGCGCCAAGCGTCTGGCTTACCTCGCCCAAGGGGCCGAAAGCCATTGGCCCTTAAGCGTCGAGCGCCTCGTCGCGCTCGGTCGTCTGCCGCATCTGGAACCCTTCCGTAAAGCGCAAGCCGCCGACGAGGCTGCCATCACGCGCGCCATGCAGCTCACCGATGTTGAAACCATGGCCACCCGCGATGTGCTGACGCTGTCAGGCGGCGAGCGCGCCCGCGTGCTGCTTGCCCGTGCGCTCGCCGTCGAAGCCCCGCTGTTGCTGGTCGACGAGCCCGTCGCCGCCCTCGATCCTTACCACCAGATCGGCGTCATGCAAGGCCTTGCCGCCTACGCCCGTGACGGCGGCATGGTCATCGCCGTCCTCCACGACCTGTCTCTGGCCGCGCGCTATTGCGATCAGCTTGTGCTGTTGAATGATGGTCATGTCCACGCTCAAGGCACACCAGCTGAGGTGCTGACGCCACAAAACCTGCGCGACGTTTATCGTGTGGAAGCGGAAGTCACCGGCGAGGGCAGGGGCCTTACGATCACGCCATTGGCGCAAATATAGCTTCAGTGTCGTCCCGGGACTTGATCCCGGGACCCACCTGCGGTGCGTCATTTTTTGGCAACTCATGGATCCCGTGGTCAAGCCACGGGATGACGGCAGAAGTTATGTTTGATGAATTCAATAAAAATATAGCGCCGTCGTCCCCTCACTCCGCCGCCACATAACGCCCCACCTTCTGGCCAAAATTCACCGTCTTCAAAAACGCGATGCCGTCTTCCGCAATCGCATCGCCGACCATCTCGTCGCCTTCGTTCTTCAGCTCATCCATATCCACATAGACGGCATAAAACGCCTTGGTGCGCTCGGTGATGATGCCACCCTTAACTAGTGTTTTAATCAGCACCCGGAAAATACTGGTGCTGCTCTGCATGGCGTTGCGGCGCTTCTCGTCGGTGCGGCTGTCGATCAACTGTTGCTGCACCACCTGCCAGTCCATGCCAAAGCGCGCATAGATATGCTTCTTCTGTTCGGGCACGGCAAGGTTAAACAGCAGCGTCTGGAAGCAGGTTACCGCCCAATCTTCGATCCGGTTGCGTTCTTCTTCGTTGAGTTTCGGGATGGTGCGGTCGGCCCAAATCTTGCCGAACTTGTGATGGAACGCTTCATCCGTCATCACCAACTGACACAGATGTCGTAGTAGGGGATCGGCGGAATGTTTGTAAAGCGAGGCAAAAGCCCCCATCGCCAGCCCTTCGACCAACATCTGCATCCCGACAATCTTTTTATAAACCTCCGGGGCCAGCACCATTTCGGTGAGCAGGTTGCCGAGCGTCGGTCCCACCGGCAAAGGGGTGCCCCAGCGCGTCTCGATATATTTTGAAAACCCCGTCACATGGCGGGCCTCTTCGCGCGTCTGGTTGGCGGCATATTCCTGCGCGCCGGGATCTTTCAAGATGTGGCAAAGCGATGCCGACAGCGCCAGCGCCCCCGCCTCGCCATGCAGGATCGATGAGATAAACCAGCGTGAGCTTTCATTGGCAAAAGCAATTTTTTGCGCCTCGCTCAGCGTATCAGCCACCGGCAAACGTAATTCCAAAATCTGATCCAGCGGCAACACGCTCTGCGTCGCCATATCGAAGGGCGTGTCAAAGTCGATATATTTTGTGTCGAGCGGGTCCCAGAAATGGTCATGCGTCGCCGAGATGATCTTGTCGAATGCGGTCGAGCGCTTGTTATAGCGCTCCACTTCCATCATTGCGGGAAAGTCGTCCGGCGCCACAGCGTCATAGGCTGCGTCTTTGGTGATATCGCTCATGTGATCCTCCATCCGGGCAGCACGTGGCCACCGCTCCTCCCCCTAGTCTGGGCCAGCCCCACCCCATTCCTCAAGCCCTAAAACCCCACTTCCTAAACCCCTCCCCCTTGAGGGGGGAGGGAAGAGCGCCTCTTTGGCGCGGAGGGTGGGGGTGACCTCTTAGCAAAGGTCTTTTCTAAAACCCTCCTCCTTTTGAAGGTAAGGGCGAACAGCACGTGGGGCCGTCCTTCGAGACGGGCCAAACGGCCCTCCTCAGGATGAGATGCTTTTGTTGAATTGGTCCTCAGAAATGACCCTCATGCCTCAAGGAGGCGCCCTTGCGCCGTCTCGAAGGACGAGGCCCCGTGCTCAACCAAACGCCGCCTCTATGCGCGCGAGCCAACATGCGCAATCATGGCGCGTCGTCCTCCAGCCCAATGGCCCCCGCTTTATGGAATCCGCCACTCTCGATATCGCTCAGGAAACCCTGAGCCTCAATTCCGTCACCCTCCTGATCGTCATTGCGCTGGCTTGTGGCTTTGCCATGGTGCGCCTGCGCCAGCCCGCCATCGTCGGTTACATCTTCGCCGGTGTCGTCATGGGACCGCATGGCTTCGGGCTCATCCATAGCGCCGAAGGCATCGACTTTTTCGCCGAGCTTGGCTTGTTGTTGCTTCTCTTCATTGTCGGGTTGGAGCTGAGCCTCCAGTCGTTCAAGCAAGTCTATAAGGTCGCGCTCTTTTGCGCCGTGCTTCAGTCCCTTGTCGCCATCGCGCTCACTTGGATCATCGGCAGCTTGCTCGGTTGGGGCTTTGAGGCCTCACTGCTGCTCGGCTTCGTGCTGGCTCTGTCGTCCACCGCCGTCGGCATCAAGATGCTGCAAGACATTGGCGAGTTCGACACGCAAGCAGGCCGCATCACCATGGGCGTGCTGGTGGCCCAAGACCTTCTCATCATCCCCATGCTCGTCGTCGCCCAGTCGCTGGGTCATGGGCCGGGCGCAGGCCTCAGCTGGATGCTGGGCGTGAAGATGCTCGCCGCCGTCGGCGTGCTGGCCACCGTCGTCATCATCCTGACCAAGCGCAGCAGCCTGCAACTGCCATGGAGCGACTATCTCAAATCACATAAAGAGCTGGCACCGCTCGCCAACATCGGCTTCTGCTTCGTGCTGGCCGCAGTGTCGGGCTATGTCGGCCTGTCGCCGTCCTATGGGGCTTTCCTCGCAGGCCTCATCCTCGGTGCCTCCACCGACCGTCGCCCCGCCTTCCATATGGTCGAACCGATCCAGAGCATCATGGTGATGGTATTTTTTCTCTCCATCGGTCTACTGATCAATTTAAATTTCGTGTTCACCCATCTCGTCACGGTGCTTGTGCTGGTCTTTGTCGTCCTCGTCGCCAAGACCGCCACCAACATCACGATCCTCAACATGCTCGGCCAGCCCTGGGAGAGCGCTTTTATCTCTGGCCTTGTCATGGCCCAGATCGGCGAGTTCTCCTTTGCGCTTGCTAAAGTCGGCCTCGGCTCGGGCGCGCTCGACCGCGACGCCTATCAGCTCGCGCTGTCGGTCATCGCGCTCTCGCTCATCCTCTCGCCCTTCTGGCTTCTCACCGCGCGCCGCTTCCACGCGCTCGGCCAACTGCCATTGACGGGTCTCAAACCCACGCTAGAAAAAATCTACCCTTCCGCTTTCGCCGCCACCCGCTGGCTAGGCACCACGCTCCGCCAGGGCCTCTCCCGCCTCCTGCACCGCCCGCATTAGCCCTCCCCCTTGAGGGGGGAGGGTTGGGACGGGGTGAAGCCCCACAACGTGCGGCAAATAGTTTTTCGAAGAAGCACCCCCACCCTCCGCACCTAAGCAGGTGCTCCTCCCTCCCCCCCTGAAGAGGAAGGGCTAAGCATCTTCAATCTTGGTGATGCCCCCACTGATCCAACCGCCACCCAGCCGCGTAAACCCCCATGACACAGCTTGTCAGGGGATCTGAATGCCCACCATCGTCTGGTTTCGCCGCGACCTTCGCCTCGCCGACAATCCCGCGCTCGCCGCCGCTTGTGCAGCGGGCGGGGGGGTTCTGCCGCTCTACCTCCTTGATCCCGGCGAACCCCTCGGCGGGGCGTCGCGCTGGTGGCTACATGAAAGCCTCGACGCGCTGGCCCGCGATTGCGCTCGCCTCGGCGCGCCCCTCATCCTGCGTCAAGGCCCGCCCGCCAGCGTGCTCAAAACCCTCATCAACCAAACGGGCGCCACGGCTGTTTTCTGGAACCGCTGCTATGAGCCGCAGGCCATCGCGCGCGACCGCGCCATCAAAGCCGACCTCATCAGCCAAGGCCTCGACGTTCAGTCTTTCAATGGCACCTTGCTCACAGAGCCTTGGGCCATCAAAACGCAGAACGGCGAACCCTACAAAGTTTTCACGCCTTTCTGGCGCTCGCTTTCAAGCCTCGCGCCGTTCTCGCAGCCCATTCCCGCGCCTGCCGCGCTCACGCCATTGTCCGTACCCACCTCATCAGATGACCTTGCCTCATGGGCGCTCCAGCCCAGCGCGCCCGATTGGGCAGGCGGCTTGCGCGCCACATGGCAGCCGGGTGAGCGTGCCGCCGCCACACGCCTCGGCGATTTTCTCGACACCGATGTCGCGCGCTATAGCGAGGCCCGCGACCTGATGGCCGAGACAGGCACTTCGCGCCTTGCGCCGCATCTTCATTGGGGCGAAATTTCACCGCGCCAAGTCTGGGCGGCCAGTGCGCTGTGCGCTGACGCCGAGCCCGCCAAAGCGCCGGGCATCGCCGCCTTCCAGCGCCAATTGGGCTGGCGCGAATTTTCCGCCCAGCTTCTCTACCATTGGCCCGATCTCACCCACCGCGCGTGGAAACCAGATTTCGAGCGCTTCCCGTGGCGCAATTCAAAAGCGCATTTCATCGCATGGAAAAAGGGCCAAACCGGCTACCCCATTGTGGACGCCGCCATGCGCGCGCTCTGGGCGACCGGCACCATGCATAATCGCGCCCGCATGATCACCGCGTCCTTCCTCGTCAAACATCTGCTCGTCGATTGGCGACAGGGCGCTGATTGGTTTGAGGACACGCTGGTCGATGCCGACCTCGCCAACAACCGCGCCGGTTGGCAATGGGTGGCAGGCTCAGGTGCCGACGCCGCCCCCTATTTTCGCATTTTCAACCCCGTCCTGCAGGGCGAAAAATTTGATCCCTCTGGCACCTTCGTCCGCCAATGGGTTCCCGAGATCGTCGGGCTTGATCGCCGCGTCATCCACAAACCTTGGGCAGCCCCCGACCAAGGCCTGTGTGACGCAGGCATCAAGCTCGGCGAAACTTACCCCCTGCCGATTGTTGATCACAACTACGCCCGCACCCGCGCCCTTGAAGCACTAGCGGAAATGAAAATCTAGTTGGAATGCCGTTTTAACCCTCTCCCTTGAGGGGGGAGGGAGGAGCGCCCCCTTAGGCGCGGAGGGTGGGGGTGAAGCCACACCCACCGAAATTAACATTTACAAAACAATCAGCCTACAGACGCATAATACGCATAAAGCGCCAAGCTCGCCGCTACCGTCGCGTTGAGGCTCTCAACCGCGCCGCTCGTCGAGATCGCCAGCCGCTGCACATCCAGCGCGGCGGGCACACCCAAGCCCTCTTCGCCCAGCACAATCCGCACATCGCGCGGCCAAGTAAATGTGCTCATCTTTATCCCCGCGCCGTCGAGCGCCACCACAGGTCCATGCACCGTTTCCAATGTGCGCAATGATGGCCCGCGCGCGAATGTCAGCGCCAGTTGCGCGTTCGCGCCTGCCCGCAATGCCTTGGGGTGATAGGGGTGGGCCGCTTCTTCCATGAGGATAACTTTTGTCGCGCCAAAGGCCGCCGCGCTACGACACACCGCACCCAGATTATTTGGGTCGCCCAGCGCCACCATCAGCTCAAGCCCTTGCGGGGGTGAGGATAAGTCGGCGACGGGCGGCGGCTCGGCTTTGCCCACCAGCAGGGGATAATTTGTCCCCGACGTATCGAGCTTGTCGAATAGCGCGCGCGGCACGCGAAAACGATCGATGTGAGGCGCAATATCAAGCTCGAGACTCTCGGCATGATTAGCCTCGATTACCTGCAGGAAATGCTCGGAATATCGAGCCAGCGCTTCAGGCACAGATTTGCGGCCCGCGAGGATAAACGCTCCATGTTTTTTGATGCCGCGCCCGTCGCCCAGATCGTTCCAAATTTTAAACTGGGGATTTTGTGTGCTCTCGATCAGACGCCAGAATGTGCCGCTCATGATCGACCTCGGGCTTTAGGCTCATCTGAGGATAGATGGTGCCCACGGAGTGGATTGAACACTCGACCTCTCCCTTACCAAGGGAGTGCTCTACCACTGAGCTACGTGGGCTGCTGCATCGCGGGTCTTTAGCCTCAAGGACCAGCGGAAGCGGGCGGAAAGTGCCACAGAGGGGGATTTGGCGCAACTATGAAAGCCCGTTCAATCTGCTCTATTATGCAGCTTTGTTGACGCTTGCCCCGCCATGGTCCATATGCGGAGAAACGCTCACCCTTTACGCCTCGGTGGTTGAAATGTCCGGTCCTGATCGCATCAAGAACAATTCAGACGACAATAGTACGCGCCGCCCCCACGCTCAGGGTCCCGCCCGCGCCAATCAAGCGCGCGAAGCCCGTCAGGCCGAGGCCCTGCGCGCCAACTTGCGCAAGCGCAAGACGCAGGCCAAAGCTCAGGCCGCCGAAGGCAAAACGCCCGAAAAAAGCCCAAAATCGTGACTCTTTCGGCCTGATTGTCTATATATCCTGAGGCCGCCCAGATGGCCTATTGCGATCTCACGGGCCACCACTGGACCAATTCATGGACACGATACACATTCGCGGCCAGCACCGTCTGACTGGAACCATCCCGATCAGTGGCGCCAAAAACGCAGCCCTGCCGCTGATGATTGCGGCCTTGCTGACCGACGAAACGCTGAAACTGACTAATATCCCCCGCCTGACCGATGTCCGCACGCTGGCTAAACTGCTCGCCGTGCTCGGCACCAAGGTCGAGCGCAGCGAAACCATCAACGGTCATGGCCTTGATGGCGACATCTATGCGTTAACCACCCCCGAAATCGTCTCCACCCTCGCGCCTTACGAGATCGTTTCGCAGATCCGCGCGACCTTTTGGGTGCTCGGGCCGCTGCTGGCGCGCTGCCGCACCGCCAAAGTGTCGCTGCCCGGCGGTTGCGCCATCGGGGCTCGCCCGGTTGATCTCTATCTCAAAGGCCTCCAGAAAATGGGCGCCGAGATCGAACTTGAAGAAGGTTATGTGCTGGCCAAAGCGCCCGGTGGCCTCAAGGGCGCGGTTATCCGCTCGCCCATGGTATCGGTCGGCGTTACTCACACATTGCTCATGGCCGCCACCTTGGCCGATGGCGAAACCGTACTCGAAAACGCCGCCCGCGAGCCCGAAATCACTGATCTAGCGCGGTGTCTGTTGGCTATGGGGGCCAAAATCCAAGGCATCGGTACTTCGACTTTGCGCATCGAAGGCGTCGAAAAGCTCCATGGTGCCACCCATCGTGTTGTCGCCGACCGCATTGAGGCGGGCACCTATGCCATTGCCGCTGCGATGACCGGTGGTGACGTCACGCTGGAAGGCGCAGACCCCGAAACCTTTGAGGCTGCGCTGTCCGTTTTGCGCGCCGCAGGGGCCACTGTTGAACCCCAGCAAGGCCAAATCCGCATTGTCCGCAACGGCGAACGCCTGCAAGCAACCAATGCCGTGACGCAGGTTTTCCCAGGCTTTCCAACCGACTTGCAAGCCCAGTTCATGGCGCTGATGACCATTGCTCAAGGCGAGAGCGAGATCACCGAGACGATTTTTGAAAACCGCTTCATGCATGTGCAGGAATTGGCCCGTTTTGGCGCGAATATCTCGCTACATGGCGATAAAGCGTTGGTCCATGGCGTCGAGCGGCTGACCGGTGCGCCGGTGATGGCGTCCGATCTGCGTGCATCCGCCGCCCTCGTTATTGCGGCTTTGGCCGCAGAAGGTGAAACCACCATCAATCGCGTCTATCATCTGGACCGTGGCTTTGACCGCATGGAAGAAAAGCTCAGCGCTTGTGGAGCCGAAATTTGGCGCGTGAAGGGCTGACGGGAACAAGACCCTGATGGGAACAAAATAATGAGCGATTTGCGCCTCAGCGCTGAAGACGCAAGCGACCTGGAAGTTATCTCAACCTGCTTGCAGGACGCGGTAACGCAGGTGCGCGACTTCGCCTTTCTGCCGCAGGCCCGCCGCTTTGCCATCGTGCTCAACCGTTTCCGTTGGGAAGACACCGTCAAGAAAGCCACCGGCCAACATGAACGCACCCGCGCGGGCCTCCATTTTGAGAATGTGCTGGGTGCGCGCGCGCGCAATATCGCGCAGGATCGCCCCGATGGTGTGCTCAATCTTTTGGCTGTGCGCTTTGAAGAACTCAATGCGCCATCAGGCATCGTCACCTTGATCTTTTCGGGTGATGGTGAGATCAGGCTTGAGGTTGAGGCGCTGGATGCCCATCTTTCAGACCTCGGCCTTGTTTGGGAAACACCCCATATGCCCCAGCATGACGCCGACTAATCCCCACCTCATCCGCTTTTAAAGACAATAACGCAGACAAGTAGAAGACCTATGGCCATCCGGTTAGACGCAAGCGATAAGGGCTTTGAAGCCGCGTTCCAGACGCTGCTCGGCGCCAAACGCGAAGCCTCCGTTGACGTCAACGACGTGGTGACAAAGATCATCGCCGATGTGCGCGCGCGTGGTGACGAGGCGTTGGTCGAACTCACCAACCGGCTTGATCGCGTCGCTCTGACGCCGCAAACCTTGCGTATCCCCGAGGCTGATCTGGATGCTTCGCTAGCCCAATGTGCCGCCGTTACGCTAGGTGCCTTGCGCCTCGCAAAATCGCGTATCGAGGCCTATCACGCCCGCCAGAAGCCCGAAGACGCGCGCTGGACGGATGCTTCCGGCGTTGAACTCGGCCACCGCTGGACCGCGGTTGGCGCCGTCGGCCTCTATGTCCCCGGCGGTACGGCCAATTATCCAAGTTCGGTTCTGATGAATGCCGTACCCGCCAAAGTCGCGGGCGTCAAACGCATCGTCATGGTCGTGCCAACACCCGACGACATCGTGAACCCGCTGGTGCTGGCGGCCGCCCGCATCGCCGGTGTGGACGAAGTGTATCGCGTTGGTGGCGCGCAGGCCGTCGCCGCGCTGGCTTATGGCACAGCCACTATTCGCCCCGTGGACAAGATCGTCGGCCCCGGCAATGCCTATGTCGCCGCCGCCAAACGTCAGGTTTTCGGCACAGTCGGCATCGACATGATTGCAGGCCCGTCAGAGATCCTCGTTGTCGCAGACGGGGATAATGATCCCGACTGGATCGCTGCCGATCTTCTCTCGCAGGCCGAGCATGATGAAAGCGCCCAGTCGATCCTCATCACCGACGATGCCGCCTTTGCCACCCGCGTTGAAGAAGCCGTCGCGCGCCAGCTCACCATGCTGCCACGCGAGACGACGGCGGCAAAAAGCTGGGCCGATTATGGTGCCGTGATTGTCGTGAAGGCGCTCGGTGACGCCGTAGCGCTGGTGGACAGGCTCGCGCCCGAGCATCTCGAAATCGCGTTGGATGATCCCGAACCCATGGCCGCCAAAGTTTCCAATGCAGGTGCGATTTTCCTAGGCCGCTATACGCCTGAAGCCATTGGAGACTATGTGGCAGGCTCAAACCATGTGCTGCCGACCGCGCGCAGCGCCCGTTTTTCGTCGGGCCTCAATGTGCTGGATTTCATGAAACGCACCTCCATCGTGCGGTGCGATCCAACATCGCTTGCCATCATCGGCCCCGCTGCCATCGCGCTTGCCACCGCCGAAGGGCTTGACGCGCATGGCAAATCCGTATCGATCCGGCTCAATAAATAGGCCCTGCGCCTCGCCTCTCCCCGGTAAATCGGATTAGAGTGGCGCAACCTGGACGCCCCGCAACAATCGAGCATGTCGCATTGGATACTCTGGAAGGCAAATCACGGTTTCGTATCGCCGAGTTGGTTCTCGACGAACGCACCGTCATGCGCCGCAGCCCTGATGTCGAGCATGAGCGCAAGGTCGCTATTTTCGATTTGCTGGAGGAAAACAGCTTTGCGCCTTTGGGCAGTGACGGTGGGCCTTATCTGCTGCATCTCGCCATTGAGGAAAACCGTCTTGTCTTCGATATTCGTCTCGAAAGCGGCGAGGCGCATGGCAAAATTATGCTGTCGCTCTCGCCCTTCCGCAAAATCATCAAAGATTACTTCCTGATCTGCGAGAGCTACTATGATGCCATCAAGACGGCATCGCCCGCCCAGATCGAGGCTATCGATATGGGGCGGCGCGGCCTTCACAACGAAGGCTCGGAGCTATTGCGCGAACGTCTAGCGGGCAAGGTCGAGATCGATTTCGGCACGTCCCGGCGGTTGTTTACGCTGATTTGTGTCTTGCATATCAAGGGTTGAGGCATTGATGAGCGTCGATACAACGCGATCAGAACTTATGCCCGGTTCGGTGCTCTTCACCTGCAACCTCAACGCCGTGCGCTCGCCCATGGCCGAGGCACTGACGAAGCATCTCTATGGCACACGGTTTTTCATCGACAGCGCCGGACTCGAACCTGCCGACCGCGATCCTTTTGCCATCGCTGTGATGGATGAAATCGGCATCGACATGAGGCTCGACCATCCGCTCGCCATTGATGCGGTCGATATCGGCAGTTTCGATCTGGTGATCTCGCTGACGCCCGAAAGCTGTGCCCGCGTCACTGAACTGGCGCACGCGCAGGCCGTCGATGTTGAATTCTGGCCGACACTTGATCCGTTTGCTGCCGGTGAGATCGGCTCGCGTGAGCAACGCCTCATGGCGTACCGTCGCCTGCGCGATGAACTTCGAGCGCTGATCATCAAGCGCTTTGGGCCATGTGACATCGCCGCACAATAACAACGCGACGTTGATTACCTTTCAAAATCAATGGGTTGATGGCATTTGGGTGGGTAGTGCCCTGCGCCCGTAGCGTTTTCACCGCGCATGCCCTTGATTTCGCGTGGCTTTGTGATCATTCTCCCGCCAAATCTCAAAGGAATATGTACTTATAGGATAACTAATAACTGATAAATGATCGAATAAATGTTGAAAAATATAGCTTTTTTCCTTCACTTAATAAGTAATTGAATACGTTATATGAGCGTTTATGTGCTCTATATAACCCATTGATTCTACTCATGTTTCCGTTTGTTCCCGTTCAAGTCGCGCTCATGGGACGCTCGTGGAGCGCGCAACTGACCTGTGAGCGCCTTAAACTTGATCTGTGTGGGTGATGGGCGATGAGCTACAGGTTCGCACTTCCTGCGCTTGCTCTCTCGTGACACTGGGGTACGGCCTTCCGACTAGAGTGCAGGGAGGGGGTAGCTCATCGTTCTACCACCAGCGGCCAAAATGAAGGAATGGTGAGGGCGTCGGGGGACGTGCGTGGTGTTCAGTTGGTCAAAAAGATGCAGTTTAGGATTTTCTTCTGGACATTAAGTCATTAATGACTTTATAACGGTAACATCAACGCGCCGCTTCCGAGTGCCGCCGTCGAATTTGTAGCCGAGAGAAGCCTCTAAATTGAAACCCGAGATCAATCCAATTAGAAAGTCCATTGTCGCATCTAAAGCGCGCGCGAAGCTCACTCCAGTTGGCTTGGACGATTTCGATATCCTCCCGTTCACAAAACTCGTTTTGAGATCAGATGGGAGTAGCTTCCAAAGGTCGATGATAGCGCTTGAGCCAAGAGATCGTTTGCAAATGAAGCATTCGACCAGAGCTAAATTTGATACCATGACGGTCATCTTAGAGCATGCCCATCTCGTTCACTTTAATGTCGTGGTTCCCCGTATAAAGGCTGCGCTTGGCCACAAGGAGAAAAGCTACGGCAATCGCTTTCATCTCGCACCTCTTGATGAAGACGGAAGTCTTCGCATTGGAGCATTCTTTGCTCGGCGTTTTCAACTTACCGTACAGAATCCGACCTACGATAACATGCTGGCGATTTCGAAGATGCCTGGTCTTATCGGATCACCGCGCGTTGAACAACTCGATGTGGCGGTTGATTTCTGTGGTCTGGATAGTGAGTCCAGATTTGAGCTTCAGCGAGCGTTGTCTCTCACCTTTCAGGGCAACTATCATGAGCTGACAGATGAGGATGATCTGGATGGGCAGACGAACTTGCCAAGGCAGGTGTATAAAGATCGTCGAGTGCAAACGCTGTTTATTGTCGCAAGGCACTTGGATGCGCCAACCGGTTTTGGTTCCCCTTATAATTCAATGATGCGAACCGGGGTGCCTACAAGCAACTACTTTGGTAGTGAGCAATCTGGTTTGGAAACTTGCATTTATGCAAAGGAGTTCGACGAGGTCCTCAAAGTCAATGGCGTTAAGGTGAAGAAGCCTTTGCCCGAACATCAAAAGACAGTTCGTGTCGAGGTTCGGCTATGGAAGTCAAAACTGATCGAGTTGCTGGGCATCGAGATGTTGGACGACTTGTTGGCGTTTAAGCCGTCAGGATTTGCAAGGTTCTTTAAGTTTGCAGTGTGCATCATGCGTGCGCCCAACTTTGATCGCGTAACGTCCCGGAGGTTGTTCGACATGAACTTCCAGCGAGCGCAAGCAGGTGCCTTTGCCTATCAAGAAGCCTATGGAGATGTAGTGTCGCGGGGCGCTGGTGGTATTCGTAGAAGGCGCAGGAAGCAAGTGTGCCGTGCCTACGCAAACTTCAACCGGCGTTGCTCCAATGCTCTGAACGCTTTGACCGATGAATGGGAGAGTGTTCAGGGGCGCATTGATCGCGGCTAGTTTTGCGAAATCTGTTTAGCTGCGATGAGATCAAGCGCCCAGAATTGCTGGCGAAACGCGTTTCTACCTGTAACAAGACTATTATTGGTTAGATAAGCTTATATAGATAAGGGAAGAGGGAAGAGGGAAGAGGGAAGAGGGAAGAGGGAGCTAACACTATCTTGCTCATAGCTAACCCGCTTATAGACCCAAGTCCCTTTCTCCCTCTCCCATACTTCCCTAACACTCAAGCCTCATAGAAAATCGCTCCGGAAAAAACTCGGCCTATCATTCTCTCTAACCGGTTACTTATTTATCCGCCCCATATAAGCTCGCTGAGAGCGTTTCATTTTGATCTGCTCTTGGGGTGCTGCTAGCGCAGAATGCGCGTCACGGGGCAAGTATGAGCTTCCTAAGAGCATGTCGTTGTTGCGCTGCTCTTGTCTTGCTCTTGATAGACCTCTGGCTCCCATATCCACGTCTCTCAGGAGCCTTGGCATCACGAATGAGAGAACTTGTTCGGATTGCTCTATCTCCCTTCAGTCGCCTCTAACTTCCTTCAACCCTTGTCTCAGAGCTCAACGGGTTGATCGCTCTCTTCGGCTTGGTATCCGCCTCCATCAGCTCGGGTGAAGCTCCAAGCTGCTTGACTCATATGTTCTTTCTATGTTCTTTTCCGGATCGGATTTAAGCAGAGTTCAACAGCATGAGACAGCCAACAGAACCAGAGCGCCTCTATTTGGACTTCGATGGCTTCTTTGCCTCTGTTGAACAGCAAGCACGCCCTGGATTGCGGGGTAAGGCTATTGGGGTCGTGCCTTTTGCGGGAACGGACCACACATGCGTCATTGCCTGTTCGCGCGAAGCCAAGCTTCGGGGGGTGAAGAATGTGATGAGCGTTCAGGAAGCGCGAAACCTTTGCCCTGACATCATCCTCGTTCCGCAGTCTCCAGACCTCTATCGGCGCGCCCACAATGCCCTGCTGTCTGAAATTCAGGCGGTGCTGCCTATTGATGCGGTGAAGAGCATTGATGAGCTGACCTGTCGGCTTGAACCTTCAACGCGGCAAAACCCTGTTGAGCTTGGTCTCAAGATCAAAAAGCGGCTTGTTGATAACATCGGACCTTACATCACCTGTTCCATTGGCTTTGCGGCCAACCGTCAGTTAGCCAAAATGGCCTGCAAGGCTGGCAAGAAGTCACCGGGACGCTATGGCAACGGGTTGACGGTGTGGCACCCCAGCGAGATGCCTGCGCCTCTCATTGCGTTGAACCTTGATGATGTGCCGGGGATCGGCAAGCGGATGCTCCGGCGTCTTTATGGGGCAGGCATTTACGACATGGCGGGGCTTATCGCGACACAGCCAAAGCAAATGCGAAAGCTCTGGAACAATGTGACGGGCGAGCGGCTTTGGTATGCGCTGCATGGCTATGACATTCAAACGCCTCCGTCAGAGCGTGGCATGTATGGGCATGGGCGTGTCTTGCCGCCTAACTATCGCTCGTTGGATGAAGCCAAGGCGGCATCACGGTTGTTGTTGGTGAAGGCTGCGCGTCGGATGCGGCGCGACGGGTGGAACGCAGGCCGTCTCTGGCTGTGGCTCAGCGCCAAGGAGGATAGTTGGGGCAAGGCGCATTGGTTGCCTGCTGTCCGTGATGACCAAGCTGTTCTATCGGCCCTTGAGAGCCTGTGGAGGGGCGCACGGCTCAACATGCCGCCACGCAGTCAGGTTGTGCAGGTGCATGTCACCTTGCTTGATCTGACGCCTTCAGGTGAGCGCCAGCTTGATATGCTTTTAGGTGATGATCGGGCGCGTATGAAGTGGCAGGCAGCTACTGATGCTGTTGACAAACTCAACACCAAATATGCTCGAACGCTTGTGAGCTTTGGTACATGGTCACCGCCTCCGGGTGGATATGCGGGTGGCAAGATCAGCTATACGCGCATACCCGATGCGGAGGACTTCTGGTGAACTGGAAGACTGATCTGCATCTCTCCGACCTTGAAGCTGACACGCGCCTCGAAGTCACATGTCGCAAGTGTGCTGCTAGTCGGTATGTGGTGGCGCGAGACTTGATGAAGCTCAATGACAACAGGCAAGCGCGGGTCGATGAGATTGAAGCCCGCTTGCGGTGCTCCATACGTCTCTGTGGTGGCAAAGTTCGGATCGCTTTGGGGCACAACCACAAGAATGAAGGCTTCACGGGCGGTTTGGCATAGCTCGCTGTCTAAGAAACAGGCAGAAGCTCAGTAATTGAGATATCAAAAAGTCCCCGCCCGATTAACGTCCCGTTATATCATTTGAGTAAAAACTCTGCTTACTCCAATGAAAGGACCGCAATGGGACTCTTCAGTTTTATAAGCGACACACGAACCGTACGCGCAGTAGTAGGACAAATCGAACCAATGCTTCGTGGAGTAGAGGCACAGGGGCATTTTGATCCAATATTCGATACGCTGAAGATACGTCACAAATCCCTAGATGTGATTGCGAGTGAGCCGCTTCTCCTAGGATTTATAATTGGACTAAATTACGGCTTCATTCGTTTTTTTGCCGGAGATATATCAAATAATCGCCGAAACAACTTACTGGCAAAAATAACGCTTTCCCTCTTCGGAAACGATGGCGTAGATAAATTTCTTTCCGCCCTCAGAGATAGAGAGAGTTCGCAAGCTTATGCAGAGGGTGTCGGCAGAGGAATTAAGATCGTTTCATACGGCGTGGCCAGTATAGACTATTCTGATGACCCCGACGCCGCAGAAGCAATTCGTACCGGCATAAATGTAGAAAGACTTTCTGTACAGTATGATGCATTTGCACAAGAGGTCAGTGACGAACGGGGTCAAGTCGTCAGTGGAATGCTACAGATGTATTTCACTAATCGCTTCATCACTATATTTGATTCATTGAGTGTTGCGGGCTAGTGGGGGGCACTGCTCTTTCGGGAAGCTGGCTATCAATGAGCACTGGCTCGTCAGATTTTGATCTTCTGGGGAAGCTTCTTCACGATCTCGGCATAGAGCTTTACAGGATCAGCCCCCATCGCTTGTGCCAAGACATAGAACTCTAAGACATCCACGCGACGTTGCGAGTTCTCAATGTTGGAGATGAAGCTCTGATCCTTGCCGACTGCTTTCGCGAGCATGGCTTGTGTGAGGCCAGACTTCTCCCTCGCGGAAACCAATGTTTCCACTAGATACTGATGCGCTCCGGTGAAGACCGTTTTGGGCATAAGACAAGCCAGCTCGTGACACTAGCTCTGGCGTATATGCAATTATGTTATATGAAATTTTTCCATATTTGTTTACGTTCTCGCGTTCTGATTCTCCGAGGCAGCTAGTCTGCCCCGGGATTGTTTTGTGGCGTGAATAAAGGAGTAGCTAATGTCGATAAGCGAACAGGATCGCGAAATTCTTGAACGGATCAAAGAGCAGGAGCGGGCGGAGCGAACGGCTCCAGCGGATGCAAATATGGAAGCTCCCGGTGCTCTTGTTGCGTTCATCGGCTTCTGTCGCTTTGCTGCAATCATCGCGGTCGGTTTTAGTCTGTTTCAATTCTATCTGGCTCTAACAAATGCCTACAGTGCGCCTCAGCAGACGGCGGGCGCGACCCTTGCTATTGCAACAGCGGTCATACCATTCGTGCTGGTTCAATTGCTTGAGGGTTTCAAGCAGCAGAATTGACAGTTTGGGCTATCTGAATAGCCCTTAGATTTGCAGACACCTTGTTCCCTAGAGATGACAACAAGGAGAACAACGTGGACCAGCTCCGATTTACGGAAGGTTTCAAGATTGGTGCGGTTAAGCAAATCACTTAACGGGGCTATTTAGAACCAAGCACCGCCTAATTTGCCCTCAAAGAAACCGGTGCCGGTGTGCGTGCGACAGGGACGCTCGGAACCGGGTATGACATTTTCTACACTGGCAAATGTCATTAGCCGCTCAATGCGGTAGCAATCCAGTCAGCTTTGCGCGTTCGATTGAGAGAGGCGATGAGGCGGTGATGAGGATGCGTCTCATCCGTGTGTTGGCAAGATAGAGCAAGCATGTACTCGACGCAGGGAGCGTCGCTGGTGCGCTGGAGCGCAAGTCGCACCCCAATGCGCGGAGATCAACGGATCGCCCGGGTGACGCTCTATAACGCGCCGAGAGCGTCTTGATCTGGTCTTGATAGGTGCTGAATTGGTGTCGATTTCATGCTGATGGCTCATGTTCAAAATGCGTCGAAGTGTAAGTCACTATCTTTGGCTCATGTTCAAAATGATGTGACTTATAGATCGGTTGAAAATCTGTTTTAGAACAACAAGCTGGCGATAAGTTTGATCAAGAAATTTGAAATTAAAATGAACATGTAGAGGACATGGATTCGGGGATATTTTTAAAGCTTACACTTCACCTAGTTGATAATTATTCTCAATTCTAGGTGGTTGGTGGATGTCGAGACATTCATAAAGATGGCTCTTCCGCCACACAGCCGAAGGCATCCAGCGCTGTAAGCTTCTCCACCCGACACCGCTGAGCCCCTCGCATATATCGATACTAACTCCAGACGTTCGACCGGTCTGAGTATCAGTGTGAGGACAGCATGAGTGAGAGAACTTTCTACGCCTACTATCGAGTTTCAACAGAGCGTCAGGGGGCGAGCCGACTGGGACTCGATGCTCAACGCAACGCTGTCCTTCAGCACATGGCGCGAGAAGGTGGTCGAATTGAAGGTGAGTATGTTGAGGTCGAGAGCGGAAAGCGCAGTGATCGCCCGAAGCTTGCGGACGCCATTCGAGAGTGCAAGAGAAGCAAGTCAACGCTAATCATAGCGAAACTCGATAGGCTCGCCCGTAACGTCCACTTCATCTCAGGGCTGCTTGAAAGCGGTGTCGATTTCGTTGCTGTGGATAACCCTCACGCCAACCGCTTTCAAATTCATTTGCTCGCAGCCTTTGCGGAGTACGAGCGCGAGCTCATATCGAAGAGAACGAAGGAAGCACTTGCTCAAGCGAAAGCTCGTGGTGTGAAGCTCGGGGCGAAGGATCAGAGAGCACTCAGTAGAGCAGGGGTGGGCGCGTTGAAAGCAAGTGCGTTGGACTTTGCTGAGAAGCTTCGCCCCATTGTTGATGGGCTGATCGCACAGGGAATTAGTGGACCGTCCGCATTGTCTGAAGCGCTCAATGTTCGGGGCGTGGTGTCACGGACAGGTGGGCGGTGGTATCCCTCAACAGTGAGGACGTTGCTTGCGAGATTGTAGGGAAAGCGGAGTCTTAGAAAGAACCGACTTCTATGAACGCGATGCAGGCAATGCACGGCTCGATTTTGGTTTCAGCCTTATACATAGCTTGGTTGCTAAGGGCCGGGCTATTTTGTGTATGCGGGTGCTGGCTAGACTTTACCCAACACCAATCCGCGATCTCCTTTAGATGTCACTTCCAATCTTGTGACCGTCCACGCTATCTTTCTTTCTGCTACGTAGAGCGCCCATTCATTCGGTGCCACAATAGCAAAAACACAAAATGTTTGTAGTTGCTTAGCAACATTGCTCCACGTGCGTCGATCGGTAAATGAAGGTGACGGTTTGCCTGATGGGTGTGTATGCCATTCCCCGACATAGGTTTTCGTGTGGCCAGATGAACGCCATGCTCGTTCTGCGATGTGCTGATGTACGGGGTCAACTTTGACGAAGGACGTTGGTGCTGATTGGTCAGAGGGCCCGGGTGTCGTAAAGTCAGTTAGTTCGATATGCGGTCCTCTATGCTGCCCAATAAACACGCCGCCGCGTTCGGAGCGTCCTTGACAACTTAATGCCTCTTGTTCGAGGTGCTCGCGAACACAGTGTTGAAGCACCACACGTCCCTCAAAACGTTCAATTCCTAAATGACGTACATTCAGGGCAGACATCGACTTTCTTGGGGTTTGTATCATCGCGAGCCCTTGTGGTTTTCTTATCTATTGAAACAGTTCGAAGGCGGGGAGATGGGTCTCCATTGGACCAGTCTATCGCTATCTGAAGTGCTAGGGCCGCTGCCATTGTAGGAGCGGATACACCGTAGGGGATAAAACGTCCTTCGCCACATGCTGCTGCCGTCTGTTCAGTTTCAACATCAACTTTCAAAGGGCTAAATCGCCAACGGCTCGGGCTTCCTTCTTTCATGCATTTGAAGCAAGCAAAATCAGAATCGTCGGCGAGCAATCCTTGTGCGGCGGCACCATTACCGAAAAGCCAAATGTGGAGTCGGTGAGGTGCATTCTTGTTTTCACGATGTAGTTTGATGAAATGGTGGTTGATGGAAACTGAGAGCGCTTCTTCGCCCGTTGCATCGATAATTAAATCTTGTGCAGCCAGATGAGGAAGGTAGGAAAGTGCTTCGTTACGGATAGCTGAAATATTGGCATCCGGGAATTGGCGCAATAGCTCCTCTTTCATAGCCTCGACCTTCCAAGTGCCTATGTGAGGAGTGCCAAGATAGTGGCGACCAATGTTACCTGGTTCGAAGGTCTGGTTATCCAATATCAGAAGTGCTCCACCGCAATGTCCTGCGCCACTTTGGACCAGCATTTTTGCGAGGTGACTTCCAATGGTACCGCACCCCACAAGGGCAATTCTTTTGCCAGCCAATGGTTCTTGCTTATGCATGTTGCGCTCGAATATGAATTTAAGGTCGAAGCGACTGCCGGAAAGCCTATCAATAGGTTGGCGATCTGCCTGTCTTCTTAAATGTCGAAGTGGCACTGCTACCTGTCGCGAGGCATTTTTCTGGGGCCGGTGTTGAGTAGGAATTCTGATGCCTACGCAGCCATTTGGGGCATTTAGAAAGAGTAGTGCTGGTGATGTCCGTTTTTGGGAGAGGGCATTGAATAGCGCCTCTTTTGTATACCCACTGATGCTTGTTACATACTCTACAAAATCCGCGAGTGATTTAGGTCTTGCTTGCCCTGATGCAAACGTGAGGTCTCTGTCCAGATGGATGATATGGGCAGGCTGAGCATTTTGTCTTTTAGCCTCGGAGTTAATTCCAAAGCGCTTTAGAGCAGCATGATTGTGAGTGAGTAGCCAGCGATTGTCGTCCGATTTATAGAAGTGCGCTTGATGAGACTCACAGTCGGCTAGGTCGTAATAAAAATGAGAGCCGCCCCAATGTTGTGGGAACTCTGCCGCAATTTCTTGGCCGAGATGTTTATGTGTTAGTGCCCGCTGTAAACCTTGCTTGGCGAGAGTTAGGCAAAGCTGAACGCTTCCGACAATGTTGTATCGATCAAGAACGATGTCACCGTCGCTAGCGAAACATAAGCTGCCGGTAGTGCTGAGGTGTGCAAGCACATCCGGAGCTTCTTCTGTTGGCCGGAGCAAAGTTACTGTGGGTAAACAAGAAAATTCCAAATCGAGAAAGTGAATTGCAACCTCTATGTCTCTGCCATTCGCATGCATTGTGCCTACATAGCGAAAGGTGCGAGTGTGGCGCCGATCTCGTTTGAAACCTTCAGCGTTGAGAGTTTGAAAAAACAACTCTTGTCTATCGTCTGTGTTCATCCAGAGATAGTACGCGGCACGATTGGTGCTGATGTTCGACGGGGCTCATAGGTGTAAACCCTCGTCTCTTCAGATTCCCATTCAATAAGCTCATCATCAGTGGGGATGCGCGGGCCAAAATGCTTCTGAAGATGGCCAATGGCGAGACCTTTGTGAACAGTCTGTTGGAGCGCGTTTCGTAGCCCCTCACACAACTGTTCTGAACTTGCGACAAACTCCGCCCTCTCTTGGTCGCTCCATCCATCATCGAGATATTGATCTAAAACAGGATTTGCAATCGGCTCTGCGAGCAATTTTGAAAGCTGCTCTGTGACTAACAAGAGAGTGAGGTCATCGCGGTTCTTAGGCGGTGCGCCGTTGAAGTCTTCAAAAATCCTTACAGCGCACGCCATAAGAGAGAGGGAGGAGGGTCCTGATTTCTTCCAAGTGAAGTCTCGCCAGCCCTTAAGATAACGACAGATGTGGCGGAGACTTTCGCCATGATCGCGAATGGCCTCAAGAAACCAATCTTCGATTTTACGAGGATCAGATTCAAGCCATCCGGCGTCGCGAGTGGCCAACATAATTTGGTCCTCTCGCAAACTTTTATATAGAGGCTCGGAAAAATCGATTGTATCGGCGGCACTGTCCAGTGCGCCTGTTCGAGCGTCTGCACGAGCGGCTTCAGCCATTTGTGCAAACTCTTCATCGGGGATGGCATACAAAGGAACATCAACATGTGCGGCCTCAGAGATTGTGACGCGGACACAGGAGTTTTTCGATGTATCAAGGACCCAATTTTTAGCAACGCACATTGGTGCAAGGGCATTTTCGACCGCTTTAAAATATCCTCTGGCAGTGAGAGCCGGCCGATTGCTCTTTGCAAGATATGACGTCGGCAAAAACACGCCATCATCATAGTCGATCTGTTGAGGAGGCTTATGGGCTGGATCATTGAGCGTGTGGTAAACAGCACTACCTTGCATTCGAAATTTCGGACGAAGTGGGACACTGCCACCTTCTAGAAGGAAGGTTTGGTCGATTAACCCATGCGCTTTGAGCAATTGCTCTTGAAGAGGCATATCTTTCCGCAGAGTCTTACGGATCAAGTCGCGAGCATCCCGCAAAACTTGTTGCTGTTGGTCTGATACCTTCAGGTTGCCCAAATATCCGGTTCGTTTATCGGTCCCCGCAAACAGACGATGTGCGTTTAATGTACCCTTCATGCTATCCTTGGCCCCTCGATCCGCGTCAAATTGAAGCACCACATGTAGTGATGTACTTTTTTTGTTCAAGGGGTAACTACCAAATGTACCAAGTCCTTGGAGTATCAGCACTTTTGCGTATCTACACTTCGGTGGTGGCTTTTTTGGCTTTGGCTCTTGCGTCAAATCTTTGGGGTTACCTACCCCAACTTGCAAATCTGCATTTGAATTTAATGTCTGCGACGGTCATGGGCGCGACCGGCTTGGTAGCATTGATCGGGAGTACGCCAATATTTGCGACTCTATGCAGGTATGCAGGGATGTGGCGGATTTTCCCCGACATTTCTGGTGACTACACTGTGGAAATTTCTTCCAACTGGAAGCTAATTCAGGGGCGAACTCAGTCTGATACGCTTGCAGATATGGCTAGTGCGGCGTTTGTTCGAACAGGGAAGCTAACGATCAAGGCTGATTTGTTTCGGATCAAATTAGCCCTTTCGATGGATGATAATTATCTCACCTCGGATACAATGATTTGTTCAGTAGTGCCCGCAAGTACAGGCGGTCGCCCAAGCCTCTACTATATTTTTAAGAGCGAAGTTGCCGTGCCTATGCCAACGGACAGTGACACTCACCTAGGTGCGGCGCGAATTCCAATTCCTGTAGGAAAGGCACCTGCTCGTTTGGAGGGGACGTATTGGACTAATCGAAATTGGCATCGCGGCCTAAATACGGCTGGGAGAATTCGTCTGGTGCGAGTGCAGGGGTGACAAACTTTATCTCGCAAGAGGTCAGGTAATATCAAGGCAATCCATACCACGCTCCGCGCCCCGCGCCGTGCAGTTGCAGATGGCCTTGTTCGACAAGCGACTTGAGGTGATCCTTGACGGTGTTGCGGCTGACTTCGCTTGCTCTCACTATCTCTGAAATCGTGATCCTGCCGTGTTCCCGAACCAATTCCAAGATCAGCACGGACAGTTCCGGAAGTGTGGCGACCATGACCCGCTCACGTTCCATCTTCTTCTCAAGTCGTTCCTTCTGCCGCTGTGTCGCGCGGAGGAAGAATTCCAGCCATGGATTCCAATCGGGTGCATTCGTGCGGATCGTCCGCTGTGTCCGCCGAAGAGACAGATAATAGCGGTCCTTACTCTGCTCAATTATGCTTTCTAGCGAACTGTAAGGCACATAAGCATAACCGGCGCGCAACAGCAGAAGTGTCGTCAGGACTCGAGACAGGCGGCCGTTGCCATCCTGAAAAGGATGAATCTCCAGAAAGACTACGATGAAAATTGCAATGACAAGCAGGGGGTGAAGGCTGCCGTTCTCCTCGATCTCAGCCACCCAGGCGACCAACTCGGTCATCCGGTGAGGTGTATCAAACGGCGTGGCGGTCTCGAAGACCACACCGAGACTTTTACCCTCTTCATCGAAAGCTTCGACATGATTGGGGAGTGTCTTATAAGAGCCGCGATGGCGCTCGTCCTTGTCGGAATGAGCCAGCAGATCGCGGTGTAGTTGTCGGATATGGTTCTCCGTTAAAGGAATCGAGTCATAGGCGTTGAAAACCGTCTCCATAACTTCGGCGTAACCGGCAACCTCCTGCTCGTCTCGCGTTGCAAACGAACCGATGCGGATGTTCGCCAGCAGGCTCTCGACTTCCCGGTCGCTGAGCTGAGCGCCTTCAATACGGGTAGAGGAGCCGATGCTCTCTATGGTGGCGACACGGCGCAGGCTGGATAGACGTTCTGGTGCGATCCTCCCTATTGCGCGCCACGCACCCTTGAATTCATCAATTTCCGCAATCAGCGAGAGTATTCTTGGCGTTATATGAAGAGTTGAAGTGTTGAGTGTCATATCATTTATCCATCCATTTCCATCCAATCGTTATGACGGCAAAATATCCAAATGTCCATCCATTTCCACCCAATTTAGAGTCCTGCACTATGCATCGTGAATTGACGCAGATCACATTGGCCGTAGGTAAAAAGAGCCATTATGTTCCTAATGGCTCAATATGATGTCACGGGATGCGACCATGAAAACCATGTCGGCACGCGAGGCGAAGAACGGTTTTGGCCTAATGATCGACACCGCACGCGCAGCGCCAGTACGGATTGAGAAGCACGGGCGCGGTGTCGTGGTCGTCGTGTCTGTTGAAGAGTATGAGCGACTCTCTCTCTTGGCAGACAGTGTTGCAATGGACAAAGGGAAGGCTATGGAGGTGCCAAAACGTGGCTAAAGAACCGCTCGCACTGTCGGTGTTATGCAATGCCGTCCTAAGTCACTACCCGAGATGACAGGTCACTGATTATGAGTCTGATAAAGTCCAAAGAACGCGTTGCAGACCACGGGGAGGTGTTCACGCCGCCTTGGCTGGTTGAAAAGATGCTTGATCTTGTCGAAGGCGAGACTGAGCGCATCGACTCACGCTTTCTGGAGCCCGCTTGTGGAAGCGGTAATTTTCTCGTCCCCATCTTGCAGCGCAAGCTTGCTGCCGTGGAGTTGAAATTCGGGAAATCTGACTTCGAGAAAAGGCAGTACGCTTTGCTGGCGCTGATGTGCGCCTATGGGATCGAACTGTTGGCAGACAACATCGCTGAATGCCGCGTCAACATGCTGGAAGTGTTCGCCGACTACCTGAGTTTGGGCGAGACAGACGAGCTGTATCGCGCCGCATTTTTTGTGCTGTCGCTCAATCTCGTTCATGGTGACGCCATGGCTATGCGTGACATGAACGATGAGCCGATCAGCATCGTGGAATGGGGCTATCTCGGTAAAGGCAAGTTTCAGAGGCGTGATTTTCGGCTCGATGTGCTGGCTGGCATGGCGAGTTTCGGCGAAGAAGGCACTTTGTTTGCCCATCTCGGCAAGCACGAAATTTTTAAGCCCACGAAGGCTTACCCGCCGATGACTGTGCGTGATTTGGCGGGGGAGGCCAGTGGCGATGCTTTGGGGGGAGTCGTATGAATGAACAGGCGGGCTTTACGCTGCGGGGGCGTAATCCGGATGTCCTGACCTGCATTGCTAATCTCTCAAACGACGAGGTGTTCACCCCGCCGGAGTTTGCTAATCGGATTTTAGATTCGCTGGCCGACGCTTGGGCCGCAAACAATGGTGGTGCAAATATCTGGGCCGATCCGAGCGTGCGATTTTTGGACCCGGTTACTAAGACGGGTGTGTTTCTGCGCGAAATTACCACACGCCTTACATCTGGTCTTCATGAGCGCATTCCAGACATCAATGAGCGAGTTGATCATATCCTGACCAAGCAAGTGTTTGGCATCGGAATTACAGACCTCACCAGTCTGCTTGCGCGGCGAAGTATCTATTGCTCGAAATATGCGAACGGCCCGCATTCTATAGCCAAGTCATTCACAAACAAGGTCGGTAACATCTGGTTTGAGCGCGTCGAACATTCATGGGCGAAAGGTAAATGCACTTACTGCGGTGCAAACAAAAATACACTTAACAGAGGCGAAGGGTTTGAAACTCATGCCTATGCGTTTATCCATGCCGATAACATCAAGACTCGGATCGCCGAGTTATTTGAGGGCGATATGAATTTCGACGTCATCATAGGAAATCCGCCATACCAACTTGCCTCCGACGGGGGGACGCGCGACGTGCCAATCTATCAGCATTTCGTTGAACAGGCGAAAAAGCTGGAGCCACGTTTCCTCGCTATGGTGATTCCGTCGCGGTGGATGGCTTCGGGGTTGGGGCTCACCGAGTTCCGAAAATCCATGCTTGGTGACTCTCGCATTCGCGAGCTAGTTGATTACCCGGCAGCGAGCGAAGTTTTTCCGGGTGTTGAAATTAAGGCCGGTGTCTGTTTTTTTCTCTGGGATGCTACGCACGCTGGCCACTGCGATGTAACGACTGTTCGCGGCGGCGAAGCTTTAGGACCAACACCTCGAAATCTTGGTGAGTATGATGTCTTTGTGCGAGATGTGCGTGCGGTGAAAATTCTGCACAAAGTCTTAGGTCGCAATGAGGTGCCAATCAATACGATTTTAGCTAAAGATAAAGAGTTCGGCTGGACATCGAACTTCGATGGTTTCCACGCTGCGCAACGCCCAGGAGATTTACCCCTCCACTATATTCGCAAGATGAAACGGGGTGTGGGATACATTGCCCGAAAGGCAGTGACAAAAAGCACGCACCTGATCGACACTTGGAAGGTTCTGGTCCCCGAAGCTTACAATGGTGGGGATACAGTGCCGCATCCGATCTTAGGGAAGTCGTTGATCGCAACATCTCCGTCGGTATGCACACAGTCATTTTTATTTTTTAATGTGGCTTCTAGAGAAGAGGCTAAGAGTCTTCGATCCTATTATGCGACTAGATTTTTTCGTTTCTTGGTGTCGGCGCGAAAAATTACGCAGCACGCGACACACTCTACCTACGTTTGGGTTCCGATGCAGACATGGGATCGGATATGGACCGACGAGGTTCTGTACAAAAAATATGACCTCACATTAGAGGAGCAAGCTTATATAGAATCGCAAGTACGCGCGATGGAAGTTGACGATGGCACTGCTGAATAAGCCCTCTGTTGAGGAAATCCTTGCGCCCAAGCCGGTAGCGCGGCCGCGTATTTACGCCTACTCGATTGCAGACAAGGCCCATGAAGGGTTGCTCAAAGTCGGCCAGACGACGCGTGATGTGAAGCAGCGTGTCGCTGAGCAGCTCAAGACTGCTGCCATCACCAACTACACCATCGAACTTGATGAACCCGCCGAGACTGATTATGGCTCGATTATCACCGATCATGCAGTTCGCGCAGTTCTCGTCAAAAAGGGTTTAGCCAACCCGATGCTGGAATGGATGCAATGTACGATTGCTGACGTGCAAACCGCATTGACCGAACTCCGCACTGGACAGCAGTTTACAGGCACGCATAACGAGACATTTTCGCCCCGCCGCGAACAGGTGGAGGCGGTGGAGCAGACCTACGCTTACTATCACTCCCGCTGGCAACAAGACGCCAACGCCGCTCCTCGCTTCCTGTGGAACGCAAAAATGCGTTTCGGCAAGACTTTCACCACCTATCAGCTAGCTAAAAAACTGGGCGCGAAGCGGGTGCTGGTGCTGACGTTCAAGCCCGCTGTGGAGGACGCATGGCAAACCGACCTCGAAACGCATGTCGATTTTGATGGCTGGCAATATCTTTCCCGACATTCGGAGCGTGATCCTAGACAAAACGATGACGGCAGGCCGATGGTTTATTTCGGCTCGTTCCAAGACCTACTTGGGCGCGACAAGGCTGGGAACATCAAATCCAGAAATGAATGGCTCCATACGATCAACTGGGACCTCGTGGTGTTTGATGAATACCATTTCGGCGCGTGGCGAGAGACAGCGAAGGAGCTTTTCGAAGGTGAGGAGGTTGCTGTCGTCAAGAAGGAAACCAATCTCGAATATGCTGTCGATCTGGACCACGTGAACGAAGAGCTTGGCGTACTTTCAGAGAGTGAAGTGGAGTTTCTGCCCATCACCACACGCGCTTACCTCTATCTCTCCGGCACCCCGTTCAAGGCGCTGGCGACGGGTGAGTTTATCGAAGAGCAGATTTTCAACTGGACCTATACCGACGAGCAGCGTGCCAAGGCAGAGTTTGCCGTCGAAAATCCGGGCGAACGTAATCCCTATGGTGCACTCCCGCAGATGCGCTTGCTGACCTACCGGATGCCGGATGAACTGTTGGCGATTGCCAGCGCCGGGGAGTTTGATGAATTCGATCTGAATACATTCTTTAGCGCGACTGGCACGGGCGACACGGCTACATTCAAACACAAGACCGATGTGCAAAAGTGGCTCGACCTCATCCGGGGTGGTTATGCGCAGCAAGCAGTGGACAGTCTGAGATCAGGCACGCGACCGGCACTTCCTTATTCAGACGTGCGGCTGCTTCCTTACCTCCAGCATTCGTTCTGGTTCCTACCTAATGTTGCTGCTTGTCATGCGATGGCGAACCTGTTGTCCGAGAGGCAAAACACCTTCTGGCACGATTATACAGTCGTTGTGGCGGCAGGCGCGTCGGCGGGGATCGGACTTGAAGCCTTGCCTCCGGTTCGGCAGGCAGTCGGCAGCGGTTTTGATACGAAAACCATCACGCTGTCTTGCGGTAAGCTGACGACCGGCGTGACCGTGGCTCAGTGGTCGTCGATCCTGATGTTACGCAACCTCAAGTCTCCGGAGACTTATTTTCAAGCCGCGTTCCGGGTACAATCGCCGTGGTCGATCAAAAATCCTAACGGCGATGATCCGAACGAAGAGGCAATCCTAAAGCCAATCTGCTTTGTGTTTGACTTCGCGCCAACGCGGGCTCTTCGGCAATTGTCGGAGTATGGCATCGGTCTCTCGCCAAGCGAATTGAACCCCGAGAATGCCGTGAGGGAGCTGGTGTCGTTCCTACCGGTGTTGGCCTATGACGGCGCCAACATGACGCAAATCGATGCTGGCGGCATCCTCGACATTGCGATGGCGGGCACCTCGGCGACACTGCTCGCTCGTAAATGGGAGTCTGCGCTGCTTGTCAACGTGGACAATGATACGCTGCGCCGCGTGCTGGACAGTCCCGAAGCGATGGCAGCAGTTGAGCGTATCGAAGGCTGGCGCGCTCTGGGTGATCACATCATCGAAACGATCATCAATAAAAGCGACAAGGTTAAGGAACTTAAGAACAAAGCGAAGGACGGTGAGCTATCGCGGAGTGAGAAGAAGGAACTGACCGCAGAGGAGAGGGAATACAAATCCAAGCGCAAGCTCGTTCAGCAAAAGCTGATTAAGTTTGCGACGCGTATCCCAGCCTTTATGTATCTCACGGATTTTCGCGAAAACACTCTTCAGGACGTAATCACTCGACTGGAGCCGGACCTTTTCCTTGCTGTGACCGGTTTGACGGTGGCGGACTTTCAACTCTTGGTGCGCTTGAGGGTATTCAATACCGAGCGGATGAATGAGGCCGTCTTCGCCTTTCGCCGCTACGAGGATGCCTCTCTTCGCTACACGGGCATTGAAAGCCATGAAGGGTTAACCCACTACGGCCTCTACGACACCGTTGTGGCGAAGGAGTAAAATTTTATTCTGTTCCTGGATAGAGATTGCGCTCTCTGACTTCGGAGACGACCCCGTCGAGAGAGAATTTTTCTCGGAGCTGTGAAATCATATTGTTCAAATCGTGAGATATCTTGACGAAGAGCTCATTGGAGTAAGCGGCAGAATTTCGGGTGAGGGTGTCATGTAACGCTATCAATTTTAGCATTTGATCATGCTCTGCTGCCTTGGATGCGAGATACTCGCGGCGGGCACTTTCAAGTTTTCTCAAAGCTTCTTCTTGCAGTCGGAGAGCTTTTGCTTCTGCCACTCGATTAGCTTTGTCGGCTTCAATTGCACGCTTTAATTTGATGTAAGCAGAAGTTCTCAATAGAGCGAGCGTTACAGAGTTAAGATTGGCCTCAAGAGGGGTGGACTTGCCATCAAACCAGCGGTCTTTTAGAGCGGGTTGATACCAGCCATGGCGTACCACATCTTCGATTTCTATGGCCATTCTGCCGGACGGAAAATAATCCCAAGTTCGAAAGACTTTTGACGTGCTGGAGTAAAGGTAGGGCCAACGCTTGCGATTTTCCTCGCGCAGAGATTGTGCCTTCAGTTCAGTGGTCGTCGGCACGTGAGGTTTTTTGTCTTTTGTTTCGTAAATGCGGATAGAGAGTGGTTCGCCATCGACTACTGCACGCAACCCTTCGTCGTTGTGGGTGAAGTGATGGCCGCGCTCTTCGATTGCCCGCACTAAGGTATCAATAATTCTGAGGCCACGGGTGATTGAGTTGGGGCCAATATGCGCTTGAAAAATTTTCGGCCCTAAGATGGACAAAAAGCCTTCGCTATCTGGTTTCGATTTCAGCAAGACCTTTTCGGTAGCAGAAGTAATTCTGTGCGGATGCGGGTCAATTTGGGCTGGAACGGTAATTTTTCTTCCTAGGCTGCGCTCTCTTTCCCTGATCGTTTCTTCGAAGCTCTCTTGTTCCGAGTTATCAGCCAAACGTGGCTTAAGGGTAAGGAAGATCGAAGTCGGAAAATTGTCATTCACCTTGGGAAGTGGTGTGTGAACGACTTTCTTCCCATGAGCAAGCTTAGCCCAATATCCGACAGGAGGAGTCGGCACTCGATGTTTTACGCAAACTTTGCGTAGCCCAACATCTGAGATGCCAAAACGCTTTGAAAGCTTCACCAAAGGCTCTGACCAAACGAGTGTGTAGAGTTCGTCTCGTGTCATTGGGTGCTCCGAATATCACAGTACCTATTAGCGTTTCTAATAGGTGGTCTGAGGGCTACTTTAGTGCCTTCGCCGCGGCCTTGAATTGCTTCCGCGCTTCTGGGTTCAGCTCTGGAATGTCAGTGTCCTTGTCGGGGTCAACGCCCACCACGCTGCGCACAAGCTTCACGAGTTCCAGTTCGTTCGGTTTAACCAAGTGACCTTTGATTGATTGAATGCTCTCCCACACTTCCGGGGAGTATTCCTCCATTGCGAGTCTGAGTAGATGCTCAGGATCAATGCCCAACACTTTAGCGAATGCGGGAATCTTGCTGATTGGAACTTTGGTAATACCCTGCTTGAACATCGTGATGATGTTGGGGTTGGCGTAACCGAGATCGGTTGCGATTTGCTTTTGCGTCATCGTGTGCATGTCGATTTGAGCCGCAATGAATTTTGCGAAGGGCACTTTGCCTGAGGTGTCTTTGGAACGTGGGGTCATATCTATGTCTCTTGCTACGCGGTGAGTGATACTAACTATGACACTATTATAGTCATAACTTAGATAACATGATGCTGGCAATGCTGTTGGGTTCGGCCAAAAATATTCAATAAAAACTCTCAATCGCCTACAATTAGGCTCTTGAAAATAGATAAGTAGTGCTTTATCAACAAAAGAATAGCTAACCACTGGGTTATTTTTTATGAGGGGGAGTTGAGTAATGAAAGCTGAAGTCGAGTCGAGGTATCTCAATCTCGAAGAAGCAGCCCAAGTTTTGACGAGTTTGGGGTTCGGAGAAGTAACGAGGGAGCAAATGTATAGATTGTCGAGTGCCAAGACTTTGCCATTTTTCAAGCACGGGAAGCGTTTGTATATTGAATATCAAGAGTTGCTTAATTCATTTAGGAAAAAGCAAGTAGAAGCATTGCGTAAGTGTAAGTGAGTAATTGATAGTGGCGTATGTGGGGAAAAAGACTTGGACGAGTCCTAATGGCAAGCTCAATACTGTCAATGAAGTTCGATGGCGACACATTGACGGGAAGATCAAGCGCAAGACATTCAAGAAGCGCAAGGATGCGGAAGAGTGGCGTCGTAAGGTTGAACCACTTGAGCCAAGTCGAGTTGCCCTCACGGGCGTATCGACAACAGCCAAGACGGTCGAAGAGGCTACGAGCGAGTACCTGAATGCGAGTAAGGTAGGATTGAACGGCAAGCCGCCCGTCGAAGCTTCATCGCTTCTGACAATGGAGACTGTGTGTCGAGCGCAGATTTGTCCTCGTTGGGGCCAAATCAAACTTACAGACCTCACCCCGTCTTATGTCATTACACTTCGAGATCAACTGGTGTCCGATCAACGGATCGAGCGGTCATATCAGAGGCTCGTCTGGCGTCATTTCAAAGCGACTGTGGCCTATATGACTTCGAAGGGAGTCTTTGCGGTTGATCCCGTTGCCGGCACAGCGATCTACGCAAAGAAGCGAGAAAGCTTCGAAGAAGGCGAAGTTCAAATCCCCACACTTCAGGAGGCGAAGGCGATTGTCGATCTCGCTAGAGAGTGGTCACAGACGATGAAGAACAAAAAGTCTCGTCGCCATTGGAAGCGGAGTTACGTAATGACCCGCCTCGGCTTTGAGACGGGGCTTCGACTTGGCGAACTCGCAGCGCTTCCACTCCATGCGGTTAATCTTCAGACTAGAACCATCAAAGTTGTCCAGACGGCAAAGTTTAATGTCGGGGTGATAGGCAAACCAAAAACTTCAAACGCCTATAGAGAGGTCGCCTTGTCCTCTAAGATGACGGAAGAGCTTAGATGGTACATTGACGAGGTGCGGCAGGCAGAAGAGAGCACTTTTGTCTTCGCCACACAATCGGGTGACTTCGTTCGCTACAGCTCTTTGCGCGCCGAAATGTGGGTGCCGCTGCTCAAGGCGCTTGATCTTGTCAATCACGAAGGCAAGGCGAAATACACGCCTCATTCGATGCGCCACTTTCGAGCTTCGACCCTTATTCGATCTGGAGCCAACCATCTGGCGATCAAGAAGGAGCTTGGTCACAGCAAGATTGAACTTACCATAAACCTCTATGGGCATCTGTTTAAGGAAGACGACGAGGCAAGACGACAGAAGGTCGAAGAGATCAGCACAGCGGTCTTCGGGTGATATAAAGGGTCAGAAACTAGCTTTCTGGCCCTTTTGATTCTGTCGGTCATATTGTATTGAGTTTGCAAGCCGGACACTCATCTGCAATAACGCCAGATACAGTGCAAAGACCCTGCTGAAAGTCGCGCTCATATCACGCTCATGGACGTCTAAGTGATTGATATATCAGGGTTTTAGCAATCTCAAAGGAATTTGAATGTCTAAAGAAGAACTACTTGAGTTTCCGGGTGTCGTGTCGGAATTACTCCCGAACGCGACCTTCCGGGTTAAGCTCGAGAACGAACACGAAATCATTGCCCATACGGCGGGTAAAATGCGCAAGAACCGTATTCGCGTTCTCGCAGGCGATAAGGTGCTGGTCGAAATGACGCCCTATGATCTGACCAAGGGCCGGATCACATATCGCTTCAAGTGATAAGGCTGGCGGGTCCAGTTGAGATGGTTATCCACTCCTGATCCCAACACATGATCCCCGCACATGACTTCTGAAAAATCAAAATTCGTTCTCGCCAGCGCCTCGCCGCGCCGCCTCGATCTGTTGGCGCAAATTGGCGTTGTGCCGGACGTTGTGCGTGCTGCAGACCTCGACGAAACCCCGCTAAAAGCTGAGTTACCGCGTCTTCATGCGATACGCCTGGCGCGCGAAAAGGCCCAAACCGTCGCAACGCTTGAGCCGGGGAGCTTTGTGCTGGCCGCCGACACGGTGGTCGCCTGCGGACGGCGCATCTTGCCCAAGGCCATCGATGAAGCTCAAGCGCGCGCCTGCCTCACGCTTTTGTCGGGCCGCGCCCACCGCGTTTATACCGCCATTGCCTTGATCGACCCGGAAGGGCGGCTGCGTGAGCGCCTCAGCGAAACAAGGGTCAGCTTCAAGCGCCTGTCTGACGCTGAAATGAGCGCCTATCTCGCCGTTGGCGAATGGCAGGGCAAGGCAGGGGGATACGCTATTCAAGGCCATGCTGGGGCTTTTGTTAGCCACCTGAGCGGGAGTTATTCAGGCGTTGTCGGTCTGCCGCTGTTTGAGGTCATGGCGCTATTTGGCGGTGGGGGATTTCCATTTTCGGTGCTGCGCTAACGACACTATCCATCAACGCAAAGAATGTTAGGATTGCCCGCAAGGGGAATTTAAAGAGGAATAGCAGCAGGAGGGTGTGGGGACGCTAACCTTTCTGCTCAAGGAAATATATGTCCGAGGAAGTGTTGATTAATGTCGGCCCCGGCGAAACGCGTGTCGCCGTCGTCGAAAATGGCCGTCCGGTCGAGCTCATTCTTGAGCGCACGATGGAAGACGACCTCACAGCTAAAACGGGCCGCGCCGGCCATTCGCTTCTGGGAAATATCTTTCTGGGCCGAGTTCAGCGCGTGTTGCCCGGCATGCAGGCCGCCTTTGTTGAAGTTGGACTGGAGCGTGCGGGATTTCTCGGCGCACGCGAGGCGCGTTGCCTGTGTGAACTGACGCATCTCGACGAACACGTCCTGCCGCCCATCAGCGCTTGCGTCACTGAAGGCCAAACCATTCTTGTGCAAGCGGTGAAAGACCCGATCGGGGATAAGGGCGCGCGCCTGTCGGCTAATGTCACGCTGCCCGGACGCCTGCTTGTGCTTGTCCCCAATCAATCTAGTGTCGCCCTGTCGCGCCGCATCGAAGACGAGGCCGAGCGCGAGCGTCTGACAGCGCTGGTCGAAGAAATGGTGGCGCGGTTTGGCTCTATGGGCGTCACGGGCGAGCCTGCGGGCTTCATCGTGCGCACCGCTGCCATCGGCGCGACGGTTGAGGACATTGCCGCCGATGCCCGCGCTCTAGCCGAAGAGTGGCGCAAGGTCCGCGACACCGAAAAGCGCTCGACCGCCCCCAGCGTGGTCTTTCACGATCTTGATCCGGTCGCCAAAACCATGCGCGACTACGTCAGCACGGACACTTCGCGCGTGTTGATCGACAATGCCGAGGCCTTTGGTGAGGCGCAGCGTTATTGCCGCCGTGCCATGCCGGAATTGCTCGACCGGGTACAATTCTACAATGGCCCCGGCCCGCTCTTTTCGCTTTACGACATCGACGGCGAAATCGAATCCGCGCTGGAGCCCCGCGTAGAGCTGAAATCCGGCGGCTGGATCACCATTGAGACCACCGAAGCCCTGACGGCCATCGACGTAAACTCTGGCCGCTACACAGCGTCCACTGGCCTTGAAGACACAAGCATATCCATTAATCTCGAAGCGGTGGCCGAGGTCATCTACCAATTGCGCCTGCGTGGCACCGGCGGCTTGATCGTGATCGATTTTATCCACATGAACGATCCAGAAAACAACGCCAAGGTGATCGACGCGCTCAATGTCGGTTTCGCGCATGATCGCGTGCCGACGCAGATTTCCGGCATGTCCGAATTCGGCCTTGTCGAAATGACCCGCAAACGCGTGCGCGAACCCTTGAACAAGCTGCTCACCGAACCCGCTTATCCCGCAGGCCGGCCGCGCCGCAAGACTTGTGCGACGGTTGCCAACGACCTGATGCGCAAGGTCGCCGCCGAGGCCGCCGCCACGCCCGGTCGGGCACTGACGGCGCGTGCCGCGCCTGATGTGATCGACTGGCTGGAACGTGGCAACGCCTATCTGCTGGACCGTTTGCGGGCGCGCCTTGCAGGTGAGTTGACGCTGGTCAGCGAACCGGGCTTCCCGCGCGACCGCATTGACGTCGGCACGGTGTCGGCATGAGCGATGGCGAGGCCCCAAAACGGGCGGCGAACGTCGTGCCTCTGCGCAGCCCGCGGCCCTGCGCCATTTGTGGCAAAAAGGCCGTGCCGAATTTTCATCCTTTTTGTTCCAAACATTGTGCCGATGTAGACCTGAACCGCTGGCTCAAGGGCTCCTACGCCATTCCCGCCATTGAGCCGCCGGATGATTGGAACGGCGAAATGGACGATTCTGGCTCAGATGATTGAAGTAGGAGCGCGATCAGACAAAATGGGCCGAATTTCCGGCTTTTTCCTTTGATTTCGCTCAGTGCCAGTGCTGGACAGGTCTCCGTCAATCTCTTATAAGGCGCAAGCCTTGCCAACCGGGACCCCGGTTCGGCTAAGCGCAGTGCCCGGGTAGCTCAGTTGGTAGAGCATGCGACTGAAAATCGCAGTGTCGGTGGTTCGATCCCGCCCCCGGGCACCATGAACACTTCCAGAGACGTCCAAAGACGTCCGTAAGTGTAAGAAAAATAAAAGAAATTTGGATATTCGCGTCCACCGCTGTCCGTGCTCGTTTTAGGGCAGCCAGCGGTCGTGACGGTATTTTTGACGGTATCGAATCGCGCCTCAAGAAGGGGGGTTACCCATGCCGTTGACCGATACCGCCATCCGGGCGGCCAAGCCTAAGGACAAGCCCTACAAACTCGCAGATGCCAACAGCCTTTATCTGCTGGTGACGCCGACCGGCGCGAAGTGCTGGCGATACGATTATCGCTTTCAAGAAAGGCGCAAGAGCCTGTCTGTTGGCACCTATCCAGACATGTCTCTTGCCGCGGCGAGGCGTGAACGGGACATCGCGCGGACGATGATCGTCGCCGGTGAGGATCCATGCCTTCAGCGCAAGCTTGAGAAGATGGCCAAAAAGCTTTGCGGTGGAAACGCGTTCAGGGTGGTCGCCGACGAATGGCTTCAGAAGCAGAAACGCGAGGGCCACGCGCAGGTTACGATCGACAAGCTGACTTGGATTCTAGGCTTTCCAAACGCAATTATCGGTGATCGCCCCGTCAGCGAAGTTAAAGCCCAAGATCTGCTGTTGGTGCTGCGTAAGCTTGAGGTGCGGGGAAAATATGAGACCGCTCGCCGGCTCAGGAGCACCTGTAGTCGCATCTTCAGATTCGCCATTGCGACCGGACGGGCAGAGGTCGATCCGACCTATGCCCTCCAAGGCGCGCTGACCACCCCTAAGACGATGCATCGGGCCGCGATCGTCGAAGCGAAGGCCGCAGGTGGATTGCTCCGCGATATTGATCGCTATGGTGGTCAGCCCGCCACATTGTTTGCCTTGAAGCTTGCACCGCATGTCTTTGTACGTCCCGGCGAATTGCGGACAGCGGAATGGAGTGAGTTCGACCTCGAACAGAATGTCTGGACAATCCCTGCCACCAAGACGAAAATGAGAAGGTTGCTAAAGGTTCCTCTCTCTCGTCAGGCACTGGACATCCTTCAGGAAGCGCGATCGATCAAAAGCCGCACTGACTATGTCTTCCCAGCGATGTGCAATCGCAGAATGCCACTCTCCGAAAACACTTTAAACTCAGCCATTCGACGTCTCGGCTACAGCAAGACACAAATGACCGCCCACGGGTTCCGCGCCATGGCGTCATCCCTTTTGAATGAGATGGGTCTCTGGAACCCGGATGCCATTGAGAGGCAGCTGGGTCACGTCGAAGGTAACGGAGTGCGCCGCGCCTATGCACGCGCGGAATATTGGGACGAGCGTGTTCGGATGATGCAGCACTGGTCCGACTATCTTGACACCCTGCGCGCCGATATCCCCGGCTCGCAGGTCATCAAGTCGGCCACCAAATAGACCTTGTTTCGTGGTCGCATAAACCAATCAACAGCGGGCGAGCGGTCTGCGCGGTCGCCATAAAAGGAGAGCTTATGAATAATCCAATCGGGGTAGACCCGCTTTTTATCAAGGCAGTTGCGTTTGCTGCAGAGAAACATTGCAATCAACGTCGTAAGGACGCTGATGCTTCGCCTTATATCAATCATCCGATTGCTCTGGCGAATGTGCTCGCCACTGAGGGGGGGCGTCACCGATGTGTCCGTCTTGTGCGCTGCGCTCCTTCACGACACGATTGAAGACACCGAAACTACTGCCGAAGAACTGGAGGCGCTCTTCGGTCCCCGCATTACGTCCATCGTGCTTGAGGTAAGCGATGACAAAACGCTCGACAAGCAAGTGCGTAAGCAACTCCAAATCGAGCATGCTTCCCATAGCTCGTTTGAAGCCAAGTTGGTAAAGCTTGCCGACAAGATCTGTAACCTGCGTGATCTGCTGGTCTCACCACCAGTTGACTGGTCGCTCGAGCGCAAGATTGGCTATTTCGATTGGGCAGGAAAGGTTGCCCTTGGTCTCCATGGTGCACATACCGAGTTGGGGGGAATCCTTGCTCGCCTTGTCGCTAGGAGGGAAGAATTCTAAGTATGCAAAAGGCGCACAGAGGACGATTCGTTTTGGCCTCGCGCGGTTAATTCTCCGGCTTCAAATTCGGTAGGCAAGCTGCCTAAGAAAATCTTTTAGAATATCTTCTAACTTTATAACTCATTGAAAACGTTGAGTTTGTTTTGGTCTTGAAGGGGCGAAAGCCGGTCGGCTGAGTCCAAGTTCGTCTTTTCTCGTTTTGGTCGTGACGAAATCTTTGTGTGGGTGCAAACGTTTACACAAGGAGTTACACGTGAGTACTAAATTCATCCGTCTTAGCGACGTTCGAGGCCGCTACAGTCTTAGCAAGAGCACGATTTACGATCTGATCTCGAAGGGAGATTTCCCGGCGCCAATCCATATCGGTCGCTCATCTCTCTGGAGCATCGATCAGCTCGATCTCCATGACGCCGCTCTGTTGGCGAATAACAAGGCGGAGGTCTGCCATGACTAACACTTGTATTGATGTTGGTATGACAAATCTGACGGTCGCTGAATCCAAAACCGTTGAAACCGACAAAACCTACTCTATTTTAAATGATGAATTCATGAGTGTCGTCTTTGGGGATGCAGTAAACGATGCACGCCCCATTGTCGCAAGTTTTTTTGGACATCCTAATGATCCGCCCTATGGGGGATACACCGGCAAGCCGTGGCACGGGAAGGGCGATGAATTGGCGCATCTGCCACAACATGCCAATAACTTCTTCACCCTTGCGCGTTGTGCTCCGGACGAAGCCGGTAAGTATCGTCGTCAAAAAAAGCGCTTCTCGTCTTTTCATGCGCTGATGCTCGATGATGTTGGAGCAAATATAACGGCCTCAAAAGCTCCCTTGAGTGCCCTGCTTCTGCCGCCATCTTGGCTGATCGAAACATCCTCCGAGAACTATCAGGCTGGCTATTTACTGCGGGACCCAATTACCGACCCGAAGGAGGCTAATCATTTGCTCGACACCCTTGTTGCCAAGGTGGGTAGTGATTCAGGAGCCAGGAGTGCTGAAACCAGAATTGCGCGACTGCCTGTTGGGGCGAATGGCAAGCACAGTCCAGTGTTTCAGTCTCGCCTTGTTCAATGGAACCCAGACCTTCGATACTCGATCCAGGAGCTGGTTGATGGCTTCGAGCTTGAGTTGAAGCCTTTGGCCCAGCTTAAACGTGTCCCCGTCCACTATTCATCGAATGGCAACCAGCTTTTAACTTTGCCACAGAGCCAAAACGCTGTGTTGGCAGAATTGGAAAAACGTGGGCTGCTGAAGTCAGATCTCGGTAACGGCAAATACGATATGACGTGCCCTTGGGTGCAGGAGCATACTAATGGAGCTGACGGTGGAACGGCATACTTCGAACCTGATATGGCGTTTTCGCTGGGTGGTTTTAAATGTTTGCACGGTCATTGTGACGAGCGGCATCTCCTCGATCTTCTGAAAGAGCTTGGCCTCAGCGAGGCAGATGCAAGGATCAAGGCGACCATCCACATTGAACCAGGACAGCTGCATGCTGTTGTAGATGCTGCAGAACGAGTCCTCGCTGCATCAGGCGACTATTTTCAAAGTGGTCATCGCATTGTCGAAGTCGTCACTGAGCCCGGAACTGGGCAGGTTTGCATTCGGCCGATTGAGATGTCGGACCTCACTAAAGTGCTCTCAGCAAAGGTCGACTGGTTAAAGATCGACGGGCGAAGCAAACAATGGTGTCAAATCGATCCGCCGCAGCGGGCGTTGTCAATCTTGCATGAATCCCGAACACTCAAGCATTTGCCTGTCCTGAAAGGGCTTGCCAATCAGCCGTACCTTCATCCTGATTTTTCAATTGTTATGCAATCCGGTTACGATTCTAAATTATGCATTTATGGGGTATTTGACAGAGAAGATTTCAAAATACTCGAAAGTCCAACCAGGGAAGATGCAATTAATGCTCTTCAGGAGCTAAATGAACTTTTGACGGAATTTTGTTTCGTGGATGAATGGGATCGTGCAGCAGCCCTGAGCAGCATGATCACAGCAGTGCTGCGGCCCGGTTTGCCGCATGCGCCGATGTTTCATGCTCGAGCGCCTGTGCCAAGTTCGGGGAAGTCCACTCTTATGTCAGTAGTATCGTCATTGGCTACCGCTCAAATCAGTGCGCCAATGTCGTTCACTTCGCATGAGGTGGAATTTCAGAAGAAATTTTTCTCTGAGTTGCTGTTGTCCCCTGCAGTTGTCCTCTTCGACAATCTGACGACCGATCTTGTTCCGCACAACTGCCTGTGCTCGGCCCTAACATCTGAGTACATCAGTGACCGAATTCTTGGATCGTCTAAGAACATTACCGTGGGAACGCGAACGCTGATGCTTTCAAACGGTAACAACGTGGGGCCAATTAGAGATATGGCCCGGCGGACAATCACAATTAATCTCGATCCACGTTGTGAATTGCCCGCTGCACGCGAATATGCACGACCAGATTTACTCGGTGAGGTTCGCCGCAGTCGATCACGCTACGTTTCTGCTGTGCTCACAATTGTGAAGGCTTGGATTATAGCGGAAAAGCCTATGACCCACTGCAAGCCGTTTGCCGGCTTCGAAGTTTGGTCTCAGCTATGCCGCCAGCCGTTGCTTTGGTTGGGTCTGCCCGATCCGATCCAGTCAACCATTTCTGCAATGGAAGAGGACCCCGATCGAGTGATGCTGAAGCGCTTTCATCTCTTGTGGCAGTACCAGTTTGGCCAATATGAGGGAACAGTCCAGAAGTTGGTGAATCCGTCGTTGCCTTTGGATGAAGATGTTCTTGAATTGCGTGAAGTGCTCTTCGACATTGCGGGCGATCGTGATGGTCTCAATCGGCGCAGGCTAGGTTGGTGGATAAAGCGGCACGCAGGGCAGATTGTGGATGATATGTTTCTCGAGAAAGGGACGAGTAAGCGTTCCGCTGAGGTGTGGCGGCTGACAAAGCGAGAATAGGTTTTGTTGGTTTTGTTAGTTTCGAGCATCAGAAATGCGCAAAATGTCACTGGTTAGGAAAAGCGATCTGCCGACGCTCGCGGCGTAAACTCCTAGCTGAAACCAACTGGGAATAATACTGCAACTTGCAGTGCTTCAAAGGAGCCATTGGTTCGCTTTGTCAGGTGCTCCAAGGGAAATAATTTACTGCAAAATGCGATTTTTTCGAATGTCATTTGGCAGTGATCGGTTGTGTGAAGGGAATATGACGAACAAATGACTTACAGCTCTTGTTGGGTAGAAATTATAGCGCTCAATCTAGATGGGTTTGGAAAACCACTCTCCAAACGGACCGAAGCGCTTTGGCATCCGAAGCATATGTATTGGCTGCCGACGCTGAAGGAGTGGGCTAAGGCTAGAGATATTGAGATCGACTACGTCGATAATTGTTGGATTAGGGTCAATGTTGATCGGTATGCGCTGGAAGAATTTCTGCGTGAAGAAGTAGAGGACAGCTATAGCGCAATCAGAAAAATTGGGCCAGCTGGAGATTTTAGATATGTGCTCGTGGCAGAGGAATTCTGACTAGGTCATGTTGACAAACTCCTGACCCAGAGGCGAGCAGCGACTATTTGAATGAAGCCGAGATAGCTTGCAGCCGTTTTGTCGTATCGCGTTGCAAAGCGGCGTGAGCATTTGAGTTTGTTGAAACACCTCTCCACTCGG
>JBDNIY010000010.1:0-168569 GCA_041688015.1 Parvibaculaceae bacterium
AGGCTTCGAGACGGCGCAAGTGCGCCTCCTCAGGATGAGGCTTCGAGACGGCGCAAGTGCGCCTCCTCAGGATGAGGCTTCGAGACGGCGCAAGTGCGCCTCCTCAGGATGAGGCTTCGAGACGGCGCAAGTGCGCCTCCTTGAGGCATGAGGGTGTTTTTTAATGGGAAGGTGGGTCCCCTGGGGTCCATGTGGTGGGTGGGGGCGCTATGAAGTAAGACCCTCACCTAGCCCTCTCCCAGAGGGAGAGGGCTAGAAGAAAGGTCAGGCCTTGACCTTTCTCTTCATGCGGGTGGCGACCTGTTCGAGTGAGTAGAGGTGATTGGACTCTTTGGGGATGTCATAGACCGCTGTGTTCATGGTGCGGACGCATTTGCGGGTGATGGCGCCGGTGGCGGGGTCTGTGTCCACGTCGATGACGTTGAAGCAGCAAGTGTTCTGGTCCATCGCCGTGAAAGAGGTGAGGCCGGTGCCGAAAGCCCAGCCGAGGAAAAGCCGGTTGATACCGCCATGGGCGACGATGGCGAGCGTTTCCCAATTGGGCTCGGCGAGAATTTTTTCAAAAGCAGTGACGACGCGGGCGTAAACCTCGTCAAAGACATCGCCGCCGATGTAGCGCGCGCCCAGCACATGAGCGTGTTTGAAGGCGTAGGCCAGCTCATTGAGGTTGGTGATGGCGCTGCGGGCTGTGTTGTCGGCTTGAAATTCGATAAAGGCATCATTTTTTTCGATGGTGAGGTCGCGGCCTTCGAGAAGGAGGGTGGCGGTTTCGTATGAGCGTGGGAGGCTCGATGAGATGGCGCGGTCAAATGGAATGTTGGCGAGTGCCTTGCCGGTGAGGGCCGCCTGTTCGCGGCCCCATGGGGTCAGCGGAACGGTGGTGCTGTCGGCGACACGCACGCCATTGTCGTCGATATAAGAGACATCGCCGTGGCGAAAGACATAGATGCGGCGGCGGTGGGCGCCGTCGAAGGCCGTGCGTTGCATGGTGTTCTCCCGGTGAGATTAGCTTTCGCCGAAGACGCGCTTGAAGATCGTATCGACGTGTTTGGTGTGGTAGGCGAGATCGAAGAGGGCTTCGAGTTCGGCGTTTGTGAGCTTTGAAGACACGTCTTTGTCGGCCTTGAGGAGATCAAGGAAGTTGCCTTCGCCGCGCCAGACCGGCATAGCATTGCGCTGGACGAGGCGGTAGCTGTCTTCGCGCGAGACGCCTTTTTGCGTCAGCGCCAGCAGGATGCGCTGGGAATGCACCAAGCCACCGAGGCGGTCGAGGTTTTTCTGCATGTTTTCAGGATAGACCAGCAGCTTGTCCACGACACCGGCAAGACGCATCAGCGCGAAGTCGAGCGTGACGGTGGCGTCCGGGCCGATCATGCGTTCGACCGACGAATGCGAGATGTCGCGCTCATGCCAGAGGGCGACGTTTTCCATCGCGGGTAGCGCCATGCCGCGCACCAGGCGGGCAAGGCCGGTGAGGTTTTCGGTCAGCACCGGGTTGCGCTTGTGCGGCATGGCCGACGAGCCCTTCTGGCCTTCGGAGAAAAACTCCTCAGCTTCCAGCACTTCAGAACGCTGGAGATGGCGCACTTCGGTGGCGAGGCGCTCAACAGAGCTGGCGACGACGCCGAGCGTGGCAAAGAACATGGCGTGGCGATCACGCGGGATCACTTGCGTTGAAACTGGCTCGGGCTTGAGGCCCAATTTGTCGGCGACATATTCTTCGACGTGGGGGTCGATGTTGGCGAAGGTGCCGACCGCACCGGAGATGGCGCAGGTGGCGACTTCTTCGCGCGCATGGATGAGGCGCGTGCGGCTGCGCTCGAACTCGGCATAGGCCTGCGCGAGCTTCAAGCCGAAGGTGGTCGGCTCGGCATGGATGCCGTGGCTGCGACCGATGGTCGGCGTGTTTTTGAACTCAAAGGCGCGACGCTTGATGGCGGCAAGCAGCACGTCCATGTCGGCGATGAGCAGGTCTGCGGCGCGGACGAGCTGGACGTTGAAGCAGGTGTCGAGCACGTCGGACGACGTCATGCCCTGATGGACGAAGCGTGAGTCTTCGCCGATGAACTCGGACAGATGCGTCAGGAAGGCGATGACGTCGTGCTTTACTTCGCGTTCGATTTCGTCGATGCGCTCGACGTTGAAGACCGCCTTGTTGCCAAGGTCCCAGATTTTTTTGGCGGATTCTTTGGGGATGACACCCAGATCGGCCAACGCAGTGCAGGCATGGGCTTCGATCTCGAACCAGATACGGAACTTTGTTTCCGGGGTCCAGATGGAAACCATTTCAGGCCGCGAATAGCGGGGGATCATGGGCATGCCTCTTGTCAGGGTGGGAAGGCGCTGGGTTTAGCAGATGGCGGGGGGCGGCTCAAGAGGACGGGATGTCTCGCCGGTTGCTTCGGGGCAGGAGTTGCCTCGGGCCGGAAAATGAACAATTCTCATATATTGGGAGATGTGGCGCGCAAAAGACGCCGGGATCAGGGACATTCGGGGAGAGACAATGGCTGATTTTGTGGATGCGATGGCGCAGGGCGAACTTGTGCGCAAAAAGGACGTGACGCCGCTGGAGTTGGTGGAGGCGACCATTGCCAGAATCGAGGCAGTGAACCCCAAGCTCAATGCGGTGGTGGCCATGGATTATGAACGCGCGCGCGAACGGGCCAAGGGCAAGCTGCCCGCCGGGCCGCTGTCGGGTGTGCCTTATCTGCTGAAGGACATTGAGAATTATGCTGGCATGAATGCGACGATGGGGTCGCGGCTGCTGGCCGACAATATGGTGCAGGACACAGCGCCGGTGCCGCAAAAAGCGATTGATGCCGGGATGATCGTGGTTGGCAAGACCAATACGCCGGAGTTTGGGCTGCTGGGCACGACAGAGGGCTTGCTGCTGGGGGCCTGTCACAATCCGTGGAACCTCGATTATTCGCCGGGTGGCTCGTCGGGCGGGTCGGCGTCTGCGGTGGCAGCCGGGATTGTGCCGGTGGCCAACGCGTCAGACGGCGGCGGCTCGATCCGCATTCCGGCGTCATGCTGTGGGCTTTTTGGGCTGAAGGCGACGCGGGGGCGGATGAATACGGGGCCATCGCCCTTGGCCGCCGACATTGTGTCGGTGACGAGCGTCAGCCGCACGGTGCGCGACGGGGCGATGATCTTTGCGCTGTCGGAAGAAAGCGGCGCGGGTGCGAAATACAAGGCGGATGGTTTTATCTCCGGGCCGTCGTCTAAGCGGTTGAAGATTGCCTTTCATACGACAAAGGCGGACGGACAGGAACCGCACCCGGATGTGAAGGCGGCCATTGAGGCCACCGCTAAGCTCTGCGCTGATCTTGGCCATGAGGTGGTGGCGGTTAAGAATCTGATTGTGGGCGATGAATTCATCACGCAGTTTTTGACGGTCTGGGCGTCGAGCCCCGCCGATATCGTGAAGATGGCACAGGACGCAGGGCTGAAGCCCGAAGATGTGCTGGAGCCTTGGACGGTGGGGCTGGCTGATCTGTTCAACAAGATGCCGAAGGATGCGCTGGCGACATCGCTTGCCTATTTCGACAAGGTGGAGCGCCAGGTGGCTACCTTCATGGGTGCCTATGATGTGTGGCTGACGCCGGTGCTAGCCGCGCCGCCGCCCAAGCTCGGTGAACAAGCGCCGACGGTGGATTTTGATACGCTTTATCAGCGCACGGTCGATTATGTGGCCTATACGCCGGTGCATAATGTGGCGGGGACACCGGCCATGTCTGTGCCGCTGGGCATGAGCAAGAGCGGTTTGCCGATTGGCAGCCAGTTTGCGGCGGCTAAGGGGAACGAGGCGATGCTGCTGGCGTTGGCTTATGAGCTGGAGCAGGCCGCGCCGTGGATTGGGCGGCAGGCGCCGGTTTTTGCGGGGTAGGTGTGGGGCCTCGTCCTTCGAGACGCGGCTTCGCCGCTCCTCAGGATGAGGCTTCGAGACGGGCCAAGCGGCCCTCCTTGAGGCATGAGGGTTTGTTTTTGGAGGGTGAGGGAAGGTGGATCCGGGGATCAAGTCCCGGGACGACACTGAATTTTTTGACTTTTGCATTCCAAATATATTCTGCTGTCATCCCGGCGAATGCCGGGATCCAGAGGCGTGATACTCGGAGCGGGCGGCTCTGGACCCCGGGACAAGCCCGGGGTGACACGCATTATTTGGGAACGGCTAGATCAACCCCAGCGATTTAAAGCTGGCGTGTTTGCCTTTGCCGATGACGAGGTGGTCGTGGATTGAGATGCCGAGCGGTTTGGCGGCGTCGATGATTTGGCGGGTCATTTCGACGTCATCGCGCGACGGCGTCGGGTCGCCTGAAGGGTGATTGTGGACGAGGATGATGGCCGACGCATTGAGCGCCAACGCACGTTTGACGACTTCGCGGGGATAGACGGGCGTGTGGTCGATGGTGCCGGTCTGCTGTATTTCATCTGCAATCAGAACATTTTGGCGATCTAGAAACAGGATACGAAATTGCTCGATGGGATTGTGTGCCATCGAGGCAAAGCAATAATCCAGTAACTCGCCCCATGAGGAAACCACTTCGCGTTTCATCACCTTGGCTTGGGTGAGGCGGAGACTGGTTTCGCGCAGGATGGCGAAATCGGCGATGGTGGCGTCGGCGATGCCTTTGATGTCTTTCAGGCGGGCGGGATCGGCGTGGATCGTGGCCCCGAAGCTGCCAAAGGCGGCGATCAGGTCTTTGGCTAGTGGTTTGAGGTCGCGCCGCGGGATGGTGCGAAACAAGATGAGTTCGAGCAGTTCGTAGTCAGGTACGGCGGCGGGCGAGGCGACGAAGCGTTTGCGCAAACGCTCGCGGTGACCTGCCCTGTGGTCGATGGGTTTTGTGCCGGGGTTTGAACCGTCAGGCATAGGCCAAATTCACACGTAAGGAGGACAGTTGAGACCTGCCGGGGACTTGGTGAAAATCTCTGCGCCATCTGCGGTGACGCCGATGGAATGTTCAAATTGAGCCGACAGCGAGCGGTCGCGCGTGACGGCGGTCCAGCCATCGGCGAGGATTTTGACGCCCGGTTTGCCACTGTTGATCATCGGCTCGATGGTGAAGAACATGCCTTCTTTCAGCTTGGCACCTTCGCCCTTGCGGCCGTAATGCAAGATGTTGGGCATGTCGTGGAAGACGAGGCCGACGCCGTGACCGCAGAATTCGCGCACGACCGAGCAGCGTTCGCTCTCGGCGTAGGACTGGATGGCATGGCCGATGTCGCCGAGCGTGGCACCGGGCTTGACCACCGCGATGCCGCGCATCATGGATTCATAGGTCACTTCGCAGAGGCGGGCGGCCTTGCGCGGCACGTTGCCGACATAATACATGCGGTTGGTGTCGCCGTGCCAACCATCGAGAATATAGGTGACATCAACATTGACGACATCGCCGTCGCGCAAGACGCGATCAGACGGGATGCCGTGGCAGACGACATGATTGATTGAGGTACAGCAAGAATGACGATAGCCGCGATAGCCGAGCGTGGCGGGCAGCGCGCCCCGATCAGCACCGAACTCATAGACGGCGCGGTCGATCTCATCTGTCGTGACGCCGGGTTTGATGAAGCCTGCCAGCATGTCGAGCGCGGCGCCAGACAACTGGCCGATCTTGCGCATACCGGCAAAGCCTTCGGGTCCGTAGAGCTTCATTTGGCCGATATTGCGTGTGGGGGCGGCGGCGGCGTCGATATAAGTCATCATATGGTCCGAAAATTTGATTGTTGGCGCTAACATAATACCTCTGGCCGCTCATGCCTAGGTGGCGAAATAGCCTGTTAGAGCAGCCATTCTATGGGCAGCCATCCAAAAAAGGTGATTAAGGCACGATCAAGGGCGGTGCTATTTTGCATATCCGGCATGGACCATCGTCACATCAGTGGTCTTGAGTGCATTGGTCAAGACACGGACCTTGACGCCGTGGCTCGCGAGGTCACCAAAATATTTGACGCCACCCTTACCCGGTACGAAATAGGGGGTGACGAGGTCGAAGGACTCGTTTATGTCGCCAAAGACAGGATCAAGCCTGTTGATCATTAGCTGGTCGTCATGGGCGTTCCCCAGAGCCTTGGCGGGATCGTCACTGACCAAGACAACACGTACCCATTCAAGCTAGGTTGCCACATCGGTGAGGATATTCGTCTCGGTGACGACTTTCTCATTCAAAGCCTGTCCTTCTGTCCTTCCGGCGTGGTCATCGCGTTCTTTGCGCCGGTTAAAAAATTACCCAGTGCATGATTTGGGGTTGGGGCTAACAGGCCAATGGGGTAGGCCGACGGGCTGTTCCAGTAGAGATCAAACTCATTTGATGTGTCAGGCACGACCTTGCCAATGACTAGGACGTCGAGGTCTTGAAAAAAGTGACATCGCCAACCTGAAAATATTCGTCGCCCACATTGCGTCCGCCAATGATGGCGACGGCGCTATCGACGATGAAAGCCTTATTGTGCATACGGCGGTTCATGCGGAGGACATCGATGACATAACCGGCCAGCTTGGGAGAGCGGATGCGCGAGGGATTGAAGAGGCAGACCTCGAAATTTGGCAACGCATTGAGCGCGGCCAAGACAGGATCAAGCCCGGAGATGCCATTGTCGTCGAGCAGCAGGCGGACACGCACGCCGCGTCGCGCGGTCCTCAAGATTGGGCAAAGGAAAGAGGATGCAGCCTGGCAACAAGACGCTTGTGATGACGATGACACAGACGCGGATTGCCGCACGGACGCGCAGAACCAAGGAAACCCCTCTCATTTCTTCCATCGTGCCTGCCCAGCGCATAGAATCAACCTATTCCGCTATGTGGAATTACAGCTAAGCGTGCCGTAACGGCATGCAGGCCATTGGAGAGGGGATACTAGGCGGGGATGGCGTGGGCGAGTAAGCTGGTATCTCGTCCACTGTTTTTGCTGACTTTAAGGCTGCGCATGTCTGAACTTACAACCACGTCAAACTCGAAATTTGTCACCGCTTGTGTGCTGCTGATCGGCGACGAGGTGCTGTCGGGGCGGACCAAGGATGCAAACCTGAACTATATCGCCAAGCATCTGAACCTGATGGGCGTGCAGGTGCGCGAGGCGCGCGTGATCCCCGACATTGAAGACGTAATCGTGGCGACGCTGAACGAGGTGCGGGCACGCTATGACTATGTGTTCACGACCGGCGGCATCGGGCCGACGCATGACGACATCACGGCAGATGCTGTGGCCAAAGCCTTTGGGGTGCCGATTGGCTATCACCCCGACGCGATGGCTACATTGACGGCGCATTACAAGGAGACGGGTGGCGAGTTTACCGACGCGCGCAAGCGGATGGCGCGGATACCCGAAGGGGCATCGCTGATTACCAATCCATTGAGCAAAGCGCCGGGCTTTCAGATTGGCAATGTGTTTGTGATGGCGGGCGTGCCGATGGTGATGCAGGTGATGCTGGACAGCCTGAGTGACCGGCTGGAAGGCGGCGCGACGATGCAGAGCCGCACAGTGAACGCGCCGATCGGCGAGGGCACCATTGCTGAAAAGCTCGGGGCGCTGCAGGCGCGCTATAGCGACATTGGAATCGGCTCGTACCCCTATTTTCGCGGTAAGGTTTTTGGCACCAGCCTCGTCATGCGCGGGACCGATGCGGCGCTGCTCGACACGGTGGCCGCCGAGGCTGAGGCGCTTATCCGGGGATTCGGGGTCGAACCCATTGTCGAGGAGCCGAGCTGAGAGATTGCAGGGGGCTGTTGTGCAGACGAGGTAGAATTGGGGCGTCAAATGTCGCCAATTTGCAACATAATACCCCCCACATTACGAAAGTTTCAGCATTTTGGACTGGTGCGGGGGATACAATGTTGTGAGAGTCAGTTAGAGTTTTGGTCTGACAGGGTTTTGAGGTCGCCAAGAGATGTCCTAATTGGACGAGGAATGGGGGGCAACGAGAGACCCTGAAAAAATAAGGCCTGGCAACGAATTATGGGTCAACGACACCCGGAGGGAGAGACGCTAATGAAAAAGATGCTTGGTATTTTGGGTCTGGCATTTGGCGCGAGCTTGATGATTTCGAGCTCCGCTTTTGCAATGGATTCCAGCTTTGATGCGATGTCGAAGGCTGGCACACACAGCTTCTACGTGTGGTGCACGGGCGACAAAAGCTCGGTGCAGACGGCTGATGGCGCAACCGCCAAAGAAGCCCAGGCGAAACTCGCCGCCTCAGCTGGCAACAGCTGCTGGCCGGTGTGGCAGGGCCTCGAAACCAAATAATCTCAACGTCTTGTTGAGGTTTAAGGCGGTCCCTGCGGGGGCCGCCTTTTTCTTTTGGAGGGAGGGATGGCCTATGAGATGGCCCGCCACGCGGCAAAGGTGGATGGCTCGCCTCCTTTACTGAAGGTGGATCGGGAACTAAAGGTGGGGCGGGCCATGACGAGATTAGATGGGTTTGGGACACAAGTGGCGTTGCGCTGAATCTCTCAAGCGGGCATATGTGTTGCGGGGCCCCTTGGCGAAACCGGTATACGCAGCAGACTTAAAATCTGCTTTCCGCAAGGGAGTGCCGGTTCGAGTCCGGCAGGGGCCACCATTGCGGCGTTAGCGCGTCGCTGCGCAAGGCGTGGTGATTTTTGCTTCACAGCGCAGACGGGCCGGGTATGCGTCGCTCAGGTTGTGATGGTGGGCAAGGACGCTGCATTGCGTCGTGGTCATATTTTCAAAACACTGTGTTTTGCTTTTCCATGTGTCATCGCCTTGGCGCGTTGCGCAGGTGATGGCGCAGGTGCCTGTTGTGACGGGTTCAGGTTTTTGCAGCATTTTGGCCTCTGCTGTTCCCGCGCAGAGCATGAAGGTAATCAGGACGAGGGTTGCGCTTGGCATCATGCCGTTTCTCTTGAAAGCGCCTCGCTCAATCAGGCGTGGGCTTTGGGGTGATGGACGGCGCTGGCGGGGATCGCTTCGTCGGTTTTGAGGCTCGCGTCGAATTTGAAGAGTGTTGAGCAATAGGGGCAGATCACCTCTACGGCGCGGCCCATGTCGAGAAAGATATGCGGATGGTCGTTGGGCGGGGTGGCCCCGGCGCATTCAAACTCCTTCACGCCGATGCGGATTTCCGCAACGCCTACGTCATTGGTAAATTTTGGAGTGGCTGGACCGTGCATATCAAGAATCCTCATGGCTTGCTGGCGTCAAACTAGACGGATGCGGTAGCGACTTCCAGATGAAAGTCAAACGGATACGGTCATTGCGGCAGGGGCAATGCCTGCGCGCGGCGGCGATTGCCAACAGACAGCGCGGATGGCTCATGTGGGTCTGCCGGTCAGCACAATCAATGCTTGGCCCGGTGCATGGGCTTAGGCATACTCTGCGCCGGCCAAGCACAAAAGGCGCTAAGACCTTTGTGGCCTCTACGTCATTTTGGGAGGTACCATGAGTTCGGGGACTGCAGGGCGCACCGCGCCTCTTTCGCGCTGGACGTTGCTCGCATTTGCGTTTCCGGCTGCTCCGATCTCGGCGATGGGTCTGCCGTTGGTGGTGCATCTGCCGCCTTTTTATGCGGGGACGCTGGGGCTGGGGCTGACGACAGTTGGCTCCATTTTCATGCTGGCGCGGTTCTGGGACGTGTTCACCGATCCGGTGCTCGGCATTCTGTCGGACAAATTCGAGACGCGCTGGGGACGGCGGCGGCATTGGATCGTTGCCTCTGTGCCGATCATGATGCTCTCGGTCTATATGATCTTCATGCCGTCCGCACATGTGACAGCAACCTACCTCGTCTTCTGGCTGTTCATTCTTTATATCGGCTGGACGCTGCTGACGATTTCGCACATCTCATGGGGCGCTGAGCTGACGCCGGATTATCACGACCGCTCGCGCGTGCAGGGCGCGCGCGAGATATTGCTGATCCTCGGCATGGTTTTCGTGCTGGCGCTGCCGGCCATGATTGAACAGATGCATCCCGATAATGTGGCCCAAGCGCGTGTCGCCTCGATGGGGTGGTTTGTGCTGATCCTGCTGCCGATCTCGGTGGCGCTGGCGGTCTGGTATGTGCCAGAACGCAAATCGCCTCGGCCCGAGCATGTGCCTTTTCGGCAGGCGATTGGCGTGATGCTCAGCAATGCCCCGCTGCGCTATGTTCTAGCGGCCGATCTGATTTCGGGCGTGAGCGGCGGCATCGTCGCAAGCATGTTCCTGTTCATGGCAGAAGACGTGCTGCATTTGGGCAAGCTCTCCAGCATCCTTTTGCTTTGCTATTTCATTTCGGGCGTCAGCTTCGTTCCGGTCATGCTCTTGGTCAGTCGCCGTTTTGGCAAGCACCGTACGGCGGCGCTGTCGGCGCTATTTAATGCGGTGACCCTGCCTGTGTTATTGGTCATGCCGCCGGAAAACAGCCTGCTTGCGCTGGGTGGCTTCGTGCTTCTCGGTGTGAATATGGCTGCGGGACCGTTTCTCTTCCGCTCGATCATGGCCGATGTCGCTGATCACGACAGCGTACAGACCGGGCAGACACGCACGGGGCTTTTCTTTTCGCTGCTGACGTCCACCAACAAAATCGGCGCGGCGCTGGCCATCGGCTTTTCCTACACGATGCTTGATGTCATTGGCTTTGTGCCGGGCGGAGAAAATACGATGTTTGCGCTTGATGGCCTACGCGCTGTCTATGTTGTGCCGCCAGCCATCATCAGTGCGGCTGTGGCACTGATCCTATGGAAATTTCCGCTGGATGAGAAAATGCAGCAGGCCAATCGCGATATTCTAGATCGGCGCATTCTTGAAGCGGCAGCGGCGGGTATCGAGGTGCGCACTGGCGCGCCCTCGGATGCGCAATCGTCCGGCGCACCTGCGGATTGATGCCACATTTTACTTTTTCGATATAGAGCAAGTAGGGAGTAGTCGGCGATGGCCGAACAAAGACACTCAACCTGGAGGTTGCTCGCCTACGCGATGCCATCGATTGCCATTGCGGCGCTTGGGTTGCCGCTGGCGGTGCATTTGCCGGAATTTTATGCCGATTCGATGGGGCTGGGCCTGATCGCTGTCGGCACGGCTTTCACCTTGGCGCGCGCCTGGGACGTGTTCGTTGATCCGCTGCTTGGCTATGTGTCGGACAAATATGAAACGCGATGGGGGCGGCGGCGTAACTGGGTTGTCCTTTCCGCGCCGATCATCATGGTTGCCAGTTTTTTCGTCTTCATCCCTTCGCGTGGCTTGCCGATTGTGAACGGCTTTTTCACCGCCTTCGGCATGGCGCCGATGGAAGCAGTGACGTCGACTTATCTGCTCATTGGTCTGTTCGTTCTTTACCTTGGCTTCACGATGCTGCTGCTGGCTCATATGTCTTGGGGCGCAGAACTGAGCGACAACTATAATGAGCGTTCGCGCATTCAAGGCTGGCGCGAGGGCCTGTCCATTCTCGGTGTGCCGCTTGTGCTGATGCTGCCGGTGGTGATCGAGGCTTTGGGCGGGGTGGACGCCAATCATAATAGCGTCGCGGTGATCGGCTGGTTTCTGATTATCGTCACACCCATTGCCGCGCTCATTGCCGTGACGATGATGGGCGAGGTCAAAGTGAAGCCGCAGCCCAAGCTGGGGTTTGGCGCGGCACTCGGTCCGTTGATGACGAATAGCGGCTTGCGACGTCTGGTGATTGCCGATTTGTTCAGCGGCATTTCAGGCTCGGCGCTGGGCGCGATGTTTCTCTTCGAGGCCAAATATGTTTGGCAGGTCGAAGGCTATACCAATCAGCTTTTGCTGCTTTATTTCTTTGCCGGTGTTGGCTTTGTGCCTCTGGCGCTGAAGCTGTCCTACAAATTTGGCAAGCACAAGACGATGGTGGGCGCGTCGATCTTCAATGTGCTGTTCGTGCCGACGCTGTTTCTTATTCCGCCGGGCAATATCTGGATGGCGTCGCTCATTTTGATTTTTCTCGGTGTGAATGTCGGGACGCCGTCGGTGCTCTATCGCTCGATGATGGCCGATGTGGGCGACTATGACGAAGTGCAGACAGGGCAGAGACGAGCAGGGCTCTTTTATGCACTGCTGACATTGACCGCGAAAGTGGGCAGCGCCATCGCCATCGGTGTCGTCTATTTCATTCTTGACCGGATCGGCTTCAGGGCGACGGGCGACAACACCGCTGATGCCTTGTCCAAGCTCAACATGATCTATGTAGCGGTGCCGTTTTTCTGCAATTTCTGCGTCACGCTGATTATGTGGAAGTTCCCCATTGGTCTCAAGGAACAGCAGGAATTGCGTCGTGTGCTGGATGAACGCATGGTTGAGGAAATGGAAACGATGGAACGCCCAGCGTCGATTGAAAATACCTGACGGCGGAAATTTTTAACTGAGTGAGTTGCGGCGCCTAATGCGCGCCGCAACCGCACCCGCCGATTTCGACATAGCCAGCGGGATCGTAACCGGCGACCACTGAACGGGCCGATAGCTCGGCGGTGGCGGCAAAGTCGTCGCGTGCCGTCTGGCGCAAATCAGCATCGGTCATAAAATCGAGCGCCGTCATGGCGAGCGCCTTGGCACCGTCAATGCAAGCCTTGTCGCCGGTTTCGCTGCCAGCCCAGCGGGCAAATTCCGGGTTGTGGATGACGACGTTGGGCGGCGCACAAGAGATCATCGGATGGATGGAGGGGACGCGGTGGCTGACATTGCCCATGTCGGTGCTGCCTGCTGAGCCGCTTGGCAATTTTTCTAGAGGGAAAAAATTGCGGCCAAGGCCGAGCATGTTGGCTTCATACTTGCTGGCAAGCGCCATGCTGGTTTTGAGGTCGAGGAAATTGACCTTGGCCCATTTGATGTCGGCGTGGCAGCCGGTGGCGAGCGCGCCCGCCTCAAAGCAGGCCTGCACGCGCTTTTTCAACTCGGCGAGATCGACCGCATTGGCGGCGCGGACATAGAAGAAGCCTTCGGTTTCGTCGGGCACGATGTTGGGCGCGCTGCCACCCTTGGTGATGATGCCGTGGAGGCGCTCGGTTGGTTTGATGTGCTGGCGCAATTGCGCGATGGATTGATACGCGGTGACAAGCGCGTCGAGCGCATTGAGGCCAGCGTGGGGAATGGCGGAGGCGTGGGCGCTGCGGCCATGATAGTTGACGACAACGTCGCAGACGCAGATGCAGGGCATGGTGATGAGATCAATGCCGGCAGGGTGGACCATCATGGCGGCATCGACCTGATCGAACGCGCCTTGCTGGGCCATCAATTCCTTGCCGCCGCCGCGCTCTTCGGCAGGCGTGCCGAGATAGCGCACGCGGCCGGGCAATTTTGCGCCGAGTTTAGAGAGCGCCAGCGACGCGCCGAGGCCGGTGGTGGCGATGATGTTGTGACCGCAGGAGTGGCCGATGCCAGGCAGCGCATCATATTCTGACAGGATGGCGACTTGCGACGTGTTCTCCGGGCCGAAGCTCGACGCATAGGCGGTGGGCAGACCAAAGGCAGCGCGTGTGACAGCGAGGTCATGCTGTTCAAGTTTTGCGGTTAGAAGTTTGGCAGCTTCAAATTCGTGGAAAGCGAGTTCGGGATTGGCGTGGATCGCGTGGCTCACATCGATTAGCTCCGGTGCCATGGCGTCGATGGCGTCGCAGACTTCGCGTTTCAGGGCGGCTACTGACATGGGAATTCCTCCGATTTTGGCGATAAGCCTAGCGGATTGAGAAGGGCAAGGCGAGGGGCGTGGCTATCCTTCGAGACGGGCCAAGTGGCCCTCCTCAGGATGAGGTCGTCTATTGATTTGATGTAATGCCTCATCCTGAGGAGGGACAAAGCCGCATCTCGAAGGATGCTCGTTGGCGTTATGGTGGGTATAGTGGTGCGAGTGAAAGGAAAGACGCATGGATTATTTTGAATCGGATGGCTTGCGGCTGGCCTATCGCGTGGTGGGCGAGGGCGCGCCGATTGTTTTGGTTCATGGGTTTGCCTCGACGATGGAGGTGAACTGGGTGGCAACGGGCTGGTCGCGGGCGTTGGTGGATGCGGGGCGACGCGTCATCATGGCCGATGGGCGTGGCCATGGCGCGAGCGACAAGCCCTATGACGAGGCTGACTACACGCTGGAGACGATGGCGGGCGATGTCATCGCGCTGATGGATCATCTGGGCGAGCCGGGGGCGGACCTGATGGGCTATTCGATGGGGGGTATGGTGTCGCTGATAGCCGCCGGGCTTTACCCTGAACGATTTGATCGGGTGATTGCGGCGGGTGTGGGCGAACACCTGCTCGACAAGAATAAGCGCGCGAGCGATGTGGTGGACGCCTTGCTGAGCAATGACCCCACGGCGGTGGGAAACCGCGCGGCGCAGATGTTTCGTCTGTTTGCAGATCAGAACAAGCAAGACCGCGTGGCGCTGGCGGCCTGCTTTGCGGCGGTGCGGGCAGATTTCCCTGAGGCGCTGCTGGCGCGGATCGTGCGGCCTGTGCTGATCGTGGCCGGTGAGGCAGACGATGCGGCGGGCGCTGCGGGGCCGCTGGCGGCGCGCATTCCAGGCGCTGCGAGTTTTACCGTGCCCAAGCGCGATCACATGCGGACCGTGGGGGACAAGGCTTATAAGGAAGCGGTGCTGAAGTTTTTGGAGTGAGTGCGGGGGCCTCGTCCTTCGAGACGCCGCAAGGGCGGCTCCTCAGGATGAAGCTTCGAGACGCCGCAAGGGCGGCTCCTCAGGATGAAGCTTCGAGACGCCGCAAGAACGGCTCCTCAGGATGAGGCTTTAAAAACAAGAACCTCATCCTGAGGAGGGCATCTTTGCCCGTCTCGAAGGATGTGCCGGTAAAATGGGTCCCGGGATTAAGTCCCGGGACGACACCCAGATTGTATTTACCGCGCAACCAGTGGAGCGAAGCCGAGGTGCATACCGGCGTCGGTGATGAGGGTTTCGCCGGTGATGTGGTCGGAGCCTTCGCCAGCAAAGAAGACAACCGACTTAGCAATGTCGTCGGGCGTGCCTGCGCGGGCGAGCGGGGTGGAGGCTTCCTGCTGCTTGCGGATTTTTTGGTATTGCTCTTCGCCGAAGCGGTCTGAAAACCAGCGCGTACCGATGAAGCCGGGGCAGACGGCGTTGACGCGGATCTCAGGCGCGAGCGAGCGGGCCAGCGAGAGCGTCATGGTGTTGAGCGCGCCTTTCGACGCCGCATAAGCGACCGACGAGCCGATGCCCGTGACGCCTGCGATGGACGAGATATTGACGACGGAACCTTTGCCCGCTTTTTTCATGGATGGCGCGCAGGCGCGGATCATCTGGTAGGCACCGATGACGTTGACTTTGTAAATCCAGAGGAAATCATCGGCAGTGAGCGCGTCGAGGTCGGCGTGATTGGCAAATTGCGTGGTGCCTGCATTGTTGACGAGGATGTCGATGTGGCCCCATTGGGCGATGGCGGCGGCCGCGATCTTTTTGCAGTCCTCGTCATTGCTGACGTCGCCTTGCGCCATGATGGCCTCGACGCCCTTGGCCTTGCAGAGCGCCAGCGTCTCGGTCGCTTCTTTTTCGCTCTTTGTGTAGTTGATGACGACTTTTGCGCCGCGCTCAGCGAGCAGCAAGGCGACGGAGGTGCCAAGGCCTGTGGCTGAACCTGTGACGATGGCGACTTTATCTTTGAGTGGGTCCGTATAGGTCATGGCGCTCCCTTTCCAATTTTGCTTTAGCAGGGAGTGTAGCGGCTGGCGCGCATATTTCTAGAGCGAGATGGAGGCTGTCGCTTAAGCGTCAGGCGGGAAATTGAAGGCCGCGAGGATCAGCTTGTCGGCCAGCTTGCTGCGCTTTTCGGGCGCGGTGGTCAGCTCGATGCAGGTGAGCGGGCCGTCGTGGCGCATGACGAGGCCGGAGGCAAAGCCGACGCTGGGCACATCGAGTGCGATGCGGGCACCCGCTGCGGGCAGGGGCAGACACTCGACGATGGCACCGGTCGCCGACATTTCATGGATGATGCAATCGGTATCGACGCCTGCAAAGACGATGCGGCCTTCGATACGGGTCGCAATGCGGCGAAAGACGCGGCGGTCTGCGGCGTCTGCCTGTGACGAATGTGGCGGCTGACTGGGTTTTGACATGATGCTGGTCCCGGATCATGACGATCCGGGACTAAGCCTAGGTGGAGATTGTTGCAAAAGTGTTTCGCGGGGTCGCGTGGACGCCGCGAAGGCTGTGCTATTTCGGGAGATCGGCCAGAAAATCGCCGATAATTTTTTCAAAATCGATGCGCTTGCCCAGCGAAGCCATGGGGCCAGCGGTCAACCCGCCATCAACGGCAATGGTCTGGCCGGTGACGAAGGTGGAAGCATCGCTGGCGAGGAACAGCGCTGTTTCGGCGATGTCGTTGGGCATGCCCGAGCGCGGTGTCGGCTGGATTTTGGCCAGATGCTCTTGCATCACGACGGCGAGCTGATCGGCCACTTGCGTGCCTAGGTTGGCCCCAAAGATCGAGGTGGCGATGCCGCCGGGGCAGATGGCGTTGGAGCGCACGAAGTCGGGCGCGAGTTGCAGCGCGGCGCAGCGCGAGAAGTGATGCACGGCGGCCTTGCAGGCGGAATAGACGAGTGGGCCGTAGCCTGCTTGCAAGCCAGCGACGGAGGCCGTCGAGATGATGGAGCCTGATTTTTGGGCCGTCATATGGGGCACGGCGTATTTATAGCCGAGCACGACGCCTTTCAGCAGCACGCCGATGGTGTCGTCAAATCCCTGCATGTCGATTTCGTGCAGCGCGCCGCCGACACCGCCCATGCCTGCGTTGTTGAACATGACATCGAGGTGGCCGAATTTTGTGATCGTGTGCTCGACGAGATTTTTAACTTCGTCTTCATGGGCGACATTGGCGCGGCAATAAGAAAAATTTGCGCCCAGCTCGCGCTCCATTGCCTCGCCCTTGTGATCCTGCAAATCAGCGGCAACGACTTTCGCGCCTTCGGCGAGAAAGAGATCGACGGTGCCGCGGCCAATGCCGCTGGTGCCGCCGGTGATGATGGCGACTTTTCCTTCGAGACGTCCGGTCATTTTTTGGTTCTCCCTGTTTTAGTTCTTGGTTTTGGTTTGTTGTCTCAATTTATAACGTCATGGCCGGACTTGATCTGGCCATCCACGTCTTTCCTTGCTTTGATGCTGCGAAGACGTGGATACGCGGGTCAAGCCCGCGCATGACGAAACATAAAATCAGCGCCCCTTGAACACGGCTTTGCGCTTTTCCATGAAGGCGGTGCGGCCTTCGGCGTAGTCTTCGCTGTGGAAGCAGCGTTCGATCAGCTGGTCGCAGAAGGCGGCGTCGAAATCTTCCGGGGCCTTCAATGTTTCATCGATGATCTTCTTGGCGGTCATGACGGTGAGCGGCGCGTTGTCGGCGATGGTGGCGCAGGTGGTGAGGGTTTCGGTTTCCAGTGCATCGCGGGCAAAGACGCGATTGATGAGACCCATGGCGAGCGCTTCATCGTGGCTGAAACGGCGCGCGGTGAAGAAAATTTCTTTTGCATAAGCGGGGCCAACAACATCGACGAGACGGCGCGTGCCTGACGCGGCATAGGCAAGGCCGAGTTTGGCCGCTGGGATGCCGAAGGTGGAACCAACTGAGGCAAAACGCAGGTCGCAAGAAAGCGCGATGCCAAGGCCGCCACCGATGCAATAGCCATCGATCATGGCGATGGTGGGGCGGTTCGCGTTGGCGATGGTTTCAAAGGCCAGCGTGGTGGCGTCTTCGTAGGTGACGACGCTGGCGGGATCGCCGCGCTGAGCTTTGAATTGCGAGATGTCGGCGCCTGCAACAAAAGCTTTGTCGCCTGCGCCGGTGAGCACGATGGTTTTGATCTCGGGGTCGGCTTCGAAGGCGGCAATGATTGTGGGCACCGCCTGCCACATGTCGAGGCTAACGGCGTTGAGGCGCTCTGGATTGTTGAAGATCATCCAGCCGATACTGCCAGTTTTTTTGGCGATCATGCGGGAGGTGGGCGAGGAAAGGGTGGACATACAACGGCTCCGGTCAATTTTGGATTGGCCGCATTGTGCCTGCCGCGTTGCCGCATGTCATCTAGGGATCAAGCTCCGGGATGACACTGAATTGGAGGAGAATTATAAAATGTACGTCATGGCCGGACTTGATCCGGCCATCCACGCCTTTGCCGCAAGGAAAGGGGAGGCGTGGATACGCGGGTCAAGCCCGCGCATGACGATATTTTTTAGAGGTCGTCATCGGCTTCACACCGGCGCGACGCATTCCAACTTGGGATCATGCGCGGGTGGCAGGGCGTCGTGTAAGTCGGCCAGCAGATCGGACTTGAGCTTGGCATAGGCGGGGTCGGCCCAGAGGTTGCGCCATTGCTGAGGGTCGTTTTTGTGGTCGTAAAGCTCGCCTTCATGGCCGTCGTAAATCGTGCCGGGCAAATAGGCGGTGATGGTGTAGCCGTCGCGGTAGATGGTGCGCAGACCCACCGTGGTGCCATCGACATGGGTGCAATCCCATTCGGTGAAGACGCGCTCGCGGCCTTGTTTTTCGCCTTCAGCGTCCGACTTCGGCATGGCTTTTCCTTGCATCCATTCGGGCACGGGCAGGCCTGCGATTTCGCAAAATGTTGGCGCGAGATCGACTTGGCCGACGGGCGCTTTAACGCTTGAGGGCGTGACGGCGGCGGATTTTGCTGGTGACCAGATCATCGGCAAGCGCATCAGCGCATCGACGTGGTAGGGGCCTTTGAACAGCAGGCCGAACTCGCCCTGAAACTCGCCGTGGTCGGTGGTGAAGACGACATCGACGTCGTCGCCCCAGCCGCGCTTTTCAATCTCGACCATGACTTTGGCGATGGCTTCGTCGATCAATTCGTTTTCGACATGGGTGAAGGCGTTGATCTCTTGCACCTGATCGGCCGTCATGTCGCAAGCGCGGAATTTCGGCGGCGCTTCGTAATTGGTCACGCGCATGCCGTTGTACCATTCGAGCCAATGCTGCGGCTTGTCCTTCAGGATCGCTTCGATCTTGTCCTTGGAGCCTGGATAAAATTCTGGCAGCGGTGTGTCGCGCCACGGATGGCGGCCAAGTTCGCTCTGCGGCGGGTCCCACGGATGATGCGGATCGGGGAAGGACATCCAGCAGAACCAGTCCTCGTCGGCCTTCACCGTTTTCAGCCAGTCGATGGTGCGGTCGGCGACCCAATCGGTGTGGTAAAGCTCGCGCGGGATCGAATTGAAATGTAGCTGGCAGCCGCCCGTGTCGCCGCCGCCTTCGGCGTTGACATTGAAGGTGTCGTCGAGGTTTTGATAAAACTTGCCGATGGCGTCGGGGTCTTTGGATTTCACCCAATCGCTGTAATGCAGGATCAAGGGCGTGTGGGTGGCAAGCTCCATATATTCAAAACCACGATGCGGCCCGTGCTCGCCTTTGCGCGACATCTGGCTCTCGTAGAACTGCTGCTTGAAATCCATGAAGGGTTCGAAATGCGCCTTGCCGATCAGCGCCGTGCGATAGCCGCCTTCGTCATGCAGGTAGCGCGCGACGGAGGGCGCATCGACGGGCAGCGGCACACCGTTCATCCAGACGCCATGCGTGGACACATATTGCCCCGTGATCATGGTGGAGCGGGCGGGCATGCAGACGACATTCTGGTTATGCGCGCGGGTGTAATTGATGCCCTTGGCGGCCAGCTTGTCGATGGCGGGGGTGGCTGCGACCTTGCCGCCGTTCACGCCGATGGCATCAAAGCGCATCTGGTCGGTGGTGATGAAAAGGATTTTGCGGCCCATGGGGGCTCCTCCCGCGTGTCATTTTAATGTAATCCATTAAATTAGCGGGGATGTGAGGGAAGAGCAAGTGTTGCGTGCGGTGGGTGTGAGGGCAAGGGATTTGAGGACCTATCTATCTAAGTCCTCCCCCTAAATCTCTTTTTGCGCCTACGCGCAATGTGAGGGGGGAGGGTTGGGAGGGGGTGAAGCCGCGCGGATTGCGTTCGCCATTGAGATTGCCGCGAGGCCCAGCACCCTCCCCTCAAGGGAGGGTGGAAGAAGAGTTGGTTTCGCTGAAAAAATCAGACGCTGAGATCGACGGCGTTGCCCATACCTGTAGGGGCGGCGGCTTGCGCTTTGCCTGCATCGACCGCCTGCAAGAGCAAATCCACGACAGCCTGATCCTGCTGTTGGCCCATCTTCAGCATTTGCATAGCCATGGCGCTTTGCGTCTGGCTTTGAGAGGCGATAACGGCGGATGTGGCGAGATCGGACATGGGGGGAGGTTAGGAGGCGGAGGTTAAGGAGATGTTGTTGGCAAGTAGAGATAAGAACCCAATAATCAAGGGGCTGACCTATGAGATTTAGCATTATAGGCTCATCTCATGCGGTTAAAGCATTCAAAACTATCACATTTTCAGACCAACCGGTTGATTGAACAGTTTATTGCTGGGACACCAGCCAGAACAGCGGCAGCTCTGATTGGCGTGAACAAGATTTCAGCGACGAACTTTTATCACAAATTGCGCGAGATTATTTATGACCGACTTTTGGAAGAAGCCGGTGAACTTGCTGGCGAGGTGGAAGTAGATGAAAGCTATTTTGGTGGCGTCAGAAAAGGCAAGCGCGGGCGTGGTGCTGCGGGCAAGGTTCCGGTATTTGGATTATTAAAACGCGGCGGCAAAGTCTTCACGATGGCCGTCAAGGACACCAGGTCCGATACGCTGATCCCTATTATTGCTTGTAAAGTCCAGCCTGACAGCATTGTCTATACAGATAGCTACCGCAGCTATGACGTACTCGACATAACTGACTTTCGCTATTTTAGGATCAATCACAGCAAGCTATTTGCTGACCGGCTCAACCATATCAACGGCATCGAAAATTTCTGGAACCAGGCAAAACGCCACCTACGCAAATACAATGGTATCCCCAAAAAGAACTTCGATCTGTTTCTCAAGGAATGTGAATGGCGGTTCAATTACGGACGCCCCGATCAACTGTTGAAAACACTTCGAAAATGGCTCAAACCATATTCTCAATAATCAATCTCATAGGTCAGCCCCTAAATTGCAGTGCAATATTGAGATGCTTATCCAACCCATACTGGTCACCAAAGAGTTCTTTGATTGTTTGGTTAAAGTTGATGCAACAAGACTGTAACTCCGCACCGACAGCGTCGTCGATCTGGTTTGTTAGTCTGTGTTCGACCTCATTTCTAATTTCGATAAGAAATTTGAGATTGTTTTTGCTACTGGACGAAAATGGACAGCGTGCATGGGTAATGCATTTTCCCAATTCCCAGTATTTGTCGGCTCCTTGCTTTGTCTTTTCTTTGTATTTGAATGCTATACCCTCTCGTTTAAACCAAGCATGCGCCAAATAGGTCCATCCTATGATTGCTGTGACGACAAACAGTTCGGCGCGAAAAAGTAAGCCAGCGCTGTTAAAGGTCTGGACGGCGGCTATCATGGCTTTTCTGGACTTGATTAAAAGTTCGTCACCAACAATGCTAAGCTCGGTGCGAGAGTCGAGGTTTGGCCAGATTTCTAAATAGTCTTTACAGTTGCTCTTCCGTTGCAGGTTTGACGCCTTTGTCGCGCGTCCCCCTACGAATTTCTGATATAATGCGATGGTTCAGCGAGCGATTAGGGCGGGTGAAATATGCAAGAATGTCTTGGTCAGTATGTTCTTTCTGATCCAGCATCGTTTTAATGAGAGCTGTCTCCCATTTTTCGACGGTGTTACCTCTTTTTCCTCGAGCCAAAGGTTTATTCCTTCAAAAATTCAATCATCGCCGGGAACGCTTCCCGATCCTGAACAATAAACAAATGTCCGCCCTCGAACATCTTTAGTTCCACGTTGGGGATGCGGCTTAGCATTTTTTGTTGGGCTTCTGGGGTGGCTTGGCCGTCGTATTTGCCGCCGCAGATGAGGGTGGGGCAGGTGATCTGGTGCAGGCGGTCCCATGTGTTGTGCTGGGCGCGGGCTTCGAGTTGGCGGCGTTGGCCCATCGTGTGTCCGGGTTCATCCCTATAGGGATCGTTCGCAGCGTAGGCGACGAATTGTTCGTATTCTTCGGGGTGGGCGGTGATCCAGTCGGGTGTGCGGCGGTTGTCCATGATGGGGATGAGGTGGCGGGCGCGCGCGATTGGGTCCATGTCTTGGACCTCATGGAGCGGATAGGAGCTGCCGCCTTCGCCGCCGGGCGAGGTGCAGGCGAGGATGAGGCGGGTGACCAGATGGGGGTGACGTAAGGCCAGTTCCTGCGCGACCATGCCGCCAAACGAGATGCCGCAGACCATCGCGCTCGGCCAGCCCATTTCGGTGATGATGGCGGCGGCGTCGTCGGCGTAGTCGGCCATGGTGTAGGGCACATCAGGCTTTGAAGTTTGGCCCAGCCCGCGCTGGTCATAGGCCAGTGTGTCAAAATGCTTGGGGAAGGGGCCGTCCAGCGCGTTGGGTTTGTTGCGCAGGTCGCTGCCGGTGCCCGAGATGAAGAGGAGGGGGGCGGCGGGCCTGCCGTCCGGCGTAACCTCTGGGGCCTTGCGCTCGAAATAGATATTGAGATCTCGCAATGTGGCGACGGGCATGGGCGGGAATCCTTGAGAAATTCTTTGCAATTTTGAAGGCTTCGACCATATCACTTCGACGGGGGCGTGCCAGAACGGGAGAATTTGCGAGGCATTTGCAAATTCTTGGGGAATTGGTTGTCACATCCTCTATATGTTAGTTATTAGAATTGCCGAAAGACCATCAGGTCAAAAGGGAGCACCGCATGTCAAAGCCAGTCGAACGAAACCGCGCCTCTGAAGCGCTGGCCGTTTGCGATCCTGTGTGGGATCGGCTGCGAGACGAGGCGGCTGAGATGGCGCAGAGCGAGCCTGCGCTGGCGAGCTATCTGCACGTCACGGTGTTGAATCATAAAAAATTCGAGGCGTCGCTGGCCTATCAACTGGCCCAGAAGGTCGGCAATTCAGAAGTGCGCGCGATGCAGCTGCGCGAATTGTTTGATGAGGTGCTGGCCGACGACCCGTCGATTGGCGAGGCCGCGCGCGCCGACATCGTGGCCTATTATGACCGCGATCCGGCCTGCCATACTTATGCGCAGCCGCTGCTATTTTTCAAAGGCTTTGCCTCGTTGCAGCTTTACCGCGTGGCGCATTGGCTGTGGCTGCATGGTCGTCGTCCGATGGCGCTCTATCTGCAGAGCCGCGTCTCGGAATTGTTTTCGGTGGACATTCACCCTGCCGCGCAGATCGGCAAAGGCGTGTTCATTGATCATGCCAATGGCATCGTGGTCGGCGAGACGGCTGTGGTGGAAGACGAAGTGTCGATGCTGCATGGCGTGACGCTGGGCGGCACGGGCAAAGAAGGCGGCGACCGTCATCCCAAGATTCGCCGCGGCGTGCTGATTAGCGTCGGCGCGAAGGTGCTGGGCAATATCGAGGTCGGCGAATATAGCCGCATTGGGGCTGGCAGCGTTGTGTTGAAGGCGGTGCCGCCGCATTGCACGGCGGTGGGTGTGCCGGCAAAATTGGTGGGCTGCGCGGGTTGCGACAAGCCGAGCCATGAGATGAACCAGATCATCGGCGAGCTGGACGATACGGCGCTCTGAGATTTTTCGGATTTTTTGTAAGGCTGTCATGGCCCGACTTGATCGGGCCATCCGGCTTGCTTTGTGGTTGAGGCTGCTGTGTTGTTTGGTTGATGTCGGAGCCTCGTCCTTCGAGACGGCGCAAGAGCGCCTCCTCAGGATGAGGGTTAAGTTTGAATTCTGCCTCATCCTGAGGAGGGCCGAAGGTCCGCCGCGAAGGATGGCACCACCTCACGGCAACCTGTCTTGCATGGCGTACCAGAGCATGCCAGCGACGAGGCCGGGGTAGCGCAGCAGCGTACCGCCGGGGAAGGTCGGGATTTTGATTTGGCTCATCCAGTCGAAGCGTTCGGCCTGACCAGCGATGGCTTCGCTAAGGAGTTTGCCTGCTAGCGTTGCCATGTTGATGCCTTGGCCAGAGAAACCTTGGGCATAGAGGACATTGGGCGCGAGGCGGCCGAAATCGGGCATACGCGACAGGGTGATGGCGAGCGTGCCGCCCCAAGCGTAGTCGATTTTGGTGTCGGCCAATTGCGGGAAGACGCGCAGCATGGGTTTGCGCACGAAGCTCGCGATGTCGCGCGGGAAGGTTGCCGAATAATTTTCGCCGCCGCCGAACAGCAGGCGTTTGTCGGCGGAGAGGCGATAATAATCGACGACGAATTTGGTGTCCTGCACGGCGACATTGTCGCGGATGAGGGCGTGGGCGGCGGTGTCGCTTAGCGGTTCGGTGGCGATGATGAAATTGTTGATCGGCATGATGAAGCGCGCCATGCGCGGCTCCAGCTTTTTCAGATAGCCATTGGCGGCGATCACGACAAAGCGGGCCGTGACAGTGCCGTTGTCTGTGTGAACCTTGGCCGGATCAGTGTCGGTGATCCTTGTGACGCGGGTGTTCTCGCAAATCTTCACGCCCTTGGCTTGCGCGGCGCGTGCGATGCCGAGCGCATAGTTCAGCGGATGGAGATGTACCGCGCCCCTGTCTAGCAAGCCACCATAATAGCGCGTGGTGGCGACCTGATCGCGGATGTCGTTTTGCGAAATGAACTCAAGTTGGTCATAGCCATATTCCTTGGCCATGTGGTCGGCTTCTTTGCGGAGCCAATCGACGTCGCCGCGCTTCCATGCGGTTTGTAAGACACCGGGGATGAGGTCGCAGTCGATGTTGTGTGTGGCGACGAGGCTTTTGACCGTGGCGATGCTGTCTTCGGCCAGCGCCCAGAGACGATGCGCCCATTCGCGCCCGAATTTTTTCTCTAGCTCGCGTTGGTCCTTGCGCTGGCCGGTGCCAACTTGGCCGCCATTGCGACCTGAGGCGCCAAAGCCGACGCGCTCGGCTTCGAGCAGGGTGACGGCATAGCCGCGCTCGGCCAGATGCAGGGCGGCCGACAGGCCGGTATAGCCCGCACCGATCACGCAGACATCGGTGGTCTCGTCGCCGCTGAGCGGCGGCTGAAGAGGCCAAGGATTGGTGGTGGCGGCGTAATAGGAGGCGGGGTATCCGCTCATCAGCTTAACCGGTTTGTGTTCAGGCGATCGAATAGGTGGCGTCCTCGCGGCCTGATGCGTGGATGTCGTTTAAGTCCATACAGGCCTCCCATGGGGCGCTGTCACGGATATCTTCGAGCGCGGATTCACTTTCCCATTCGGTGTAGAAGGCGACGCTTTTGCCATCGGCATGGGTGAGGATGCGCGCGGCGAGATAGCCCTTGGGCGGCTTGCGGTCGAACTCGCGCTCCATGAAGCCGCGCAACTGCGCCCTGATTTCGTCGGGCTTGGCAGTCTTGAACTGAATGAGATGGGCAACAGGCATCAGGCTTCCGTGATTTTGAGGTTCCAAACTTTTATAGCACGGGCTGTTGTAGTTTGGCTTCTCCTGTAAGGGGGGAGATTCTGGCTTTGCGCGCGGCGCACAAACAGTCACATATTCTGGCTTTGCGTGAGGCGCGCAAACGGCCACACTGGGCGCAAATTAAAAACGGAGACAGGGATATGGGACGAGTTCAAGGAAAAGTGGCGATTGTCACGGGAGCGGCCAAGGGCATTGGTGCGGCGAGTGCCAAGGCGCTGGCGCGCGAGGGCGCAAAGGTTATTTGCAGCGATTTCGATGAGGCGGGCGGCGAGGCTGTGGCGGCTGAAATTCAGCGGCTCGGTGGCGACGCGATCTTCGTTGCCCATGATGTGACCATCGAGGCGCAATGGGAAAATGTGATGAAAGTCGCCGAGACGAAATTCGGCGGGCTGCACATTGTTGTGAACAATGCGGGTATCGTGCCTGCAGGCGGCGGCGGACCGATCGAGGAAAAGACGCTGGAAAATTGGCGGCGCACGGTCGAGGTTAATTTGGATAGTGTGTTTTTGGGATGCAAACACGCCATCCGCACGATCAAGAAATCAACGGCCAAAGGCGATAAGGGGTCGATCATCAATATCTCATCGATCCTAGGTTTGGTCGGTTGGCCGGGCGCTAGCGATTATAATGCGGCCAAAGGCGGCGTGCGGTTGTTGTCGAAATGTGCAGCGTTGGAATGTGCGGAAGCGGGCTACGACATCCGCGTGAATTCGGTGCATCCGGGTTATATCGACACGCCGTTGGTGCGCAATATGCTTACCGATGGCGTGTCTGCGCCGGACGGCCTTGGGCCCAACGAAAGGATGGAGATGCTTGTTTCGTTGCACCCGGTTGGCAGGCTCGGCGTGGCCGATGAAATCGCCAATATGGTGCTGTTTCTGGCGTCCGATGAATCATCCTTCGTGACGGGCACAGAAATGGTCGTCGATGGCGGCTATACGGCGCGATAATGAGGGCGTGGCAGAAAGCCTGTTTGCGCCGGAGGGCCTGAGCCGCTAAAACCTCCTGCAACAGGCTTTTGCTCGCTTTGGGCGCGCCGTCGTTATTTTTGTGACATTTACTAAAGCAACTGGAGACAGGTTTTGGACAAGAGCGAAATCAAACGCATTGAGGCTTATCTGCGCGACAAGTTTCGTTTGCCAACCATCTCTGTTTTCGCGCGTCCCAACAAGGACGACTCGGTGGAAGTGAATATCGGCGACGAGTTCATTGGTGTCATCTTCAAGGACGAAGAAGACGGCGAGACGTCCTATGCATTTCAGATGGCCATTCTGGACATCGACTTACCTGATTAAGATTTGGGACCTGCCAGACTAAGTTCTGGCCTAGGCGTACACACAAGGGATTTAATCGGTGATCGTGCCTTCCAGATCGCTCGGCAAACCCGGCGCCTCGAATGAGGCGACCTTGCGCATCAGCAAATCATCGATCCGTTGCCAGTCGCCCAGATGCGTGCGCTTGAAGCGATAGGTGAGCGCGAGGCTGCGCTTAAGCAAAAGCGTGCGCATGCAGTTGGGACTTGGGATCAACGACGTCACATGCTGACACATCAGCAAGACAAGGCGACCATCCGCGTCGGCACCCACAAGCAAGTCCTGATCGCGATAACCTGAATCCTCACGGAAGGTGAATTTTTCTAATCCGGGGACGCTTTTGTCTGGCGTGGTGGTGGTGAAATGGCGCGCATAGATTTCGCTGAGGCGGCGTTTGGCAGATAACATGTTGTCTGCTTGATGCAAGTTGAAGAAGACCATCTCGGCGTTCGGGCTGTTGTCTGAAAACTCTGCCTGGAGGGCGGGCGAATAGGGCGTAAAATCCGGCAAGAGTGCATGCATGGCAATTTCGGTGTGGTTGCCGCCGCTGCGCTGGGAAGGATAGCGCGTGAAATTTTCCGGGATCAGAAAGCGGGTGTCGCCGACCACGGCTTCGACCTTGCGGCTTTCGGCGCTGGCGCGCGGGGTATAGCCCAGCAGTTCGCCGGGTGCCGGGCCAAAGTAGTAATAGAGAAAAAGACTAGAGAAGGTCGTGACGGCCAGAATGACAAGGGCGGGCAGGATCCAAGCCGGGCGTTCATGCACCAATTCGTCACCATCCTGATTTTGTCTCGCCACCCCTTGTTGCTCCTTAAGTTATTTGCCTTGAACACGGGGGCTCATCTTAACGAGGCCTCATCCAGCAACAATGCTTGTTTCGTCATGGCCCTGTTTTGGCATGACCCTGTTTCGTCATGGCACACAAGAAATGGCGCATTCCGGCACGCCGCGTGGAGGCGCCGCCGCCCTTGCTGGATGGTCGCCTATAACTTATTGAAAAATAAAGATTTTTTAACACCAAGCAGGCGCAGCGGGGCGCGGCACGCAGCTTGCGATTGAGCTGGCATGATCAAGTTCATGTCAAAATCGCTCGTCAGCCTTGCCATCGTTGGTGCTCTTTGGAGCCCCACCGAAGCCTGGCTTGGTGTGCAGCGCAGCGCCGGTCTTTCTTGCCGCGCGGATTTCAGTGTCTGTGAGGTGGCAGGCAAGGTTATCCCGCTGATGGATCGCTCGTCTGTTCTGGGCCAAATCGCAGCGCAGGCGCGGCGCGATCCGGCTCGCCAGTTTGGACGAGAGGCGCGCGCCATGGTTATGGCAGCACTGGATGGGGCCCGCACAGCGGCGCTGAGAGATGAATAGAAATGGGTGGGCTCAATCCAATGTCTGAATGGACAACGTTCTTTTTTGCAACCGGGACAGGCTTTGTGGCGGCGGGGCTAGCGGGTAGTTTTTATCGGCTGGTGACCAACAAGCCCGCGAGCTTTCAGATTTGGGATGGCACTCTTATTGGGCAGGTCGCGGGTATTTTGACGCTGGTTTTTGCCGGTCCCAATGTCATCATGCGCAACGCGTTGCGCGCGCAAATGTTTGAAGATCGCCCACCCGCATGGCTCTTGCTCTCGTTCTTCATCGCCATGATGTGGAGTTGCCTATCCGGCATTTTCCTGCTGAGCCTGTTGCTCGCGCACTAGTTAAAACGTCTCCGGCGAAAGCGACGGCCCAGCGTGCCGAGGAAACCGGCACCGATGGTGGCGATAATCCACCAACCCCAGCCCAGCGCCCAAAGGATCAGATTGGCGACCGTCTTGAAGGCGCGCAGGCTGGTCTTGCCTGTGATGTCGATGATACCGCGTGTTTTGGCACCGAATTTACCGCTCATTTTGGTGACGCGGGCCAGATCGTCACTATTGTTCACATATTTCAGCAAGCGCACGGATTCAGCAGGGCCGACGCTTTTTTCGAGTGTAGCAATTTCGTTAAGCGCGGGTGTGATCTTGGCCATCGAAACGCCGCTCGCATAATCGGTGATGGCGTGACGCGTTGCCGACGTGTCGGCGAGGTTGACGGTCTTCAGCGTGCCGCTGAGTTTCTCAAAGTTAACGGCTTCGTTGAGAAGCTGCGTCAGGTGGCGGGTGAAACCTGCGGTCAGCGTGCCGGCCTTCTTGGCGACCTTGAGCAGCGAGACGCCAATGCGGGCTGGCAGTGCGCCGCCGCCCGTGGCGATGGTGGCTGTGGTAGCCGCTAGGCCGACGACGGAGAGGCCGAGGATGAATTTTGAATAGTCTTCGCCTTTGACGAGCTTGGTGCCTTCTTGGCTGATGTCGCGCACATCGCCGACGACAGTGAGGTCAGACGTCACGGCACCAACAAAGGAGGCTGTGTCGTTGCCTGCGCCGGTGACGAAGCCTTCAAAGAAGCTGCCGGTGTTGCGCGCGACACTGCGGGTGAGGCCCTTTTCCGATTGAAGGCGGGCGGCGGTGCCGGACTCAATGGGCATGTCGGCGTAATCTGCGATGTCGGCATACATGACGGCGTCGTCGTAGGAGCCTGAATCGAGCGCGGTATCAATGCGGCGGCTCAGGTCTGTGCCGCTGGTCTTTTGCGCAAGCTCGGCGCGCACGAAGGGATCGGCGGGGATCATGTCGTCGGAGACCACGCTATCAAGCAGGCCGTTCTGATAGGCGAGAACAAAGAGGACCGGCACAAGCAAAAAGAAAATGACGATGTCGAAGAAAATCTTCATGTCGTTCGCGCCCCAAAATGCCATTAACATCAGCCCCGCCTAACCTTGAGGCATTGGGCGGTGGTCTGCAACCGTCAGGCCTTGTTTCTGTGGCCCAGCCGCCGATTGGGGAGCCTGAGTGCGACGCGATTGCCACAACGAAGGCGGTGCGGCCCCTGAGGCGGGCGGCATCATCATCATTGTGACGCAGGCGATTGCCCGTGGCATAGTTGCCCTCAATTATGAAATTTGAACGAGGATACGACCCGATGGCCATTTTTTCACTTGGCGCAAGCACGCCTCAATTGCCCGCAGAAGGCGACTACTGGATCGCGCCCAATGCACAAGTGATGGGCAATGTAAAACTCGAACACAACGCCAGCATCTGGTTCAACGCGGTGTTGCGCGGCGACAATGAACTTATTCACATCGGCGAAAATTCTAACGTGCAGGACGGCTCGGTGCTGCATACCGATGTCGGCTCTCCATTGACCATCGAAGAAAACGTGACCATCGGCCATATGGTGATGCTGCATGGCTGCACCATCGGGGCAGGCAGCTTAATTGGTATTGGCAGCATCATTTTGAACAACACGCGGATCGGCAAAAACTGTCTGATCGGGGCGAATACGCTGATTGCCGAAGGCAAAGACATTCCGGACAATTCAATGGTTTTGGGCGCACCAGGCAAGGTGGTACGCACACTGAGCGATGAGCACGCGGCGGCCTTGCGGCTGTCGGCAGATCACTATGTTCAGAACTGGCAGCGCTATGCGCGCGATCTGAAACAGATCGGCTAAATTAATTTAAAAGCGGTACAAGAAAGATATGACATGAGCAAAGCGCAGGAAGCGACGGCGGCCGTTGAACCGGAAATGCTGTATGAAGTGTCTGAACATATCGCCACGATCACGTTCAATGCGCCCGACCGCATGAACACGATTTCGGGGCCGATGCTCAAGCAATTGACCGAGCGATTGCTGGAAGCCAATCAAGACAAGGACGTGCGTTGTGTGATCCTGACAGGCCGGGGTCGCGCTTTTTGTGCGGGGCTTGATTTAAGACCCGAGAAGGGCGGCGTGGCCGGGCTGTCAAATGGCGCGACAACGGTTTCGACCTCGCTTGATCTGCGCAACACCCCGCCGACCGTTTTGTTTGAAATGGAAAAGCCAGTGATTGCGGCGATCAATGGTGGCGCGGCGGGCTATGGCATGGACACGGCACTCGGTTGCGATATTCGGTTGATGGGCAAGTCGGGCAAATTAGCGGCGGCGTTTTGCAAGCGCGGCATTGTGCCTGAATCGGGCGGCACATGGTTTTTGCCGCGCTTGATCGGCTGGTCGAAGGCGGCAGAGTTGATTTTCACGGGCCGGACATTGAACGCCGAAGAAACCGTCGAATGGGGTCTTGCGTCGGAGGTGGTCGAAGATGCCGACCTGATGACGCGGGCACGCGAACTGGCGCGCGAGATCGCGGGCAATGCGCCGCTGGCGGTGCAGGCGGCCAAGCGGATGATGCGCATGGGCCTTAACGAACCGTTCGGCGAACATGTGCATCATGTCTATCTGCAATTGCTGCCCTTGTTGCGGACCGAAGATGTGAAGGAAGGCATGATGTCCTTCATGGAGAAACGACCGCCGGTGTTCGAGGGGCGTTGAACAAAAGGCCCAAGGGTCAGGATGCAGGACAATGAGGCGAATGAGACAATGAGTTGCGCGTCCGCCCTGCGCCTTCTGATGCTCCTTCTGCTGGCAGTAGCTTGGCCTGTGGTACCGCTCTGGGCGGCGAGCTTCACGGGCAATTATCACGGGATCGCGGTGGCGGCAGGTATGTCGCTCTCGTTACAGGAGACAGGTGGGCGGCTGGTCGGTCGGTTGGCGGCGGCCGATGGGCGCAGCTACGCGCTGAACGGGGCTCTATCGGATGACAAGCCGGGGTCTGACAAAAAATCTGGCGGGGCAATCACGCGCGGCGCGCAAGGCGAGTTGCGCCTTGGCGGGCAGGCGCTGGCGGTTGCTTTTTTCCGTCTTGAGGAGCGCCCGCTCGGCATTCAGTTTTTGTTTATTCCGGTCAAGGATGACGGTAAGCCCGACATGTCACTGGCGCATGACTATTCGTTTTTGGCGCAAGGCGTGGACGTCAGGTCCAAGCAGAGGTTCATCGCGGCACCAACGGGCGACCAGAAAGTCGATCTGCTTCGTTTCATTGATGAATACCGGCAATGGGCCCCGCGCGACGTGGCGCGTGTTTATGAACGCTTGAGTGAGCGTGATAAAGGGCTCATTGAGCTTTATGATCATGCGAGCGGTGACATTTTATGGCGTGTCTGCGCGACCAATCCACCGAATGAATTTGTCACCCAACCGATGATCGACGAATTGTTGGACCGTCAACACATTACTTGTGCGGAGCTGACACCGCTGACCGAGCGGGCTGAGAAAGGTGGGTTGTTTCCCGAGTTTCTGCGGCGCGCGCGGTTTCAGTTTCAGATCATTCGCGAAACGATATTGTGCAATCGGGGGCAGTCGTCGCCGGGCAAATGCGCTGATATTAGCGCGTTGGGTGCGCCATTGATCGTGCATTGGCGTGATGTGCGCTCGATCCTGCAGGAGCTTGCGCCAGCCACCCCTGTGACAGCGGATGAACCCGCGTCGCCTGAGCCCGATGTTGTCGCGGTGGCGGCTCAAAGCGATGAAGACCATCACGTGCCATTGCCGCCCTTGCGCACAAGTCTTGCCGATGTACCGAACGAAACGCGTGGTCACGCAACGGCGGCCCGCAATCACAACATCGTGGTCAGGGAAGGCCGTACCATCGCCAAATTACGACGACGCGGCCTTCATCTGCCATTGCGCGATCCGCGTAGGTAAGCGTTGGGCGTGATCTGCGTAGCTAAGTGTTGGGCGCGACCCACGTAGGTAAGCGCTGGGCGTGATCTGCGCAGTTAGTTGATGGCGATCACTTCGATGGCGAAGGTCAGGTCTTGGCCCGCCAGTGGATGATTGGCGTCGAGCTTGACTGTCTCATCGTTGATGTCATTGACGACGAGGGCGATTTCGCGTCCGTCGGGGCCGCGCGCGCTGAGGCGCATGCCGAGCGTCAGTTCCATGTCGGCGGGCATTTCTGAGCGTGGTACGTCCTGCACCATACGCGGATCATGGTCGCCATAGGCTTGCGCACAGGGAATGGTGAATGTCTTGTTTTCACCCACGTTCATGCCTGTGACGGCACTGTCAAAACCGGGAATGACCTGCCCTGAGCCGACAGTGAAGTCGAGGGGTTCGCGTCCTGAGCTTGAGTCGAAGACGGTGTCGTCGCCCAATGTGCCTGTGTAGTGCACTTGCACTGTGTCGCCGCTTGCCGCTGCCATATAATCGCCTTTCAAAATAAAAAAAGTCTTCAGGAATTTCCTGAAGACCTGATGGCCATGTGGAAGACTAACGCGCTCAAACGCTCACGTCACCCCTTGTGGTCGATTGAAATGGCGCAGATTTACGCGCGGCTAGAAGGCACGACGCCAGACGCGGCGAATTTTGGCGTCTGTTTCGGGGCCGAGATTATGCCAAGCCGTGCGGTCGCGGGTTGCGTCCACGATGAACATGCTGTCGGTCTTGCCGATATGAATGCTGAGATCGTTGAGGAGGCCAGCGGCGGTGGTGTCTGTGTTCACGCACCAGACATTGGGTGCCAATTTGTAGGCGGGCCCAAGCGACATGATGGCTTGTTCAAGCGGCCCGGCATAGCGCGCCTTGATGTCCATGATAACGATGAAGTTGGCCGTTTCGGCTTGGCGGCGGCGGTCTGTCTGATCTTTGGCAGGGCCATAGGTTGGGCGCTGCGCTGCTTTGGTATCGGGTGTGGTGGCCTGCTGGATAGTGCCGCTGTCTTCGGCTGTGGCAGGCACTGCCTGATCGGTGGCGAGATAGGTCGGCACAACGCGGGTGATTTCGTCTTCTGGCGTTGGCGCTTGCGGCATGGGGTCGGCAAAATTGGTGGCGAAGGCGGCGACGGTATTGGCGGTCATCCAGGTGGGGTCGTCCAGCAAGGTGCCTTCCGGCGCAATCAGACTGCTCGCAATGACACGGCCTTCCGCGATATAGCCCGCCATGGCCTCATAGGTGTAAGGACCGTAGAGGCGATCTCCATATTTCAACAGCCAGCGTCCGGCGGTTTGATTGTCGCCTATTGTCGGCGTTGATTGGTGTTTAACGTCCGTCATCGGTGCTCGCGCTTTGTAAAGCTGCCTCACATTCCGCCAAGGCCACCAGCGTGCGGCCAAGTCGAATCATAACCATTTATTGCCGAATTTGGCCAAGACCTTTCTATAACACGTTCTCTGTGCCGCTGCGTCAACGCTGACCTGCTTGCGGTTCGGGGCTCAAGCGGGCAGATTTTGGGCAAGGGTGCGGCTTTGATGCGCCAACATAATTATCTCAGGCTATTTTTCGAGATCAGGGAAACGCTATGGAATATGAACATTGCGACGCCAAGCGCGACGGGCATCTGCTCATCGTGACGATCAACCGTCCCGAGCGCATGAATGCTTTGCATCCGCCCGCCAATTTTGAACTGGCAAAGATTTTTGATGATTTTGCCGCCGATCCTGAATTATGGGTCGCCATTATCACCGGTGCGGGCGAGCGCGCCTTCAGTGCGGGCAACGATCTGCGCTGGCAGGCGGAAGGCAATAAGTTGGAGGTCCCACCAACGGGCTTTGCGGGGCTGACTGCGCGCTACGATCTGAACAAGCCTGTCATCGCCGCAGTCAACGGCGTTGCGATGGGCGGTGGCTTTGAAATTGCGCTGGCCTGCGATTTGATTATCGCGTCGGACAAGGCGCTCTTTGCTTTGCCTGAGCCGCGCGTTGGGCTGGCAGCACTGGCAGGTGGCCTGCATCGTTTGCCGCGACAGATCGGCACCAAGCAGGCGCTGGGCATGATCTTGACTGGGCGTCGCGTCGAGGCGGCGGAAGGCAAGGCGCTCGGTTTCGTCAATGAAGTTGTGCCGGCTGCGGAGCTTCTGGATGCGGCCAAGCGCTGGGCGACGCTCATCATGGAATGCTCGCCAATGTCGATTCGGGCGTCCAAGGAGGCGGTTTATAAAGGACTTGATGAGGCTGACCTTGAAAAGGCCATCACCGGCAAATATCCCGCCGTCGCGGCACTCTTCAAGAGTGCTGATCTGATCGAGGGCCCACGCGCCTTTGCTGAAAAGCGTAAACCCAATTGGACCGGCAAATAGACATCAGGTCGAAAGAAGGCCTCTCCAAAAAAGTGCCGGTCCTGTCATGTGGGGATGACAGGACCGGCCTCGACAGGATCGACCTCTTGGGGGGAAGAGGCCGATCGGTAGATGGCGTTAGCGCATGGCCAGCCTTGTCGGCCTTGCGATTGGTGTCAGGCTTGCTTGCTCCTGAGTGTCTTGCGCCTGAGGGTTTTGGGGCAAGGCGGGGATGAGGCTGGGGCGCAATTCGGGTGCGGTTGTTGCGGTTTGTTGTGGCGTTGCGGTTGGCTGCGATGATGCCACCGCAGGCGCGCGCGATGTGTTGGCTGCGACAACGAAGGGGATCGGTGCGCCGAGCAGCGGATATGTGTTGTCGGCGGTGCGGAAGGTTCGCGTGTCGAGATTGACCCAGATATAAGGCCGCTCGCGTGACTGGCGCTTGACCCATGTGTAGGGCGCGTCATTCCAGGCGACGATGGCCCAATTTTTGTTGTCGAGCACCAGTTCGCCTTTGTCGGTATCAACCACGAGAATGGCGTGGCCGTCGCCGTTCCATTCGCGCACGACCGCGATCAGCAGATCGGATGCGTTCCAGCCGCGTTCGATCAACATCTTGCGCTTCAGCAAAGCCAGATCTTCGCAATCGCCGCCGCGTGCATTGGGGTAGGACCAGCGTTCGCTGACGCCATAATTGGCAATGTCCTCAACCTGCGGCACGTTGGTATTGACGTAGTCGTTGATCGTGTTGAGCTCGCTCCAGCTTGCCGGCGTCAGCGCCTTTTTCACGGGCGTGTCTGTGCCACCTTCGCATTGGCTCGGGTCGTTCAGGCAAAACGAGATAAATCCCATCGGCGGCATGACCTGCTGGCCCACCGGCATATCCGCGCTCACCTTGACGATGGCGCCGGTGTCTTGCTTGTTGATCAATGCGCTGATGCTTCCTGTTGACTGGCAGCCTGCCAGCGCTATGACGGTCCCAGCCGCCATAGCGAGCATCGAAATGCGTTTCGCATACATGTTCCCACCTCAGTCTGTCGAGCAGGACTTCCTGTCCTGTGAGGCGAGATTGGCAGCGGGGTATTTGTCCTGATTTAAGTTGGGTCGTTGCTTTTGAAGCAAGTTAGAGACGTCTTTGAATCGACTTTGGATAAAATTAGAACGAGTTTTCAGTCGGATTTTTTCGACACCGGAAAGATCAATGTATTCAATGGTTTGGTGGCGCGTAGGACATTTGGCGATGCACTTCGTGTCAGATCGGGGCGTGATTTCCAACGAAAAATGCCCTGGAAGATTTTCCAGGGCATGGTTTCAGAAGTGTTGAAACGGGACAGCTAGCTGGCTGCTCCATCGAAAGTTTGGCTGTCACTGGTCAATGTTTGGCGGATGAGAGCGACGGTGGCGGCGCGTTCCTTACGTTTGGTATTGGCAAAAGCGGGCTGGTTGAGGGCCCCAAGCTCGGTGGCGCGCGCCAATGCCGTGGCGCGCAGGTCTGCCAGCGGCGCGGTTTGGTCGAGATAGCCGATCTGGGCGGCTTCATGAGGATTGTAGATTCGGGCTTGTGTGACGGCGGCGGTTAGATGAGGACGGGCGAGGCGGTCGCGCGCCAGTTCGAGGCCGAAGATCGGCAAGGTCATGCCGATGGCCACTTCGGGCAGGCCGATCTTGAATTCACCCTCTGCGCCGATACGCAGATCGGCGGCAAGTAGCAGTAAACCGCCTGCGGCAAGGGCATGGCCGGTGCAGCCGATCACGATGGGCAGGCGATGGGTGTAGATGTCGAGGAGAAGGTTTGCGCCTGCGCTGACGAGTGCCACGACCTTGTCAGGCCCGGCGGCCATGACTTCAAGGTCAAATCCGGCGCAGAAGCGTTTTTCGCGACCAAGCAGCACAATCGCTTTGGCCTCTTTGTCCGCGCGCGCCAAAGCAGCATTGAGAGCCGTGATCATGTCGTGGCCCAGCGCGTTAGCGCGACCATCGTCCATGGTCAGTACGGCAATGTCGTTTTCTAATGTGTAGTCGAGAATCTGTGCGGCCATGCCGTCCCCCATGGTGTTTGTTGGGGGGCACTGTAGAGGCTCTGAACGGCACGTCAAAAGCGCGTGCGGTCAGCCGAAGGGGCGTGACAAGGCGGTGGCCTTTTCGGGGATGTCGATGAAGGCGATGGCGACGCCTTCTTCGGTGTGGCGCACCACACGGCCCTTCATCCGGCCAATCGAGACATTGGTGCCGATGGGCGCGCGCAGTTCGGTTGCCACATTGGCACCGCCGAGCGACATATCGACGATGCGGCAGGGGGCAGTGCGTCCATCTGGGAGGCTGAGCAGGGAGCTTTCCTCAATACTGGCGTCGCTAGGGGCATAACGCTGGAAGGCTCGCGCGCCCACGCCCTTGTCGCCCTTGGCATAGGCGGCAAGACGGTCGGCGACGCGGTCACGGCGGGCGCCGCTCAGGGCGGTTTCAATGGCAAAGCCGCCTTCAAAGACCCGCACGATATCGCCTTCAAAGCGGCCGAAATCGTCAAGATAGATGATCAGATGCGCGCCCAGATCAATCGGTGAATCGCACATCAAGGCGATGCCCGACAGTGACATATCGCGAATGGCGCAGGGGTGCTCGGTTCCATCGGGTGCGAGGAAGCGGCCTTTTACGGTCACCGGCACACGCGGATGGCGGCGTTTTTCATGACCTGGCGGTTGTTCAATCGTCATGGCTTCAAGCTCGTCCTCGGCGTCCTGGTCTTCAATTTCCCAAATAGCGGATGCCCGTAAAGGCGACACCGTATAGTGGAAGATAATCTAGCAGGGTTAATGAAATTCTACCGACAGGGCCTCATTCGGGTAAGATTTTCGCTAAATCGCTCCTATTTGGTTGTTTTGCGGGAAATGACGCTTGCGTCAGCTTTCGACTTTGCTAACAATTCAGTTAAATCCGACCATTCAAGGGAATCGGGCCTGCGATAGCGGCAGCGCATAGGCTATTTGGCGTTTCATGGCCTATTGGGAGATTCCGACCCAAGCCTTGTGTGGCAAATATAAGAAAGTTCAGGAAACACCATGAGTGAGTTCGACTACATCATCATCGGCGCGGGCAGCGCAGGCTGTGTACTAGCCAATCGGTTGTCTGAAAATTCGGCAAACAAGGTTCTGCTGTTGGAAGCTGGTGGCAAGGATACGAACTTCATGATCCATATGCCTGCCGGCGTGGGTAAGTTGATCGGGAGCGATATGGTCAACTGGTACTATTACACCGAAGGTCAGCCGCATCTGAACAATCGCAAATTGTTCTGGCCGCGTGGCAAGGTGCTGGGCGGCTCGTCCTCGATCAACGGCATGATTTATATTCGTGGTCATGCGCGCGACTATGACTTGTGGCGTCAAATGGGCCTTGAAGGATGGGGCTTTTCGGATGTTCTGCCTTATTTCCGTAAGTCGGAAGGCAACCAGAACGGCTCCAGCGCTTTCCATGGTGGCGAAGGCCCGCTGGGCGTTTCCAATGCCATGAAAAGCAATGTGCTGTTTGATGCTTTCGTTGAGGCTGGTAAGCAGGCCGGTTATCCCTATACGGATGATTTCAACGGACCGCAGCAGGAGGGCGTGGGGCCTTATCAGACCACGATCAAGGACAACAAGCGTTGCAGCGCGGCGGATGGCTATCTGGTGCCGGCATTGAAGCGTCCAAACCTCACCGTTGAAGTCAATGCGATGACGCAGCGCATCTTGTTTGAAGGTAAGCGCGCGGTGGGCGTTGAATATAAGCAGGGCAATGAGATCAAGACCGCTAAGGCGGCTAAGGAAGTTATTTTGTCGGGCGGTGCGGTCAATAGCCCGCAAGTGTTGCTTCTGTCGGGCATCGGGAAAGGCGAATATCTCAGGAAATTTGGTATCGACGTGGTGGCTGATCTGCCGGGCGTTGGCCAGAATCTTCAAGACCATCTGGATGCCAGCATTATCAATGAATGCAAGCTGCCGATCACCTTGCATAGCCAGATGAACCCGTTCCGCCAGATTTTGACGGGTATGCAATATACGTTCTTCAAGACTGGCTTAGCGGCGTCGCAGGGCCTTGAATCGGGTGGATTTCTGAAGTCACGTCCTGAACTTGAAGTGCCCGATTTACAGATTCATTTTGTGGCCGCGATGATGCGCGACCATGCCCGCACGAAGTCTGACCGTCACGGCTTTACCGTGCATGTCTGCCAGTTGCGGCCAGAAAGCCGCGGCTATGTGGCGTTGAAGTCGCTGGATCCCTTCGATCACGCGCTGATTCAGCCGAATTATTTATCAGCCGAGAATGATCGCCGGACCATGCGCGATGGCGTGCGTGTCGTGCGCAATATTCTGGCGCAGCGTGCGATGGACATGTATCGCGGGCCAGAATTCATGCCGGGTGCCGACAAGCAAAGCGATGCCGAAATCGACGCTTGGGTGTGCGAGAGTGCCGAGACGATTTACCATCCCGTTGGCACTGCCAAGATGGGCAATGATCCGATGGCTGTGGTCGATGCCAAGTGCAAGGTGCATGGCCTTGAAGGTCTGCGCGTGGTGGACGCATCGGTTATGCCGACGCTAGTGGGCGGCAACACGAATGCGCCGACCATCATGATTGCTGAAAAGATTTCCGACGATATTCTGGGGCGCGCGGCGTTGACGCCGGAAAGTGTCACGATTGCAGAAGATCGGCGCGGCGCAGCGGCCTAACGTCTCCCGCTGACCAACAAAAAAAGCCGGCCTCCTTTGCGGGAGGCCGGCTTTTTGCTGTCGAAAGCACAATCAGTCGCTGTTGTGGCCCAAAGCCGTTTTGACGAGGCGGAGGTAGGAGCGTTCGCTGCGCAGCGGTGCGCGACGCGTGGCAAGGCTCGACACATGCGCGGGCATGAGCGGCTGGCGGGCGCGCACCGGCGCGCGACGGGCCGCTTCGGGTGCGTGTTCGCGTTTGGGCATACGGTCGGGATCGAGAATTTGCAGACGGTCAATCCATTGGCGCGCGAGAAGATGGTCGCCGATCCAGGGAAAATCATCGATGGGGACGGCGGCGCCGATGACGCGGGTGATGACGCCATTGTTTTGGGCCAGCGGCAACAAGATCATCTCGAAGGTCGCTTCGCGGTGTTCGTTGGTGCTGGCGGTATATTCGACGATGCTGACAGCGGCGTTGCGGGTCACTTCGTCGAGCGCATTGCGCAATGTGTCGAGGCAGTCTTCCTGCCACATGGAGAGCAGGTTGTGATTGCGAAACTCCATGCCGTAAACACTGCAAAGGCCGGTTCCGGCGAGGCGAAAGCGGAAGCTCTTGTCGTTTTCGCGTTCAAGAATAAAGACATGGGGCAGGATGTGGCGAATGTCGCCGGGGTTGATTTCACTGCGAAGCGGCGCGGGGCGACCCGCGCGCATCACGTTCCAGTAATCAAACAAAGCATGAATTGTTTTGTGCTTCATATCACTCGACCTTCAACCTCAGCGTCCGCCGCTTCTTTCGCGTCCGGCCTGGCTGGGGGGCCCGGCGGGAACTCTACTGCATTCAAATTGAAACGTCCCGTTTCGGGGCAGTTCTTTTTGAACTCTTTGGGTGTCGGTGCCGTGTCGTAGCGATACGAAATGGGCCAGTGTCCGAAACTCGAACCTTTAAGAGCAGAAAACGTGCCAGTGCCGCCGCAGGACGGTGTGGGCTTGGGTGAATGTGCACAAATGGCAGAAACCATGGAGAAATGCCGTGGCGCAGCCGGGCGGCGCGGTAGGTTTTTACCTGGAATTAACTATGATCAGGGGGTGATCGCGTTCGGTTTCGGCACGTGATATGCGGAAAAAGACATGAACCATCCCGAATTGATGCGATTGTTAATGCGGCACGGCTTCTGCAATGGAGGGGTAAGCGCGCGATAAGCGCACCAGATTGGGTCCCTTTCGTGTTCCGTGGACCAGGAGAAGCAAGATGAAATATAAAGCCCCCCTCATCTCCACCGCCGCGCTCACCTTTGCGGTGAGCCTTGGCGTCCTTGTTTTTGCTAGCGCAACGCCTGCTGCGGCAGGTGCCGGTCATGGCGGTCCGCCGCCGGAGGAAGATTGTGGCTGCACCGAAACGCCGCCGCCGCCACCGCCGCCGCCCGTTGAGGATTGCGGCTGTGAAGATACCGGCGGTCACGATGGTCATGGTGGCAAGGGCGGCAAGGGGAGTGCCAGCAATTGGAACTGGAATTGGAACAAGAATAAGAACGTTAACTACAACAACAATTCCAATACCAACACGAACAACAACACGAACACCAATACAAATACCAACACCAATACGAACAACAATAATGTCGTCGTTAATGTGAACGTCGACTCCAGCTCAAACTCGGCGGCCAACGCCAGTGCGACGGCGAGTGCCAATGCGGTTGCCAATTCTAATCTGGCGAACTCCGTGGCGAATAATTCGTCGAGCAGGGCTAGCGGGTCTTCGGCCAGCCGGTCGGGCGGGTCTGGCTTTGGCATCGGCAATGGCAATGGCAGCGGTGGCGGCGGTGGCAGCTACTATGTGGCCGCGCCTCAGGCGATGTCGATGGGCACGCTGAATGTCGTGGTGCGTGAAAACACGGTCGTCAAAAAGCCGGTCAAGGGTGTGTGCGTCAGCGCCAAGGGCCTCGCAGAGACGGCGCTTTATTCAACCACGTTGCGCGATCTGTCGCCGCGTGACGAAACGGAAGTCTTCCATTGCCTGTCGGGCGACATGCTCGTCGTGACGATTGGCCGGATGGTGGGCTCAGGTAATCAGAGCTTGGCCAATTATGATGGTGGCTATGTGATCGAGTGCCATGAGGGCGAAGCTCTGCGCATTGGTGCGAACGGTCTGGCCTGCACGGCCACCCAGTCGCGCTGGTCCAAGGCGGACGCACAGAGCGAAGGCCGTCAGGGCTATGCGGAAGTGTTCATCGCCAAGTCTGCTCGCGGCGAAGAGACCGCAAGCGCATCGGGTGCTGGCATGGCGAGTTATAGTGGCGGCGTGGGCTACTGATCGATATTTTTGGCGGGGCTTGTTGCGAAGCTGAGACGGGGAGGGCGAAAGCTCTCCCCGTTTTCTTTTGACCAGCGGCTTGAGTGCGGTTCATCTAGGAGGCGTTTTGCCACAGGTTATTCCGGGTTAGGCGAGCAAATCTAAACGCCATGTAATCCACCCTTGCATAATTCCAGGTGTATGTTTCGCGCGCCGCTGGGAGCGTCATGTTCGCCCTGTGGCTTGCTGCGTTTGCTCACAATTACGAGATTTCGTCTTTCTCGGTGGATGGTCTGAATGGATCATAATTTGAAGGTTCTGGCTGAACGCCTGTTGCATACCGGGTTCAACGAGCTTGAGGAGCGCGAGAAGCGCATTCTCAAGCGGGTTGCCCGGCGCGTTGCTGTTTCGCAGGACGTCAATGACAAGTTTCGAGAACGCTTGACCTTTGCTCAGCGGATGGCAGATCGCGTGGCGGCCTTTGGCGGGTCGTGGTCCTTCATCATTATATTCGCGGTCGTCTTGGGCGGATGGATCGTTCTGAATACCGTCGGCCTGGCGCGCCGCGATATCATTGACCCTTATCCGTTCATCTTTTTAAATCTCATCCTGTCGATGATTGCCGCCATTCAGGCACCGGTGATCATGATGTCGCAAAACAGACAGGTGGCGAAAGATCGACTGGCCGCCGCCAATGACTATGAGGTCAATCTTAAGGTGGAGCTCGAAATCATGAACCTGCATGAGAAGATCGACGATATACGCGTGCGCCAGCTGGAGGAACTGATTACGCGGCAGAGTGAGAGCCTAGCCGAGTTGCGCCATCTTGTTCTCAGATTGTCGCCAGCGCCGGACACTGGCATTTAAGCAAAGGAACTGACGCGCGTCAAAAACGTCAGCTTTCTTGACCTAAAAGTGCAACTCTGCATTACCTCACAAAGAGAATTCCATCCGTATCAAGATTACGGGTTGGCAAATCAATATGACAGGCGTATCAGACCTGCATGACACACGTAATGCACCTATCGACCAAGCGTTTTGAAGGTAACTCGTACCCCTCGGGGCCGGGCCGAACTCGCTTGCGCTGACTTGCGCATTTGTGTTTTCGATCAGGAGCCCCACCACATCGGTTGGGGCTCTTGTCGTTTAGAGCCTCCGCCGGTGATTTTCACCCTGTAGCCCGGAGGACTAAACCAATGTCGTGATCTTCATTTAAAATGATCTGCGCCGGTCAGGGCTAAAAAGCCTTGTACCGTAGGGACTCGTCGGCCTGACGTTCGCTTTTCGTCACTGAGGTCGTGAGGCTCGCCCGCCTAAATTTTAACGATCAGCAGGGACCGAACGGACGCGTTTTGCGCGGGGCTGAGTGGTGATCTGCATCTCAACGGAGAATTGATCATGATTACAATACCAACCTCGAGGTCGCGGTGGAACCTGCAGAACGGACGCGGCATCGGCGTTGCCGTGGCGTTCTGTCTGGCGATTATTTTGCGTCTGCACGACGACGCGCAATTTGATGTGCTGGAACTGCTTGCGATCGTACTGCCTGCGTTGGAGGTGGTGATGTTCGCGGCGGCCTTTGCCGTCTATCTCGATGCTGAAGATGAGGCGCGTGGGACGGCGGGTGCGCATAATGCCGAGGCGATGGTGGTGTGGTTCGCTGTGGTGTTCGCTTTCATCTGGGGAAACATCGCGCTGGTGCGGCTGGCGATTGACGCCTATGTCGCGCTGGGCGTGCCGCCCGTCTGGATGGTTCCGCTGTGACAAATGGGGGAGGTCCTTAAAACCTTCCTATCCTTTGTACAAAAAAGGGGGAGGATCAAAGATCCCCCCCGGAGTTTGTCTCGCCGAACCGCTTTGGGTGCCCCCCGTAGGCGGTTCGGTTCTGTCCGATTGAGCGTGGACAGCCGCTCTCAAGACCCGGTTTTCACCGGTGGCAACCTGAGGGGTGGAGCTGATGGGACGGGTTCATGGGCGTCCCATCAGCGAATGTTATTTGATTGGTTTAGTTGACGCCGCCGCGTAGACCGCTGTTATCGCTGTAGTAGGCGTAAGGCGTATTTCTGGTCTTTGCAGGCTGTGTTGAGCGAGCGGGCTGAACCTGAGCGACGGGCGCGGTTGTCGCGGGTTCGGCATAAGCCTGACGTGTGGGAGCCTGAGGTGCTGAAGCCTGGCGTAACGGCGTGCGGGCACCTGACGGGTTGGCCTGGCGATAGTCGATCTTGCCCATCGGGTCGCCCTTACCGGAGATCTGCGAGCCGCAATCGGTCGGGTTCACGTGATAGAGTGGCACCAGCATCTTCAAGACAGCGCGTTCGATGACCGAGCGCACGGCGAGCTGGAGGGGTTCTTGCGCGCTTTCGCCCGCCCCGATCTGGAAGAGATTGCCGCCAAGGAAGTCGAACACACCAGCGCTGACTTCATGACCGATGATTTGTTTCTGGTAGGAAACGAAATCGACGACTTCGAGCGTGCGGCTGTTTACCAGACGCAGGTCGAGGCCGATGTTCATGACATAAAGCTTACCACCGAAGGAGGCGCCCCAGCCTTGCGCTGAGGAGCTAGCAACCGAGGCATCCACACCGCCGGAGCGGATGTTGAAGTTAAGCTCGGTGATACCGCCGACAAGATAGAAGTCGCTGCCGCGAATTTCACCCGCAAAGATCTTGCGATAATCGCTGCCGCCATCTTGGGTATTGTCGCGGCCGTCGCCGATGAGCTTGTTGTTGGTGTATTTGAGTTCGAGTTCTGTGATCGCCGTGTCATAGCGTTCGACCATGGGCACACCGGCTTTGCCGAGCGCCGACATGGCCATCAGGGCCGCGCCTTGCGTCAGCTTGCGACCGGAGCCGTCAGCTTCTTCCTTGCCCGTGTAGTCGCGGATATTGCCAACCGCGATGCGCCGTGTCTGTTCATTGGTGTTGATATGCGTGGCGACGCAGCGCAGGGCGCTGGAGTAGGGTGTTTCGTTGTTGATGACGGGCGCGTTGCCCATTGGCGTTGCGTAGCGACCGTCGGACCCTGCGCTGGGGCTTATGCAGCCGGTCAAAGCAAAGGCGACTGAAAGTGCGCCCAGTGTTTTGATGGGCAGCGCCTTATAGGTCATGATCGACTTTGCAATGTTAAACACGGGACTATCTCCTGGTTGCCAATTTTTCGTCGGAGGGAACGGCGATCATTTCGATCTGTCTCAATGCCTTCGACGAAGTAGTCACAGCGAAGATTGCAACCTGTGTGCCAGCCTTCATGGTTCGTTAATTTTTGGAAATTTTGGCTGAAACCGGTGCTTTCTTGGGACGCACCTCTAGCGCTGTGCCAAACTTGGGCCATGTGGGGCGTGGTTAATGCCGGTCAATCACTGTCCCGCTTCGGTACTTGGGAGCAAAGGGCCGGGATTTGTCTTTGAATGGGATTGGCATTGGCATTGGGACCGTCGGCTTGCAGGTATTAACAACGCAGGCGGACACTCGCGTCCGCATTCGCTCATAATCTGAAAGGGACGTTGGATTGGCCACTCTGGAATTCTTCTTCGATTGTTCGAGCCCTTGGACCTACCTTGCCTTCAGCCGCGTTGAGGCGCTGGTGGCGCGCACAGGCGCTGAGATTGTCTGGCGGCCCATTCTGGTGGGTGGTGTCTTCAATGCCGTGAATGAGAGCGTCTATGAAGTGCGCGCCAACCCCAATCCGATCAAAGGGCGCTATTACGTTAAGGATTTGCGCGACTGGGCCACATATTGCGGCGTCAAGATCGGCCAGCCGCCAGTTTTTCCGGTGCGCTCGGTGGATGCGATGCGAGCGGCCATTGTGGCCGACGAAGAAGGCAAGTTGCCGGCCTTTGCTTGGGCGACCTTCCGGGCCTATTGGGGCGAGTTGAAAGACATCAGCCAGCCGGACGTTCTGGCCGAGATCTGCGCTGAGGTCGGGCTGGACTGGACCGACGTGTCAGAGCGGATCAAGAGCGATGCGGTCAAGGCACAGTTGCGCGCCAATACCGAAGAGGTTATTGCCCGGGGCGGTTTTGGCTCGCCGACAATGTATGTGAACAAGACCGATATGTATTTTGGCAATGATCGTTTGCCGCTCGTGGAGGCGGCGCTGACCCATGGTTGAATTCGAAAACCCTCGCGTGCTACGTAAAGAACCGCCTGCCTTTAATGTTCCCTCCGTTGTTCTGGCCCTGATCGGCGCGATGCTTGTGGCGTTTGCCCTATTCAATTGGGCGAGTTTTCCGCAGCAAGAAGAGATGCTCGTTCTGTTTGCCTTGTTTCCCGCGCGCTTCATCCCGTCTGTGGCACATCCCAATATGCTGTTCCCCGGTGGCTTGGCGGGCGACGTGTGGACGCTTTTTTCATACACGTTCATGCATGGAAGCTGGATGCATGTGATCGTCAATTCGGTTTGGCTGCTGGCCTTTGGCAGTCCCGTGGCGCGACGCATCGGGACGATGCGGTTTCTCATTCTCTATTTTTTCTGCGGTATCATCGGCGCATTGCTGCATGTGGCGCTCAACGGCGGCTCGCTGGTGCCCGTCGTTGGCGCGTCGGGCGCGATTTCCGGCCTGATGGGAGCGGCGGCGCGGTTTGTCTTTCTGGCGGGTGGGCCGCTTGGTGGCTTGGCAGGGCAGACGGGCCGAAGCTCTGCGCCGCGCGCGCAGGCCAGCATTCTTGAGGCCCTGAGCGACCGACGCGTACTGATTTTTGTTGGCGTCTGGGTTGGCCTTAATTTCCTCTTTGGGTTGTCTGGCATCTCCATGATGATGGGGGCGACGGCCAATATTGCTTGGGAAGCGCATTTGGGTGGTTTTCTGGCTGGGTTGCTCTTTTTCGGATTTTTCGACCCCTATCGTAGTTCACCTTCGGGTGGGCCGGGCAATGTCGGCTATGGTGAATGGAGCGGGCGCGACAAACCCTAAGCAGCATGGTCGGCATTGATTTGTCGGCCCCAATGCCCACATGCTCTTGAGGGCTTGGGCTATTAGCGAAGGAATGCGCGATGAGTGATACGTCAACGTCGTCCGAGCCATCTGCTGAGGACGTGTCGAGCAACATCAGCGTCAAGGAGCCTCTGTGGCTTCGGTTTCTCTATATGCTGGGGTTTGGCATTTTGGCGAGTGTCGCATTTTCGCTGGCGCTGTTTCTCGGCGTCGTCCAAATTGTGCTTTTGCTGACCCGTAAAGAGAAGAACGAGGAATTGCTGAACTTTAGCCGCAGTCTTGTTGCTTATGTCAGCGAATGCTTGGCTTTTATTGTCTTTGCGCGTGACGAGAAACCATTTCCGCTCTCTAAGTTTCCGCGCGTCAGCGATTAGGGCATTGCGCTGATGGCATCGAGACGGGCGCGGCCCTTGTCGGTTAAGAAGCCGCGGATGACGGCCTGCGTTGTGACGGCGAAATGCGTCTTGGCGTCGGCCGCGCTGTCGTGAAAGCCTGCGAGCTCAAGGCTGCATAATCCGTGTACGACGGCCCAGAGCGCGTCGGCGATCATGAGCGGGTCGATCGTGTCAGAGAAACGCCCCTCGGCAATGCAGGCGGTCACCGCTTCATAAAGGTACTGGTACGAGGGATGGCCGGAGATGCCGCGCGCGTGCAGCGTCGTGTCGGCTCCCTTGGCGTGACGCATGGCTTCGCTGACCGGCATGGTGGCGCTGATCATTAACGCATAATAGGACGGGTTGTCGAGCGCGAAGCGGTGATAGGCGCGGGCAAGGTCGCCGAGCCAAAGGAGCGGATCTGCATTGCGCGGTACGGCGTTTTGCGCATCGCCCAGCCGGTCAAAGGCCTCGCCGAATAGCGCCGTGATTAACCCCTCTTTGCCACCAAAAGCTGTGTAAACCGCCATCGTCGAGGTGCCGACCTTGCTGGCGAGTTTGCGCAAGGAAATCGCATCAGGGCCGCCGCGCATCAGCATTTCGCTGGCCGCATCGAGCAGGGCGGCGCGCTGGGCATCACGGCGCTGATCGGCGCGGCTTGGCTCGCCTTGCAGCAGGGCGGACGGCTTATCGTGCTTTGGGTCGTAGCTACTCATTTTACCTTCCTCATCTCACCTCTATCGATCAGGCTTGCGCTGCTGTCCAGTTTTAGTTCATAACACTGTTATACATTAGATTGTGACCGGGAAAAACTCATGTCGAAACCCTTTCCGCAAGACGCTGTGTTGCAAGAAAACTTTGCACCTGTGATGGGCGAGTGCGATGCGCCCGATCTGGTGGTGGTCGAAGGTGAGCTGCCGCGCGATCTGGCGGGCACTCTTTATCGCAATGGGCCCAACCCGATGTTTCCTCCGCTGAGCGACACGCATCACTGGTTTTTGGGCGAGGGCATGATCCATGCGATTCAAGTCGAAGATGGGCGCGTGTCCTATCGCAATCGCTGGGTGGCGACCGAACAATACAAGGCGCAGCGTGCGGCGGGACGACGCTTGGTCGATACCGGATTTGGCGGCGCATCGCTGCCTGAGGCTGAAGGCATCAAGCGCAATGTGGCCAATACAAATGTCGTCTGGCATGCCGGCAAACTCCTCGCCATCGACGAGGGGAGTTCTCCCGTGGCGATGGACGGCGACACGCTGGAGACGCAAGGCTCATGGACCTTCGATGGCAAATATGAAGGGCCGATGACGGCGCATCCCAAGTTTGACCCCAAGACCGGCGAGATGTTGTTTTTCGGTTATATGGCCAAAGGGCCGGGCACGCCGGACATTTCCTATACGGTGGTCAATGCTAAGGGCAAGGTGACGCGCGCGGATATGTTTGAAGCGCCCTATGCCAGCATGGTGCATGATTTCATCACCACAGACGAACATGTTATCTTTCCGATTTTTCCCGCGACCATCGACGTGGAACGCATTATGCGTGGCGGGCCGACCATTGCTTGGGACCCGGATGTGGGCACGCGTATCGGCATCATGGCGCGTGACGCTGGCGTTGATACGATCCGTTGGTTCAAGGGCGACGCGTGCTACGTCTATCATCCGATGAATGCCTATACGAGCCATGAGGGCGGGCGCACGCGCGTCATCGCTGATGTCTTGAAATATGAGCGCGTGCCGCTTTTCCCAAATGCCGATGGCAGTAAGGCGGCGTTGGGATTGTCGGATGAGCCTTCCATGCTGGTGCGTTGGACGTTTGACCTCGACGGTAATAGCGACACCTACACCGAAGAAAGCCTCAATGATCTAGGCGGCGACTTTCCCCGTCTTGATGAACGGTTCACCGGCTTGGACTATCGACACGGGTTTTATGCGGCGCTAACCGGCGAACCCGCGCGCGGCAAGCCTTTCGATACGCTGGTGCATGCCGATATGAAAAGCGGCACGCGGCGCGAGTATCGCCCCGGTCCGGGTAAGTTTGTGATGGAGCCAGTGTTTGTGCCGCGCAAGGCCGATGCGGCTGAGGGCGATGGCTGGCTGGTGTCGCTGCTCTATGATCGCGCGCGCAACCTCAGCGATTTCATCGTGCTGGATACTGGCGATATTTCACGCGGGCCGATTGCGCGCGTCGAATTGCCGACGCGTGTGCCCTTCGGCTTTCATGGTAATTGGCGCGGGGCAGCCTGACCAGAGGACCAAATATGAACGCTGCCCTATTCATCGCGGTAAGTGGCGTCACCATAGGTATTTTGGGTGTGCTCCATCTGGTCTACACCTTCAGCGGCGCAAAACTGCATCCGCGCAGTGATGCGCTCAAGGAGATGATGATGGCCACGTCACCGATGATAAGTCGGGAGACAACGATGTGGCGGGCTTGGATAGGCTTCAACGCGAGCCATAGTTTTGGCGCTATATTGTTTGGCTGTATCTTTGGCTATTTGGCGATCCAGCACAGTGAATTTCTGATGCACTCAGCGTTTTTGCTGGTGGTGGGATTTTGCCTTCTGGTTGGCTATGCCCTCTTGGCCAAATTCTATTGGTTCAGCGTTCCGTTCCGCGGGATTTTGCTGGCCTTAGCGTTCTATTGCGTTGGCATTACGCTTCATTTTATTTGAGCTGAACCGTCCTGATAAAATTTCAAAACAGTGGTTCCTGATAGACCGGCTTGCCGTCGATGCGGATGCCCTTGATGGCCGCCTCGCCGTCGTTGGCAAGCGCGACATCAACGGTAAGTGCGCGCTTGTTGCGTTGGTCCTCTAGCGTGCGGCCTTCACCTTCGGGCACATAGTAACGCTCAATGCCATATTTCACGCGGGCGATGTTGCGGGTTTCGTCCAGATAATCAATCTTTCCACGGATGACTTTATTGCCCGCCGCTGGCACTTTGTCGTTGTGAAAAGCGGCGATGGCCTGCCAGTCGTCCTTCGTGGCTGCCAGCTCCACGAAGATCGTCTGGTCGGTTTTCCAATTCATATCGCCATTGATGGCGGTGAGCGGCAGCGTTGTGATCGCATAGGTGAGCGTCACATAGTCGCCGCGAAAGAGGTCGCGCGGATCGACGGGTTCGCTTTTGAGCGTCACGACGTCCGGTGAATTGAGGATCGTCACGCGGTCAACAACCATCCAGCCAAGGATCAGCGTCTGGATGACAACAAGCACGATGACGGCACTGCCGAAGCGGCCAAGACGAGCGATCATGGCGCGTCTCCCTCATGCGGCGTGGCGACCAGGCGCCGTCTGATGCGCGGCAGGATGAGGCTTCCTGCGATCAATATGATGCCGCCAAGGGCAAAGAAGGCGGCTGTGTTGAGCAGCGTGCCCAACGTTTGAAAATAGAGAGTGAGACATTCACCTGCGAAGGCGGCAAGACCCGCATTGAGCGCGAAGCGCTGGTTGCGGCTGGTGCCGTAAGCGATCAGCCATATGGTCAGCGCCATGAAGAGTGCGGCATAGGCCAGCATGGTGAGGACGCCGTGATTGGCCAGCAGCGGATAGAGCGCTGCGCCAATGGCAGCGGCAATGATGCCTGCATAGTCACGCAACGAAAGACGCTGGGCGATGACTTGCCCATAGGCGAGCGCGCCGACAGTAGCCAGCCCGATCAGCGCGAGGGCGGCCCAGAGGAAGCCAGCGTCTGTGTCATTGGTCTGGAGTTGCAATATCCAGATAAGCGCGAAGGCGATGGTCATGCCATAGATTTCGAGAATGCTGCCAAACCGCAAAGACGTTGCTGAGAGGCGCAAACCTGCGATCCAGACGATGAGGGCGACAAGCGCATAAAGCGCGATGATGTCGCTCTGATCACAACCGATGAGAGCGCTCAGACCATCGGCATTGAGGCCCGCCCAGACGAGCAGGGTGAGAAGCGCGAGATGCAGGCCTGCCCGCCAGCTCAGGCGCAAGGTGGCCCAAGTTGCAAAAATCCACGGCACGAAGAAAGCCCAGTGTACGCTCGCCTCGCTCTGGCCAGACCATGCTGTCCAGATGGTTGCGAGCAAAAAGGAGATGGCGAGCGCCACGCGCGATGGCAGGGCCCAAGCGGCGGCGAGCGCGACGAGGCTCCAGAGCAGCAACCAGGCAGGCGTTGAAGCGGTGACATGATAAATCTGCGCGATCAACATGATGTTGGTGCCGAATAACGCGAGCCCGGCGACGACGGCGGCTTCAGCGTAGGCTTTGTGGTCGCGTCGGTCGGCGATGAAGGCCGCGCCCCATGCGCTCCAAAGCAGCGCAAAGAGTAGGCCGAGCTTGATGATTTTCGGGATGGCTGCCCAATTGGCAGCAACAAAACTCATAGCGGCAAAGCCAACCAGCACAGCGCCCAGCACGGCGAGAACTTGCGGCACGTGGCGGGTGCCGACGCCGGTGCCGATGTCGCTCAAAATCGCCTGAGCATGGGCGGGGCTCACCCAGCCGTGCTCGATCCAGCGTTCGAGGTCGCGTTTCAGGCGTTCAAGGTAAATGCGCTGCCACATAGGCCTGCCGAATCTGTTTGTTGCCGGGTGGAATGATAGCTGAACCAGTGCGGGGCGCAGCGAGTCTTTGTAAATGATAGAAATTTGCATCTATCTTACCTTGCGCTCTGCGTCGCAATGTCGCAACATAGAGGTCGAAGTGCTGTCGATGGAACGGGCGAATGCGCCGCCGTGTATCGGTCGGTGAGTTGGTCAGTTCGGGGCTCCGCCATCAAGGGAGAAACGCCATGAATGTTGCCACGATCTTGAAAGCCAAAGGAACAGACGTCGAGACGGTTTCCTTGACGATGACACTGGCCGGGGTCGCCCGCGTGCTTGCCAGCAAGCGCATCGGTGCAGTGCTGGTGATGGACGGTGAGCAGCTGCTGGGCATTTTGTCAGAGCGCGACATCGTCAAGGCCATCGGTTTGACCGGCGCAGAAGCATTGAGCCAGACGGCGCGCGAGATCATGACATCACGCATTGTGACTTGCGAGATGAATGACAGTGTTGACGAGCTGATGGATACAATGACGGAAGGCCGTTTTCGCCATTTGCCTGTGGTCGAAAATGACAGGCTGGTAGGCATCATCTCAATCGGTGACGTCGTCAAACATCGCATTGCGGAATCCGTGATGGAGACCGAAGCGTTGCGGCTCTATATCGCCAATAGCTGACGTGTTCTTAATGCGTCAGATGTGCGATTGAATCGCGGATCGCGGGGAGGGCTTCTTCGGCGGCTTCCTCACCGCGTTTGATCAACTCGTCCGCACGGTCAAATTCCATCAGCGTCAGATGGCCGATTTTCGGTGTGATCACGATGTCGGGTGGATCGCTGGCAAGGCGCGCGCGTGCCAAGCGGTCCTGCACGATGTTGAGGGAAGCCAGCAAGACGCTGGCAAAGCCGGGGCCGCGCTGTTTGGTGCCGATGGCGCGTTTGACGATTTCGTGTTCGGGTGCACGATGAGGGCTGCGAATTTTATTTAGCGTGCTTTTGATGCCGTCCATGAAGACAGAGTGATCGTCTGCATCTTCTGTTTTGGGTTCGCTGATTGAACCTTCTTCGATCAGAGTGGCGATTTCCTCTTCAACTTCGGGCTCAACGCGGTTTTCCGGTGCATTGGGGAAATAGAACGGCGTTTCGCCGTCAGTGAGGTTGCGTCGGGTCGAGGGGTCAAAGGGATCTGCATTGAGATTGACCGCGATGACGAGGCGCGCGCCCAGCGCACGCACAACCGAGACCGGCACCGGGTTGACCACCGCGCCGTCGATCAGCCAGCGGTTGTCGATAGCGACAGGCGCAAGCACGCCGGGTAACGAGTATGAGGCGCGGATGGCTTGGACGAGACTGCCTTCGCGCAACCAGACTTCATGGCCAGTGGACAGTTCCGTGGCGACAGCGACAAAGGTGCGTTCCATGTCTTCAAGTTGAAGGCCGCCGAGATATTTGTAGAGGATGGCCTCGAGCTTTGAATCGCCAACAAGACCGGAGGCGCGAAATCGGAAATCGACGAGGCTAAACAGGCGGCGACGCGTCAGGCTGCGGGCAAATTCTTCTAAGGGGTCAAGCTGGTGGGCCACATGGCAGCCGCCAACAAGGGCACCGATAGAGGTGCCCGATACGATGTCGAGCTGAATGCCTGCGTCGCTCAAGACGCGCAAAACGCCGATATGCGCCCAGCCGCGCGCGACACCGCTGCCAAGCGCAATACCAATCTTGGGCCGTCTGATGGGCATCTGGTTCATCATTTACGCGATTGTTGGTCCGTTAGACCTTGAACAAATAAACTATTGCGGTTGCTTTTAGAACCGGTCGAAGGCGAAATTATGTCTCGACTATGGATGATTGTGACCGGCGAGCTTGTCGGCTTCGATCCGCAGCGTTAGCGGCCCATCGGCGGGTCCGAGCGGCACGGCGCGGAAAAAGCAGGAGCGATAGCCGACATGGCAGGCTCCGCCGTCACCACCGACTTTGACTTTCAGCAGCAGCACATCCTGATCGCAGTCGATGCGGATGTCTTGAACAGTTTGGCTTTGGCCGCTGGTCTCGCCCTTGCGCCAGAAGGCCTTGCGCGAGCGTGACCAATACCAGGCTTGGCCGGTTTGGATGGTGCGGGTGAGCGCCTCGGCGTTCATCCAAGCAAACATCAGCACCTCGCCAGAGCTGGCGTCCTGCGTGATCACGGGGATGAGACCGTCGGCATCGAACTTCGGCATGAGGCTGTCGCCGTTTTCGATGGCGTCCGATGTATCGCGTGGGGTGAAGAGGGTGGTCATGTCGAGTCCGATGGTTTGCTGCTGGGCTTGCCTAATATTCAGGTGTCACCCCGGCCTTGTGCCAGGATCTAGTGGCGGCATGTTCGATGGGCGCCGCTTCTGGACTCCGGGATAAACCCGGGGTGACAATATTTGAAATGGCATAGCACAAAAACAAATGGCCTGCTGAAAAGCAGGCCATCAATCTCTGGTTTGATCCGGCGCAATCAGGGCCGGATCATCTGCATGAAGCGGGTTTCCATGCGCGGATCGTCGCGGAAGACGCCGGTGAATTGCGTGGTGATGGTGGCCACGTTTGGCTTCTTGATGCCACGGGTCGTCATGCATTGATGCTTGGCGTCGATCAGCACAGCGACGCCAGCGGGCGCCAGCGCCTGCGTGATGGCGTCGGCAATCTGGGCCGTCATGGTTTCTTGCGTCTGCAGGCGCTTGGCAAAAATATCGACGACGCGGGCGAGCTTGGAAATGCCGACGACCTTATTGGTCGGGACATAAGCAACATGCGCCGTGCCGAGAATGGCGACCATGTGATGCTCGCAATGCGATTCGAGGCTGATGTCGCGCAGCATCACCATGTCCTGATAGCCTTCAACCTCTTCAAAGGTGCGGCTCAGTTCTTTGATCGGGTCTGCGTTGTAGCCTTCAAAGAATTCTTCGTAGGCGCGGGTGACGCGACCGGGCGTGTCGAGCAAGCCTTCGCGCGCGGGGTTGTCGCCCGCCCAAGCAAGCAGCGTGCGTACAGCGGCTTCGGCTTCTTCGCGGCTTGGTTTTTTCACGTCTGGCAGGTCTTGGGTTTTCAAACGGGCGCCAAGGCCTTCTGCAGCAACATTCATGTTCATCTGACCAATCTCATTTGGGGTACCCCTTGGCCCCCACTTGCGAGGCAGGCCGGGTCAAGTCACGGACACGCATTAGATTGCGCATTGGTGACCGTTTGCCCCTCAAGTACGTGCTTTATATGCCATGCTGAAAAGCCCGTGGCATCGTCTTAAGGACGCATATAGCTTTGCAGAAAGAGACTATCAAGGTGTGCCAAACACCTAATACCGCAATATCACCCCTCAAATCGGGCGTTTTTCCTCAATCTTAAGCCTTGCTGATGTAGATCAAGACGATTAACAAATGTCGGCAGCTTCTTCTTTCGGCTGATGCGAGGCGTGACAAAAATGACCTGTCGAACCTGCGGACTGACGACCACAACCGCCTGAGGCCCCTCGCGCAGGGGATGAAAGCGCCACCCCCATTGCTGCTTTGAGAGACCGCATCGACATGACGTCCACCCTTCCTAAGCTCGCTCTCTACAACACGCTGACCCACTCGAAAGACATTTTTGAGCCTGCCGATCCGGCACGCGTGACCATGTATGTCTGCGGGCCCACCGTTTATAATTTCTCTCATATCGGCAATGCGCGCCCCGCCGTTGTGTTCGATGTGTTGGCGCGTCTGTTGCGGCATCTTTATCCCAACGTCGTTTACGCTCGCAACATTACCGACATTGAGGACAAAATCATTGCCGCTGCTAAAGAGCAGGGTGTGCCGATCGCCACGGTGACCGAAAAATATGCTGACATCTACCGCAAGGACATGGGCACGCTCGGCGTATTGCTGCCCGACATCGAACCAAAGGCGACCGACGCGATCCCCGAGATGATCTCGATGATGGAGCGGCTGATTGCCAGCGGCCATGCCTATGAGGCTGAAGGCCATGTGTTGTTTCATGTGGCATCGTTCAAAGACTATGGCGCGCTGTCGCGGCGTGATCTTGATGACATGATTGCAGGCGCGCGCGTTGAAGTTGCGCCTTACAAAAAAAACGCCACGGACTTTGTGCTGTGGAAACCATCCAATGATGAGCAGCCCGGCTGGGAGAGCCCTTGGGGGCGTGGCCGTCCGGGCTGGCATATCGAATGCTCGGCTATGATCGAGAAACATTTGGGCGAGACCATCGATATTCACGCCGGTGGCATCGACCTTCAGTTTCCGCATCACGAAAACGAAATTGCGCAGTCCACCTGCGCCCATGGTGGCAAGCTCTTCTCGCGTTTTTGGCTTCACAATGGTTTTGTGAACATCGAAAAAGAGAAGATGTCGAAATCCATCGGCAATGTGTTGCTGGTGCATGACCTCATTAAGCAAGCGCCAGGCGAGGCGATCCGGTTGGCACTGTTGACCGGTCATTATCGCCAACCGCTTGATTGGACCGGCGAGGGGCTGGAGCAGGCCAAGCGGATGCTGGACCGGCTTTATGGTGCGTTGCGCGCGCTCGGCGATGTTGAGGTCTCGGCTGATGGTGCCGTGCCTGACGCTTTTATGGCGGCTCTGCTTGATGATTTGAACACACCCAAGGCGCTGGCGGTTTTGTTTGATCTGGCCAAACAGGCCAATACGGCAACCGACGCGGCAGACAAAGCCCGGATCAAGGCGGCGCTTTTAGCCGCCGGACGGCTTGTTGGCTTGCTCGAACAGGAGCCTGAAATCTGGTTTGCAGGTGGCGGGGTTGCTCCCCATATAGATGGGGCAGAGATTGAAAGCCTGATTGCGGCGCGAGCCGAAGCGCGCAAGGCCAAGGACTTCAAGGAAAGCGACCGGATTCGCGATGAGCTTGCGAGCCGTGGTATTCAGATCGAAGATGGGTCCAAGGGCACGACTTGGCGCGTTGGGTAATTACATAGCGAGCGACCTCATGCCTCGAGGAGCCGCGAAGCGGCGTCTCGAAGGATGGACCAAGGCCAGTGAGACCAAAATGCTGAACGAGATTTACAACACGCGCATTCTCAAACTGGCAGCCAATATCGAGCTGACAGATCGGCTGGAAGCGCCTGACGCCACTGTCACGGCGGTCTCCAAATTGTGCGGCTCCAAGGTCACCGTTGATGTGAGGATGGACGGCGACAAGGTTGTGGCCTATGGCGCCGACATTAAAGCCTGCGCGCTAGGGCAGGCGTCGTCCTCGATCATGGCGCAACACGTCATCGGTTCAACAGCGGCAGAACTTCATGAAGTCGGCAAGGCCATGCGGGCCATGTTGAAAGAAGGGGCCGAGCCACCGCGCGAACTTGCCAATGGTAAATGGCTTGATCTGGAAGTGCTGGAGCCTGTGCGCGACTTCAAAGCGCGTCATGCCTCCACGTTGCTCGTCTTCGACGCGGTGGAAGAAGCGGTGGACGAGATCATCGCTAAACGGACAGTGGCTTAGGCAACGTCTGAACGGTGTTCTGGTCTGGCAAGGCGTTCGCGTGGTATTGTTATTTTAACCAGTTTGCGGTGACCTAGCAGCCGCAATTCAATAAGGAAGACGCCCGTGTCTGGCGCAGATGTGCAGTTTCAAGGTTTGAGGAGTGGGACGCTTGCCGCGCCCGATACCCTCACTAGCACCGGCTCGGCCTGATCGGTCGAGCCTCTAGATGCGCGTGTCCTGCGCATCGCCGAAACATTCTCTATACTATGACCCGAAAGGTCCTGGGCATGCCGTCCGGGGCGCGTTTAGGCCTTGTAATGCGATATGACCCGATTTCGCTTGGAATGCGTGGGCTGATCCAGCTTTACCGCTGGGTCCTCTCGCCTTTGATCGGGCCGGCTTGCCGGCACGGCCCAAGCTGCTCGGAATATGCCATCGAGGCTATTGAACGGCATGGATCATGGCGGGGGGGCTGGTTGGCGCTTGCTCGTCTGTCGCGCTGCCACCCTTGGGGGAGCCACGGTTTTGACCCGGTTCCTGTGGCGCTTGATCCAGTCCCGTGGTACGCGCCTTGGCGATATGGCCGCTGGAAGCTTACTCCAGGCCAAGGCTCAGAGACGGGCCACAAAAATTTGAGAGAGACGAAATGATTAAGCTGACATTGCCCGATGGTTCGATCCGCGAACATGACGCGTCGCTCGACGGGCTGGCCTTTGCCGAGAGCATTGCCAAATCGCTGGCCAAAAAAGCCATTGCGATCAAACTCGATGGGCAAGTGAAAGACTTGGCGACCGTCATCGACCGTGACGCCAAAATTGAAGTGGTGACGGCGGCAACCGACGATGGGCTTGAACTGCTGCGTCATGACGCGGCGCATGTGATGGCCGAAGCAGTGCAGGAGTTGTTTCCCGGCACACAGGTCACCATCGGCCCTGCCATTGAGAACGGCTTTTTTTATGACTTTGCGCGCGCTGAACCCTTCCATTTGGAAGATCTTGAGTTGATCGAAAAGCGAATGCGCGAAATCGTGGATCGCAACGAAGTCATTACGCGCGAGGTTTGGACGCGCGACGACGCGGTGGCCTTTTTCAAGGGCATTGGCGAGCACTACAAGGCTGAGATCATCGAGAGCATTCCGGCGGGCGAAGACGTCTCCGTTTATAAGCAAGGCAAATGGCTCGACCTTTGTCGTGGGCCACATCTGCCCTCCACAGGCAAGCTTGGCAAGTCGTTCAAGCTGACGAAGCTCGCGGGTGCTTATTGGCGTGGCGACAGTCGTAACGAGATGCTTCAGCGCATCTATGGCACGGTCTGGGCAACCGACAAGGAGCTTCAGGCTTATCTCACGATGATCGAGGAAGCCGAAAAGCGCGACCATCGCAAGATCGGCCGCGAGATGGACCTCTTTCATTTGCAGGAAGAGGCGCAAGGCTCGGTGTTTTGGCATCCCAAGGGCTTTGTCATCTACAACCAGCTAGAGTCTTATATTCGTCGCCGTCTGAACAAGTCGGGCTATCAAGAAGTGAAGACGCCGCAATTGATGGCAGCAAAGTTCTGGGAGCAGTCGGGCCATTGGGGCAAGTACCGCGAAAACATGTTCGTGGTGCCTGACGAAATTCCCGGTACAGATGATGAAGGCCCTGTGCTCTCTGGCAAAGCCGATCTCATGGCCATCAAGCCGATGAACTGCCCCGCGCATGTGCAGATTTTCAATCAGGGCATCAAGTCCTATCGCGATCTGCCGATCCGTATGGCCGAGTTCGGTTGCTGTCATCGCAATGAGGCGCATGGCGCGCTGCATGGGCTGATGCGTGTGCGCCAGATGACGCAGGATGACGCGCATATTTTCTGCACCGAAGAGCAGATCCAGTCCGAGACGGAGCATTTCGTCAATCTGCTCTATGCGGTCTATACCGATATGGGCTTTGAAGATGTCGTCATCAAATTGGCGACGCGGCCTGAAAATTTCGGCGGCACCATCGAGCGGTGGGACGCGGCTGAAAAAGCGCTGGGCGACGCGCTGCGCGCCACGGGGCATGACTTTGTCATCGCGGCAGGCGAGGGCGCTTTCTATGCGCCCAAGCTCGAATTCCATTTGAAGGATGCCATCGGGCGGTCATGGCAGGTCGGCACCTTGCAGCTCGATTATGTGCTGCCCGAACGCCTCAATGCGACTTATGTGGCCGAGGATGGCTCACGCAAATTCGCCGTCATGCTTCACCGGGCCATTCTGGGCACGCTGGAGCGTTTCATCGGCATCATGATCGAAAGCTGCGCGGGCCGGTTGCCCATGTGGCTCGCCCCTGTGCAAGTGGTAGTGGCGACGATTACGTCGGAAGCTGATGCCTACGCCGAAGAAGCGGTGGCGGCCTTGCGTGCGGCGGGTCTTCGCGCCGAGCTTGATATTCGCAATGAAAAGATCAACTACAAAGTGCGCGAGCATTCCGTCGGCAAGGTGCCGGTGATCCTTGTCGCGGGCAAGCGCGAGGCGGACGAGCGCAGCATGTCGATGCGGCGTCTGGGTAGCCAAGCTCAAGAGGTTGTGAAGCTCGACGATGTGGTGAAGGCGCTCACCGTCGAATGCACCCCGCCTGATCTGGTGCCACCTGCGGTGAAAGCGGTGGCTGCGGAGTAGCTAAGCTCTCGTCGCCTTAAAACATTGTCATGCGCAGGCTTGACCCGCGTATCCACGTCTTGGCCGCAAAGTTAGACGTGGATGGCCGGGTCAAGCTCGGCCATGACGGTGTGTCTATTTTCTATTGCCCCGCAAACCGCTTCGCATAGCCTTCCGGCATGCCATCAAAACTCTCCCAAAAATTCGACGTCACATCGCCTTCAAGTTGCTCGGTCAGCATGAGCAAATGAATGTGCCAGCCACCTGCAAATTTGGCTCGATTGTCAGACTTATTGAGGCGGCTATGGGTGAGGGTGAGGCGCACCTTGTCGCCTTCGCTTTTCAGCACAAACTCAACCTGGCTTCGGCCATTGTCGATGCCGTCGCTCCAGTCAAACACCAGTCGGTGCGGCGGTTCCCAGGCTAGCACCACGTTCTGACTTGAATGGGTGCCGCCGAATCCCTTCATGTGTTCGGGCGGCGAGCCGGGTCGGGTGCCAAGTTTGTCATTTTCCCAAGTGAGCGTCAGGGAGCTGCCAGACTTTGGTTCCATCTCACCGGCGGCAAACCATTTGGCGCGCAGGTCGGATTTGGTCAAATAGTCCCAGACGCGTTCAATCGGGCTAGGCAATAGACGAACGAATTGCAATGTTTGTTGGTCGATCAGCGTTCCGTGTTCACTCATTTGTCGTGATCCTTTGCGGCGGCTTTTTTCAATTCTATTTCCAAGGCGTCGAGTTTGGGGGTCCAGAAGCGGCGCATCTTGGTGATCCAGTCTTCCAATTCGGCAAAGCCTGTCGGGTCCAACGTGTAAATGCGACGTTGCGCATCGACACGGGCCTGCACAAGGCGGGCTGATTTGAGAGCTTTGAGGTGCTGCGAGATGGCGGGTGCGCTCATGGCGAAATGGTGGGCGATATCGCCGGCCGATAGCTCGCCGCTCCCCAGTATTTCCACGATGCGCCGACGCGTGGGGTCGGCAAGGGCTGTAAAATGTTCCATGAGTATGTTATTTCATATTTACTTAATTAAGTAAATATTAAAATAAAGAATTGTGGCCCGTTGACGTTGGCCATGCCGAATCCCAAAAATAGCCTATGATTACTATGGGTACTTGATGTGCGCGGATGCGGCGTGGGGTCTGGGTTTACAAACATGAAGTTACTGACTGTCGGAATGGCCGCGCTGCTGATGAGCGGTGCAGGGGTGGCGCTTGCCGACGATCAACCCCTGCCGTCAGTGGCTGACGCAATCGCCATGTCGCCAGTGGCCAGCGGCGCAGAGGTCATCGATCCGGCTCAGATGGTGACGCCTGTCGGCTATCAGTGGCGCGTCACCAAGCTCTCATGGAGCGCCAGCGACGAGCGCGCCTATGGCGCGTTCGTTCACGCTCTGGGGTCGAGCGATTGCGGCGACATCGACACCTGCCTCAAGAGCCCGGCCAATATCTATCGCGGCAGCGATCCGGCGGGCATGAGTTTCTATGCCGATTGCGCCGATCTGCCCTATTTGCTGCGGGCTTATTTTGCGTGGAAGAACGGATTGCCGTTTTCCTATGCCAGCGGTGTTGCCGCCATCGGCAATTCCAACGATCTGCGCTATTCGCGCTATGGCAATTATGTTTATGCCCGCACCGATGTGCGCCCGCCCGCCGAAGGGCTGTGGCCCAATGCGCGGCAGGTTTTTTATAATCTCAACAATGCCATTTCGAGCGCGATGTATCGTTTCGCGCCGGGGCAGGCGCGCGGCGAATTGTTTGACTTTTATCCCGTCAAGATCACGCCGGGCTCTATTCGTCCGGGTACGAATATTTATGACCAAAACGGCCATGTTGCTGTCGTCTATGATGTCGATGACGAGGGGCGCATCCGTTTCATTGACAGTCATCCCGACAATACAGTCACGCGCGGCAATTATGGGCGGCGGTTCGTACGCGCCTCCGCGCCGATGGGGGCGGGGTTCAAGAATTGGCGCCCGATGAGCCTTGTCGGTGCGAGCCAAGGTGCTGATGGGTCTTATGTCGGTGGTGTGGTGACGCTCGCGCCCAATGGCGAACTTGCCGATTGGTCTGACGAGCAATTTTTCGGCACCGACCACGCGACCAGTTGGTCGGCGGCGCGGTTTGTCTATCGCGGTGAGGTCATCGACTATTATGATTATGTGCGCCGCGCTGTGGCAGGCCATGACATCATTTATGATCCGCTGGCCGAGACCCGCAGCATGGTGAAGGGCTTGTGCGATGATCTGCATTACCGCAGCGAGGCGGTTGATGTGGCAATCAAGGCTGGGCTCAATGCCCAAGTGCCGCCGCCGCGCCTGCCGGGCAATATTTATGGCACCACAGGCGATTGGGAAACCTATTCCACACCGTCGCGCGATGCGCGCCTCAAGGTATCTTTCAAAGAGTTACGCGATCAGGTTGTGCGGTTTGTAGGGTTGGCAGCCGCGCATGACGCGCATGTTGGCTATACAGGCAATGATATTGCAGGCGATCTGGCGCAGGCCTATACGCAGGAAGCGGCGCAATGCGATGTCACCTATACCGCCAGCGACGGCAGCGCGCGCCGCATGACGTTCGAGGAAGCACGCCAGCGTCTGTTCGCTTTTTCATTTGATTCCTATCAGTGTCCCGAGCGGCGTTGGGGTGCCGCCTCGCCAAATGAGTTGGCGACATGCCCTGATGGCGGCTTGAAGCAGCAATGGTATCGCGCTGAGCAACGTCTGCGAAACCAGACGGATCGCGCTTATGACGTGGTGATGGGGTTTTCGCTGAACGATCTGATAAGGGCCGTGCCCAATAGCGGGCAGGACGTACTACCTGATGTCGATGTGTTGGCGGCGCTCGCATCCGGCCCCGTCACGGGATCACTCGCTGTGTCGCTCGATGAATTGCGCCCGACGCTAGAAGCCGTACCCCGGCGTTAGAAATCATACCAAAGCGCGGCGCGCAGTGAACGCTCCTTGATGGTGTTGCGGCCGGACAAGCTGGCAGCGGCGCCCACTTCTAGCGATACGGTTTTGTCGAGCCTGCGTATTAATGAAAGCCCGAGCTTGTTCGATTGGCTCTGGTTGGCCGATGCACCAGAGCCTTTGGAAAAAGTGGAGGTGCTTTCGCTTTTCAGCAGCAGCATGGTGCGGGCGTTGAAATTGACGCCGATGGTGAGATTAGCTCTGAATTCACTGGGTCGGTTTCCCGGTTTAACGCGGATGCCGATCAGGTTGTCACTGAAGCCATCAAATCCCAGCCATTTGAAATGGCGGCCAAGCGTCACGGCGAATTCGCCGTCTACATCGCCGCGCTGTGAGGCCGACGGGTCTGACTGGTTCATGGCACCATGCCAGATGAGGGAGGGTTGCAGGGAAATAGATGTGTCCTGCCACGTTCCCAAGGCATAGCGCGCGCCGAGTTGAATGTCGGAAAGCCCACGATCAGAGATCGTGCTACCAAGCCAACTTGTTCTTTCATGCACAAACGACAATTGACCCAACAGCGTCAGGTCTTTGAAAAGGCCATACTCGAAATAGGGCGTTAGCTCATTTTTGCGGTAGGCATTGCGTCTGACCGCTTTGCCATGAGCATCATAGGTCTCGCTCGCGCGGGTCACGCTAAAAGGGACGATCAGCTGAAGATGGCCGACGGGTTGCGGCCAAGCGCCTGCACCTGCGATGCTTGGCCACAGACAGATGATCGCCGGAATTCCGCTTAGCGCCCGTATTATCCGTGATAAATTCACGGTGCCCCCTCTCGCTAGCGAGACAATGGTGCGCAGAGGGCTTAGGCCTGTAAAGATTGGGGATGACGTTTCCCACAGCTTTCTCGCTGATCTGGCGTTGTTTCGTCGAATTTCGGACGATCTAGCCTATTCGTATAAGGAATATTTTTTTGTCACGTTCTGATCAGACTATCGACCTGTTGCTCACGCGCCGCTCGATTAAGCCAATGACCATGACGACGCCGGGTCCAAATGTGGAAGATCTGGAGATCATCTTGCGGGCCGGATCGCGTGTGCCCGACCACGGCAAACTCGCGCCTTGGCGGTTTATCTTGTTTCAGGGCGATGCACGTGCCGCATTTGGCACGGTTTTGCGCGAGCGGTTTGCGCAAGTGGAACCGCGTGCGGATGAAGACCGTCTGGCGCTGGAGGCAGGCCGGTTTATGCGCGCGCCACTGGTGGTCGCGGTGATCTCGCGTATCGTGCCGAGCCAGAAAGCGCCAGAATGGGAGCAGCATCTTTCAGTAGGCGCATGTTGCCAGAACATGCTGGTGGCTGCGACTGCGCTTGGCCATGCGTCTTGCTGGTTGACCGAATGGTGTGCTTACGATGGAAATATCGCGTCGGCGCTTGGCCTTAGCGACAACGAACGCGTGGCGGGTTTTCTCTATTTTGGCAGCCCGACTTTGCCGAACGAGGAGCGCGCCCGCCCGCGCCTTGCCGACATTTGCACGGACTGGACGCCTGCCTGATGGCATGGGGCGGCGTTTGAGCGCGTTAGCGTTTTGTGAGTAGGTCACCGTCTTCGACCATGGCCGTCATGCGGGTGTGCTTGATGGCGGTGTCCCTGATCTTTTCAAGGTCAGGATGGGCGGGCGTTCTTCCACCAAAGAAAATATGCCGTCCGTGATCGTAGAGAAACGAGATGATGAGAATGGTGAAGAGCGTGCCCATGGCGATGCCCGCGCCGGGGCTTTGGACATAACAGGCCAATGAGATCGCAAGGCTTATGGCGACAAGTCCTAGGCCGATGATGATCTTTGCTCCGCGCATAGCGTATTCCTACTGTGATCGCTCTCGCATCTGGGGGCAGTATAGGCCAGCCTTCAGGCAAAGCGGAAATGAAGTTATGGATAAGATGGTAAGTGTCGGCGCGATCAAGGGCATTTTATTCGACAAAGACGGCACTTTGTTTGATTTCTATCGGACCTGGGTGCCGATTTTAGAAGGCGGTGCGCTTCTGGCAGCGCGCGGCGATCAGCGTCTTGTCCCACAGTTGATGGATGCCTGTGGCTATAGTGTGGCCAGCGGGCGCGCTGTGCCCGGCGGGGTGCTGGCCGCCGGTGACACGCCGGAACTTGCCGCCCTCTGGGCTTCCATTTTGCCTCATTGGCAAACGGGTGAGTTGATCGAAATGCTTGATCAGCATTTTACCACGCAAGGCCCCTTGCGAGCCATTCCGGTCACGGATTTACCCGCTCTGTTCGGCGTGTTGCGCGATCAAGGTTTTTTGCTCGGCCTTGCCACCAACGACAATCATGCCTCGGCCACCGCCACGCTGGCAAACTTCGGCCTTGCCGATCTCTTTGCATTTCATTGCGGTTATGACAGTGGCCATGGCAGCAAACCCGCGCCGGGCATGATGCATGCCTTTTGCGCTGAGGTCGGTCTGGAGCCGCGCGAAGTGGCGATGGTCGGCGATAATTTTCACGATCTGGAAATGGCGCGTCTGGCGGGCGCGGGGCTCAAGATCGGTGTGCTAACAGGCACAAGTCTTCATGCTGACCTCGCGCCTCACGCCGACATTGTGCTCGACAGCATCGCCGATTTGCCCGCGTTGCTGACGGCGCGTTCTTCCACCTGATTTTATGACCGCCAGCTCGTCGGCTTCACATCAAACGCAAGGCTGATGCGTTGCGTGTCGCCGGTGAAGGGCAGCGTGCGGTGGAACACATAGGAGGGGAAAAAGAACGCGTCGCCCTCTTTAGGTTCATAGGCCAGCGGCTGCGGTTCGAAGTTGGCCTCGAAGTCTGGCGGCGGGTGCCCAAATTCAATCCAGCCATCTTTGGTTGTCTTGCCGTCACCCATGGTTGGCGGTAGTGCGACATAATAAACGCCGCTCAGCCAGCCGCCGACATGGATATGGGGGTGCTGGTGGCCGCCGTCTGACAGCAGCGTGCCCCACATGTCGATCTGGTAAGTGTTAGGCACTTGCCCAAAATAAGGATGCTGTTTTTGCACTTTGATGGCGTCGAAAAACGCGTCGAGCTTTTGGCGCAAGGCCGCTTCGAAAGCGAGAAAAGGTTCGCGCGGGTGATCGAGTAGCAAGCCGGTTTGCCCGCCTAGCCGCGTTGCTTTGCCGGTCGGTTCCCAGACGAGCGTTGGGTCAGCGCGCAAGGCATCTGCCAAGGCGGTGTTGAAGGCGGCCATTGAGCCATAGCCCGGCGGTGGCGTCAGCGTATTGCGGCTGACGGTGCGAGCGAGTTCGGCGCGAAAGCCTGCGGGCATCTGGCCCATTTCCTGCGCGTGCGTATAGGGCAGCCAAGCAGCAGCGCGGCGTTCGGGGCCGAACTTCGACATGGCGCGTTCAAAGATCTCGGCAGCCTCGCGCAAGCTGCCGCGCTTCAGCTTCATCAGGCCGGAGCTGACATAGGTCAGCACGTCTTTGGGATCGAGGTTGGAGGCACGCACATAGGCCATTTCAGCGGCTTCGAGGTTGCCACGCTTTTGTTCGGCATTGCCAAGATTGCCATAGGCAGCGGCGAGGTTTGGATTGAGGGTGATGGCGCTCTCAAAACAGGTGATGGCTTCGTCCACGCGCTCTTGACGCAGCACCACCATGCCGACATTCATTACTAGCGTTGCGTTTTTGGGATCAAGCGCACTGGCGTTGCGGTAGGCGGTTTCGGCAAGCGCAAAATCACCAGCGCGTTGAGCCAGCTGGCCCAACGTCGCATGAAAAAGCCCGTGGTCGGGAAAGCGCTCTGTGGCCTCGGCATAATGCGTCAGCGCTTCGCCCCAGCGTCCATGGGCTTGCAGAAAGCGGCCGAGATTGATGTAAGGGATCGGGGCGTGAGCGGCCAATGCCTGCGCGCGGCGCAGCGCCACCTCGGCCTCATCAAAGGCGTTACGATCGATCAGTACGGCGGCGAGGATCGAAATGGTTTCTGCGTCGTCTGGCGTTTCGGCCAACAAAGCCTTGGCGGCTTCTTCTGCCTTTACTCTTTTGCCAGCCTTGTAGAGCTCAAGAATTTCGGCGCGGCGCTTGAGAATTTTGGAGGCAGCCTGCATCTGGTCGGTCAAGTGATCATCCTCGTTTGAAGAGGGCACAAGCTGCACGGGGAGCGCGTGGGCGTCAATGTTGAATGCGGGTTGAATGCGGCGCGCCCTTCGAGACGCGGGCAAGGGCCCGCTCCTCAGGGTGAGGTCCAAAAAAACCACCTCATGCCTCAAGGAGGGCCGGAGGCCCGTCTCGAAGGATAGCCACCTTACTCCGCCGCGACGCTCGCCGCGCGGCTTGCCTGTGGGCCTCGGATCAGCTTGCCCGGCATCTCGCCTGTCGATTCACCATTTTCAAAAGTCACCGCGCCATTAACGATGGTGGCGCGATAGCCTTCGGCTTTCTGGATCATGCGGCGGCCTTGCGCGGGTAGGTCGAACACCATTTCCGGGGCGAGGATGCGTAGTTTGTCAAAGTCGATGACATTGACGTCGGCCTTCATGCCCGGCGTCAGTTGGCCACGGTCATTGAGGCCATAGAGGCGGGCGGTGTCATGCGTTTGCATCCGCACGACTTGCTCAAGCGGCAGACGCGGCCCACGCGAGCGGTCGCGCACCCAATGGGTCAGCATATAGGTCGGGAAGCTCGCATCGCAGATAACGCCGCAATGCGCGCCGCCGTCCGACAGGCTCAGCACGGTGGCGGGGTGCTGTATCATCTCGTGGATATGATCGAAGTTGAACTTGGCGTAGTTCAGCAGCGGCAGATAGATGTACCCGCGGCCTTCGTTTTCCATCAGCATGTCATAGACAATGGCGGCGGGGTTTGCGTTTGTCGCCTTGGCGAGCGCTGCCACACTGTCTTCGGCGCGGGGTTCATATTCGAGGTTGCCGTCGTTTTCCAAACGGAACATGCGGTCATAGCCCTGCGTCAGGATCATGCCCAGCACGCCCAAGTCTTTGGGCGTGTCCGACAGGATCGCGGCGCGCACATCGGGCTTCTTCAATTCGCTGAGGCGCTCAGTGAAGGGCAGGCGGGCCAGCGCCATATAGGTCGGGCGCGAGACGAAGGGATGCACCGTGCTCTGCCAGCCCAGCACCATGCCGGTGGGACGGCAAGCGATTTGCGCGGTGACATTGGCACCCTGTTTGCGCGCCTCGTCGGTGAGCGCCAGCATGGTGCGCCATTTCTCAGCATCGACCGGTGATTGCAGCAAGGCGTAAGTCACCGGGAGCCCCGTCTCGGCGGAGAGTTCCTTCATCCACATGAATTCTTCTTCGGCAGGCGTCATGTCGGAGGCCATTTCGAAGACGCCGTGACCGGCTTGGCCCAGCGCGCGGCCAATGCCCATCAGCTCAGCCTTGTTGGCGAAGGTGCCGGGCACAGGTTCGCCGTCTTTTGATAGATGCAGCATGGTGCGCGATGTGGAAAAGCCCAGCGCGCCCGCTTCGACGCCTTCGCGCACGATCTCCGCCATCGCTTCAATGTCTTCCGGTGTCGCGGCTTCGTTCTTGGCGCCGCGCTCACCCATCACATAGGCGCGTACCGAGCCGTGGGGCACTTGCGTCGCAATGTCCAACACGCGGGATTGCTTTTCGATGCTGTCGAGATATTCCGGGAAGGTCTCCCAGTTCCACTTGATGCCTTCGGCCAAGGCAGCGCCGGGAATGTCCTCGACGCCTTCCATCAGTTCGATCAGCCAGTCATGTTTGTCAGGGCGCGCGGGCGCAAAGCCGACGCCGCAATTGCCCATGACGACCGTTGTCACGCCATGCCAGCAGGACGGCGTGATCAGCGGATCCCATGTCGCCTGGCCATCGTAATGGGTGTGAATATCAACCCAGCCCGGTGTTACCAGATGGCCGGTCGCGTCGATCTCGCGTTTGCCCGCCTCGGTGATTGTTCCGACTTTGGTGATGGTGCCGTTGTCGATGGCGACATCGGCGAGGCGCGCCGCTGCGCCTGTTCCATCAACGACAGTGCCGCCGCGTATGACGAGATCGTGCATGTTTCATCTCCCTGATTTTTACTTGGGAGAAGTCTAGGGGGCGGCTGGCTGTCCTGCAACTTAAATAGACCAAGGTCTATTTTTTATCTATGCCCTGCTCACACCACCTCATTGGGCGGCGATTTGCCGTCAAACACCGCGTTCACATTGGCCACCACGGTGTCGGACATAGCCGCAAAGGCCTCGCGTGTGCCACCGCCGATGTGTGGCGTCAGTACGACATGGGGCATGGCGATAAATTCGGGGCGCACGTTGGGTTCGTCGTCAAACACATCAAGGCCCGCGCCGGCAATCGTGCCATCGGTGAGAGCGGCGATCAGCGCATCTTCGTCGATGGCGCTGCCGCGCGAAATATTGACGATATGGCCTTCGCGTCCTAGCGCCTTCATCACCTCAGCATTGATCATGTGGCGATTGCTGTCGTCGGCGCGGTGGGCCACCATCAGCACGTCAGCCCATGTGGCCAGCTCGACGGGCGAGGCAAAGAACGGCCAAGCGAGATCGTCTTTTTTCGAGCGATTGAAATAGCCGATCTCAGTTTCAAAGGCGGCCATGCGCTCGGCGATCTTGCGGCCAATCGCGCCCATGCCGATGATGCCGATGCGGCGGCCTGTGACGCTGGGCGTGAACAGCATCTTGGCGATATTGGCTCCGCGCCATTTATCAGTGCGGATCATCTGGTCGCCATAGACGACATGGCGCATCGAGGCCAGCAGCAGTGCGACGGCGTGGTCGGCAACGGTCGCCGCATTCGAGCCCACAGTGTTTGTCACCTTGATGCCGTGCTTTTTGGCGTCCGCCAAATTGACGCTTTCATAGCCAGAACCAAAACAGGCAATCACCTTGAGGTCAGGATAGCCGTCCATGAATGCGCCATCGGCGCCCATCGTGCCGACGGTAACAATGGCCTCTACGCCTGCGCGCGGTGTCATCTCGCTGGAGACGTCAAAGCGGGATGTGAATTTTTCCTCAAAGGCTTTTCCAAGAGGGATGGCAAGCAACAGGGTCGGTTTCATGGGGACTCCGGGTAGGGGTTAGTTGAGTGAGATGGCCTCGGCCCGCGCCATCAGCGCGCGCGCCTGTTTCAAATGTGGGATGTCGAGCATAACGCCGTCGAGCGCCACGACGCCCACGTCACCTGCCTTGTCGAAGGCGGCGATCACTTCGCGTGCATGGGCGAGGTCGCTGTCTGATGGGGTGAAGACGCGATTGATGGTTTCGACCTGCGCTGGATGGATTGCCATCTTGGCGGTGAAGCCATCGCGCGCGGCGGCGCGCGCCTCGCGCTCCAAGCCTGCCTCATCGCGAAAGTCCTTGTAGATGCTGTCAAGCGGCATGACGCCTGCGGCGACTGCGCCGAGCAGCGTCAGTGTGCGCGCCATCTGATAGGGGCCTGTATAGCTGCCGTTCTCGTCCTTGTTGTCGCGTGCGCCGAGCGCTGCGGCGAGGTCTTCTGCGCCCCAAGTCAGCGCAAAAAGGCGCGGCGTGATACCGCCGTAGGTGCCGAGGTTGAACATGGAGGCGGCGGTTTCGGTGGCGACGCAAAAGAGTTTCGTCGTCTCTTTGTTCAGTCCCGATTCGGCTTCCAGATTGGTCAGCTTGTCGGAGACAGTACGCAAGCATTCGCCCGAGATCGTTTTGGGCACAAGGATCGCGTAGGGCTTTGCCGCTATCACGGCCTTGAGGTCATCCTGCCATAGTGGTGTGTCGAGTGCGTTTATGCGCACACATAGTTTTGGGCCTTTGGCGTCGGCGCTTTGCAAATAGGCAGCGGCGTTCTTGCGCGCGGTTTCCTTGTTCGACAGCGCCACCGAATCTTCCAGATCGAGGATCAGCGCGTCTGCGCCCGAGCCCGCTCCTTTGGCGAGCTTCTTTTCGCTATCGGCCGGCACAAAGAGGAATGAGCGCATCATGCTTCTCCCTTGGCATGCATGAAGGCTTGCCTTGTGCAAAGCGCCACCACTTCGTCGCGCTGGTTGATGGCTTTGTGCTCAAAGGTGACGATGCCTGCCTTGGGGCGCGACTTCGAACGCCGCATCCCCATGACCTTTGTTTCGACGCGCAGCGTGTCGCCTTGAAAGACCGGCTTGGGGAAGGTGATGTCGGTCATGCCAAGATTGGCGATGGTGGTGCCCAGCGTCGTTTCATGCACGGAAATGCCGATCATCAGGCCCAGCGTGAAAAGCGAATTGACCAGCGGCTTGCCGAACTCGGTTTCCTTTGCCGCATAGTCGTGGTCGAGATGCAGCGCTGCCGGGTTCATCGTCATGGTCGTAAACAGCACATTGTCCGTTTCGGTGACGGTGCGCCTGATCGCATGGTTGAAAACCTGTCCGTCGGTAAATTCTTCAAAATAGAGGCCCGGCATCCTTCACTCCCTTTATTATTGCGATAGGTTATAGCCTCCCGATCAGAAACGACAAAAGAAGTCAGGCAGGCGTCATGAATTTCGGTTTCAGCGAAGAGCAGCAGGCAATCCGCGATGCGGTAGCCCGGACGTGTCGCAAGTATGACGATGCTTATTGGCTGAAGCATGACCGCGAGGGCGGCTTTCCCGACGATTTTGTGGCCGATATTGCGGCAGGCGGTTGGCTTGGTGTGGCGATGCCGGAGGCTTATGGCGGCGCAGGCCTTGGCGTCACGGAAGCGGCCATTGTCGCTCAGACGATTGCCGAGTCAGGCGCCTGTCTGTCGGGCGCATCGGCTATTCACATCAATTTGTTTGGCCCCATGCCGGTTGTGGTTTTTGGCACCGATGCACAAAAAGAGAAAAACCTGCCACCGCTGATCGCTGGAAAAGACCGCTGCTGCTTTGGTGTGACGGAGCCCGACGCCGGACTCAACACGACAGCGATTTCGACCAAGGCCGAATGGGATGGCAAGGCCTATGTCGTTCACGGGCGCAAGATGTGGACCTCGACGGCGCAGAGCGCGAACAAGATTTTGCTGTTAGCGCGCACCACGCCCAAGGACAAATGCGCCAAGCCGACGGAAGGGCTGTCGCTCTTTTATACCGACCTTGATCGCGGCGGCGCGACCGAAGTGCGCGAGATCGAAAAGATGGGGCGCAAGGCCGTCGATAGCAATGCGGTGTTCTTTGATGGCTTGCGCATCCCTAAAGAAGATCTGATCGGTGAGGAGGGTAAGGGTTTTCGTTATCTGTTGCACGGGCTGAACCCAGAGCGCGTGTTGATCGGGGCCGAAGCCGTCGGCGTTGGCCGCATCGCCTTGAAGAAGGCGACAGATTACGCCCGCGAGCGTGAAGTCTTTGGTCGCCCCATCGGCAAAAATCAGGCGATCCAGCATCCGCTGGCCAAATGTTGGGCCGAGCTTGAGGCGGCGAACCTCATGGTCTTTAAGGCCGCCTCGCTTTACGACGCAGGCGAAAATTGTGGCGCGGAAGCCAATGCCGGCAAATATCTCGCCGCCGAAGCGGGTTTCCATGCTTGCGAGACGGCGGTGATGACCCATGGCGGCATGGGCTATGCCAAGGAGTTTCACGTCGAGCGTTACCTGCGCGAAATCATGATCGCCCGCATCGCGCCCGTCAGCCGCGAGTTGATCTTGAGTTTCATCGCTGAGCGGGTGTTGGGGCTGCCGAAGTCTTATTGAGGGGGCGGGGGCCTCGTCCTTCGAGACGGCGCAAGAGCGCCTCCTCAGATGAGGCACAATTTTACAACCTTATCCTGAGGAGGGCCACTTGGCCCGTCTGGAAGGATCGCCACACCCACCACCCCCAACCCTCGTCATTGCGAGCACCCGCGAAGCAATCCATCCTCACCTTTCGCCGAAACGAAACTGAGCCGCCATGACCACACCCCTCCACGAGACTTTCAGCCTCCACGCCCAACTTGCCGCCGACACATGGACCATCAAGGACCTGGCGCTCTGCCGCGTCCTTTTGATGAACGACAAGCGCTACCCTTGGCTCATTCTGGTGCCGCGCCGGGTGGGCTTGCGCGATTTCCATGAGGTGGCCGACGCCGACAAACCGGCTTTTCAGACCGAGATTGATCATGTCTCCGCTGTGCTGAAGACACAGACCGGCGCGCATAAGATCAATGTGGCAGCGCTGGGTAATATGGTGCCTCAGCTTCATGTGCATGTGATTGCTCGTTTTGAGGGGGACGCCGTGTGGCCAAAGCCCGTTTGGGGGCTGGGTGAGGCGGTGCCTTATCCCCCGTCCGAAGTCGGCGGTCTTATCGAAAGGTTAAAAAAAGGCATCCTCGGTTAACGATTGGTTTATCTCTCCAGACCTACTCTGTCCCAAAGCGGGGCGAGATGAGTCGCTCCGTTGCGATGAGACGGGGTATTAGGTTATGGCAAATATATTGATCGCCGATCAATCGTCTGCCTTTCGGCGCGCTGCGCAGTGTCTGCTGGAGAGCCTCGGTCATGCCGTGGCCTCGGCAGGGAATGGCTTGGAAGTGCTCGAATTGGTGCAGGGAATGTCACCTGATCTCGTGATCGTGGATGCGCGTTTGCAGGGCTTTGAGGGCACGGCTTTGGTCGCCGCCATCCGGGCTTTGCCCGACGGCAGCCAGCCATGTGTGTTTTTTGTCGCCGAGAGCAGCAGCGCCAGCCATGTGCGTAGGGCGTTGGATGCCGGTGCTGACGATTATCTCATCAAGCCCTTCGACCGCGAATTGGTGGCCTTTAAGATGGTTCAAGCCCGTTCAACCGGCCGCCTCGTTGAGCGCCCACGCGCGCCAAAACTGGTGCAGGACAACTCCAGCTCATGGCGTTTCCGCACCTTCGGCAAGGCCGGCTAGGCCTCACCTTCATGTGATTTCTAGAGTCTGGAACGACGTTTAAGATCCTGATTTATCGGGATTTTTCGTTTTTATCACTCCACGCATTTAGGTAATCGAGGCTCTTGAGATAGGGTCTTAGCGCGAGTGCGCCGCAGATGGCACCAAGGCCGAGGACGATGGGCGGGACAATGGCAAGCGAATAGCGCAGCATCATGTCGTCGCCATAAACATAGTCGGTCACCAGCGCGATGGCGGTTGGCCCAAGGCCGAGGCCGATCAAGTTGGTGATGAGCCCGGCGAGTGCTGCAGAAAAGCCGCGCATCTGGTTTGGCATCATCTCCATCAGCGCCGACGGGCCGACACCGGTGGTGAAGGTGGCAAAGAAAGTGGCGGGAATGAGCAGTTTCAAGGCCATATAGGGATCGCTCATCAGCGGAAAGGCGATGGCGAAAGGCATGGTGACGAGGCCGGTGAGTGCCATCACGATGATACGACCATTGCGATAGCCTTTGGCACAGACAAAATCGCCCAGAGCGCCGCCTGATATGACGCCCAGCGTCCCGAAAATCATGATGATGATGCCGTAGTCGCGGCCAATTTCGTGGATCGACCAGCCGTAGGTGCGAACGAAGAAAGTGGGTACCCAGGCCGCCGTGCCATAGGCCATCATCGCGAGCAGGCCAAAACAGATATTCATCGACAAGAACGAGAAAGCATTGGCCCGGAGATAGGCCATGACTTCCTTGAACGGCACTTCGATATCGTGGGTGACGCCATTGACATCGGTTTCACGCCGCATATGGCCGCGCCGCACCGGTTCTCTGAGGGTGCGCACCCAGAGCGCAATGAGAAGGCCAGGCAGGCCAACGACGAAAAAGACAAGCTGCCATGAAAAGACATGCCCGATGATGGGCAGTTCTACATCGCCAATATGGGTGGCCCATGAAATGGCGAGGGCACCGATGACGAGGGCCGCGCCTGCGCCGATATAGACGCCAATGCCGTAAACGCCGATGGCGATGCCGAGGCGTTTGGGCGGAAAATAGTCGGAAATGACGGAATAGGCGGCAGGTGTAAGGGCCGCTTCACCGACGCCGACGCCCATGCGATAGGCGAAGAGTTGCCAGTAAACCTTTGCTGTTCCACTCAAAGCAGTCATCACGCTCCAGGCAAAAACGCCGAACGTAATGATACTGATGCGGTTTCGTCGGTCCACCATGCGCCCGATAGGCAGGCCCATAAAAACATAGAAAATGGCAAAGGCGATGCCGAGCAGCAGGCTGATCTGGGTGTCCGAGATATGAAGATCGCGCTTCATCGGTTCGACCAGCAGGCTCAGGATTTGCCGATCAATGAAGGAGAACGTGTAGGCAAGGACGAAAACGGCGACCACATACCAGGCGTAAATTCTGTTTGGATAGCTTGCGTCGGAGGTGTCATCCACGCGGGAGCGGTGTAATGCGTCCTCAACCTCGGACGCGACTTCGACCTCGGACATTGTCTCTCCCATGGCATGTCAGTGACGATTCTTCGCCGGTTTTTGTGCGAGAACTGTATCTCTAAAAGTGGTGGTGTCTGCAAGCACTTAGCGCAGTTGTGCCGCAGGGCGGAATTGAAACACGGCGCGGGTGCTCAGATATCAAACTGGCATGGCCTTTGCGTTTACCTTGGCAACAACGCCAAAGGTTATTGTCCATGAGCCTCGTCCAAGCCATCACCGCCCCCCCGCAGATTGCGGCTGCCTTGCAGCAAGCGAGCGCCAAGACGGGCACGGATTTCAACTATTTGTTGAAGACGGCGATGCGTGAGTCGAGCCTTAATTGTAATGCAAAATCAAATACTTCCAGTGCTTGTGGGCTATTTCAGTTTACCGAACAAAGCTGGCTTGGAACGATGAAGCAGGATGGCGCGGATTTGGGTCTTGGGCAATATGCAGACGCTATTTCGCAGAATGCTAGTGGCCGCTATGTGGTGACAGATCCTGCCGCCCGGAGGGAAATTCTTGCCCTGCGGAAGGACCCTGAGGTCTCAGCCTTGATGGCGGGGGCCTATACCAGTGACAGCCGTGATCGGCTGGAAGGCTCGTTGGGCCGCTCGGTCAATGGCGGTGAACTCTATATCGCGCATTTTCTGGGCGCAGGTGGGGCTACCAAATTGATTTCCAGCGCGCAAGACATGCCCAATGCGCCTGCCGATGCATTGTTCCCGGCTGCTGCGGCCGCCAATCGGTCGATCTTTTATGCGCGCGATGGCTCGCCGCGCACGGTCAGCGACGTTTACAACAATCTCGTTTCCAAGCATCGCAACGTCAAAACCGATAGCCGAGTTGCGGATGCCACGCCGACCAGCGGCGGGCTGAGGGCCGGGCGTAGCACGACGCCTGCAGCCTACGCCCGGAATTTCAGCACCTCGCTGGCCAGCACCAATTATGGCGCGCCGACGCCGAGCACCAGCTCCTATGCGCCCATATCAGGCGGACTTGGTGGACGCACGGCGCTGGTCCTGACGCCGGACATCGTCGAAATGCTCGCCTCGCTCGGTGTGCCGGAAACGAGTCCTAACAATGACTTGCAGGCTGCACAGGACAAACGAGATGAACGCGCCGCGATCCAGGATCGCCACGACGCGCGACGTCTGGCCGCCTCGCAGGCGGTATCACCCCCCACATCATCACCGTCAGCCTCATTGCTGTTGCCGCGCGGCGGTATGGCGCTCGGCTAGCTGGCGATCGTCTTTGAGGCTTTGAGCTGCTCGATCTCAGCCTCGCTATAGCCCAATGATTCCAATACGACGCGGGTATGCTCTCCCAGCTCCGGTGAAGCGCCTTTGGGGCTTGTGTCTTCGCCGGAAAAGCGGATCGGTGTGGCAGGCGAGAGATAAGTGCCTTCGCTGCCATTGTTATGCACTTCGACATAGGCGCCTGCGGCAATCGCTTGCGGGTCTTGCGCCACTTCGGCGGGTCGGGTTAGCGGAGCCCAGATCATGTCTTCGGCGTCGAGTTTCTTTTTCCAATGCTCCAGCGTGTGGTTGCTGAAGGCTGCATCGAGGATATCGACCAGCAGGGCGGCATTGGTGCGGCGTCCCTTGGGATTTGAGAAGCGCTCGTCTTTTTCAAGTTCCGGCTTGCCGATGACCTTGCAGATGGCGGTCCAATCCACCGATCCCTGACGCGGCACGACCACGAACCATTCGTCGCCCTTGGCCTTAAAGAAGTTGTTGAGCGGCGCGACCGACTGGTGGCGCGGCTTAGTGGAGCCGAGCTTGCCGTATTTGAGTTGGACGGCGGTGTCAGAACCTGCCGCATAGATGCCCGCGCGGATCAGCGAGGCTTCAACGAGACGCCCTTTGCCGGTTTTGCCACGTTCGATGATGGCAGCAAGGATGCCGCTGACGGTCGCCATGCTAGTGGTGTGATCGCCGATGCCGGTGCGCAGCGTGGTAGGTTCTGACCCTTTTACGGTCTGGAGCCAACCGATGCCGGAGCGGGCATAGAAGGCGGCAATGTCAAAGCCGGGACGGTCGCGCTCGGCCCCTTCAAGGCCATAGCCGGTGACGCTGGCATAGATGAGGCGCGGGTTGATGGCGGCGAGCGAGGCATAATCGAGGCCGGAGCGCTCAAGCCCACCGGGGCGCACATTGGTCAGAAACACGTCGGCATCCTTGACCAGACGCTTGACCGCTTCGACGCCTTCAGGCGTGCGCGTGTTTAGCGCGATGCCCTTCTTGCCGCGATTGTCGAGATCGAAGATCGGGCTGCCTTTGAGGTGGTCGGCTCCCATATTGGCCATGGTGTAGCGCATGGGGCAGCCGCTCAGCGGTTCGATCTTGATCACTTCTGCGCCCCAGTCGGCCATGATGCCGCCAGCGCCCGGCGCGGCGATATAGGTCGCCATTTCGATGACTTTGATTCCCTCAAGCATGTCCGATCCCTTCAATGTCTTGCTGGGGCGGATCATCCATGAAAAGGGCGGAGTGTCAAAGGCCGAGCAGAGCGTGTGTCGTTCACCCGACGTAATCTGCAGGTATGGCGTCTTATGGGCCATGTTCGCGCCGTCAGCCGGTTAACGTTGATAATGCATTAAAGATTTTGCGCTAATTTCAGGGGTGTCATTAACCCTAAGTCGCCTCGTGCGCCAAGATTGAGTCCTCGGATGCCTCAAGATGTAACCCCCGAAAAGTTAACGGCGGCGGACGTCGAACGCCTGTTCTCTGCATCGCATGAAGATGTGCGCAAAGAAATAGCCGTCAAAGTGGCCTCGCAATTTGCCAATGTGGCGCTGACGCCACGCGAATGTGAGTTGGCGCGGGAAATTCTCGGCTATCTGGTACTGGATGTGTGCGCCCATGTGCGTGTCGCGCTGTCTGCCGCCTTGAGCACATTGCCCAATGCGCCGCGTGACATTGTTTTGACATTGGCGCGTGACGTGGATGAGGTCGCCGAGCCTGTGCTTCTCTATTCGACGGTCTTTACCGACGCAGAGTTGGCCGAGCTTGTCTTGAGCGGCAGTCCAAAACGCCAGACCTTGATTGCCGGTCGTGCCCAGCTTGGGCCGGAGGCGAGCGGCGCCATCGCCTCGACGGCGGATCGTCCTAGCGTGCTGGTGCTGGTGGCCAATGAGGGCGCGATCATCCGCCCCGACATTCTCGAAACCATTCTGGTGCGCTATCCCGCTGACGAAGGCATTCTCGGCCCGATGGCGCATCGGGGGGACCTGCCTTTACGGCTGGTGGAACGGATCGTGACACAAGTGTCTCAGCATTTGCGCGACCATCTGGTGGAACGCTATCAGATCGATGCAGCCACCGCCGATGCGTTGGAAGAACAGGCGCGCGAGCGCACGCTGATCACCATGCTTGAGCGGACAGCTGACGCCAGTGTCGATGCAGCCCTTGTGCAGCTTGCCGACAAGGGCCAATTGTCGTCGGCATTGTTGCTGCGCGCGGTTTGTGCCGGCCAAATCAAATTCGTTGAAAAGGGCTTTGCCCTTTTGACCTCGGTGAAGCCGGAGCGCTCCAACCGTTTGATCCATGATGTGGGACCCTTGGGGTTTCGCGCTCTGCATGCGCGTGCTGGCATACCGGAGCTTTACTATCTCGCCTTTCGCGCGGCGCTGGATGTGCTGCATGAGAATACCAAAAAGCGGATCACGCCCGATCGCCAAGAGCTTGCGCGCCTGATGTTTGCCCGGATCGCACCTTTGTACCGCGATGTGATAGCAGACGACATGGACTTGCTGCTGGATCGCCTGACGCGTGCGGGCGCGGCCTTGCCCTGGATTGTGCGGGCAGCCTGACCTTCACCTGGCCTGATCAAGCTGCTAGGTTTTCCTCCTCTTTATTGACGAGGCCACCTTTACTGATCGGGAACACCAATGAGCCACAGCCCCAAAGACGCTTTTATCTGCGATGCCGTCCGCACGCCTATCGGGCGCTATGCCGGAGCGCTGTCGTCGGTTCGCGCTGACGACTTGGGCGCGGTGCCACTGATGGCGCTGATGGAGCGCAACCCCTCGATCAACTGGGAACGTGTGGATGATGTGATCTTCGGCTGTGCCAATCAGGCGGGCGAAGATAATCGCAATGTGGCGCGCATGTCGGCGCTGCTGGCGGGGCTTCCCGACACGCTGGGCGGCTCCACCATCAACCGGCTGTGTGGCTCGGGCATGGACGCGGTCGGCACGGCGGCCCGCGCCATCAAATCGGGTGAGGCAGAGCTGATGATTGCGGGGGGCGTTGAAAGCATGTCGCGCGCGCCCTTCGTCACCGGCAAGGCGGCGTCGGCCTTTTCGCGTGATGTGCAGACCTATGACACGACGATTGGTTGGCGCTTCATTAATCCGTTGATGAACAAGCAATATGGCACCCATACCATGCCGGAAACGGCGGAAAATGTGACCGAGGAATTTCAGATTTCGCGCGCCGATCAGGATGCCTTTGCGCTGCGCAGTCAGCATCGGGCAGGCGCGGCCATGAAGGTGGGCCGTTTTCAGCGCGAGATCGTGCCGGTGACAATCACCTCGCGCAAAGGCGAGACGGTGGTAAGCGAAGACGAGCACCCCCGTCCCAATACGACCTATGAGCAATTGGCAAAACTGCCAACACCGTTCCGTCAGGGTGGCACGGTGACGGCGGGCAATGCATCCGGCATCAATGACGGTGCTTGTGCGCTGGTGATTGCCTCGGCCGAAGCAGCCAAAGCCAATGGCTTGACGCCGCGCGCACGGATCATCGCTATGGCGAGCGCCGGTGTGCCGCCGCGCATCATGGGCATTGGGCCAGCGCCGGCCACGCGCAAAGTGCTGGAAAAAGCTGGGCTCAATATTGGCGACATTGAAGTGATCGAACTCAATGAGGCCTTTGCGTCTCAGGGGCTCGCCGTGTTGCGTGATTTAGGGCTTTCCGATGACGCTGATTTCGTCAATCCCAATGGCGGGGCCATTGCGCTCGGCCATCCGCTCGGCATGAGCGGGGCGCGGCTTGTCACCACGGCTATGTATGAGCTTGAAGCGCGCAAGGCACGCTATGCGCTTTGCACGATGTGCATTGGCGTCGGTCAGGGTATCGCGATGGTGCTGGAGCGGGTCTAGTTCGCTCGCTCAGAAGCCCAACGCGCGGGCGAGAAAACCTCTGGGTTTCGGCTTGGGTCGCTTGACGCGCATGCGGATGGGGCGGTCCACGCCTGCGATACGGCGGCCGTGATGTGGGCGACGGCGCAACAGGGCGATGAGATGACGTCCGGGAAAGAAGCAGGCGGGATCAAGTGCGCCTGCGCAAACCGGCACGTCGTCAATGCCCGGAATAGCCAGCTCAAAGTCTTCGTAGCTGAGAGTGATGCCGACCGGCAGAATGTCCTTGACGGGGGTGGGCGGGCTGAGCGTGATGACTTTGTCGTCGAGCGGATTTTCTAGTTGCAGGATATTGTCGTCGCCCTCATCTAGCGCATTGGTGTCGAGAAAATCCTCACGCATGTCTTGGGCAAAGGTCCAGCCGATGAGGTCAGCGGCGCTGCGGGGGCGGCAGATATGGGTGCCTTGAGCCGCGGTGAAGCCGACCGCCATCAAACCGGACAATGTTGCTTCATCTTCGACACCGACAGCAGTAGCGGCGAGCCCTTGGGCAACGGCTAGCGTGACGCGGCGGCCAATGAAGCCGAGGCCTGCTTGGCGCACGCGTTGGGCAAAACGGATGATGGAAGCGCCGGAGATTTTGACCTCCGAGAAAAATTCAGACGTCACATATTCCGATGGAACGACCACCGCGCCACCGCCGTCGAGCGCGGTGCGAAAACCAAGGTGGCACAACTCGGCGATGAAGTTGGCTGAGCTTGCGGCGTTGCGGGCAAAGACACCTTCGGGGATCTCGAGTGTGAAAGCGTCGGTGTCGAGGCCGCGCGCGCCGACAATGGCGGCCAGCGTGCCGGGCAGCGTCGGCTCGTTGAGATCATGGCCTGATAGGTTGATCGAGATCGGCCAATGCTGGCCACGCGCCTGCCAGTTGACAATCGCGTCAGCGGCGGCGGCGACCACGAAAGATGTGAGGTCGACGCTACGTTCGCGGCGTTCAAAAAATGACAAAAAGAGGCCCGGCGGCATCAAGCCGTAGTCGGGATGGTCCCAGCGGACATAGGCTTCGGCCCCGAGAACGCGTCCTGTCGCCAGCTCAATTTTTGGCTGGAAGACAAGGAACAGGTGGCCCGCTTCAAGAGCAAGATCAATGTCCCGGTTGGTCAGCCGAAAAGAACTGCTGTACATCTGAATGCCAAATTCTTTGGTCGTGTCCGCATAAAGGGTGCATCGACCGCTCGACGCTGGGGCGACGATTGAGACCATGCCGGTTCAATTTGCTCGCCACGCGTTTAGGCATGTTTAATTTTGTGGTGGCGCCGCGTATCAGGCTTGACACCGCGTTAACGGAAAAGAACAAAATCAAATAAACTGTCATAAAATGAAACAGGGAGAGAGCGATGTCGAAACCAGAAAGTACCGGACTCATTCCGTCGGCGACCATCATGCTGTTGCGTGATGGTACGGCGGGGCTTGAAGTGTTCATGGTGGTGCGCCACCACAAGATTGACTCGTTTTCGGGTGCCTTGGTTTTTCCCGGCGGCAAAGTGGATAAGGGCGATACGCTTGACAGCGTGCGCACGCGCATTGACGGCGCCGACGGTCTTGATGACCGTGAATTTTCGATGCGTGTCGCTGCCATTCGTGAGGCTTATGAAGAATGCGGTGTGCTGCTGGCGCGCGAGGAACGCACGGGCAATCTGGTCAATGCCGCGCGCCTGCTTGAGCTTGCGCCGATGCGCGATGCGTTGAACAGGCATGAGGTGGACATTGGCACATTGCTCGACCGGGGCGGGTTGCGGCTGGCCGCCGATCTGCTAACGCCGTTTGCCCATTGGATCACGCCAAACTTGATGCCGAGGCGGTTTGATACGAATTTTTATCTGGCAGCGGCACCGAGCGATCATATGGCGGTGCATGACGGATCGGAATCGGTGGACAGTTTGTGGGTCCGGCCTGTCGATGCGATGGCGGCAAATGAAGCGGGCACCAAGACGATCATTTTCCCCACACGGATGAATGTGCTGAAAGTGGGCCGTTCGGCAAATACAGCTGAGGCCATCAAGGCGGCGCGCGGCAGGCCCATTGTCACCGTCGAGCCGATGGTGGACGGCAAGGTCCTGCGCATTCCGGCGGAAGCAGACTATGACGTGACAGAAGAACCGCTGGCCAATGTTCGCTCTTAAATCAAATGACTCTGACTAATCCCCACCTGTGTGCGGGTCCGACATACTCAGGGCGTCTCGCTTCGCAAAGGGCGTGTCCGGACTGGCCGAATGCGTGGAGAGGGAGCAGCGTCCTGCGTCGTGTGGGTTACCAGCCATGCGCCTCGGGAGGCCTAACATGTGGGCTAGGCATTACGACCTAGTAGGCGTATCGCCGATAAAAGCGATGCGACCTGGAGTAGGGTTGGAAGGGCCAAAAATCGCTGTCGCGGAGCGTCGGACAGGGACGCCAAACCGCCATAAAAATAAATAAAAGGCGGCGTCGCCGCCGCTCCGCGCATCCTTTCTTTGATGTGCTGTGTTGAGAGTGCCAAACCTTCGAAGGTCAGCCTTGCGGAGCGTTTTGTGCTGCCTGCGTCACGACGAGGTGCGTCAGTGCAAAAACTGTTCGGTCAAAATCCGCTCATCAAGGCTGTGGCCTTCGTCGAACATCATCAGCAGGTCGATGGCGGTGTCTTCCTCGACACGGACATCAACCACATCGCGGAATTCGCGGTGATCGGCGACCGCGCTGACGGGGCGCTTGTCTGCATCGAGGATTTCAAAGCGCACCTTGGCGCGGTGCGACAGCAGTGCGCCGCGCCAGCGACGCGGGCGAAAGGCGCTGATGGGGGTTAGCGCGAGCAGTGCTGCATCGATTGGGATGATGGGGCCTTGCGCGGAGAGATTATAGGCCGTCGAGCCTGCGGGCGTTGAAACCAACACACCATCGCAGCTCAATTCGGTCATGCGGACTTTACCGTCAATCGAGATGCGGATTTTGGCCGCCTGATAGGTTTCGCGCAGCAGCGACACTTCGTTGATGGCCAGCGCTTCGTGCTCGGTGCCGTTGGCCAGCGTGGCGCGCATGCGCAAGGGATGCAGGCGGGCAATGTCAGCGGCTTCGAGGCGTTCGATCAGGCCGTCGGCGCGATATTCATTCATCAGAAAACCGACGGAACCAAGGTTCATGCCATAGATCGGAATGCCACGATGCATGTGCTTGTGGAATGTTTGCAACATAAGGCCGTCGCCGCCCAGCGCGACAATGACGTCCGCTTCGGCGGGCGGGGTTTCGCCATAGCGCGCGGTGAGGTCTGCCAGAGCTTCTTGTGCGTCGGGCACATCGGTGGCGACGAAAGCGACATTCTTGAACTTCATGAGTTCTGATCCATCAAGCCGGTGGGCATTTTGAGGCTGGAGATAAACATATCTGCGTGATCAGGCCAATGCGCTAACCGCCGGTGACGGACATATGGCGTCCGACGGCGGGTTTGGCACGTTTGCGGTCAATGACGAAATCATGGCCTTTGGGCTTGCGGGTGATGGCTTCGTCGATGGCCTCGTTGAGGCGTTGGCCGCTCGGGTCGGCGCGCAGCGCAGCACGTAGATCGGCGGCGTCGTTCTGGCCCAAACACATGAACAGCGTGCCAGTGCAGGTGAGCCGCACACGGTTGCAGCTTTCGCAGAAATTGTGCGTCAGTGGTGTGATGAGGCCGAGTGTGCCGCCAGTTTCCTTGATCGACACATAGCGCGCCGGACCGCCGGTGCGCTCAGTGAGATCCGTCAGGGACCAGCGCGTTTCCAGTTGTTCACGCACTTTGGAGAGCGGCAGATACTGATCGGTACGGTCGCCGTCGATGTCGCCCATCGGCATGGTTTCGATCAGCGTGATGGCGTGGCCTTCACCATGCGCCCATTCGATGAGGGCAGGGATCTCGGCCTCGTTCTCGCCTTTGAGGGCGACCGTGTTGATCTTGACCTTGAGGCCCGCGCGCGTTGCCGCCTTGATGCCGTTAAGCACTTGCGGCAAGCGGCCCCAGCGGGTGATGCGGGCGAAATTGGCCTCGTCCAGCGTGTCGAGCGAGACATTGATGCGGCGAACGCCCGCGGCATAGAGATCGGTGGCGTATTTGCTGAGCTGGCTGCCATTAGTGGTGAGCGTCAGCTCGTCCAGCGCGCCGCTTTCGACGTGGCGCCCCAGATTGCGAATGAGCGTCATCACATCGCGGCGGACCAGCGGCTCGCCACCCGTGAGGCGCAGTTTGCGTACGCCCTTGGCAATGAAGGCGGTGCTGACCTGATCGAGCTCTTCCAGCGTGAGGATTTCAGGTTTGGGCAGAAACGTCATGTGTTCGGACATGCAATAGGTGCAGCGGAAGTCGCAGCGATCCGTCACCGAGACGCGCAAATAAGTAACCGCACGTCCGAAGGGGTCAATCATCGGAGCGGCTTGGTTGGAGGGGGTCACGTCGCGCGGTTCAACCGTCATGGCTCCTATATAGCATCGGGTGGGCCAGATTTCGCCCCCTTGTCAGAGACAAATTCTCATTTGGCCAAGTCGGCCTTGTCGCGTTAGCCTCACGGCGCGGAATCGAAGGGGAGCAGGATGGCTGGCGCACATTACATATTGGCGATCGATCAAGGCACGACAAGCACGCGGGCGCTGTTGTTTGACGAGGCAGGCTCGCCCATGCGGGTGCGCCAGAAAGAGTTACACCAGCATTTTCCGCAAGATGGCTGGGTGGAGCATGATGCCAATGAGATCTGGCAGGCAACGCTGGAGGTGGCGCGCGGCTTGCTGACGTCGGGTACACACGCCGAAACTATCGCCGCCATCGGCATCACCAACCAGCGCGAGACAACCGTGCTGTGGGATCGTGCGAGCGGCGAGCCGTTATATAACGCGATTGTCTGGCAGGACCGGCGCACGGCGGCGCTGTGCGAGCGTCTGAAAGCCGAAGGCAAAGAGCCCGTGGTTCAGGCAAAGACCGGACTGCTGCTCGACCCGTATTTTTCCGGCACCAAGCTCGCTTGGTTGCTGGACCATGTGCCCGAGGCGCGGGTGCGCGCGGCCAAGGGCGAGCTTTGCTTTGGCACGATTGACAGTTGGCTCATTTACAAGCTGACAGGCGGCAAGACCCATGTGACGGATGCAACCAATGCGTCGCGCACGATGTTGTTCAACATCGGCACTCAGGATTGGGACGACGAGATTTTGGGCTGGCTAGATATTCCCCGAGCTTTGCTGCCGGAGGTGAAGGATTGTTGCGCCGATTTCGGCACGACGGACCCCGCGCTTTTTGGCGTGCCCATTTGCATTGCCGGTGTCGCGGGCGACCAGCAGGCCGCAACTGTCGGCCAAGCGTGCTTTACGCCGGGGCTGATGAAGTCGACTTACGGCACGGGTTGCTTTGCCATGCTGAATACAGGCACGCAGCAGGTGACGAGCACCAATCGTTTGCTGACGACGGTGGCCTATCGCTTGGGCGGCCAAGTGACCTATGCGCTAGAAGGCTCGATCTTCATGGCGGGCGCAATCATGCAGTGGTTGCGCGACGAGATGGGCTTGATCGAGAAGGCAGAGGATAGCGCCAAGCTGGCGGCCAAGGCCGATCCAAACTCGTTGGTGGTGCTGGTGCCAGCCTTCACAGGGCTTGGTGCGCCCTATTGGGACCCCCACGCGCGGGCGGCAATTTTTGGCATGGTGCGCGATACGGGCGCTGCCGAAATCGTTCGTGCCGCGATTGAAAGCGTGTCGTTTCAGACGCGCGATCTGATGGATGCGATGGGGGCTGACATGAAGGCGGCGGGGCTTGCCAGTCCGCAGGCGCTGCGTGTCGATGGCGGCATGGTGGCCAACGATTGGTTCATGCAGAACCTGACCGACATGATCGACCGTCCGGTGGAACGGCCTGCCGTGATTGAGACGACGGCGTTGGGCGCGGCCTATCTGGCCGGGATGCAGGTCGGGTTTTATGGCTCAACCGATGACGTGGCGCAAAATTGGCAGTGCGAACGCCGATTTGAGCCGGTGATGGATACGGGCGAGCGCGAGACGCGCTATGGGCGCTGGACGCAGGCAGTGGGACGCGTACTGGTCACGTGAGAGCTTGCGATAACGGCAGAGAAGATGGGTCCCGGGATCAAGCCCCGGGACGATACAGAAATATTTGAAAACCTTCTCTAAAACTACTGCTGTCATTCCGGGACTTGATCCCGGAATTCATGCGTCTGGGTGCGGCGGCCCTTCGAGACGCGGCTTTGCCGCTCCTCAGGACGAGGCCTTTTTGAAAATAGAACCTCATCGTGAGGAGGGCCGCTTGGCCCGTCTCGAAGGATGCCCACTCGAAGGATGCCCACTCGAAGGATGCCCACAGCGACCGCCTTTGCGCTATAGTGCCGAAAACGAATAGCGGGAGAACGCCCATGGACGATCTTGTTGCAAAGCTGAAAGTGGCGCTTGGCTCAGCCGGTGTGCTGGAAGGTGCGGCGGCAGCGGAGAAGGCGCAAGGCGGCTGGAGCAAACTCGGTGTGCCGCGGCTGGTGTTGCGGCCTGCGTCAACGGCTGAAGTTTCCGAGGTGCTTTCAATTTGTCATGAGGCAGGTGAAGGCGTGGTGCCATGGGGCGGCAAGACGGGGCTCGTCGAAGGCGGTGAGGCCGATGGCCATATCGCACTGTCGCTTGAACGCATGAACAAAATCGAAGAGATCGACGTGGCGGCGAGCACGGCGACCGTGCAGGCAGGCTGCGTGTTGCAAACCGTGTGCGAAGCGGTTGACGCCAAAGGCGCGCTGTTCCCGCTTGATCTGGGGGCGCGCGGGTCTGCCACCATCGGCGGTAATATTTCGACCAATGCAGGCGGCAATCGCGTCATCCGTTATGGGATGATGCGCGACATGGTGCTGGGGCTCGAAGCTGTGCTGGCCGATGGCACGGTGGTCAGCTCAATGAACCACCTTATCAAGAACAATGCGGGCTATGACCTGAAGCAATTGTTTCTCGGCTCGGAAGGCACGTTGGGCGTGGTGACGCGGGCGGTGCTGCGGTTGCGGCCTAAGCCCATGAGCCAGGACACGGCCTTTGTGGCGGTGGACAGCTTTGAGCAATTGCCAATTTTTCTACGTCACATGGAACGGTCGTTGGGCGGCACACTGTCTGCCTTTGAAGTTATGTGGGCTGATTTTTATAAGCTGGTGACGACAGAACCTGCCAAGGGCAAGGCACCGTTGGCGCATGGGCATCCTTATTATGTGCTGGTTGAGTCGATGGGCGGCGATCAGGCAGATGATTCCGCGCGCTTTGAAAAGGCGCTGATGGCAGCGCTCGAAGCAGGCGAAGTGTCCGACGCGGTGATTGCCAAAAATCAAGCCGAGCGCGATGCCATGTGGGGCTTGCGTGATGATGTGGGCCAAGTCGTCAATAATTTCCCGATGTTCACCTTCGACGTCAGCCTCAAAATTGCCGATATGGAAAGCTATATCGCTGAAGTGCAGGCCGCGCTTGCCGCGAAATGGCCGGACTATTCACTGATGGTGTTTGGTCATCTCGGCGACGGCAATCTGCATATCATTCCGGGCAGCCTGCCTGACCATACGCCCGCGACGCGCAAGGCGGTGGAGCATGTCGTCTATAGCGCCTTGCGCAAGCGCGGCGGATCGGTGTCGGCAGAACACGGGATCGGGCTTGAAAAGCGACCCTATCTTGGTTGGACGCGCAGCGCGGAAGAAGTGGCGCTGATGCGCGTGTTGAAGACAGCGCTTGACCCGAAAAATATTCTCAATCCCGGCAAGGTGCTGGAGCCGGTTGCACCGCGCGTCAAAGCGGCGGAGTAGTCGATTAGAATACGGGCGGCAGATCGGATGATCTGCCGCCCGTTTGTCTTACTGCTCGACGGGTGCGTCGGCCGCGTCAGGCGTGGCGTGGTGATCATAGTGATGCTCAAAGCGCGCCTTGTGATCCATGCCGCGGTGATGCTTGCGACCCTTCCGGGCCGAGCGATCGCGATGCATGTTGCCGTAGCGATTGAGCATCTGCTGCTGGTCCTCTGTGAGGCTCGCATAGAGCGTGGTCAGAGCGGGCTGGGTCGCTTTGAGGCCGGCCAATTTGGCTTCAAGCCCTTTTTCCATCATCGCGTGGCGATCAACGATCGAGGGGCGCTTTTGGTCTTTGGTTCTTTGCTTCATGGTGGCGGCGCGATCAAGGCAAGCGGTTTCAGCTGACTTGGCTTGTGTTGCGACGGCATCCTTATAGGCATCCCACGCCTTGGTCTGAACCTTTGTCGGCTGCAGCTTGGCTTCCAGATAGGCGAGATGGCCGGTTGTTTTGGCCGCGCGGTCGGTGCACATGCTGGTGAAGCGTGCAGAGCGGTCGCCGTCATGTGGTTTGTCGGCCAGCGCAAGGGTGCTGGCACCGAGAGCGGCTGTCATAAGGACAGCGCTGGTCAAAAATATCTTACGCATTGGTTCTGGACCTCGAATTCATATGGTGTACCCAACGTCTGTAGAAACGCAGGAGGCCTGAGATTCCGTCGCTACAAAGTGGCGGTGCGCGGATCGCAGCAGATATTCGCGGTTTACTGCCGCTGGCAGCCGCTAATGAAAAGGAGAAAAACAAGGAGAGCTAAGAGCTTTGGTGAGGCCTCGCCGCACTCGCCAATTGCGCAGGCTTCGTCGCCGTGCCAAGCTGACCGGAACAGCCATTTGAGTCAGGTGAGGGCGTGTGCCGCCCCTCAAATATGCATTTAGTCACATAGCGAGAGCGAACGGCAAACTGGATTGCACTTCCTTTTGGCTTTTGGAAGGTTGTGGGTCTGGGTCTGCTCTGGAGGAAAATCCTATGTCAGTTGTTGAAAATATGCGCAAAACTTCAGTGCGTGAGCAAGTGTCAGCCGAAGAGTGGCAGACGCGGGTGGATCTCGCGGCGACCTATCGGCTCATCGCTCACTACGGATGGGACGATCTCATCTACACCCATCTTTCGGCGCGCGTGCCGGGCCCTGAGCATCATTTCCTGCTCAATCCCTATGGCATGATGTTTGACGAAATTACGGCGTCGAGCCTCGTCAAGGTTGATCTCGACGGTAAAATCGTAATGGAGAGCCCTTACGGTGTGAACGCGGCAGGCTTCACCATTCACAGTGCCGTGCATGCTGAAGGCAATGATGCCAATTGCGTCATCCATACGCATTCCTATGACGGCGTCGCGGTGTCAGCGCAGGCCGATGGGCTTTTGCCCTTGTCGCAGACGGCCATGGTGCTACGCGAAGACATGGCCTATCACGACTATGAAGGCGTGGCGCTTGATCTGGATGAGCGCGAGCGGTTGGTTCACGATCTTGGCGACAAGCACAGCATGATCCTGCGCAATCACGGGCTGCTGTCCACGGGCGCGACCTGCGCGGACGCTTTTGTGCGGCATTTCTTTTTGGAGCGCGCTTGCACCATGCAGGTACGTGCGCTGTCGGGTGGCGTTCAGCTCAACATGCCAAATCAGGGTGTGCCGGAGAAGACCGCGGGCCAGACCAATGCCATGAACGGCATGGGTGCGCTTCCTTGGCCAGCTCTGCTTAGAAAACTGGACCGGATCGATCCTTCATACAAGGATTAAGGATCGGTGGCAGTTTTTGTGAGACGAACAATTTGAATATGACGGGGGCGGCTTTGTGCCGCTCTCGTGAGTTTATTTTTTGAATGACGATTATGTGAGGCGTGACGATGGTAAAGTTCGGTGTTGGCCAGCCCATGCGGCGCGTTGAAGACGAGCGCTTGATTACAGGCAAGGGGCGCTACACAGACGACATCTCGCTGGAAGGGCAAGCCTATGCCTATATGGTTCGCTCGCCACATGCCCATGCGCTGATTACCGCAATCGATACAAGTGATGCACTGGCTGCGCCCGGTGTGCTGGCGGTTTATACCGGCGAGGATGCCAAGCGCGAAGGGCTTGGCATTGTGGCAAGCCCGGCGGCCGACATGCTCAAGAGCATCAACGGCAAGCCGATCTTCAAGACGACACGGCATCTGATTGCACAAGATCGTGTGCGTTACGCCGGCGATACGGTTGCGATGATTGTGGCTGAGACCGTCAACCAGGCGCGCGACGCCGCCGATCTGCTGATTATCGATTATGAGGCTCTGCCTGCGGTGGCCGATACAGAAGGCGCGCTCGCGCCGGATGCGCCGATCGTGTGGGACGAGGTGGGCTCGAACCTGGCTTACGATTGGGAACTTGGCAATGAAGCTGCGGTGTCTGACGCGATGCAGGCCGCACATCATGTGACGCGGCTCAAGCTCGTCAATAACCGCATCGTCGTCAATGCCATTGAGCCGCGCGCCGCGCTTGGCGATTACGATGCGACACGCGATCACTACACACTTTATAGCCCAAGCCAAGGCGTTCACAGCCAGCGCAATCTCATTGCGCAATTCTCGCTCAAAATTCCTGTCGAAAAGCTGCGCGTTATCACCGAAGACGTGGGCGGCGGGTTTGGCATGAAGACTTTTGTCTATCCCGAATATCCGCTGGTACTGTTTGCCTCGCGCATGTTGGGGCGTCCGGTCAAATGGACAGGGGACCGCTCGGATGCGTTTCTCACTGACAGTCATGGGCGCGATCATGTGACAGAGGCGGCATTGGCGCTCGACAAGGACGGGAAGATTCTCGCCGTTGAAGTGCGCACAATTGCCAATCTGGGCGGCTATCAAAGCCAGTTCGGGCCTTTCATTCCGACGCTCGCGCCGCGCGGCATGCATGTCGGTGTCTATAAGGTGCCGGTGCTCTACAATCATGTGCGCGTTGTCTATACGCATACCGTTCCCGTTGACGCTTATCGCGGCGCGGGGCGTCCTGAAGCCTCTTATGTGATTGAACGCTTGATGGGCCAAGCTGCGCGTGAGCTTGGGCTCGGCCAAGACGAGTTGCGCAAGCGCAATTTCATTCCGATTGAAGAGATGCCCTATAAGGGCGGCGCGTCGCTACCGTTTGATAGTGGCGACTTTGCACGCAACATTACCGATGCTTTTAAGACGGCAGACGTTGCGAGCTTTGAAGCGCGCCGCGCGGCGGCGGCTAAAGAGGGCAAGCTGATCGGTCAGGGCGTCAGCTACTACGTTGAACGCACGGCGGCAGGCATGTTGGACTATGCCCGCATCGCGATTGATGCCGACAGTGGCATCGTGCATGTCTGGACGGGTCATCAGACGAACGGTCAGGGCCATGAAACGGTTTGGACGCAGTTTCTGGCGACACGGCTGGGGCTGGATGTTGAAAAGATCAAAGTACATCTTGGTGATAGCGACATGCTGCCGGGTGGCGCGGGGACTGGTGGCTCTAAGGCTGTCTATATGGCCACAGGTGCCATTGGTGATGCGTCAGACAAGCTGATCGACAAAGGCCGCGAGATTGCGGCCAACGAGTTGGAAGCGGCCAAGGCCGATATTGAGTATCGCGGCAGTGACGGCGAAGCGGTGTTCGCGGTTGTCGGTACTGACAAGAAGATCGACCTCTTTCAGGTCGCGCGTTTGGCCGAAGCGCAGCCTGATTTGGGTGAGCTGTCGGGTGACGGCGAATATAGTCAGAAGGGCAATACGTTCCCCAATGGCGCGCATGTCTGCGACGTTGAGATTGACCCCGAGACCGGCGTCTTCAAGATCACGCGCTTTGTTGCCGTCGATGATTTTGGCCATATCATCAATCCGTTGATCGTCGCCGGTCAGGTGCATGGTGGCATCGCGCAAGGGTTGGGGCAGGCGATGGGCGAACAGGCAGTCTTTGACAAGGAGACAGGCCAGCTCATCACAGGCTCGCTGATGGATTATTGGCTGCCGCGCGCTGACGATCTGCCGTCATTTGATCTGTCGTATAATGAGATTCCCTCGACCTCCAATGCGTTGGGCGTCAAGGGCGCGGGCGAGGCGGGCACGGTTGGCGCGCCTGCGGCTTTCATCAACGCGATCATTGACGCGTTGAAGCCTTACGGCGTCGAGGCCATCGACATGCCGGTCAATCCGATGAAGCTCTGGAACATCATTCAGGCGGGGCGCAAGGCAGCCGAATAAAGACGAGATCGGGAGCGCGGCATGAATAGGTTTACGATTGCTTCGCTCATCGGCGTCGCGGTGTTTGCGGTGACGCTGTGGCTTGGCGTGATCGGGCCCAAGACCATTGCGCATCCAGAAGCCGGTGACGGGCGCGATTCGGTCATTGCTTTTGAGATGGTGCGCACGCCCGCGTAGTTGACGGAAGTGATCGGTGAGGATCGCGGGCGTTATGCCGATTTGCGGGATGCGCTCGATAAGGTCAATGAGATCGACTTCATTTACATGACGCTTTACAGCGCCTTCATCGCCGTGTTTTTCATGGCGGTGGCGCAGCAGCGCAGTGAGCGGCGCTGGCTTATTCTGTCCCTTGTAGGTGTGGTCGCGATGTTGGCTGATGTGCGCGAAAACATGGCCCTGCTTGTGTTGACGCAAAACGGGGCTGATGTCGCGGGCGGTATCGGTATGCTTGTTACGGCCACATGGATCAAGTGGTTTGCGCTGGGTCTGACAGCGGCAGGGGCGGGACTGGCGCTCTATCACGACCACTCGATGCCGACATTTCGGCTGATTGGAGCGATTGTGGGCGCGGCGGCGGCAGGCTTCACGGTGGCGGCTTATTTCGACCCGTTCAAATATCCCCAATATATGGCGCTCGGGATATTTCTCATGTGGATCATGATGGTGGTCTACGCTTATCGGGTTGGCCGAATGGCGCAGAGCGCCCGTTCAGCCGGGTAGCGGGCTAAGCGATCGATATAATTGTTCTTTAGGTACTTCGATTGCATTGACAAATTGTCAATTAGTGCCGAACATCAATTATAAGATGGAGGAATAGCCTCATGATAAAAGTTGCCGCAAAGACGGCCAGTCAGGGGAGTTCGGAACAGGCGGTAACAAACACTGGCGAAGATGGTGTTGGTGGCAGCGTTTCCGGCGGCGCTGTACGCGGCGTGTCCCGACGAAAGCAAGAGAGTCGCCGCAAGTTGATGGCGGCGGCGCGCAAGCTGTTTGTCGAGCGCGGCTATCATGAAACGCGCCCGCAGGATATTTCGCGCAATGCCGGTGTCGGCCACGGCACGTTCTATCTGCATTTTGAAGATAAGCTCGATTGCTTCATCGCCTTTACCGAGGCGGCGGCGCGCGAGCTGGATGAAGTGTTGCTGGTGCATCTGGCGGGCAAGGGAACACTCGAAGAAGTGGTTCGCGAAATCCTCCTCGCCACAATTGCATATTCAACCACCAATCCTGGCGTTCTCGCCTCGGCGCTAACCGATGTCAGCGTCCTGTGGAAGGGCGACATGGGGCGCAAAGCGCCGACAACACGCTGGGCCGAAGGCTGGACCACCGTGCTCGATCAATTGAAAAGCGTGGGCCAGGTGGCCGTTGATATTGATACGCGCCTTGCTGGCTATTTGATCGTCGGTGCGATCAAGCAGGGCGGCGCATATGCCACGCGCGATCAACTCGACATCCAAACGTATATCGACAGTGTAACCACGCTCTTTGTGCGTGCCTTAAAAATTCAATAGAGCCCGCAAGAGGCCTTTCCGGAGGAAGATCACAATGACGAAGCTCAATTACACGCGCGACGAGTTGATGGCGTCGCATGCCTATGCGCGGCCGCATGAAGAAGTCGGCTATCTTCTTCACGGTGGCTTTGACGACAAGGGCACCTATATTTCGCCACGCACGCTTAACCGCTGGCCCGCCGTCGGCGCTTGGCAGGAAGTGCTAACCAAGCGCGGCTGGCCACTGATCAATGCGACGACGCAGCTTTTGAAGCGTGGTCATTATCCCAATATCGAGCAGCAGAAAATTCTGCTCGATAATGGCCTTGGCGAAACGCTTTGGAACTCGCTGACGATCACCGGCATCATCGAAGCGCGCGGACAAGCGCTCTGCCAGTTTGACGCGCCTGATTTTCAGCAAATTATTGTCGATGATATTTCCGACACCTGTACGGGGCATCTGCATAAGGGCTTGCTCTATGCCCATGGCATTGATGAGGGCGGCGACCCGAAGGTGCCAAACGGCCCCGGTGCGCATGATCAGATGTGGTTTGCGTCGCGCGATCTCATTTTCGGCAAGGGGCGCTATCCCATTCCAGAGGTGCCGGACAATATCGGTCGCCCGGATGAAGGCCGTTTGATGCCGCAGCTTCCTGCAAATTTTGAACAACTTATTCTTTTGCTGATGAATGTGCTGATGATCGAGGTGCGCGCAGAAGCAGGCTTCAGCTTCAACTGCAATTTCTTGCGCGACCCGGAAACTTTCAAGGACAAGCGTAGCGAGGCAGAACTTGCCGCCGCGATGATCGAACGTATCCGCACCGATGAAGCGATCCATGTTGCCTACTTGCAGACGACAGTATCTGAGATGCGTAGTTTTACTTTCAAGACGGTCGATGGTGGCACGATTTCGGGCAAGGATCTGATCGATCCGATCTGGGATGGCATGGTGAAATGGCATGGCATCACACAGTCCGATCTGGCCCGTACTCAATCGCAAGAAGCCATTCATGCGCGGATTGGGGATCTGACGAATGGTCGCCAAGTGCTTGGCGCTTATGAATCCCATGACGATTTTGTAAAGGCAGCATAATGGACAATTTTGAAGGAAAGACCGCTTTCATCACAGGCGGCGCAAGCGGCATTGGGTTTGCCATGGCCAAAGCGCTCGGCGCGGTGGGCATGAATGTCATGTTGGCGGACATTGAGCGTGAACCGTTGGAAAAAGCGGTCGAATATTTGCGTCAGCGGCAGGTGAAGGTCGAAGGCGTTGATTGTGATGTGGCCGACCGTAAATCGGTGGAGGCGGCGGCAGCGGCTTGTGTCGAAGCCTTCGGCAAGGTTCATGTGGTTTGTAACAATGCCGGCGTCGGCGGTGGTGGTGCCATTGGCACCATGAAGCCCGGTGATTGGGACTGGACGATCAATGTCAATCTGATGGGCGTCGTCTATGGGATGGAGGCCTTCCTGCCGCATATTCGCGCGCATGGCGAAGGCGGGCATTTCGTCAACACCGCTTCGATGGCGGGCATGATTTCGCCGCCCGGCATGGAGCCCTATAGCGCGACGAAATTTGCCGTGGTCGCCATGTCGGAAGGCTGGGCGGGCCAATTGGCGCCGGAAAATATCGGTGTCTCGGTGCTCTGCCCCGGTTTTGTCAGCACCCGCATTCACGAAAGCGCACGGACACGGCAGGAGCGGTTTGGCGAAGCGACAGAAGGCGATGACGAGGCCACATCTGCTACCGCGCAATTTGTGCAGGCAGGCATACCGGCTGATGTCGTTGGGGCTTGCGTGCTCGAAGCGGTGCGCGACAATGACTTTTACATCTTCACGCATCCTGATATGCGCCCTGCCGTCGAGGAACGGTTTCAACGCATCATGGCGGGCTTTGACAAAGCAAGCACGCGTGCCGCGCTCAAAGGTGTGGAGACGAAATCGCCGCAAGTTATTCAAATGCTCAAAATTTAAAGTAGCGGGAGGCGGTCATGCGGTTTGGCATTTTCTATGAACATCAATTGCCGCGTCCTTGGCATGACGGCGACGAGCTGAAGCTGTTTCAGGATGCGCTGGATCAGGTGGAACTGGCTGACAAACTGGGCATCGATCATGCTTGGGAAGTTGAGCATCATTTCCTAGAGGAATATTCGCATTCCTCGGCGCCGGAGGTTTTTCTGGCCGCTTGTTCGCAACGCACGAAAAATATTCGGCTGGGCCACGGCATCACGCTGATGCCGCCAAACTACAACCATCCCGCCCGTGTTGCTGAACGCATAGCGACGCTTGATCTGGTGTCCAATGGCCGCGTCGAATGGGGCACAGGCGAAAGCTCTGCTCTGCTCGAACTCGGCGGCTACAAAGTGCCGGTTGACCAAAAGCGCAGCCAGTGGCGCGAAGCTGTTGAGCAATGCGCGAATATGATGGCGATGGACCCTTATCCCGGATTTGAGGGCGAATATTTTTCGATGCCTTGCCGCAATGTGGTGCCAAAACCGGTGCAGCGTCCACATCCGCCACTCTGGGTGGCATGTTCCAACCGCGAGACGATTAAGATGGCGGCACGCCTTGGTATCGGCGCGCTGACATTTTCATTTGTCGATCCGGCGGAAGCCAAATCATGGGTGGATGACTATTATCGCATCTTCAAGGAGGAATGCGTGCCGATCGGGCATGCCTGCAATCCCAATGTGGCGATGGTGACGGGCTTTTCTTTGCATCACGATGCGGCGCAGGCAAAATCCAAAGGCATGGACGGGTTCCGCTTCTTCTCCTACGCGCTGGGGCATCACTATATTTTTGGCGAGCACAAGCCGGGGCGCACCGACATCTGGGCCAACTTTGAAAAGGCCCGTGAGACGATGGCGGAAGAAGGCGGCAGCCGCGGCATCGGCACGCCTGACGAGATGCGCAAGCATTTGCGTGGCTTTGCTAATGCAGGTGTCGATCAGGTGTCCTTCATCCAGCAAGGTGGGCGCAATAAGCATGAGGACATTTGCAACTCGCTGGAAATGTTTGCCTCTGAGGTGATGCCTGAATTCAAGGAATTTGAGGCCGAGCGGCAGGTGCGCAAAGCCGAGGAATTGGCGCCCTATATTGAGGCCGCGATGAAGCGCAAGACCTTTATGAAAGCGCTGAGCGATGATGAAATTCCCACCGTGGTGGCCTTGGGCCGTCAAATTGCCGCCAAATCTGCAGATTAGGTCGGAGTTTGTGCGAAAGGCGAAGGTTGCGTCTTTGTTAGGCGCGCGTCCTTCGGTGTCTGATAGAATGGTTTGATGAAAAAGAAAATCTCTCTCGTTTCGCTTTGCTTTGTTTCAGCCTTGGTGTTCAGCGTACCAGCCTTTGCCGGCTTGCCCGCAGAGGCTGACGACATTCATACCGGCAATGACCTTGGTGCAGCCTGTACCGCACTTGCCGAACATGACGTGTCTGATCAGGGCAAACTCGCGGGCAAGGCGTGTTCTGACTTTCTCGGCACCATGGTGCAGAAGGTTTATGCAGCGACCGAGGCTGGCGCGCCGACGCAGTTCAGCCGCATCGGGCCAAAGCAGGATCAGATTGCCTGTTTTCGCCTGCCGCCGAAGTTGAGTTTTGTGGATTTTGCCAATCTGCTGCTGACCTATCGTCGCTCGCATCCCGACCTTGCGAACCGTCCGGCCTTTGAGACGGGGGCTTGGACGTTGGCATCGAATTTCCCTTGCACCGATTATGACCCGGCAAAACCGCGCACGCCTTAAGTGTGAATTGACACCTATCCGCTGAGCGTCAATCCTGTTTTACAATCAATGGGAAGAGTGGATATGACGGTCAAAGAACGAGACGTGCAGATCGCCAAAGCAGCTTGCGTATCATCATGTGAGCATCCAGAGCATCACCACGATGTTGATCTTTATGGATGTCCGTGCTGCGCGCCGGTGCTGCATGATCTGGGGTTGATTTCCTATCCGACCATGGCTAATGCGGGGCGAGCTAAAGCATGGGAGAGCCTTGGTGTGCCGCCTGCGGCGCAGATCGGTACGGTGGTGTTTTCCAACGCGACCGTGATGACGGTCGATGCCAAATTTTCCATCGCCGAAGCACTCGCTTTTCGCGATGGTAAGATCGTCGCCGTGGGGACATTGGATGAGGTGAAAGCGCAAGCGGGCGCAGGGGCCGAGATTGTTGATTGCCAAGGCCGCGCGATCCTACCGGGGTTCATTGAGCCGCATATGCATTTTTTTGCCATCGCCATAATGGACCAGATGGCTAATGTGGGTGCGTTGGAATGCGACGATGCCGAGGTGGTCTTGCAGCGCATCGCGGCGCTTGCGGCCAGGGCGCGCAAGGATGAATGGATCGTCGCGCGTCAGCTCGACCCGTCCTTACAAGCAGGCACCGACCTCATTGATGCGAGTATGCTCGACAAGATTGCGCCGAATAATCCCGTCTTCATTTTCAATGCATCGCTGCATATCGCCTATTGCAATTCGATTGCGTTGAAGCTCGCAGGCATTACGGCGGCAACACCCGATCCGCTCGGCGCGGCCTATGTACGCAATGCCGATGGCTCGCCCAATGGTGTGTTGCAGGGGCAGGCGACGATGTTCACCGTGCTGGGGCAGAACCTGACGGCCATGGCGATTGCCGATGTACCCGCGGCCTGTCAGCAGGTCTGCGAGAAAGCCAACCGGCTGGGTGTCACGACCTTTTGCGATCAGGCGGCAGGCGGCTTTCAAGGCAAGGGCGAGATCGACGCCTTTCATGCCTTTGCTGCGTCGGGCCACATGACAGCGCGGTTGCGCTATTCGCTGATCAATTCGAGTGAGAAACATTGGGACGGCACGGACATGGCGTTTGGCAAGGGTGATGCCATGGCGCGCGCGACTGGCTGGAAGATCGTGTCTGATGGTTCTAATCAGGGGCGAACGGGATTGCAGCGCGAAGCCTATCTCGGGCGCGAAGATCGCGGGCTTGCCTATGTTGCCAAGGACGCATTGCGCGAGATCGTCGTCAAACGCGCGTTGGAGGGTTGGCAGGTGGTGATCCATGCCAATGGCGATCAGGCCATCGACAATGCGTTGGATGCGATTGAAGCGGCCTATGCGGCGGGCGTGCCCAAGGATCGGCGCTTTCGCATCGAGCATTGCTCGATATTGCATGACGAACAGATCGCGCGCCTCAAAGCGATGAATGTCAGCCCGAGTTTCCTCATTGGCCATGTCCATTATTGGGGCAAGGTTTTTCGTGATGAAATCTTCGGCCCGGAGAAAGCTAATTTGCTGGGCCGGGCGGCCTCCTGCAGCAAAGCGGGCATTCGCTGGACGGTCCATTCCGATGAACCTGTGAGCGAGATGGGCCCGCTGCGCCTGATGGATAATGTTGTCAATCGGTCGATTTGGAAGGAAGAGGGCGGCGTACTCAATCCTGATGAGTGCGTGAGCGTCGAACAGGCCATTGTGTCGCTGACGCGCGATGCGGCGTGGCAATGCTATTCAGAGCATGAGGTCGGCTCGCTGGAAGTCGGCAAATGCGCTGACTTTGTCGTTCTGGACAAAGACCCGCTGGCGATCCCCCGCGAGGCTATTGGTCGCTTGAAGGTGCTGGAAACCTGGGTGGATGGCCGCAAGGTTTTTACGGCCTGATCAATTAAGGAGCATAGGCCCAAAGATCATGGTCTTTGCTAATGAACTCAGGCCTGAACCGGGCCGACCCAGACCTGTTGTGCATTTACGAAAGCATGGATGCCATGGGGGCCGAGTTCACGCCCGTAGCCCGATTTCTTGATGCCACCGCTTGGGAGGCGTGGATCTGTTTTGACAATCCCGTTCACCGCGACCTGGCCCGCTTCAATCTCGCGCGCTATCGCCTCGCCGCGTTCTGCCGTGGACCACACACTCGCGGCTAGGCCATACTCGGTATCATTGGCAAGTGAAAGTGCATGTTCTGCGTTGTCAGCTCGGATGAGGACCCCAATGGGGCCGAAGGTCTCTTCCTGGTAGGCGCACATGCCGGGTGTCACATCGGCCAACAGCGTGACGGGATAGAAATAGCCCGACCCTTTGGGCATTTCTCCGCCCAGCAGACAGCGGGCGCCTGCCTCAATCGTGCGGCTCACCTGTCGATGAAGTTCATCACGAAGATCGGCGCGTGCGATGGGCCCCACATCGGTGTCTTCTTCGATGGGATTGCCCATTTTGAGGCTGGCAAAACGTGAGCGAAGAAGCTCGGTCATCTCGTCATAGACCGGTGCTTCGATGATGATCCGCTTGGCCGCGATGCAGGATTGGCCTGCATTGATGATCCGCGACACTTTCAGCACATCAGCCGCTTTGTTGAGGTCGGCATCTGCCAGCACGATACAAGGGTCAGAGCCGCCAAGTTCCAGTACGGCCGGTTTAATTTCAGAAGCGGCTATGGCGGCAACAGCGCTGCCACCTCGGCCTGATCCTGTGAAAGAGACAGCACGAACGCGTGTGTCGCGGATCACTTTTTCAACGCGAGGTGTCTCAAGCATCAGCGTCTGAAAAATGCCTTCCGGCGCACCGGCTTGAACAAAGATATCTGCAATGGCAAGGGCTGAGCCGGGCACATGAGGATCATGTTTCATCAAGCAGCTATTCCCCACCATGAGGGCAGGGGCGCAAAAGCGAAAGGCAAGCCAGAAAGGAGCGTTCCACGGGAGAATACCAAGCACGGGGCCGAGGGGCAGATGCTGCACATAGCTTTGCGTGGCATCGGATGTAATGACCTGTCGTGCAAGATAGCTTTCGGCATGTTCGGCATAATGCTCCGCGCACCATGCCGCCTTTTCAACTTCGCTGCGCGCTTCGCGGATTGGCTTACCCATTTCCTCGGTCATGATGGGCGCAAGTTCACCCGCGCGCGCGCGCATATTCGCAGCGACTGTCCGCAGGACGTTGGCGCGCTCGGAAAAGCTGGTCTTGCGCCATGACTGATAGGCGTGCGCTGCCTTGGCAAGCTTGGCCTCAACCACGCTGTCTGTGTCGGGTTCAATTTCCCGGATGACTTTTTCGGTGGTGGGGTCAATGGCTCTCAGCATAGATAGGCCTCTCCAATTTTATCTAAGGTTGTTATTAGGTCGCCTGTTATTGGGCTGCCCATTATTCGGCAGCACTGTCATTTTGTGCGATCTGTATCGGCACCGCGCTTGCAGTGTCGGGTTTGGAGACAAACTCACGCGCAAGTGTAAAAAGGGATTCACAACCTGTAGCCGTTACGTGGATGGTGTCGGAAATACCAACTGTTTTGTCGCCATCCACGCCCCAGATCCAAGGGATCAAATGGAAGGTCATGCCTTCCTTGAGCGTTCTGGAATCGCCTTGCATGAGGCTCAATATGTAGCCTTCATCCCAGCTCGGCGGGAAAGCGATGCCGATTGAATAGCCAGAACGTGTGATGAGGCTCCCGCCATGTTCGCCACCCGTGATGATGTCGCGCACGATATTGTCGGCATCCGAGACTGTGAGGCCTGGACGGATTGCTTTTTCGACTTCCCTTAGCGCTTCCATCATGTGCCACTCGGCACTGCGCATGGAAGGTGAAATTTCGCCCAAAACAACCGTACGCATGAGGGCGGCGTGATAGCGGCGATAGCAGCCGCCAACTTCCATGAAGACATGCTCGCCTGGTTGCACAACCCTGCCTTCCCATGTGGCATGGCCGATCATGGAGCGGGGACCGGAGGTGACATAGGGCATCACTGCAGGGGGCTCCCCGCCCGCCCGAAACATGGCGGCGCTGATCGCGGCACCAATGTCATTTTCACTTACCCCCGGCGCGCAGGCCTTGATGCCAGCCTGCATGCCGGCTTCTGCAGCAATGGCGGCTCGTTTCATCGCGTCGATCTCGTAGGACGACTTCAGGATGCGGCCTTCCTCAACAATGCCGAAGCAGTCAATGAGGCGGCCTTCTGTATAGGTGCTGCGAACCCTGTCCTGTTGATAGGCCGGGAAGAAATAACTATTGCGCTCATAGCCGACGGTGCTATGCGACAGACCAAAATCCTTCAGGCTTTCGACAAGACGTTGAATGGCATCGCCATTGTCGGGATAGGGGCGTGTTTGCTCGACCCAAGTGCGCGCAAGCACATTCGACTCTTCCAGCTTGCGCGTGATCATGAAGCAATCGCCATCCAGCGGCACGACAAGGGCCTGAAAGAAGGAATAGCCGGTGGTCTGGTAATCCGTCAGATAGACGATGTTTTCAGGGTCGGTGATGATCACCGCATCCAGAAGACGTTCCTTCATGCGTTCACGCAGTCCTGTAAGGCGACGTTGATATTCTTCGAAGGGAAAGGTCATGTCATCGCGCTGTCTCATGCTGCTACCGCCAGTGAACGGGTGGAGGCATCAAGAATGCCGAGACCTTCTTCAAGATCGGCGTCAGGGATTGTGAGGGGCGGGATGAGCTTCAGAACGCGGCCGCCCGGGCCACAGGAGCCGATCAAAAGACCACTATCAAAACACTGGGCAACGATGGCTTTGGCCAGAGCGCTGTCCTGGACATCTAGGGCCAGCATCATGCCGCGCCCGCGCACTTCGAATCCACCACCACTATGTCTTTTGGCGATGGTTTGTAGGCGGTCGACGATAAGCTTGCCCTTGCGCTTAACCTCGTCGGTGAACTTTTCGTCTTCGAAATAGCGCAAGGCTTCACGTCCCGCGACGAAGGAAAAGCCTTGACCTCGAAAAGTGCCCGTATGCTCGCCGGGCGCCCAGTGTTTGTCATGCTCCGGTTTGATCAGGTTCATCGCAAGCGGCGTCCCGAAGCCGCCAATGCCTTTGGCAAGCGTGATGATGTCTGGATCAAGTCCCATGCCATCGAAGCTGAAATAGGAACCCGTACGACCACAGCTGGCTTGAATATCATCCACAATGAAGAGCGCCCCACGCTGCTGGGCAAAGGCCTGAAGCTCTTTGAGCCATTCTGCGGTGGCAACATTGACGCCGCCTTCTGCCTGAATGGTTTCGACGATGATAGCGGCAGGCGGCTCATAGCCAGATGAAGGGTCGGCATAGGCAGCAGAAATTTCCTGCAGCGAGACGCCGAAGGGCAGGCGCTGAACATTTTCAAGCGGGACACCGGCTGCATTACGAAAATAGGCATTCGCCGTGCAGGCAAGCGCGCCAAGCGTCATGCCGTGAAAACCATGCGTAAAGGCAATGACTGTTCGACGACCTGTGACGCGGCGCGCAAGTTTTAGCGCAGCCTCGACAGCATTGGTGCCTGTTGGACCCGTAAACTGCATTTTATAATTCATGCCGCGCGGGCGGAGGATCGTATCGGCAAATGCCTGAATGAAGGTACGTTTGACGTCGGTTGACATATCGAGGCTATGGGCGACACCATCTTCCTCGATAAATTTGATGAGCGCCGCTTTCATGCGCTCATTATTGTGGCCGAAATTCAGGACGCCAGCGCCGCAGAAAAAATCAATGTAAGATTTCCCCTTTTCATCAACCTGACGGGCGTTTGAAGCGGATTTAAAAACGGTCGGGAAAGTGCGGCAATAGCCACGAACGTCTGACTCCCATTGCTCGAATACATCCATTGTTTTCTCCTGCTATGGTTTTCAGTTCTAAAATATGTCAACGCGTCATGGCGTCCTCACGATGAAGTGGTGGGCAGCGGGGCCCCGGCAAGGCGTGCGTAAAGTTTGGTCACCATCGGTATGAGCCGGTCATTAAAGTCGTAGCGAGCGTTGTGGCATGGCACGTCATGCCCGTCGCCATCATCGGAACCGATAAGTGCAAAGGCACCGGGAATTTCTTTCAGGTAATAGCTGAAGTCTTCTGATGCCATGATCGGCACCGCTACATCGGCTGCATGCCAATCATCACCGAGTTCCTGTGCGAGAGCCCCACGGAAGCTGTGAGCGGGTTCGGCATGATTGATCGTGGCATCATAGCGCGGAAATATTTCAACATGACCTTCCACGCCATAGCTAGCTGCCGTGTCGCAGGCAATCTGTTCAATCAGGCGGTTCATGACTTCGCGATCAGAACTCTGCGCAATGCGGATGCTTCCCTCTAGAACAGCCTTATCAGGGATCACGGTCGGGGTGCTCGGCGCATCAATAGACGTAACGCTGAGTACAGCGGCATGTTGCGGCGTCAGCCGACGACTTACAACTTGCTGCAGTGCCAGTGTGACAGCGGCTGCGGCCAGCACGGGATCGCAGCATAATTCGGGTTGGCTGGCATGGCCCCCTGCACCTGTCATCGTGATGCGGAACGTGCCATTGCCTGCCATGACGGGCCCATCGGGACAAACCGCTTTGCCAAAGGGAATGGCGGGCCAGTTGTGCCAGCCAAAAATGGTCTCCACGCCCTTTAGGGCACCATCTTCGATCATGCGCTTGGCGCCATGCCCGCCTTCTTCGGCAGGCTGGAAGAGCAGCGTCACAGGACCAGGGAGTTGATCTTCATGCTGCTTGAGCCAGGACGCCGCTGCAAAGAGTGTTGCCGTATGGCCGTCATGCCCGCAGGCATGCATGCAGCCCTCGCGGGTTGATGACCAATCATTCTTGGTGGTTTCAACAATGGGGAGAGCATCCATGTCACCACGCAGCGCGATATGGGGACCTTTCGCATTCGAGGCAAGCATGGCAACGGTGCCTGTGTCCGCACAGGTGCGCCATGAAATGCCGAGTGCATCAAGAGACTGCCGGATAATCGCCGCTGTCTCTGTCTCTTTCCATGTGAGTTCTGGGTTTTGATGAAGATGGCGGCGCATACGCACCGCCGCGTCCATCAAATCGTTCCAGTTTTGTCCAGCACTCGCAAAAGCAACTGTGGGGGAAGAAACCGTCATCTGCTGACCCTAACAGTACATGCAGGGCAGTAACAAGAATTGCAGGAATTTGGCGCTTATTGGTACTTAACAGCCTGAATCACGTCCTCAATCAACCATATCGACGAGTTCAAGGATGAACGAGTGCATCGCACCAAACGCACGCGCCATATACCCTATTTGCATTATTGGTAAAAAATGGTGCACCGAAGAAGGCGAGGATGCGTACTGGTACCTGACTATGTCGACCACTTGATCCGCTTACCAAAAAAGCAAGGGGAAGGAGATCGAGAGGCTCTTAACCCGAAGTTTTGACCCGGTTTCTTAGGCCAACCACGGACGCAATTAGACTCGGATTACTAAGATTTCCCACAGTTGGGGGATTCATCACCATCCTGTTTGTGGTCGCCTTCTTGAATATTCATCTTCCGAGTTCAAGTTTCTGCGTTATGCTAAAATGATGGGTTTGCGAATATTACACACATCGGATTGGCAAATCGGCAAAGTGTTCCGCTTCGTCGATAACGCCACAATGGGGCTTCTTCAAGAGGCCCGTTTGAAGGCTGTGACCCGGCTTGGTGAACTTGCCCAGGATCATGGCGCTTGCCACGTGCTGGTGGCGGGTGATGTTTACGACATGGAAGCGCTCTCGCCGCGCTCACTCAATCAGCCCCTTGAGCGGATGCGGAATTTTGGCGCGATCCATTGGCATCTATTACCGGGCAATCACGATCCGCACCGACCTAACGGCCTATGGGCTCAACTCTTGCGCAAAGGCGTGCCCGCAAATGTGCACATCCATGTCGCACCGGAGCCTGTGATTTACGCGGACGAGTTGTTTGCATTGTTGCCCGCGCCACTCTTTCACCGGCGAACGCTTGGCGATCCGACCGCCTACATGGACGAGGTGGAGCTACCTAGTGAGCTTTTGTGTATCGGCATTGCCCACGGTACGGTCACCGGATTCGGCTCTGATGATCGCGATGTTCCGAATTTCATTGCGCCAGACCGTCCGACTCTTGCAGGCCTATCCTACCTTGCGCTGGGCGACTGGCACGGCCAGAGAAAAATCAACGCGCATTGTTGGTACAGCGGCACGCCCGAAACGGACGCCTTTGATGTGGTGGGCGGCGGACAGGCGCTTCTGGTCGAAATCGACGGCCACGGGGTGCAACCAACAGTAACGCCGTTGGCGACGGGCCATTACACTTGGCTCACATTTTCCGAACAAATCAACGGTCGCGCCGACATCGATTTTCTTGCCGGAAAATTGCGCGGCCTATCGGATGATCTTGCCCGGATTTCAGTGCATCTTGATGTTGAGGGCGCGCTTTCCTTGGAAGAACGGCAGTATTTTGAAGATCAGATCGTCGATGGTGTTTCGGCTGCACTTTGCTTTATGCGCGTCGAGGACCGCCGCTTATTCGCTCAGCCGACGCAAGCGGATCTGGATCGAATCGATCGAGGCGGTTTCGTTCGCACCGCAGCGGAAGCGCTTAAGCGCAAAGCCGAGGAGGGCGGCGAGCAAGACCGCGAGATCGCCGCTAAGGCGCTGCAACGCCTTTATGTTGAACACATGAAGCTACAGGTGGGGCAGCGATGAAACTACGGTCACTCGCCCTCAACCAGTTCAAAAAATTCACAGCGCCCGTGCGATTGGATGGCATCAAGGATGGCCTGAATGTTGTGGTCGGACCTAATGAAATGGGAAAATCGACACTACTCGACGCTTTGCGCGCTGCGCTTTTTGAAAAATACAGCTCGAAAGCTCAGCCTATCGCGGCATTGCAGAATGATCGCAATCAAGCCGGACCGGTTGTCGAGCTTGAATTCGAAATGGATGATGGCCGCTATCGGATAACGAAGCGATTTATCAAGAAACCCTATGCGCGGCTGGCCTGCCCCGATGGGCGTGTGCTTGAAAGCGATGCTGCGGAAGAAGCGTTGCGCGGACTTCTCGGGTTTGAAGAAGCGGGCAAGACTGGCGCCAAGCCGGACACTCTAGGTATGTGGAATGTCCTTTGGGTGCAGCAGGGACATTCATTTGGGGCACTTGATTTACCGGAAACCGCGCGATCAAGCCTTCATAGCGCGCTCGAGTCCGAAGTTGGCGAAGTTCTCGGTGGCCGACGTGGCCGTGCCTTGCCTCAAGCAATCGATAAACAGCTCGGAGAGCTGGTCACGAGTGGCCGCAAGCCACGCGGAGAATACAAAGGCGCAATCGATCGTCGGGATGCCTTGCAGTCTGATCTTGCGGACCTACAAATACGTCGCTCGGAACTCTCGAAAACTCTCGATGATCTAGAAGACGCTGACGAAACGCTTACTCGCCTAACTTCCACCGATCGAGATAATGAAGATCAAGCCGAGCTTGATGGCGCCAGAACACGCCACAGCCAACTTGCTGCGCTCGAAGCAGGAATTCAAGCATCAGAGACTGAACTGAAACTAATACAGCGCAATCTTGAGCAAGCTGAACAAGCAAAGGCTTTACGCAAGAGTGTCAGGGAAGGTATTGCGGCCGATGAAATAGCTATCGAGGCAGACCGCAAACACCTCGTGGAAGTGATTGCACAGGAAAAGGATGCGCGTCAAAAATATGATGTCTTGCAAGAGCGCATTCGAACGGCCGAGGGGGCTGTCACGGAGGCCGATGCCGCGGTTGCATTGAAACGGCGCGGCCTAACGACCGTTGAGCGTGACGCGCGTATTCGCAACCTGCAGGATCAATTAGCAAAAGCGCAAGACGCTGAAAAACGCCTTCACAATGCGCAGAAAGGCGCAGCCTCCATTCTCGTGTCAGATAAGGCCATTGAACGCATACGCGCAGCAGCCAAGGCAGTAGACACTGGCGACGCGCGGCTTAGCGCTGCCGCCACTAACATCATCTTCGAAATGAAGCAGGATTCGCTGGCGGGTATCGAAATCGACGGGAAGCCAATCGCTGGGGATCGCCCTCTTGTGCTGGTGGTTGAACCGGCTAGCATAACAATCCCCGGCCGCGGCAAGATCATTGTCGACCCTGCCATTAAGGACCGGGACAAGCTTATCGCCCAGCAGCGCGACGAGCGTTCCAACCTCAAGGCCAAATTGGCCGATGCTGGTGTCACCAGCATTGAGGACGCAGAACAACAACATACAAGAAGACGCAAACTACTCGAGCAAGCTGAACTTGCCCGACAAGAAGCGACCCTGCACGCCCCGGCCACTGACGATTACGAAGCGGGCGCCCAACCGCTTACGGATTACATCGAAGGTTTACGCCATGTTTTTACGCGAGAAAAAAATGAACTGGACTTGCAGACCCTTCCAACAAGACAACAGATGCAGACTGCCTTGGACGCCGCCGAGGAACGGGCTGGAGCCACTCGGCACGATATCCAAACGGCGCGTGCTGCGCTTGCGGGTCCCACTGAAACGCTTGAGCGCGCCAAGACTGAACTCACAACTCTAAAGACTCGTCACGACGATGCTGCGGCGCAGCTCAAAAGGCGACAGGAAGAATTTTTGGAGGCACAAAGCTCATGCTCCGATCTGAAACTTCAAGATGACTTAGGCGCCGCTCGTAATGCGCTAACAGCACAACAGAAGGCAGTGGCCAACCTCCAAGACCAGCGCACAGATGAAACGTTGCCACAACTTGAAGCCCGGATTAAGAGGCACGATCAGGCGATCCGTGACAGACGCGATAAGCGCGAAGCCCTCAAGGTTAGAATCGCCGGTCTCAAGTCGCTGATCGAAGCACTTGAAGGAGCAGGACTAGATGAAGCGATTGAGAAAAAGGATCGCGAGCGTGAACTCTGCGGACAAGAATGCGCGCGGTTTGAGCATGAAGTTACCGTGCTGTCGCTTTTGCTGTCTGCCTTACGTGACGCAGAGCAAGAGGCCAAGGAGCGTTATCTTTCACCTGTTCTCAAGCGGGTACGCCCTTACCTGCAGCTACTGTTTCCCGGGGCCGAAATCGCAATCGATGAAAACTTGCACATCACAGGAGTCGTCAGAGAGGCTGGTTACGAAGAAGCATTTCACCATCTCAGCATGGGAACGCAGGAGCAGATCGCCGTGCTAGTACGGCTCGCGTTTGCAGAAATGCTGGTTGAACAAGGCCAACCGGCGACAGTCGTTCTTGATGACGTACTCGTATTTTCGGATGACCGGCGGATGGGGCGCATGTTCGATATCCTCAATATGGCGGCGCGCAACGTTCAGGTCATCGTCCTCACCTGTCGCGAACAACTTTTCGAAGGTCTCGGGGGGCAGCAACTATCTTTGCAAGCTGGAAGCAGCGAAGACCTAATGTCAGCATGAGACCCACGATCGATAGATTGGGACTGTCGCAAAGTCAGGCGACAGTTGCCACTTCTTGGGCTTCACAGCAGAAAAGTCAGAGATGCCGCTCTATACGAAATATCCCATTACACGGGGCTGTCGAGCGTAGTTTTCAGAACGCAGATTTTTTTATCCACCTTGGGCGTACGCCCCATACTATTCATTTAATTAGGGTCAACGAACGGGGTTAGCAGCATGGAAAAGCTCAAGATCGCTCTTGAGAATTGCTACGGCATTCGAAAAATGGATGCTGAGTTTGATTTTACAAAAAAGCCCGCACAGCTGATCTATGCACCAAACGGTTCAATGAAGTCATCATTCGCCAAGACTTTCAAAGACCACAGCATGGCTACGCCATCACGCGACCGGATTTACACTGACCGAGAGACCAAGCGATCAATCTTGGATCACGAGAACAAGGAGCTGCCTGCTGACACTGTTTTTGTCATTGAGCCATACGATGCCGGATATCAATCCGGCCGGGTATCTACGCTTCTTGTGAACAAAGCTTTGAAAGTGAAATATGACGCAATCCTGAAATCGATTCAGGAGAAACAAGATGCCCTTATTTCGAAGGTCAAAAAGACATCTGGCATTCGGTCAGGCATTGAGGAAATAATTTCTGTCGCTTTCACAAGAAAGCCCGACAATTTGCTTCGAGCGTTCGACCGCATTCGCTCTGAAGTCAAAGATGATCCATTTGATCAGTCTTTAGAGGGCATAAAATATGGTTCCCTCTTCAATGACAAGGTTGAAGCGTTTTTAGCAGACCCCGACTTGAAAGCCGCATTGGAAGACTATACCGCAACCTATGACAACCTCTTGGAGAAGTCGCGATTTTTCAGAAAAGGTGTTTTCAATCATTATCAGGCCGGAGAAATCGCAAAACAGCTAAAGAACCATGGATTTTTTCAAGCTGAGCATAAAATTTATCTGCATTCTGATGCGGAAGATACCAAGGTCGAAACTGAAAAAGAATTAGAGAATATAATTTCGGAAGAATTAGAAGCGATCCTTTCAGATGACGCCCTCAAAGAAAAATTCGAAAAGATCGATAAGAAGCTTACCAACAAAGAGCTTAGAGATTTTCGAGAGTTTTTGCTGTCCAACCAAACGCTGATCCCGCGCCTGCAAGAGCCGGATGTGTTTAAAGAGGATTTGCTGAAATCCTATCTTATGCTCCTCAAGGACGACTTCGAAGAGCTTATGAGCGAATTCTCGGACGGGAAGAAGCGGCTGGATGAGATCGCCAATGAAGCTTCCGATCAGGCGACAAAGTGGCAAGAGGTAATCAACATCTTCAATCGCCGGTTTTCTGTTCCGTTCAAGGTCAGCATAGAAAACAAGCAAGATGTTATTTTAAAACGATCTACACCGAATATTGGGTTCATGTTTGAGGACACTTCAGAACAACCAATAGCCGTGAACCGTGATCAACTTGTCGACGTTCTTAGCAACGGGGAACGGCGAGCATTGTATATTCTTAACATTATTTTCGAAGTGGAGGCGCGTAAGAGCGAACATGTAAAAACGCTATTTGTTGTTGACGATATAGCTGACTCTTTCGACTACAAGAACAAATATGCGATAGTCGAATACCTCAGTGACATATTGGCCGAACCGGATTTTCGACAAATCATACTGACCCATAACTATGATTTTTATCGAACCGTTTGGAAGCGGCTGGATTTATCAGGTGCCAATTTTCACATCTCGAAGACATCGGATAAAATCGAACTATCGAGCGAAAAGATGTACCGCGACCCCTTTGAGAAATGGAAGGCAACCGCCAACAAAGCAGATAAAACCGATGTTCTTTTGGCCATGGTCCCGTTCGTGAGAAATTTGGCCGACTATTGCGGTTTCAAGGAAGATTCGGAAAAGCTAACGAGTCTTCTGCACCAAAAAGCGGACAGCGCTTCTATAACGCTTTCAGGTCTTTTCAGCATCTATAAGAAGGTGTTGAACGGACAGGAATTCAGCACGGAATTAGCGGCCGACACTGCTGTGATTCCGCTCCTTTTGGAAACAGCAAAGAGCATCGCCGGGGCTGGTGAGATCGCGCTCGATCTCGAAAAAAAGGTAGTCCTATCGATAGCGATCCGCCTTGTTGCTGAAGCAAAGATGATTGCTGTCATTAACGATGATGCTTTTGTGAACGGCATCAATAGCAATCAGACCGCTAAGCTGCTTCGTAAACTGAAAGACGTGATTGGAGGCGATGAGGCAAAAGCGCCACTGATTGCGCTTATGGATCGGGTGAATTTGATGACCCCTGAAAACATTCACTTGAACTCGTTTATGTATGAGCCGATCCTGGACATGTCTGCAGAGCACTTAGCGCGGCTTTACAATGAACTAATTGTAGAGTGCACGATTTGATGCTCAAACCCGCCAGCCACGCTTATTTTCACATTTTTTTTGGGGAGCCGGTAATCTTGGCCGATGCCCCCGTGATCAGTAACACGGGGGGCTCTAAATACATCCCCAGCTTCCGCGCCAGCTTTGGGCAAGGGATTGCCCCAAATTCCCCTTCCTTCCCGTCGCAGGCGGGCCTTGAGGGCCGCAAAGCGGCTTGAAAGGCATGCCGAGCCCCAGCCGGTGCGTCCGGGCCGGGTCAAGGCTGGCGAAGCCACGCCGCGAAGCGGCGCTTGGCCTTGATGCGGCTCGGTCGCACTGGCCCTTGCTTCCTGATCTGCCCCTAGGAGCCTCTGAGATGCCCGCTGACGCGATTTGATAGGACATGTCGCGTCCTATACACTCCGAGGCATGGAACGATTCGCATACAGTGTCAGGGAGCTTGTCGACAAACTCAGCCCGGAAGGGGATGAAGCGGAGAAGTTACGCCTTATTCGTCAGATCAGGCATTGGACCAACGCGGACCTTCTCACCCCTCAGGGCAAGAAACACACTGGCACGGGCGTCAGTCGCGAATATGGGCCCGATGAGGTGCGCAAGGCCGCAATCCTTCGGGAGCTGACCCGCTTTGGGATGACGGTGACCCAACTGGAAGGCACTGGCGAATATCTGGATATGCTTGCCGATGACCCCTCATGGAAAGACGCCATCACAAACAAAAAGCCCGTCTATCTCGAACTCTTCTCAACACCCGACGATGACGGCCAATCTTGGCAGGTTGCCCGAGACGAGCCTGATCTCAAGAAAATTCACCCTGACGCCAAGCCATCGATCCTAAAGATCGGCAACAAACGCTTGCCGGGCGCGTCCTATACCAGCGCGCTTGTCCTAAGCCTCAATCGTATCTTCGCCCGCTTGAAGGTGTGATCATTTGAAACTAAAGGACATAAAACGTCCTATAATCTATAGAGGAAAACTAAAGCGCCATGAAAATTAGACCTAAAGCCACGCCAGCGCCTTTGCCGCGCCTTCTGATACACGGGCTCGATAGCTTTTACGTCTGCTACTACTTCGACCTTGCCAGCTCGAAGCTCGACTTCGACGAACTCGAATATCTCAAGCAACTTGCTAAAGATCGCGAGGCCGATAAGGCCCATATCGAAATTGGCCGCGAACGCTTTCAGGTCATGCCGAGCGGGCAGAAATTCTATAAGTGCGTGCTCGTCAACCGGGACTTTAAGATTGCCCTTGCCGAGCACATGCACCCCTCAGTTAAAGTTCAGTTCTTTAGCGAAGCTCTGTGGCGGGATGGCGCGCGCGCCTTGCATGAGCGCATTATCGAATTCGCTAAAGCGATAGGGGCGGCAACGCTTAAGCCCGAGCAGATTGTTCGAGCCGATTGGGCTTTTGACTTTGATTTGGCTGCAATCGACTTCGATGAAGATGACTTCGTCTCTCGCGCTATCAAGAACAACAAATGGAGGAAGGGGCACGCCGTTCAAACGTTCGGATTCGGTGTGGGAGAAATTGTTGCCCGCATCTATGACAAGGTCGCGGAAATAGACAACGCAAGCGGCAAGGCTTGGTTCCATGACCTTTGGGGTCAAAAAGAAAATGTTTGGCGTGTTGAGTTCCAAGTCAGAGGCGAGAGGCTTAGGCAGGCCGGTATAAGGACCATTGATGATCTTGAAGACTTACAGGGCGATCTTCTTAAGCAACTTGCTTTAGCGCACACGTCCTTGCGCAGGCCAAACGGTGACAGCAATAGGGCCCGCTGGCCGTTGCATCCACTGTGGCAATCTTTAGTCGCCGCTATAGATGCAATGCCGCAACTTGGCCTTTGCCGTCACTACGACCCGGCCAATTCCCTTGAGTATCGCTATAGGAAAATGAGCCAAAGCCTATACGGCTCACTAAAGGGATTGGGCGCTCTTTCTCACCTTATGGCCCCGAGTAAGGGCATCCCGACATTTGAGGAAATCCTAAAGCAACTCCCTAAAGCGACCGACCCGTTCCACTCCGACTCTATCTGGCAAGCGGCTTTGGAAGAGCGTCTTCGTAAGCATAGGGCGGGCCAATGGTAGAGGACGGAGACGGCGAGCTTTACGTGCAAAGCGATTTGCCCGAGACTCCAGCGATTACATCGGAGGAACTCGCCCTAATCGAGATCCATATGCGCGATCTCGTATCGAAGATTTGTAGGGCCGAGGCCGCTAACGATAACGACGAAGGCGTGCACTGAAGCCATGCCGATTAAGTAGGAGAGCGTCATGAAAAAGAGCGCGGTTGTTTATGCGAGGGTTTCCACGGCCCAGCAAGCAGACCATGACCTTTCAATACCGGATCAGATCGCGCACGCGGATCGCTATTGCGAAGATCGCGATATAGAGATTGTCGGACACTACATCGACGCGGGGGCATCGGCTCGCAACGACAAGCGCCCTGAATTTCAGCGCATGGCGTCTGAGATAAAGTCAGGTCTCGTTCAAACCAATCTGATCCTCGTGCACAGCCTATCTCGCTTCTTTCGTGACTCATTTGGATTTGAATCTTACAGCCAAAAATTTGCTAAGCACGGTGTTGAGATCGTCGCCATGACGCAGGAAATGGGGGATGGTCCGCAAGGCAAGCTGAACCGTCAGATCATGACCTCGTTTGACGAGTACAACAGCGCGGAAACCTCCAAACACGTGTCACGCGCAATGAATGAGAATGTGAGGCGCGGCTTCTGGAATGGATCGACTCCGCCTTTTGGTTATCGCACCTATGTTGCGGAGTGGGCAGGCGCTAAAGCCAAGAAGAAACTTGAAGTTGAAGCCAACGAAGCCGAGGTCGTGAAACTGATCTTCAAGCTCTATGTTTATGGTGACGGAAAGAGCGGGCCGCTGGGGATCAAGAACACGGTCTCCTATCTCGCCGAAAAGGGACTTAAGCAACGCGACGGCAAGCCCTTTAGATTGCAAACTATTCAGCAAATCTTGCGTCGCAGCGACTACATCGGCACTCACTATTTTAATCGCCGTGATAGTCAGACGAAAAAACTTAAAGCACGCAAAGAGTGGATCGAGATGCCGGTCCCGGCCATTGTCGACGAAGAACTCTTTCACGTAGCGCAGGCCCAACTTACCTCTCGCAATCCGAAGATGAACCCGCCGCGCTTCTCAAACAGCCCGGTTCTCTTGAGTGGCATTGCACATTGTGGCAAATGCGGTGCCCCGATGCGTCTGCGAACGGGCAAGTATGGCAAATACCGCTACTACACCTGCTCAAAACAGGCAGACCTTGGCAAGACGGCTTGCACTGGCATTACAATCCCCGAGGGCAAGCTCGATAATCTTGTGATCGATAACCTATGCGACCGCGTTCTAAAGCCTACGCGCCTCAAGGGCGTCGTCGGAGCGTTGACGGCCCGCAATTCGGGCCGCCGCTCGCGGCTTCAGGCCGACATGAAGGAATTGCGCAAAAAGCAGCGCGAACTTCAGCGCCAGCTAGAAACGCTTGTGGACGTTATGGAGAATGGTGGCCTCGGAACCGCACGCACCCTTCAGGCGCGCTTTGCGAAGCGACAGGGGGAGTATGATGAGATTATCCGCCTGATCTCGCTGAAGGAGCGGGAATTGAACCTACCGGTCTCTGAAGTAACCCAGAAGCGCCTCACAGCCTTCTCCGAGGCTATGATAGGGCAGTTGCGAGATACCAGCAGCCCGAGCTTCCGCCGCGCCTACCTGCGACTCTTTCTCAATAAAATCATTGTGGACAAAGAAGGCATCCGGATTTCTGGCTCAAAAGCCGTGCTTGCGCAGCAGCTTCAAACCGACAAACCGGTTCCGCCGTCTATGGTACCCACTTTTATAGATGGTTGGTGCCCCCGACAAGATTCGAACTCGTGACCCCCTGATTACAAATCAGAAGTTTTATCTGATCGTGAACCGACAGGAGCCGCTCATACCCGTATTATTGGCTATTTTATTGGGTTTGTCGAGACGTGATCCGACATTAATACTCGCCACTATGGTTGCTATGTGGTAGATATTCATTAGCAACCAACGTGATGATTTGTGATGCGGCGAACCAAGATCACCCTTGAAGTAGTGAAGCGCCTGGCGCCTGGCGAAATTTTTTGGGACTCCGAAGTCTCGGGGTTTGCTGTGCGCTGCCAGCGAGAAGCCAAGGTTTATTGCCTGAAGTATCGGATAGGCGGCCGTCAACGGTGGTTCACCATTGGGCGGCACGGGAGCCCTTGGACGCCGGATATGGCGCGCCAAGAGGCCAAGAAGATTCTCGGGCTAGTTGTGAGCGGGAAAGACCCAGCTGCAGATAAGTCTGCGGGTCGCCTCGCGCATACCGTCAAGGAACTTGGCGACAAGTTTCTGAAGGATCATGTGAAGGTGAAGCGCAAGGCGCGCACCGCAGAAGGCTATCAAGATATTTTGGAGCGGATCGTCTATCCGAAAATCGGTGCGCGTCGCGCCGCTGACATCACTCGCGCCGATATTCAAAAAATCCATAACGATCTCGCAAAAACGCCCTACATGGCCAATCGCGTGATTGCCGTTCTTTCTAAATTGTTCAGTTTGGCCGAAATGTGGGGCGACCGTGCTGACGGCACAAATCCGTGTCGGCATGTCGAAAAATTCAGGGAGGCGTCACGTGAGCGCTTCTTGTCTGCCAAAGAGCTAAAAAACCTGGGAGCAGCGCTTCGTGACGTTGAGGCGCGCCTGAGCAAGTCTCAATACCTGTTGGCGGAAATCGAGGCGGCCAAGAAAAATAACGACGTCGACAGTGTGGCGAGGTTGCGCGCGGAACATAAGGCTCTTGAGCCGGTGATTTCGGCGCCAGCAATCGCTGCTATTAGGCTTCTCATTCTCACCGGCGCGCGCCTCGGAGAAATTCTAACTCTTCGCTGGGATGCGGTGAATATGGCGATTGGCGTGGCGCGGTTGACCGACAGCAAGACCGGGGCAAAGACATTGCAACTCCCGCCGCCTGCAATCGATCTCTTGAAAGGGATATTGCAAGTCAAGGGCAACCCCTATGTCATCACTGGAAGCAAAAAGGACGAGCACCTTGTGAATTTGCAAAAGCCTTGGCGAGAAGTTCGGCGAATTGCGGGCTTAGATGATCTTCGCATTCACGACTTGCGCCACGCGTTCGCATCCATTGCGGCTTCGTCAGGGATGGGCCTTCTGCTAATTGGCAAAATGCTCGGGCATACGCAACCCCAGACAACGGCGCGTTACGCGCACCTTGCAAACGACCCAGTAGCGGCTGCCGCAGCGACGGTGGCTGAGAGTATCTCGGCGGCAATGGCGATTGGCGCCAATGTCGAAAAAGGAAAATCTGAAAAGGATACCGATAAATGAATTCGGATATTGAGAATGCCGTTTGTGATCTCCGTCACCACATCAATGCGCTTCAGGTCTTGATCGAAGATGCTCATAGCCAAATTGAAGGCTCTGCCGAGCGGTCAGGCTGCCTTGGTGGTGAGCACTGTGCCAATCAACTCAGGACCGCGCTTCACTTTCTTGTAACCATGAATCCTCTTGTAGATTCAATCGAGACGGCGGCTATGGATGATGCGGGTGAGCTTAGGCAGGCGTTGCAATTCGATACGAAGCGGCTTGTTGCCTGAGGAACTGAAGCTGATCAGTTTGTTCTAACTGGTGTGTTGGTGCCCTTGGTGTTGGGCCGATATTGGGCTTTGGCGCTTAGGGCGAACTTGAAAGCGCGCGCGAGGGACGTAGCGCGACTGCTGTGTCTTTTCTGCATTGACCTGTGGTAAAAATATTGGACAATAGTGCATTCAACAAATGATCCGACCTCATTCATAGCGGAAAATAATTGAATATGTCCTGCACTGAAATTCTAACTCAAGACGAAGTTGCAAAAACTCTAAGGATTTCCCCCCGTACATTAGAACGGATGTGACTTGAGGGCACATCTGGCCTCAAGTTCGTCCGTGTCTCAGCGCGGCGCGTTGGCTATCGTCGCTCCGACGTTGAGGCGTGGCTGGAAAGCAACGTTCGGTCGTCTACTTCCGACGTTGGTGAAGTCGCATGACGAGCAAATCGTCGGCGAATTGCTGGCCTTCACATAGCGCGAGACCCCCAAGGCGCAAGAGATATGGACCAAGGTTTCCCCCTACGGTGTCGGGTGGAAACTGGCGTTATCCGGAGAAAAATCCACTCATCGAGTCTCTTTGTCGATTGTTTGAAACGGCTTATGAAGTTTTGAATCTCAATAGGTTCGATCGGGCCGCACTCCTGACAGAATTTCAAGGAATTCGGATAGTGCGAAGTGTCGGAAACTTCGTGATACTCGATAGTCGCCCTGAACCGATTGGTCATTGCCCGACTTCGCGCGAAAAAGATCGCTACATTTCCGAAATGTCGAGGTGGGAGGCGACTATCGAGTATCGCCGTCTTGAGGAATTCGCGAAAGGGATTCTGCGAAAATACTCTGGCGACTCCGGCCCCAGATAACAACATTGCTGCCGCGAATTTAAGTGTGGCGGCATAAAACTCCCGAAGCCCTAGACAAGTTTGAGCATTCAGCACCCGCGAGTGATTTGAGTGGCCGGACACTGCTGACCAAAATTGGTTGCGGTAGGTCTTTGGCAATTTCCATTAGCAAAAAAATAAATAAGGCAAATCCGATGGCCGATCGCATAGACACTGACAAAATCCGTCAAATCTATCCCGTCAGCGAGATCGTCGGGCGCTATGTGAAATTGAACAAGGCGGGGTCCGAACTCGTCGGACTGTGCCCGTTTCATGGCGAGAAGACTCCGAGTTTCACGATCGTTGATAGCAAGAACATGTTTTTTTGCCACGGTTGCGGCGCGTCCGGCGACGTCATCAAATTTGTGATGAATATGACCGGCGTGGATTTCCGCCAAGCCGTCGAGGCGATTACCGGCGAGACTCTGCCGGCCGCGACCTATATCGCGCCGCCTGCGGATATTCCAGCGACGGCGGCAAGCGATTACGATATTATCACGCCGGTTCCAGGCGACGCGCCGCCGCTCGTTACCGACGGCATCGCCAGTTACTTTCAGCACAAAACAGGCGAGCAGGTTTCGCGCGCCGTCAAACGTGCGGACGAATACCGAGACGAAAAGGGCAAGCTTCTAGGCGTGGTCATCCGGCGTGAATGGATGGACCGCGACACAGGCCGGACCAAGAAAATAACGCCGACGATTACATTTTGCACCGGCCCGAACGGCTTTCGCGGCTGGGTCGATCGCGCGTTTTCCGAGCCGCGACCGCTACAGGGGCTTGACGCGCTTTCCGCGACCGCCGCCGACGTGGCCGTCATCATCGTCGAGGGGGAGAAGGCTGCAGCCGCCGCGCGCACGCTGTTTCCCGGAAAGGTCGTCATCACATGGCCGAACGGCGGCAAGGCAGTCAGCCGCGCCGAGTGGTCGGAATTGCGCGGGCGAAAACGCATCATCATTTGGCCGGACGCGGATTCGCATTTGTACAAGTCGGGGCCAGACGCGCCGGCGGAACTTGTCGGCACGCTCAAGCCGTGGGCCGAACAGGAAGGCGCGCGAACCGCCGCCGAGATCGCCACCATCTTGCACGGGCTTAACTCGGAATCCATCACGCTCGGCGCGCCGGAAGGCTGGCCCGCGTCATATGGCGATGGATGGGACGCGGCCGACATGCTTGCCGAGGGTGCAACGCCGGAATCCGCAAAAGCGTGGATGAAAGCCGCGATACAGCGTGCCATCGTGGAGGGCGTTGCACATTGGGAAATGCGGAATATGAAAACGCCTCCGGCCTTCGTCACCGAGCAGCACACACTGGCTGACGCTGTCGAAGTGAATTATTCGTCGGGGGATTTTCAAATTGCTTCACCTCCGCGAGGAGACGTCGCGCGTCAGGCATTGATTGCGATGGGTTCTGACGTGCGGGATGGTGGGCTCGGTGCCGACGCACCAATGACAGAACTTGGTAACGCAAAGAGACTTGAAAGAAAGCACGGCTGCGATCTTCGGTTTGTGCCTGATGCGGGGAAAAACTGTTGGCTCATTTGGAATGATGGGCGTTGGGTTTGGGATCGTGCAGGCGCGGGTGTTCGCGGCATGGCGTCCGAATTGCATTTGGATATCTATGCGGAAGCCACTCGTCTGCGAGAATACTCTCAAATGGAGAGCGTAATCAAGTGGGCGCGAAAGTCACAAGAAAAACGTACAATTGAAAATGCGACCCAACTCCTGTCTATCGCAAATGGTTTGCGCGTTTGTATTGAGCAGGTGAATGCCGATCCGTTGATCGTAGGTTTTGATGGGGGTCGACGTGTTGTCGATTTCAGAACTGGTACACAACGCGATGCCAATCGTGATGATTTAGTCACCAAATCGTTGGGCATTGCTTATGTTGGCGAGTCTTCGCTTGCTATTAACTGGTTACGGTTTTTGGATCAGGTAATTATAGGTTCTGATGGTCAACCTGATCGGGAATTGCAAAGATGGCTTCAGCTATTCGTCGGCTACTGCCTCACCGGAAACACGTCTGAGCAAATTGTGACTTTCTTCTATGGTAGTGGGGCGAATGGAAAATCTGTTTTTCTAAATGTGTTGACGGCGCTATTAGGTGACTACTGCCGTAATGTTCAACCTGAAACTTTTATGGCTCATCAGCGGAATTGTAGCGGACCGTCGCCCGACATTGCTGTTTTGCCTGGTGCGCGCTTGGTAGTTGCCAACGAAACGGAAGGGGGCTCCCGTCTTTCCGAGTCACTCATTAAGCAGATGAGTGGTGGAGATAGGTTGACTGCACGGGCGCTTCATTCAGATCCATTTGAATTCACACCAAATTTCAAAATTGTGATGGTCGGAAATGCAAAACCGATCATCAGGGGAATGGACAATGGTATTTGGCGGCGAATGCGGATGCTGAGTTTCCGTGCAAGATTTGAGGGACAGAACCGCGATGACGGTTTGACCGCTAAGTTGCTTCACGAATTGCCCGATATCGCGGCGTGGGCGATCGAGGGGGCGGCCGCGTGGCATAAAAATGGGCTAGGCCAAATTCCGGCGCAGATTGTTGAGGCCACAAATGAATACAAGTCTGAGATGGATGTTCTCGGTCAATGGATTGACGAGTGCTGTGAAGTTGAGAAAGGCGCTACAGTTTCAGCGACAGTGGCTTATGAGAACTACAAGCTGTGGTCGATCAATTCTGGTATGCGACCGCCTTCAAAGCCAACCTTTGGGCAGCAGATGACAGAGCGCTGCACTGATAAGATTCGTAGGAGTGAGGGTGTTTACTACCGCGGGCTTCGAACCAAGTTCGGCTAAGTGTGTTGTAAAGCTGGATACATGACGATTCTTGTTCTTCTGGCCGACGGTTCGATGAGCGGCCGATATTTGTCAGTCAGCGTCAAATGTTAGTTGCGCGACTAAACCAAGTGAAATCAAGGGATGCCTCTAAATCATAGTATTGGAATGCCGAGTGAGCGTGATCTCGCCTTCATTTTTTCTATACACTTGCAGAAATGAGAGTATCCATTAGTGCATCGGAAACCGTTCGCACCTTGCCCGCGATGATGTCGAGACCGGAGAGGGGAATGGATTTTTCGGAGTGTTGTTCGGTTAATTCCCTGTTGCACAATGAGCGCAGCTCATCAGTAAGACCGATCGCAGAGGCGAGCAACCGCGGCATACTCGCTTTGAAGTCCGCGTTGTCCGTCACGATAGCTTTGAGACTGTACTGCACCAGGGCAGGATCCGCTTTCAACCGATCCAAGGTTGGGGCGACACAGTACTCAAGGAATTCCCGCGAATGGCCTTCTGATCTCCTCAGCAATTCGAAAAAAATATCTTTGAACTGTTCAGTCGTGCCAGCAATACCGGCGAGATGGATGGCGGCAACGAAGCCAAACGAGTGGTTTTTCCACTGCGCCGCCAACGCATTATCTAGGCATTCCCTCAGGAGTGGTGATTGTGGCCAACCAACGCTTATTCCAACCACTCCGGCCGTATCACCATAAGCAATACGCTTTTCAAGCTCTGCGAGTAAGCCGCTATGGCTTTGGAATTGTCGACCGATAATTTGACCGCCGATGATTTTGCAACGCTCGACATCATATGGTGTCGAATTGACGTCTGTTGGGGCTTGGCGAAAAAATATACGCTCGCAATGCTCCTGAAGTAGTGCAGACTTAGGCAATGCTCGACTCAACGCTTCAAGCGCCTGGCTGGAAAGAATCTTTGTCTCCCGCCCGCAGTAGTCAATAAACTCGCTCCTAGCCGCGACCGACTCCAAAACATAGGGTGCAATGAACTGCCACATATACCATTCGCTTGAATTATGCTTATTCAAGCGATCCACAATCTGACCTGAGAACGCTTTCGAAAGTCCTTCCCAGTTTCGCGCGATATAAGCGATGGCAGTCCCGTTCTCCGGATAGTAGAAATCGACATCAACAGATTTCTGCCCATGATCCGGCTCAAGGCTGGCGAAAACCTCCTCTCGACCCAAAGCAATGAACCCTGTTAGCGCCGCTTGCCTCCTTTGATCCATCCAGGGACCGATGGACGTCCCTTCCTTTTTCAAATATTCGATGGCGGGTTGCACTTTCTTCTGATCGAGCTTTATCGCGCTATTATAAGCAACGGACGCCTGCACTCGGATTTCCGCATTTGCTTCCACCGGCCATTGTGAAACGCGTTCGAGATAGATCGCGTCTGCCGTCTTCCTTGCTGCCACGGACACAAAACTTCCTCTCAGCGAGGCCGGCAGACTGTTGAGCCGACTGAATATTACCTGCCGAAATTCGATGTCGTTGCCATAAGCTTCCACAAGGGACTGCCACGGGCAGTCGACCTCTTTGATCCGTTCGCGCGCAAGTTCCCTAACCTTTGGATGCGTGCCAAATCCCCCGATGAGTTCATCCGTCGCATCAAATATACCGCGTTGGCCGAAGCTATGCTTCAGGAGGAGCTCGACGGTCTCGTCGTCGGTATAGTCTGCCCCAAGCTTCTTGAATCCCCTGACCAGCATGTCGAGACGTTCGAGCTTGTCTTCCCTGCCAATCTCGATGAGATATTGCCTAGCCTTCGCACGGTCCGGCTCAATGTCTGGGATATAGTGCGCAAAAAGGTTTTGCTCCTTCGGCGGCTTGGTAAGCAACGGCGTAAGAACTGCCGAAACCTCCGGGTCTGACATCCCCCAGCCTTCCAGCAACCCCCAGACTGGCCAAAATATCCAGCGATCCTTGCCCTGCAGGTCCTTGATCAACCTAGCCTTGGCGGCGGGCGTCTTTACCACGACAGCCATCTGTGCAACGTCATTCTGAGAGTGTTCACTCGCCTTCTCGATACGATAATCGACCGCAGCCAAGACATTCTTGCGATAATCACCGTTCCTAAAGTAGCCACCTCCAAACGATTTCAAGAAGAACTGGTCTCGCCTTATCGACTCAGCGACCTCGGCATCTTTTACATCGTCGAATTGGGCAGCATGTAGCGCATAAGACTTAGCTATGTCCCTATCGATTGGCCCGTTGTGCCTCTCGGTTTGAATAGTCTCCGCTGCAAGCTTGTAAATGCGATCGTCATGCGGCCAACCCTCGATAAGGGCAGGCGTCACATCACCGACCCAGTTGTGAAAGCCGCGCTCATTCTTTGCAAAATCGAGAAGTACGCCGAGGTCTGCGTCCGTGTGGGTCCCCAGCGCTATGGAGCAACGAATCCCGGCTAAATGGACTGGAATACTGCCCGACTTCTTCGCCTCGTCGGCAAGGGTGGCAAGTTGAACATGGTCGCCCCAACCATATTGAAGGGCGAGCAGCGCGACTGAAGTAGTCTCAGCGTCTGCCGGTGCGCGGACTAGGGCGGCAAGCTGGTCGCCGATTGTGGAATCACTTTTGAAGGCGCGCGCCAAGGCAATGGAAGCAGCTCGTTTATTTGTGAGATCGTCGCAAAACAACCCACGCCAAAGGCATTGCTTCAATGCGTCATCACGGGGCCAGTCCGTCATGCCAGCATATACATTTTGCCGATACTGTATGGAATCGGGAAACCACTGACCAAGCCTTTCCTTCAAGAGTGGGCTTACAGGAGCGTTCCAACCCGCCTCTAAGGCAATAGAGAGTAGCCCTATGCGCTCGGGCGTCCATCCACCCGTTTCAATAACGTCGAACGCTTCGCGCGCGATCTCCTGTGCGTATTGTGGAGGACAACTGAAATCGCCAAAGGCAACTTCGGTGGCAAGCCTGCGGGTAAGGACTTGCGTAACCGGATCAGTCGCGGCCTCCCTTGACGCCCTGATGAGCATTTCGACTTCGTTTCGCCGGTTTATGCCCCGAAGCATGGCTAAAAGTACATTCAACCACCGCTCATCTCCTGACTTTTCTATGATCAGCTTCTTCTGATCGTCTATCGGGAAAGTAACCGCGTGGCATCCCGCCAAGTGTTCCTCAAATATCGCATGAAGAAAGCCGATTTCATCTGGCGAGCGCTGGACCAAAAGCCCTGTCGTCTCGGCGTCAATAGTCAGCAACTCGTTAGCCGCCGAAATTGCATCTGCAGCAGGCAGTCCCGCACCTTCCAAGCTCTGAAGATATTCGACGAGAAATTTTTTTGCTTCCACCACTGGAATACCTGGCGTCGCACCCGTATCGCGACACTTGTACGCCAAATAGCTTAGCGCTCGTCGTACGAGCGCAGGCTCAGCCTGAACTATTGATCTTGCAGTGCCTTGCTGCGCAGCGCTTGCACGGCGCCTGGGATGCTCTTCCAGCAGGAGCTTCACCAATTCGTCATAAGCATCGAAACGACTGCGAGGAAGGCTGACATGCTTCATAGCAAGAGCGATCAGACCCGTGAGCAACAGAGGGATTCCAGCAAGCGGCTCCAACATTCCACGCCCACTCAAGGTTATGAAGAAGTCGTCGACCTCACGTTCGATAACATGTTCGTAGGAGTCCTGATTGGCCTTCGAATCGACATCCACCGGTGGCTTTATGTGTCGATACCAAATCAGTGCAAGCTGCTTTTGTTGATCTTTACTCAGTTCGGCCATACGGCCTGTACGCCACATTGGGTCGAGAGCACCAAGCTTATCAATACCGCTGGGACGCGATGTCAGCACCGCATCGATCCCGTGCGTTTTGATAAACGAGTCGAGCAGCGCCCGTGCAGAGCGGGAGGCGTATGGGTTCGCACCTTCATCAAGGCCATCAATTAAAAGAAGTAGACGGTTGTCCTTCAGACTCTCAGTAATTAGGCGTTGTAACTCGCCAGATGGGTTGAACCGCTTGAGCCAATGCTTGATGGCATCGGACAAAGATACGTCGCCACTGCCGTCGCTGAACAGCCGCGTCCACGTCGCAAATGGAAGGTAGATTGGGATTCTATCACCCCATCGTCGAGTCAGCGACGGGAAGAGATCACCTTCGCTTAAAAGGCTGAGCGCCAGTGCCCGAAGGAAGGAACTTTTCCCGAATCCTCCTGGGGCTATGATAGCCACCTGCGCACCCTCAGACGCCCAGTTTGAAAGCGGCCGTCGGAGGGCAGTCGCAGAACTCGAACGAGACGAAGACTGAATTTTCTGACTTTCTGGAATAGCGTCCCGGCGCTCATTTCCACTTCCTGTCACTACTTCGTCGGCCTTGATGGAGGCAAGGTTTTCGCGGTATTCAATGTCTGGCTCAACGAAGCGCTGCAATAGAGGTAACGGGTGATGGGGCCCCGTTAATGGTATCGGACCTACGCCAGGATCAAGCGTTTGAAAGCAACCAGAGTAGATGGCCAGCAGCTCGGCTCGCAGTTTGGCTGTGTCAAGGCCGTCCAGCCTCTCGCCAAAATGAGATACCGCCTCTGGCCCGCAAAACGCCTCTGCCCAATGTCGTCCAAAAAAATCCAAAACTAGGTCAGCGCGATCCTTCAAACGGAGGGACATTTCAACCGATCCGATAGGAATGAAGGTGATCCCTTGCGCACTTAAAATCGCAGACTGAACTTCAATTTCCCTTTGGACTTTTGTGTCTTGTATCGACTCTTGGAAGCACACGTAAAAGTGGTCCGTGTTTTTTGACCAATCACCTTTCAGAAATATTGTAACGAGGGATTTGACTAAGGTAGCCGTTACACTCTTGTGCTTCTTCGCCTGCCAGCAGGTGTATTTCGCCGACCCCGCTTTGCGTGCAAAAATGTCAATGCCTTCTTGGGACTGCCCTTGCCGTCCGTAAAGCGCCCAGTGCTCAACTTCCGCGTCATCCCCAGCTAAACGGAAGCACAGGCGCTCGTAATTTTCCCAGGTGAGTTCGCCGTAGGGCAAATCTTGCTTGTTGCTCTGGGCAGGAAAAGAGGTAGGAGCCGACGTGGCGGGAAGGCGGACCCAGTTGGGCTTGTCTTCCAGAACAATCGTGGCATCCCTTGTCTTCTTTGCGGCGGTCTTTATCACTCCATCCTCGCTTTGACGTTTATGGCTTCAGCCGATCCTGACATATGTTGGTCCAATATTGTTCGGGCGGTGCTCAAATTGATATTGGTGAATGCTGTGCTGATAATCGGCTGGTGTAGGCATCTCAACGATCGAAATATTATTCGAACCGAAGATATTGTATTTGAAATTTGCGAGCTGTCTTCATTCCTACACTGAATAAATTTCTGCAAAGCAATATAAGGTTTATTAGTGTAGCTAGTGTAGGATTTTCGCTTATCTTGGTTTTTTCTCTCACGTGTGCAAATGTGAAAAAAACCTGAAAACCACCTCATATCTTACACTAGCTACACTAAGGCTCGGGGTGGCCTGACGGGGGCTGTCCGGTCAAACCAAAGTGCCGGCCTCTGTATGCGTTGGGCAATGGTCCAGCACTCAGTGTGTGGAGAAGGGGGCGGGAACGGAGAGCTCAAACTTGATCTTGCTGAGTTTGAACCGCTCAACTATCGCCTGGGCCAATACCCGCCGGTCTTCCTCGGTCAGTCTTATCTTAGCTTCAGGCACTTTCACGCCTCGCATGGCGTCCTGTATGGCAAAGGCTAGGTAGTCATCATCCGTCCAGATCATGTCTCACTCTCGTTACTTGCGTTGGGGCCAGTGCTTGTAGTCCGGACAGACGGCGGTGTGCTTCAGCCCGCAACGGGTGCAGCGCATCCGGCCTGCCAGTTGGTCTAGAGTTAGAGCGCCGTACCGATAGGCCAGAGACACGGGATCCATGCGCTTGGTATGCCCGCAATGGCGGCACAAGGCCTAGAGCAGGACGCGGGCAACAACCGCAGCCTGCAAGCCATCGATGTGCTTGGTTCTAACATATCGGTCCGTGAGAACAAATTAGGAACATCATCGTCCGAGAGACGAGTGGCCAGTGCGTGAATTCGATGGATATTGCTGCTGGTCCGATCCACTGATCTGAGAGATCGCCTTTGCAGGTGACCTGATGGCGCTTTAGAGCTGATCGATGGTAGGGGGGGGCACCCCTTAGGTTCTTCCTGACGGGGTAGGGTCAGCGGGTACAGCGCGCCAGCGCAGGTGTTTTCTTCACAAATATGATGTTGATAGGGGTCTTTACAATTCGGTGATGTGAATATGGGCCTTATGTGGAGCCGTCAGGGCGTGACTTGGCGAAGTGTAGAGAAAGGTCGGTTACGCCGCTCATAACCTGAAGGTCGTAGGTTCAAATCCTGCCCCCGCAACCAAATAAATCAAGGGCTTAGCAGAAATGCTAAGCCCTTCTTTTTTGCATTTGGTACAGATTTGGTACACTTGTATCAAGCAGGCTTGCTTCATGGTGACCAGCTCTTTGTAGCGCGGCGCTCGTTTTGGCACCGATGTGCGCCCGCTTTGGCACTAAAATTCGGCTGTTGTGATGGTGTTATTGTGCCACGGCACCTATGATGCTTACTGTTCAGCACATAGGGGAAGATTGAGGTGGTCCTAGGAATTCGGGCAGGGTGTTAATGGTATTCCCTTGGTACACTTTCTTGCCGCCATCTGGCACATTTTGTCGCCGCCATTGACAGGTGATTAGGTGGAGCCACTGCCTTCTTTTGCTCCGCCGTTGACGCACCTCCACATCTATTTCAAATGTAGTAGTGAAGTACGATCACATGACAAATATATTCGCTCATTCCAAAATTCATACAACTTACCATCAGGCAAAGAAAATTCGTCGACACCTGCGCAGGCTGGATGAGGATGGGTTCGCGCACTGTCATGTGGTGAGTGGTTACCCAAAGTCGGGAAACACTTGGGTTGCCCGTATGGTTGCGGATGCAATTGGTTGTGAAATGGAGGCCTATCTGACTGATGTGCATAAGAGGTTACCGCGTGATTCCCATGTCACTCCAGTGGAGCGGCTGAAGGATGTTATCGTCGTGAAGTCGCATCACACCGCCTCTTTGTTGAGTTTAGGCGGGGTCAATTCAGGCAATATTGTTTCTATTGTGCGCGACCCTAGAGATGTTGCTGTCTCAGGCTCCGGTTTTTTGTTTGGATCTGAAAATATCCCGAATGAAGAGCGGATCAATCAGATGATTGATTTGATGGTTGAGACACAAAAGCCCAGCGTTCGTTGGCAGGATTTACGTTGGGATGAATTTATACAAAGTGCGATTGATAAGAATACATTGATCGTTCGCTATTGCGATGTGCAGGAGGATACGGTGGGGTCACTGCATAAAATTCTGGCACGACTCGGATATGAGAGGTCCGATGATCAGATTGCGCGTGTGGTAAAGTTTCATGATTTCAAGGCCTCGAAGCTAAGGTCTGCGACCGACAAAACTTCAGAAACACGTCAATATTTCAGACAAGGCAAAGTCGGAGCATACAGGGATCATCTCACGCAAAACCAGCAGTTACGTATTGAGTTGAAATTCAAGGATATGATGAAAATTTTTGGGTACCTCTGACCTTGCCCTCGTTCAGCATCTCCCTTGACGTGCTGACTGTGCTGCCAAACTGTCCAACAAACGCGGACCACCTCACTTGATGCCAAAGCCTATCTCCACAAATGGTTAACGATGTCAAAGAGCGAGGTGGACGGCCTAATTCGAGATAATCAATTCGCTGGCTGAAGTCGCATTGCCGTTGCCGCTCAGACTGTAGGTCGTCTTCACCTTTTGTTGTTTGAAAGCCTTAAAGGTGGCGCGGATTTCGGACGTGTCATTGATAGACAAAATGAACCGGCCTTTTAGACTCGCAAGCGTCGCGGCAAGCCTCGCGAAGTCGTCTCTGGAAAACAGCGTATCGCCATAGAACTTTTCTGTGCCGTGATAGGGCGGGTCCAGATAGAAGAGCGTCGTTTTACGGTCGTAGGTTTTGATGAAGGTTTCGAAGTCGAGCCGCTCGATGACCACGCCTGCCAGCCGTTCGTGAAGGTCAGCAAGGCGCGGCGCGAGCGTATTGATATTGAAGCGGCCGGCACGCTCCGTCGCCACACCGAATGTGCGTCCGACAACTTTCCCACCGAAGGCCAGCCGCTGCACGTAAAGAAACCGTGCGGCGCGCTCCAAGTCGGTCAGTGTCTCCGGATCAAGCTTCAAAAGCCGATCGAAGGCATCGCGGCTGGTGATTTGGAACTTCAGCGTTTCCATGAATTGCGGATAGTGCCGCTGAAGGATGCGAAAGAAGCAGGCGACATCGCCGCTATAGTCGTTGATGACCTCTAGGGTAGGAATAACTTCCCGGCGAAAGAAGACGCCGCCCATGCCGACAAACGGCTCGGCATATGCTTTGTGCGGAACGGATTCAATCAGCTCGACAATACGCTTTGAAAGGTTACGCTTGCCGCCGACATATGCAGCCGCTGGTTTGGCTCTTAGAGCCGGATTTCGAGAGGTTTTAGGGATAGACATAATTTATACAACCGTGCATGAGTCGGCCGGTCAGGTCAGGCCTGACGAGCGGTGATGAATGTGAGACCTAGGCTCACGGACATGCGCGGTTGAGGCCGCGTGGCTCTGGGCGTTGGCGCGCCCATCCCCCGCCGAATTATCGGCAGCAACACATGATCAAATCGTCAGAACAGGCCATTCGATGGCGGTTGGGTCGGGATGACCTGTGAGGTCAGCAAGCGCCTGAATGTAGACGTCGAGAGCCTCAAGATTATCCGTCAGCGCAATGCCAAGCCGCTGTTCACGGGCGTTTCGCTCATAGCGCCATGCCACGGCGTCAATCAAGGCATCGCGCGTCCGACGAACTACAATCCAAAGTTCAGCATCAGATGGCGCAGGTGCATCAACAGCGGTCGGGTTACCGTCGCCGTCTGCGGTGATGACTTTGCCGGTTCTTTGTTCATCCAAAAGTGCAAGGTGTTCCGAGGCGCTGATCTCTCTCGCATCAATAGGCAGCAGGCAGTCGAGGTTTTCAACTTCCACGAGCGGGTGGTCCGCCTCTTCGTCATTCACCGTGATTGTGGGGTGAATGGCATCTTCATCCTCAGCCGAAACCGTTGGGCGCGCCCACTCAGGGTCTGAAAGCAACGCGCCGTCAATCTCGATGGTCGGGGCGACAGCACTTTCATCCGGCACCTCCAATGTCGGACGCACCCAATAAGGGTCGGGGATTTTCTTCACTGGGCGAACCCAATCAGGATCGAGTATTTTTACGAGGCGCGGGCCATGCACTTGATCGTCATAAAACCCGAGCGTTGATGCACTAAAAAATAATGTCATTTAAGAACTCCTCAATAGCCCAATGCCAGCCATCCAAACGTCTGGTTTTGATTTTGGTCGCCGTTAAAAACTTTGATTTGTGATGTTGAAAAAATCGAGGCCGCGCAAATCGTATCGAGCCCAGAACCGGTAGTGATTGGCATCGCAATTGCAACACGCCCGGCGTTCGGAAATGTAATTGGCAAGGTGATGGTTGAATTGATGTTTACGCCGATCACCCCCGTCACACCCCACTGCACAATAAGATTTCTTCGTACCCCGGAGGTGCGGTCGCGGTATGGAATTGTCACATAGTCATCAGCGCCGGTGCCACCGGCACCAAGAAGCCCCGCCAATGCCGACGCCGGTGAAAGAAATTTAGAGGTGAGCAATCCCGCCAAGACTTCGGCAGAGGTGGCTTCAGTTGACAGCAACGCTTCAACGAACTGCTTAGTTGTAACTTCCATCGGCAAGACAGGATCGGCACCCACCTCCATACGTCCTGTGTTTTTGAACTTGAACGCCTTCACCAACGCGTTCGCTGCTGAAAGGAAATTGAGGTCGATTTCCGAAAGACCGTTCGCAGCATCACCCAGAGTTTGCAACGATGCCCTCGTGCCAGCGCCAGTGCCTCGAAATAAGCGCAAGTGGTCTTGCAGCGTCGCGGTGTTGGTCGAATGCTGCAGTGATAGTTGCAATGCGGCCGTGATGATCGACAGCGCGCCGGTCATGCCGTCACCGGCTTTGTTGACCTTCCCGCCTACGCCAGAGCCAACCAGTGCGGCTGCAATTCGCGCGTCGATGGCATTGCGAAGCTGCAAATAACTCGCTGCGTCCAGCGGACCAAGCCACGCTTCGATGAGGCCGCAAAGTTCTTCTTGCACTGCATTCCACATCGCCGGTGACATGCTGGTAGCGGGTGTGCCGGTCAACGTATCACCAGCGGTAAAGCCATCTTTGCCAGCGCCGTGAAGATCAGGAACGCGCGTGGCTGTTTCGATGCGCTGCATGTTTAAGCTCCATATCCAAAAAGAACGTAATGATGTGAATGAGTGTGGTGCCGCACGGTGCATTCGAGGACGTCGTTCCCCCAATGCCGCAAAGGTTCATCGCAGCCGCTCTCGCACGTTGCTTCGCGCACGGTGACTTCAGGGGCATCAACGCGAAAAACAAAACGCCAAGGTTCATCGTAAAGCGGCGCATCGCAATCGCTCACGCACGTCGCTACCGGAAAGGTCGTGACACCGATCTCAAAGCCGTTGGCGGCGGCAAGGGCAACAAAGAACTCGCCGCTCTGCGCGCCTTGTTGCGTCATCTTGACGATGAGACGCTCGCGACGGCCGTCGATAGTTTGGATTTCGCCTGCGCATCGATCCGGCAAGCCGTATTCGTATTCAAAATCCGTGAGCGCAAGCTGTGTGGTGTTCGGGTCCAGCTCGTCTTCCAACAGACGTAGCGAGCCGTCCACGCGCGCCAGCTCCGACGCCATTGCATCGGATAGGCCATAGAGAATGCTGCCGGGCTCGCGCGGCCATGCTGCACCTTGTGGCAGTAAAGATAGAAGCTGATCGGTATAAGCGCTCACTCCACCCACCCAATTGTGCCAAGGCGAGCAATGTGACCAGCCGGTGAAATCACGTCGCCAGCCGGATCAATAACCTCATGGCTATATTGTCCAGCCGCCGCCGAGATCGCCGCGCTAATACGAGACGTGGGCGAGGTGCCGCCCGGCTCTGCTTCACGAATGAAGAATTCGCGGAGTTCGAGTTCAACCCAAACGCGAGCCAGCACTGAGTCCGGTGTCAATTTGATTTCAAAATCGAGTGGATCAAGAACCAGTTCCAAAACGGTCACAACCGCTGGGGAGGGCTTCTTCACGTCGATATAGGCACGCACGGCCGTGAGGGTGACAGGATCAGGTGCGCTGCCATCAGGCATAATAAAAGCAACACCGACCGTGCCGAGGCCGAGGTGATTAGCATAAACCCAGACCTTCGTCGCACCGACAACATCGCTCACCCAGCGCTTGTAGTCGTCATCATTGCCACCGATTGCGGGAGCTTGCTTGCGCTCGAAAATACGCGCTCGCAAGCTGTCGTCGGTTTCAAGGTCCGCGCCGCCCGTCAGTCCGGCTGCGGCGACCGTTGCATTGGATTGGACATCATCTAGGGGCGTGATCAGTGAGAGCACCATGCCGGCGGCGGCGTTGCCGACCTTGCCTTCATAGGCGAGCATCGCGCGAACATCAGCAGACACCGTGCCACCACCATCAATGATCGCGTCGGCCAGCAGTGCAAAGCGCGCGTCATCGCTGCGGCGCAACTCTGTGTTTGCGGGAATGATGGTGCCTGCAAGACCCGTAAAGATGACCGGGCCTTGGGCAAGCAGCGCGGGACGACGCGTGACGGCCGGACGGCACTCAAGGCCGTGACGTTCCAGATATTCGCCATCTGCGGTCGCCACAAAGCGCTGTTTAAACACCCATTCAACATGCCCGTGTAGCTCATGTGCCGCGATTGAAAAGCCGCGAACAAGAGCCGCTTCCACGCTGCGACGAATACGCGGATCGGCACCTTCGACCGACGCCACAATGGATGATCCGACGCGGTCGCGAATTTCTTGTGGTGTGGAGCGGAGCCATGTCATCAGACGCCACCCACCTGAAGTTTTACCAGATAGCTTTCAACGCCGCCGTTTGGACGCGTGACATCGATCTGAAGCTGCAGCCAGCCGCGTGTCTGCCATGTCGCTGATACATCTATGCCGCGTGCCATGTTGGACTCAACGATCCATGTGAGTGCCTCGCGTGCGTAGCCTTCGGCGCGGCGGCGGGTTTCTTCGGTCTCTTTGGCGCGGCGTAGAAGCCAAAGACGTGAGCCGATGCGGTCACCTTCGGTTTCGGAAAGAGCATCACCGACCCAGCCGCGCCGGTCGGTATCGCCGTTCGGCAAAACGTCAGCAGGCCGGGCGCGGGCGTCTGTGAAAAGCGAGATGATGATGGAGGTCGCAAGTGTGTCGTCTTCAACCAGTCCGTTTTCAATGCGGAGGTCGGCACTTTGCAATTCGTCATTCCACGCCAGCGCGAGCATCACATTTCCTGATTGGCTTTTCCGGTCAGTCCGCCACTATCGCCTTGATGGTCGTGGACATTGAAGACGGAACGCATTCCGCTCATCGTCTTGCCGGTCGTGTCGCAGAGGTCTTTGATCTCGCCGGTGCATTCGAGCATCGGAGTTTCGATGCGAACCTTCGGCGTGTCGGTGATGGTGATAGGTAGACCACCGCCTTTCACGACGATGCCCGCGCGCGTCAGCCGGACCTCTTGACCAAGATCGTCATAAACAATGACCTCGCCATCTTCAAGGCCGCGCGGTCGAAAGCGCGGATCGTCCACGGCAATGACGAGCGGATGGTCGCGACTACCACCTTCAAAAACAACAACTGCCACCGCGCCACTATGCGGCTTGCCGGAGAAACCATATTGCTGATAGCGCCGCGCCTTGTCGCGCGTCTCATGCGCGAGCAGCGCAATCTGGAGCGTTTGCAGCCCGCCGCTGTCGTCAATCAGTTTGACGACAGCTTTGCTGACCATCAACATTACGCGGCTTGCGGCAGATTTCAGGTTCATCGCCAAACACTCTCATCATACTTGGTGGCCGCTGGTGCGCTGCCCGCTGAGCTAGCGCTGGCGCTGGCACTGGTGTCGCTACCGGCTTCGGCAATCAACGCATAAGCACTTGGGTGTGAAACGGTGAGCGTGGCAGTGGTGCCGCCTTCTGGTGAAAGCTGTAGTTCCGTGGAGACAATCAACAGCGGCTCATTAATCTCAAGATAGTCGTCACGAACCGAAACGGTCGTGTTCGGCCGCCAAAGCGCGCCGCCCGCATCACGCCAGCCCTGTACGGTATAGGTCGCCGTGGCGCTGCGGCCATAAGCAACAGCCTTGTGCCACTCCGCGCGCTCTGCAAGCGTCTGGTCGGCGGCAACCGTCTCACCGACAATGACGGTCGGGCGATAGCGCATGACGGCTGCATCATGAGCGCGACCCTCTGCCTGCATCTCCGAAGTGGTGTCGAGATCATCCGCGCTTTCTTGCTGGCCGCGCACGATGATATCGCTAAAGCGTTGTTCGAATGAAAACTCGCCGGTGGCCGATTTGACATTCTGGCCGAGCTGCAACGACCCAGCCGCCGTGCCACCAAGACCCGCGCGTGTGAAGATGAGCGTGTGCCGGGCATCGCTATGCGCCAGCACCGCGCGCATCCGCATCGCGCGATCCAGTGCCGACCAGACGGTTTCACCCGGCTGAATAGCAAAGCGCGGAAACGGTGCGCCAAGATCGCACTGTGTTTGAACACTGACGCCGTATGGCTTGCAAAGCCGCGCGGCGATTTCGGCAAGACCGATATTTGAGAACTCATGCGGTCCATCGACAATGGCCGCGCAATCCACAATGTCGGCCAGACCGCAACGCGCCTTGACAGAAACGCTATGCATGTCGGTGCCATAGGATCGCGGCGTGCCATCCACATAGCCTGCCGCGACTTCGTCGCCGCCAAGCGACATCGTATAGGCAGCGCCACGCTTGATGGGGCGGCGGGCGTCGGTGCCCGGCCATTTTTCGGTGACTTCCAGTGAGAAGGCCGCACAGCATTCTTCGAGGCTGCGGCGGAAGGTGAGCGATTTCCAGCCGCCGTAAATCATGCCATCAACCGTGAGGCGCACATCATCAGCCACGGCTCAACACCTCAAGTTTCTTGCCACCGGGCACGAAGCCGGGATGACGCACCGCGTTGCGCGAGACGATATCTGCGCCACGCTCGAAGATTGTGGCAAGCGCGTCACCGTCGAGGCGATAGGCGACCAGCGCTGCCGGTTCAGATTGCAGCGGCGTGAATTCGCGCAGGCGCGGCAGCGGCAAAGCGCGCACCGAAACGTCACGCGCCACTTGAGCGCGAAGATCGACCAGCGAGCGCCAACTCATATCCTGACTGAGATCAGCGGCGACATCAGCGCGCAAAGCCAACGTCTCCGCTGCATCGTCACGCCAGCTTTCGGCCTGTTCGCGACTAGACCAGCCTTCAGCCGTGGCTTGCCTCATTGCCTCGACAGCCGCGCCGCTGCGAACAAGCTGGACCAGCGCGCGCGTATTGTCGTTAGATCGCACCTGCGATGGCATTTGGTTGGTTACTCGGACAGGCTCGGGCAAGACGACAGTGTCTGCCATCCGCATGAGTGGTTGAGCGGCGGCGGTCGTGGGGGGTGTCGTCAAAACATCCAGCACCGCACCGCCTAATTCTTGCGGCGAGATGGCTGCAAGGTATGGAATGGCAAAGACCTTGGCCGACGCGGCCTTGGCAGAGGCTAAAAAGCTCGCCGGTGCGGCGATGCCGAGCTGCGACAAGGTCGTGTTCAACACGGCGTGCAACACATCTTGCGCCTGCGTCATCACGAACGCGTGCTGGTTCGCAACGGCATAGCTTGACGCGAAGTCCTGGACGAGCGCTAGTCGCGCCGCGCTGGCGCTGCGCCTGACGCTGCCAGCAGTATCGACCTGCACTGTTGGCGATGCCAGCGCGCCATAGCGCTGAAAGGTGATCGTATAACGCAGCACGCGGCCTTCATAAGTCGAGTAGCGCGACCGAACAGGCGGAATGACTACCACTTCAAGCTCGCCATAAACGGGATGGACGAGCGGACCAGACGCCTCCTCCAGCAGCGCTGCATCGAGCGCGCGCGAAGCGGTATCGAGATCATCGGCAAAGATGATGGCATCGACTGTGAATTGTTGCGGGATTGCACCGTTGAACTCATGTGCCGGATCAACGCGCCGCGCGAATTCGTGCGTGACGACGCGCGGCCCGAATTCCTTCTCCGCCGTTTCCATCGCAAATGCGACACCGCGAAATGAAGCGGGCCGCAGGTTGTCAAAGCTACCGCGCGTCATTGCATCACCCGGCCAGTGTCAACCGTGATCGGCACCTTTGGATTATCTGACGTAATCTTGGGCTGGCGCAGCTGACCCTCGCTATCAATGCTGAGGCGCATCTCGATGGCGGTATCATTGCGACCAGACACCGGCACCAAGGCCGCGCCCGTGCTTTGAGGCCCACCCGGTTTGTCGTCGCCGCCAAAGCCCAGCATCTTTGCAGCACCCGAACCGATGCTGCCGATCTTGTCGATGGCAGCCATCACCGGCGAGAACAGTGTTGTGAACCAATCAATCCAGCCGGACAGAAAGGTCTTGATGCCGTCGAAAGCGCGCTGGAAGTTGCCAGTGAAAACGCCCGCAAAAAACTCAGTGACGCCGGTGCCCATCGTTTTCAAGGCGTCAAACAAGCCGCCGAAGAAAGAAACGATGCTGCCCCAGTTTTTGTAAATCAGATAAGCCGATGCCGCGAGCGCGGCGACGGCGATGATGACAAGCCCAATCGGATTGGCGGCAAGCACCGCGTTGAACGCGCCCATGACCCCAAGGCCAGACTGGATGGCCAGAAAGAACGTGCCGAACATCGATGCCAGCCCAGCCACTGCCATGCGCGCGATGCTCGCGCTGGTCGCCCAGAGCGCCTTGCCCAAGCCACCGAAGGCAATCACCAGCTTTGCAATTGAGAACAGCAGCTTGCCACCGATGATAACGCCCATCAAAGCCAGCGCAGTATTGGCTGGGCCGATCAAGGACGATATCCACGCGAGCGCGTCGATAAATGGTTGGGCGGCACTTGCCACACCTTCGAAGACTGCGATTACGGTCTCAATATATCCCGGCAGACGCTGCAAAAATTCGGTAATCTTTGTCGCGATCAGCTCACGGTTCGCCACTGCCCAATCTCGAAACTGTTCCAGCAATGGATTGATGACTGGTAAAAGTGCCGTCGCGATGGTGTTGCCGATCCCTGTCAACAAGCCTTGCGTCTGCTTGATGGCTTGGGAAAACTTCTGACTCTCACTAATCGCGCCTTCGCTCATAACGCGTCCATAGCGTTCTGCCTCGTCACCCATAGCCGCGAGGCCTGCCGCGCCAGCATTCAAAACCGGAATCAATTCACGACCGGCACCGGCAAAGAGCTTGTCCGCCAATTCTGATTTGCGCGCGTCGTTCGGCATGGCCGCGAATGCCGCTGAGAGTTCACGCACTATGACAGCCGTTGATTTGACCTTCCCGTTGGCATCCAGAAGCGCCACGCCGGTTTGAGCAAAGGCGGCTTGCGCGTCCGCATTGCCACGGATAGCGGCGACCGTGATCTTGTTAAGGTCACTCAGACCTTGGCCGAGCGTTTCCGGCGCGACCGAATAAAGCTCGGCTGCATAAGCGAGCCGCTGCCAGTCGCCCGTGGACATGGCGACAATCTGCGCAGTTCGCGAGACAGCATCACCAGCCCGCGCAGAATTCGCAACAAAGGCCAGCAGCGCGCCGCCCATCAACGTAGCGCCCGCCACAACCTTTGCTGTCATCGCGGCGGCTTCACGCACCACACCGCCGAAGGCCGTGCCGACGCCGCGTGCGGCAGTCACCACGCGGTCGAGGCGCAGGTCGGTTGAAAGGCGCTTTGTCACTTCGGCTATACGGCGCGCGGGCGCGGTAACGCGGTCGATCAGCTCAAACAGCACTCCCAGCTTCATCATGGCCCACGTTCCTTGTTCAACCGCTTTTGCCAGGCAATGGCCCGAGCGACCCAGAAGCGAAATTCAATCGGCCCCCAGCCGCGCCAGTCAGCCGGATAGCCGAAGCTTCCCGCGATCAGCTCTAAGCCAGATCGCCAGTCGTCAGGCCACGCGGCAAAAAAGCCTGCACGCGCTCAATGCACTCGCCAATGTCCTCAGAGCACATGCTGTCAACCTGTGCATGTGAGAGCGTCGTTGAACGCGCGATGAGATCGCGTAGATAGGAACCCGGCTTGCCGCCGCTGGTATCCATCGCGGTCAGCAGATCGCCGCCCTTCAGCGGGCGAAAGGTGACGCTGTCAACGCGCGAGACTTCTTCGCCTGTTTCCTTCGTCTTGATGACGAGTGGCTCGATGAGAGTGTGGGTATTATTCATGCCAGTTCCTCGGCGGGATCGCCGTTGATGGAGATAGTGACTTCACCGCCACCGCCGTCTTTGAGTGTCGTGGTGTCTGTGCGGAAGGCGTTGCGGCTGACATAGCTCTGGCCTGTGTCGCACTTAAAGATGACTGTGGCGTCCTTCAGGTTGCGCAGGAGTTCGAGCGACTGCCCGACGCCAAGCATCGTGGTGCAAGTGATGGCGGCTGGAACGAGTTCTTCCGACCGGCCCACTGTGCCACCGACGATGACGGTGTTGTTTTTAACGCCGCCCACATCGAGCGTAGCGCCCGGTGTGGTTTCGATTTTCTCGCCGTTGGCGAAAATCTCGGCGCGGCCAAGAAATTGCGTCATAGCTGCTCCTGATTAAAGAATGAACTGGATCGCCGCAGCCAGCACGCGAAGCTGGTTGATGAGATGCGATGGCACGATGATGTTCACGCGATTGGGATCGGTGAGCGAAATCTCGACGCGCACGTCACGCTTGAACTGGTCGATGTCTTGGACAAGCCCGAGGTCTTCCCAATCCTGAAACAACGCCACCAGCTCGGCACGGATGAGCGAAGGCGTAACCACGTTGGGTCCGCGCGTGCCGTCCTTAGCGAGTTTCTTGCGACGGAAGCGGGCACTGAAGCGCGTCCGCATGGTGTAGCGGAGATAGGAAAGCGTCCGCAGTGTTTCGCTGTCGAGATAGGACCGATCAGGCAGGCCGTGCCCGTCGAGACGAAAGCCGGTGATCGCGCGCTCAAGGATGACGCGCCCGCTCGCATCGACAATCCATGTGCCGATGCCATTGTGCAGCAGGATGTCGCGCTCTTCGCGTGTGAAGGAATCGGTCTTGGCGGGCGCGGAAATGCCGGTGAGCGGAATGTCGCTGACGGGCTGGGCCGGATCGATGGCCGCAGCGAAGGCGGCAGCGCCCGCAAAACTCGCGGCCCATTCTTCGGGCGTCTCAAGGCCTTTGTTAACCCCGATGGTGCAAAGCCATTGCGTATTGCGCGTCAGACCATGTGCGGCCAGTGCGCCTTGCGAGCCGCGTACGGCTGTATAGGCCAGCGCATCCGTCATGACGAGCGGGCCAGCACGGCGCAACAATTCAGCCTCAAAGGCAGTGAGGTTCGCGGCGTCCGTGTAGGGCATCACATAGGTTGTGTACCAGTCGTCACCGATGGCCGTGAAAACGTCCGTCACGTCCGGGTTTCCAGCACCGCCTGCCATTGCGACAATCGCGGTGACGAGACCAGCAGGGAGCCGTTCGTCGGAAAATTTTGCAAAGCGCACATCGATGTCGTTGCCGCAAAGCCCCTTGTTGCGCGCCACCAAATTGACCTTGGTGGGTGTGCCGCCGTCAACAGTCGCAGTGACCGGCAAGATCGTCTTGGCATTGATGGCGGCGGCGGCGCGGGTAGCCACCTCTGCGGCTGTCGCGGCCTTCTCAGCAAGGAACGGCACCGCAACGCCGTTCACATAGAGCGGCACCACACCGGCATCGGTCGGTGACGCGGAGAACGTGATCGAACCCACAGCGGCTGTGCTGGCATCGGCATCTGGAAGAAAGACACCCCAGACTTCAGTGGTTGAATTCGTGAGTTTCAGCGCGCGGACCATGCGATGCATCATCGACCCGGTGCCGCCCAGCACTTCCGCTTGCAGCGCGTTGAACAGCAAAACCGGCTGCGTATCGAGCGCGATACCACTCGCCAGCTTCTGGCCGAAGACCAGAATTTTATGCGGCATGATGGAAAGACCCTGCACCGCATTCGAGTTGTCGAATTCGATGAAGGTGCCGGGCGTCAGAATATCGGTGGGGATATTCTCGAAGGTAATCATGCCCATGTCACTTGTCTCCAGTGGTTTTGCGGTTTACCGCTTTCGGCGGCTGTGGAATGCTGATAGTCACGTCGCCATCGCGTTCACGTCTGCGCCAGTAAGATGCGTCTTCTACCGTGTCACCGGCAGGCGGAAGCACTTCCATTGTGGCGAGCTTGTTGACGACGCGGCCTGCGACAGGCGTTACAAAAATTCTAGGGCGCTCATTCATCATTCAATCCTGCAGGTTCGGGAGGTGGTCAGTGGCGACGGCATTTTCATCGTCTGGAATTCCAGGGCCGACTTTGTCGCGCGGCGGCAATTCCCAATTCGCGTGAAGCGTTTCGAGATCAGCGAGAGCGGAAGTGTCGAGGCGGCTTTCGTAGTGATTGGTTGTCAACGACAGCGTCACGCCATGCACAAGTACGCCACCAAGCATGTAGGGGCCGCTCTCGGTCATCTGTGGCCCAACCGCAGCACCTGCTTGCGCTGGCTCGCTCAGCAAGCCACCCAGCGTCAGGTCTTGGGCATAGGTCGCCACGACTGCATCAACCAGTGCATCCATCATCAATTCGGACGCGTCGGCGTCCTGTATGCTGAGGAAGCCCCGCAGCCGCCAATCGATCAAGACGCTGACTTGGTCACCAACAAAGAGCGAGCGGCGGACAGCCACGCGCCGCACATGCCAACCGCGAACCGGCTTGCTGGGTGCGTCAGCATCAGGAGCCCAAAGGTAGAGCGCCGAAAAATCCTTCTCGTTTTTCGCATAGCGCTCATAGCCGTGAACCCGACCGATGGCAGGCACGGTTTCGAGCATAGTGAGCAAGGCGGTACGGATCTGTGAGCTGTTTGTCATCTTGCGCCTTGCTCCAGTCGGTCAAGAGCGCGGCGGGCTGCTGCTTCATAGATCGCGAGGATCTGTTGCTCCACCTTGGCAAGACCCTTGCTAAACATATGCGCGCCTTCGGTACCATGCGCCGCGATCTTGAAACGGATAGCGCGGGCAGCGGCATCGGCATCATCACCACGCAGCCCGAGTTTGCGCGTCACCCAATCGAGCAGCGGTTCAATGGGTGCCCAATGCGGCTTGGAACCGAACTCAACGGGAGCCGCATAGGAAAGGCTGGTGACAACGCGACCCGAGATCGCGCGTGGTGTGATGGTGACGGGCGTGGCGCCGATACTTTCGCGCAAGAGACCAGCACCGCTTGATGGCGTTTCCTCTTTGATTTCGCGCTCGGCTAACAACGTCGCCTCGGTCACGCCGCGTGCGGCTTCCTCTGCGAAAATCTCCGGGGCGAGTTCAAACGCCTGTTCAATCGTCTTGCCGGTCGAGGAGATACGGAAACTCTCGTCCATGTTCAACGCCTCCGATGTGTTAGCCGTCCGCCGCCATCTGCCGCAGGCAGCGGACGACTAACAGTGACGCTCGCACCGACGACGCGCTTGGGGTCGAGGCCGATCAGATCGTAATAACGCTGGCGCAGGCGCTCGGCGCGGCGAGCGTAATTCTCAGGCTTTGCCGCATGGTTGACCGCGTCGGCGGCAATGGTCGGCGTGCCGTCTCCTGATGTCTGCGCGGCGATTTGATCGAACAAGATTGCGACGGCATAGCTCACGACCGCTTCGCGGTCAGCGGCGGGGATCGTGGTGCTGCTTACGTCCAGCACATGCGCGCGCAGGAGGACGAGGCGCACGGTGACCCCTTCAGGCATAGTACCTTTGAACGCCAGCTTGACGCCATCCGGCGCTTCGTAGCGGCCCCATTGCAAGCGTGGCAGATAGGTGGGCGGAAAACCGCCAATAGGATACTCAATGTCGCTCACACTCGCATCGGTCGGATAAGCGAAGCGCGATTGAGCTTCTACCATTGCGTCTTCAATCGACCGTCTCGGTCGATCCTTGGAGTATTGAGCAATGGCGAGCGAGAGCGCGCGTCCGATTTGATCGTCGGAAACGCGCTCGCGGCCGTCATCGCGCAGCAGGTCTTTGGTCAGTGTCAGATATTCGTCAAGCATGGGTTGATTTCCGGTGGCGATAAAAGCGGCGGGCGCGCATGACACCCGCCGCTTGTCCTATCCCGAGACGCCGATCAGTCTTAGGCAACGATTGCCTTGTAAGCGCCGCGATAATCTTCAACCGCACCGCCGTAGATGTGGCGCAGTTTGTAAGTCACCTTGTCGGCTGAGAAGAGCGAGCCGACTGTCGGGCTGTCCTGGACGAAAAGCTCAGGCTCTTCGTTGCCGTCGAGGAAGCCGATCTCGATGAACGGAATGTCCGCGACGTTTGCAGTCGCCGCCCAATCGTTCGGGTCCGTCCAGAACGGCACCGGGATGATGGTGGGGATGAGAGACTGCACGAAGGTCTTGTCGTTGTTCGTCGCGCGCTGAAACAGGTTGTAAGCTGTCTCTTCCTGAGCCGGTGAAATCCAGAGGTTCGACGGGCCGACACCAAGCGGGTCCGTTGAGCCGTATTCGGTCTGCGTCACCATCGCGAGACGAGCCGCAGCGTAAGTGGCGGCTGAGAGTGCCGCCGCGCCGAGGTTGGCATGATCGACATGGAACAGCGCCTTGGCGTCGTAGATCGCGGCATTGTTCTTGATGAAGTCCATGACGAACTTGCAGAGCGTGCGCTTGGCGGCACGCGCCAGTCGGTTCGGAATGCGAGCGATGGCACCAACGTCATCGTTTTTGATCATCTCAAGCGTGACGCTCTCAAGACCACCGCGCTTCGAGACTGCATATTCGGCCTGCTCGTCTGTGGGCGAAGCCAAAGCCACATAATCGGCGCTTTCGGCTACTGCCGGAATATCACCGTAACCGCCCATGCGCGTGCGCTGGTTCTGGCGGAAGTCGTTGATCGGTACCGAAGGACCGGTCAGCAAGCGCCAGAAATCCAGATCGTTGGCGCTGCGATATTCAGCAACCATGCGGCGATGAATGCCGTCACCGAGGATTTCAGCAAAGCTCGTGCTGGACAGAGCTTCACGCAAGTGCACGGCTTCGGTGACACGGCCCGTCACACGGCGGTCGCCAGTGATTTGCACATAGCACTCTTTGAACGAGCGGGCGTGCTTGTGGTCTTTGTGTTGTGGATCGAAGAACGCATCGAGCATCGCTTCCATTTTTTCGGGCTGACCTTCGCCAGCTTCGAGGAACCGACCGCCGCCGTCGCCCAAGTCCAAGACATGCGCGCCGCCGCCCATATAGTCAGCTTCGTCTTTGATCGCTTGGCGCACTTCGGCTTCAGTGAACTTCTGCGAGGCGCTGAAGCGAATAATGAGGCGATCTTTGGCGCGCGTTGGCAGGCGTGAGGCGTTGACGGCTTCGCGCATCCGTGTGCGGCGCTCGACGGCTTCCACAAGGGTGGTGGCTGTTTCGCCGTCTGTGGCCTCGTCGGATTTCTCCAGCGCCTTAGCGAGCAGCGCCTTCAACTCTTCGTCGGTGAGAGCCGCAAGGTCTTTGCCTTCGAGCAAGTGCGGGGCATTGGCAGTGATTAGCGCGATGAGTTCATCACGATCCATAATGACGTTTCCTTTTTCGTCGTCGGCAGCAGCTTCAAGAAATGAAAGAACCTCGCCGCCCGCGCCGGGATCAACGATGAGGTCAACGGAATTGATTTTGGTGAAGGCTTCGAGGATTTTGAGACCCGCCGTGCCCTTGCGAGCGCGGCCATCAGCGTCGATGGAAAGGCCGAACAAATGCGACAGACCGCGCGAGGTGGCCTCACGCAGGCGTGTGGCGACCGGATCATCCTCGCCGACGATCAATGTCAGCTTGGCTGTAATCTCGCCGGTGTCGGGCGTTGCGCCCTCCGTGAATTTTGCAGCCGACAGCGCGCCCACGATGTTGCGGAAATCCTTGCCACCATCACGAAGGTGTTCTTGATCGGATTTCACGAAGACGCGCACACCGTTGAACATATCGACGGCTTCACGCAGAGCAGTGTCGGGGTAGAAATTCTTGTTCTTGCTCAGGCCAGCGCGGATGACGCGGACAAGATATGTGTTGGTTGAACCGCTGACGGCTTCGACCAGAGCAACAGGAGCGCCCGGCTCGGCTGGGGCGGGCGTATCGGCCACCGGCGTGAATTCGCGGGCGACTTCGACAGGCTCGCCAAAGGCGACATCCTGACCGGCGACCGTATAACCATAGCTCAGCAACTTGCCGTCGAGATCGATCACGACCGTGCTGTCATAGAGCGCCAAGACGTAGGGCCACGGATCGTCTTCACCGCCGAGCTTCAACAGAGTGCGAAGCGCGCCGACGATCAGGTCGCGGATGGCGAGCATGTCCGGCTCGCTGGCTTCGCGGAGCCGGACGCCAGAGACGCCGCGCCCGAGAATTTTCTTGAGGAGACGCCTCTTCATGCCGCACCGCCCAGCTTGCGACCGTCAATCGTGACGATCACGCCGCTCTTGAGGTTGATGCCAAGGATATGACCGGGCTCGACACCGAGCTTGCCCGCAAGAGCCAGTTCGGCCTTGTCGTATTCACGCAGCTCCGCGCGCGGCTCCAGTTTGGAGAGGACGGGCTTCTGTGCCTCGGTCGTCACCGCCGTATAGAGTTTGTTATGCTCGATGAGCGCAGCATGTTCGACAGTCAGGGCCGCGAGCTGAGTGGCGAGGCTATCTTTTTCGCTGGTGACGCTGGCGAGGTCTTCGGTCAGCGATTTGATGAGTTCTGACTTTTCGTCGGGCTGCTCATTGACAGGCGCATCTGCGCCAGCCACGGGTGGGGTCAAAGCTGCATCAGCGGGCAGCTTCGGCTTGGTCTCGGTGGGCACTTTCGCCGCCGAGGTATTTTTCTGGGACACGGGCTTCTCCGGGGTTGCTCCGAACACGATTTCGGATGCACTCTCGGGTGTGCGGGCGATGAGGGGAGGGCTGAAGCGCTTCCGCCGCCTCAGCCGGAAATCCAGCCCACTTTCCTGAATGCCGCCCCACCGGCCCGGAATGACCGACCAACGCCGCCGTTAAACGGGTGTTAAACGGGTCTGTGGCGGTTTTCGGGGTAGCACCGCTATGACGGGGCGGGTCGGGCCACAAAATGAACCAGCGGGCCGGAAATTCAGAAAGCGTCAGCGATCAGCCTTTTGGCCTTATTGGCATCCGTTTCGGCCTTGGTGAAGGCCAGCCGACCGGGTGTCTTGACCTCCCAGCTTTCCATCCACGGAATTGACGTGCAGCCGCAGTTGATCGTCTCGCCAATCGGGCCGGAGGGGTCGCGCGGGTGCATCAGCTTGACGCCGTTGGGCAGTTCAAAATGCTTGTCCACGTCGCGGATCTGACCGTCGATAAGATCATGCTCGATGCGGCTATGGGTTTTGCCTGACCGCCGCCACTGTTTCTTCAGTCCGGGCAAAATGGTGACGGCTTGTTCCTGCCGCTCTTGCGCGGCGGTTGAGAAAGCCGTGCCGAGCTGGTGACGTACAATCGTGCCTGCCCGGTCCAGCCCGCCCGTCTGGAGCTTGCCCGCGATGGCCTGAGCTGCTTCAAACGGGCTCTGTATGCCGATGGCCGCGCGCGCCAGTTCGCTATTGATGGTGTTGGCAAGTTTTGCTGTCACGTCTGCAATCGTCTCGGTCGTGAAACGGCGCATCGCCAGCAGACGGCGATTGTCGATGGCGATCAGGTCAGCGGATATGTCGAGGCTCGCGGCTTTGAGCGGCGCGTCAATCAGCAACTGGCCTTGCTGCCACGATCCCGACAAGCCTGATTGCAGCGTGGCATTGGCACCAACATTGAACTCTGCCAGCGCCTGTTCAACGGCCTGTTGAAGCTGACTAAGCTGCCAGCGCTTGTAGTCGCTCGGCGCACCAGACAAGATTTGTGCGATTTCCTTTTGCGTCTTGATGAGCAGCGACCGGACCTCTTTGCCGGTGTCAGCCTGCATGCGGATACCGGCTTTGAGCCTTTCGGCTCGCTCGGCGGCAAAGCGCTTCAGCTTTTCCTTGTCATCCATGAGGCTCGGGTTCCGGCAGAGGCTCGGCTACCGGCATAGGCGGCATGGATGGCATGCTGAAGGCATCACGCTCACGCCGCGCGGCGGCTTCCTTGCGCGCCGTCTCAAGCTCGGCCACAGGATCGATTTCAAGCCCGAGCAGCCCTGCTACCATCGCAATGAGACGGATGCCCGTCTCTTCAGCCATGACGCCAGCCTGGACAGCTTGCACCACCGAGACGACAACCTGTTGAAGCGCAGTGGCATATTTCGACACGTCGCGGGCCGTCAATTCTGGGAAAACGGCGCGCGGAATGAAAACCTCATCTGCTGCCATACCGAGCAGGCCGAGCGCATCGAGGCGCTGGCGGATGACAAACTTCGCTACCTCTTCAAGGATCGCCTTCAAGAAGCGCTGCTTTTGCGAAAAAATCTTATAGGTCGGCTCGCCCATTGAACTAGCCGTCGCAAGGTTCACGTCGCCACCACCGCCAAACCAATGTTCGGGCACCGTCGAGCCGGACAGGATGTGATTGCGGGCAAGCCGTGCTATGCCGTCCGCGTCGGCGGCTTTCAGGTCGGGTGTCAGGCAGCCCCACACCTCCGAGTCATTGTGGATGCGGATGGAATTCGGGCCGGGTGTCTCGATGGTTTTGGCGCGCTCGGCGATCTCTTCGGGCGTGGCGTTCTTGATTGTCACGTCCCAGACAACCTGCCGTTTAGTGACAGCGCCCTCGATTTCACCAAAGACCAGCTCTTCGTAGGCATCGGACATGTCGATAGCCGACAGAATGTCAGAGCGACCACGTTTACCGTTCGACAGATCATTGATGCGCCAGAAAAAGCAATCACCATCCGTCATCGCCTCTCGGCGCTTGCACGCCGCAATGCCGAACATATCTTCCTCATCACCATTGTAGATGACGCGGAGCAGCTTCTTGCCGCCGTTCGGGCGCGAGACGAGAACACCGATGGCGATGGCGGCATTATCAGGATCGGTGATGACTTCCTTGATTTGCGACGGATCAATTTTGCCGAGGCGCACCGCGCCACTCACCGGATTGACGAAGACCGGCCACAATTGCTCACCGAAGATAAACAGCTCGCGCAAATGTTTTTCGAGGTTGAGGTCGAGGCGGTTGATAGGATCAAGCCAGAACTTGTCGAGCCATGCCTGCGCCTCTTCGTCATCAGCCTCAAGCGTGACGCCTTCGCCCAGAAGAAATGCCACCGGCAATTCAATCAGCCGGTTCGCAATGCGGTTGCTTTCCCAAAGCATCGCGCCGAGCTTTTGCATGCGCTCCTGTTGCATCGGTGCGAGGTCACGGCCCTTGTCGCCACCAAGCCGTCGCCATCCATCGTCTTCAGCGGTGACGCCTGCCGCTTCCACGACGCGGGCAGTCGCCTCCGAGGCGGGCGCTTCGGCCTTGCGGGCTTTCAACCAATTAAACATCACTATCTCCCAAACATTCTGCGACTGCTCGTGCGCTGAAACATGCCGCCACGCGCCGCGCCTGATCTTGATTTTGTACTTTCAACCGTCGCGCCCGCCGCAGGCTTGCCGTTCAGCGCGATGCTCCAAAGCATCTCAAGCGCATCAAGCCCGTCATCGTGATCGGTCATCGGATAGTGACGCATCTGCTCGATGAGGACCGTATGGCGCGGGTGCAAGCGGATGATGCCGTTCGAGACATGCGGCTGGATGCATTCGATCCGTAGCCCTTTGTCTGTTTGTGGCATGACCGGCACTGCCGGTACCGGAGTGCCAGCTCGTGCGGCCTGTTCAACAAGCTGCGTGCGAAAGAATTCCTGAAACTGGATTGCCTCGACCGCCCAGCGGACGCAGCGATATTCTTCTTGGAATGCAATGATGTCCGAAATGATCCGGTTTGGCAGGCGGCGGCGGATGCTCGCCTCGACCACATCGAGAATACCCGTCTCGCGATTGAGGCCACCGATCAACAAGGCGCTCGGGTCGCGGCCCTTGTTGTTTTTACCAAGTGATGGATCGCAGGCTCCGAAGAAAACCCAATCCGTGAGGCGCTCGACCCAGAACGTGATCTTGCCGAATAGCGCATCGTCACTGCTGAGCGGATCGTTCTGCTGTTCGGCGTCGAAGGCGGGAATGCCGATGCGGACGCGCAGCAACATCAGGGCGTAAAGCGGACGCACTTCCGGCCAACTGACCTCTGACCCACGCTCCATTTCGTCGCGCTGCTTTTCATAGAAGGCAAGGGCTTCTTCCTTGCCTTCATTGCGCAATAACTCTTCCCACTTTTCCCAAAGGTCCATCCGGTCGGGCCAGCGACGGACTGAGGCGAGCTTGACCGAACGCCAGAGTGGGTTGCGCAGCTTGCGCGCGAGCACGCTGTCGTAGTGCAGGATCGTGCCAATATAAATCTGATCGAGCGTGCCATCCGCCGCGCCTACGTTGGCGACGGCCTTATCGACCCAGCCTTCGGTCTTGTCGCGCTGTTCAACGCGCCGGACGTTCTCATCGTTTTCAATATCGTCCAGGACAACGAGATCAGGCCGGTGCGGGCCGTGTCTTTTGCCACGTAACCGCTGGCCGGTACCGAACGCCTGAAGTTTCTTGCCATTGGCCGTTAGGCAAACGCCTTCCTTCCAAACGCGGCCCTGTCCGCAGATTTCAGGGAAGTCGAGCTTGAGACGCGGATTGGCCTCCAGCTCGACCTTGATGGCTTCAAGCATCGTCGCTGCTTGGTCGAAGGCATCCATGATGATGAGAATGTAATGCTTGATGCCGCGCGCCACACACCAGATAGGAAAGAGCTGGCTGCAAAGCGTGGATTTCGCCTCACCACGCGGGGCGGCAATCGCATCGTTCTGACCGTCTGGCGAAGCGACGATCTCGGGCAAGCGCTTGAACAGGTACGAATGCAGCGACGATGACGAGGCCGATTTGATGTAGTGCGGAAAATAGGTGCGGCAAAAAAACTCGTAGCCGTCCGGCGCGAGGGCGCGCGCGCGGCGTTCGGCAATAGCCGCAGCACTATCGTCAAGGCCGGTGACCTCGGCTTCAACGCGCTTGCGCAGCTCTTCGGCCACGCCAGCAATAACGTCCCGAAATTCCTTCTTGGAAACCTTCTGCGTGTGCTTCTGCTTCGCCATCACCCAAAATCCTTGGCGAGGTCGGCGGCGAACGGCTCGATGACTTCAAGCAGGGCTTCGACGTGTTGCGGGAAACTCTCACCGACGAACTCAGCGAGACGCTGCATGACATCAGTGGCAATCGCCAGACGTGACAACTCAGGCGATGCTTTGCCGACTGCTGCCATCGTCTTCGTGAAGGCGTCCGCGAGCCGCGATAGCACCTCGGCCTTGGGGAGCGGCCCCATGTTGTCGGCCACCTTGACCGCCTCGACCGTCGCTTGATGCAACGCCAGATAGTCCTCAAGTATCATCTGAGTGATGTTGCGGATGCCGTCATTTGAAAGGCGTGCAGCCGAACGTCCGCGCTCCCAATCGTCCCCATCATTTTCCGCGTCCGATTTCCAGCGCCGCGCCGTCGCATATGAAATGTTGATCCGCTCGGCTGCTGTTTCCAGCGGCAGGCGGTCATACACATAGAGCGCTCGGAGCTTGGCGCGCGTCTCGGGCGGGTGTGCCATGTCAGCCTTTCAGCTTTTCGATAGCGATCTGCGCGGCTGAGTGGAGTGCGCGCGAAGGGCGTTTAACACCGGGATAGGGTCGCTTGCCTTCGGCCACACGCTCGCCCAAATCTGTCAGGCTGGCGCAAAGCGCGCCGCGCTTCACTTCGGCACTGACGAGAACCTGACAGTCGAGCCATACAATGGCACCACGCACCTGATCGCGGTCGGCCATGATGGCAACGCTATTGACGAGATCAGTGATCAGGCTCTCGTGTCCGGTGGCCTCTGGCAGGTCGAGCAAGGCTCGAAGCACAGCGAGACGCAGGTGCTGCGTCCATTCTTGTGCCGCTTCTTCCATCATTTAGACCCCCGAGCCGCATCAGCAAAAATATTTTCATGACGCACAACCGCATTTTCAACACGCTCGACAAGCCGGTTGAGGCCAAGCATATGCGCGTTCGTTTCCTTGACCGTTCCTGAGATTTCGGCCATCTCGACGCGCATCCGCGCCACGTCATCGCGTGTCGGCATTTGCGTGATCGCCGTCTCCACTCTTCCAAGTCGCGTGTCGATCAAGGTCATTTCCTCCTTCGTTGAAAACTGACGCTTGGCAGCCCAAAGCAGCCCACCGATAACGAGATTGAAAATGAAGGCTGCGACCGGCCAGTAATCCAAAAGCAAATTCATCACCATCTCTCCGGGCGTTCTGACGCCGCCTGACAATCAACGCATCTCTTGACGTGTGGGACGGCCATCCTTCGCGCGCGCGGAATTTCCGCATCGCAACCTATGCAGTGCAGATACTCGCCTTGGCTAATGTCTTGCGGAAGATGGAACCGCTTCCGAGCATGGACCAATGCCTCACGCTCCTGCGTTTCACGATCCTGTGCGATATCAATATCATCCATGACGCTATTTCACCGCCTTGATGAGCGCATCGTGGCGGCGCTGACAGTCGTAATAGAGTTCCGAAACTTCACCGATTTTCCGCAGCACAGTGCCTGCTTGCGCATCGTCAAGGGGCGTCAGGTCTGGGCAATGCCCCATCGCGTTCGCGGGAGGGCGCGGCTGGTCCGACAAGAGCGATGTTTGCGGCGCGCAGGCCGTCAACATCAAAACAGAGATCGCGATAAACAGGACGGTCAATGATCCGGTCCACATATCGCGTGATCGTCTGATAGTGGATTTGCGCATCACCATTTCCTTTTTCCAATTCTTCGCCGGTTTGATCGGCCTTGTTTTGTCCCTCGTCCTTCTTGTCCTGAGCCGCCTTCTGTAGGGTGTTGATGGTCGCGGCGCATTGCGTGTCACCATCGACGCTGCCTTTCCAATAGCCAGCGCCGCTTCCAAGAATGAAGGCCGCGAAGATGGCGGCGATGAGATAGCCCCTCACTGTGGCGTCCCTTCACAGACCCAAAGTTCGGCTTCACGCCGGTTCACAAGACCGTTTAACTTTTTCCCGTTGTCGAAAATCCATCGGCGAAGCTCGGCGCAGCCACCGCTAAAGTCGCGCGCATTTATTTTGCGCACGAGCGTCGAGGTGCGAAACTGACCTTCACCAACATTGAAAGCAAAGCTGATCAGCGCGCCGCGAAGATAGTCGGGAATGGGTTGATGGATGGTGCGCGCGACGATGCGCTCGCCCGCTGCCAAGTCCTTTTTGAGGAGGGCATCACATTCTGTCGTCGAATAATAGCGACCCCAAATGATGTCCGCGCCGGTGTGACCAACACAAACCGTTATGACGCCGCCCGTATCGCGATAAGGATAGTGCTGGAGCCCTTCGAAATGCATCACCAGCAGGGCAGCAATAGCCAATGCGCCAGCGCCCGTCGCATGGACAAGGCGGTTGCGCAAAGCTGCAGGGATGATTTTGAGAATGTTCATGGCGCGCATGATCGCGCGCCGGGGCGGCAGAGGTCAGTCGGAAGCGCTTCCGTTGTCGAGTTCCTTTGTGTGGAACATATCTATCTGGCGACTGTCAATCTTGTCGCGCGAAGATGCGCGGACGTAGCGAACCCATCGGTCTGTCACACCGAGCTTGCGCGCCACGTCGCGCGCGGAGCCGCTCAGACGTGAAATCAATACCCGCTTATGGCGGACTGCCGCAAGTGCTGGCACAGCAAATGTACCGGGACCATATTGTTCGATCAGCGCCGCGACCGCCCGCTCACCCAACACCTGGACGAGGTGCGCGCTGGGGTCTGGCGTGGCCGGGATGTAGCAATTGCCGCCACCGAAGGCTTCAACCAGCTTTAGGGTGGCTGCAAGGCCGATCACGGTTTCAACCTCACGCAGAGACGCGGGCCAAACCTTCAGGAAATCATCAAGCTCGTCGTCACTCACGCCGTTTTTCCTTCTTCGTTCAAACGGCGAATAGCCTCGCCTTGAGCCGCAATAAGATCGTCCGCCTTCTGATCCGAAAGCAGATAATCCGATGCGAAGCACGGGGTGACACCCAGACTGCGCAACCTGCGCCGCTGCGCTTCGATGACCCGATGACGCGGATTGTCATCGACTACGCGATTTGACGCGTCCTTCAATGGCGACCAGTTGACGCCGCCGTCACGCGCGAGCCGCTCTTTAAGCGCCTCAATAACCGCCGAGGCATCGTCCGCGCGCACCCATTGCAACGCCTCGATGCCGAAGCTCTTGCCGCCCGTCACGCGGCGCGCAAAACCAACCAGCGCCTCTTCACTGGCGTCGGAAATGACGCCGAGGTGCCAAAGCGAAAGCCAGAGCGCCCGCATTTTTGAATGCTCGCGACCAACAGCCACCTTGCGACCTTCGGACGCGGCCTTCTTCGGCTTGAAGCCGCGCGCTTTAAAATGATTGACCAGCTCGACGAGTTGGCGCTCGCTCAATTTTTTTGCGCTATTGACACCGAAAAGATTGAACATGACGGTGCGATAGGTTGCTTCGTCCAGCCCGATTTCTTTTTTGGCGATTTGGATTTTGGCATAAAGCACATGCCGCGCGGGTTTGGGAGAGGACTTCACGCGACACCCCCAGAATTTTCCGTGACCGCATCAAGTGCTCTTTGAAAATCGGACCACGTCAATTGGCGCGTCGCAGCGATGACACCCACCTCAACCACCGACGCCGAAAGGTCTTCAATGCGGAGCTTGCTGTCTTTATCGCGGCGAGCATCTGTAACGCCCGCGCGGGCGATGAGGCCAACGCGTGCCGCCTCAACAAAGGGTCTGAGTGCTTCCAGAAGACGGGTTTCAGTCTCTTCGAGATGGGGTGTCGTTGCGGGGGCAAATTTGGGGGCACGTTGAATGAGGCGTGCCGCTTCTCGGCAAGAAGCCAAGATGGCGTTCTTTATGGCGATCCCGGATGTATCAACAGCGAATTTCACTTCCCGCGTGTCATCATTCAAGAGTTCGTCCGCGCCGCTGTAAATTATACCGCCGAGAAACGAGACAAATTCTTCTCGTGTTTTGCATTCTCTAAGATGATCGGCATTACCATCTGCTATCTGGCGACATAATTCACGCCGGAGGCGGCGGGCCTCCAGATACTGAGTGCCTCCTGGCAAATTCCGAATATGATCCAGAATTTTATGTGTTTCTGAGTTTGCTCTGCGGTCAGTGGTCATCCCTGATATTCCTCGAATTTCCAGCCGCCCGTGCGGTGACTGTTGTGAATTTCAAATACGTCGCAATAGACATCCAGCGCGCCGCGCATTGAACTTGCCGACATATTGGCGTCTTCGTCGCTCGCCAGCGGCAGGAACAGCAATTTTTGGTTCGTAATGGTCCCGTACAAATTGCGAAATACGGCGATGTGCGTAACTTCCAAAAACGGTATGGGCCGAATTTTCAGGCTACCGAAATCATCCGTCACTCGATCCCTCGCAAGGTCATGGTGAAGCTGCGAGACATTCGGCGTTTGGCGCTCACCTCACGCTTGAGCCATGTGAATTGAAGCGTGGTCGAGCCGTCGCGGCATGGATAGCAGCGCACTTTTTTGTTGAGCACGTAGCCATCCAATATCAGCGCATCGTGCTGAGCCTGAACGTAAGGGCTCAGCTTGACGATTTCCTTCGCGTCCGCACCAAGACGGTGCGGCAATCGATTTGGTTGCTTGCGACCTTGGCCCATCATCGTGCTGCCAACTTCTCTTTGATAGCATCGTGAACGCGAGCGATGTGCTCATAGAATTCAAGCAAGGCCCCTTCGAGCGCGTAACCACCTGTCGCGCGCCAAGAGCCGATTGTGCCTAGGCGCACGGCATCATCCATCTGGGCGAAGAGCTTGTCTGTGGTGGTCAACAGACGCTTCACACGGCGCAAATCGGCACGGCTCATATTGGTCATTTGGTTGCTCGCTCTAATGGTGGTTAGGCGCTCGCCATATCGAGCGAGATGTGGCGGTAATCTTCCGTGTCCTTGATCCGCTCGTAAAACCGGATGTACTTCTTGCTAATGCGCGTGTCGCGAGCGCTGGAGATGAGGTCCATCGCCTCTTTCCATTCGGCATCATCAATGTTGTGCCGCCGCAGACCCATCACGCGATGCGGCGCAATGCGGCCAGTCTTGTCCACCTGAAACGCATCAACGATCAACGTCATCAAGCCGGGATGCGCCGTCGCGCCCCAACGCAGAATGCAATTGTCGATCTTGGCTTTAGCGATGTGGATTTGCTCATCGAACGAAACTTGCTCACCGACTGCCACCTCGATTTTCAGGCTCTTGTCGAACGAATAGAACGTCATGTTGCCTTTTTTGCTGCGGGGCTTTTCGCCGTGCTCAGAGAAAGCAATGTCAAGGAAGGCATCGATCTCGCTGTTGAACCACGCTTTGGCGACAACCATTTGGGCGTGCTGGCTCTTGGCACGCTCAAGGCAGCGCTTAACCAGATCGTCGCGCAGTTTATCCATTACCGAAATGCTCGCTTCGGGCACCAAATCGCCGCGTCCGTTTTCCCAATAGCCGGGCGGAGGTGCGGGCTTCTTTTCAATTGCGTTCATCAGTTCCATCCTCTTGTCGGCTTTCGAGCCGTGGTTGCTGTGGTGTTTGAGATCGTCATACCGAGCATCATCATCGCCATGCGGTGCCGCTCTGCCTGCACTGCGCGGCACCTTCTGGCTTCAGCTAGGTGAAGCGCTGTGGCCGCGAGACGCTCCTGTCGAGCTTTGTGAATGCAGAGCGCCAGACGCAGCGGTCGGAACAACTTCCGTGAAAGCAATGGTTTCATGTGAAACATCCCTGTGTTGAACGGGCTGGGTTGGAGCGAGATAGCCAAGCTCAACGAGGCGATCCCATAAGAACTGAACTGCGTGGCGCGCATCGGTGAGCGCGACGGGCGAGTGTTTATCTGCCAGAGCAGACACCGCAGCGAGCGCGGTCGCACTGACAACAAGCTGTTGGTGCATGTGCAACGCGGCTATAGCGAGGGCGCGGATTTCATTTGACGACACCATCGAAACCGCGCGATGCCCGCCTGCTTCCACGCGCCGTGCGACGGCCAGCACATCGATAGGCGCACGTGCGCCATCAAGCACAATGAAGGCTGTGTCCTCGCTCATACGTCACCTCTGAGAAAGCGTCGGACGTTGTCGGCCAACGGCGTGACGGGAGTGATGCGTGCCGCAGGCGGTACGATCTGGCGTTCAAGTTCTTCAACCTGTTGCGCGAGTTCATCCATCACCGCCTTCCAGCTTGAGATGAAGCTGCCGGACGGTGGCTGCGAACGGCTTGATGAGCGGACGAACATGCTGCCGGTCGCAGCGCGGATTTCACTTGCGAGGGTCATTGGCATTTTTCCTTGATTGCGGGCATGAGCGGCAGGCGCGATAGAGCGCGATGCGTTGCGGATTGTGTGGTGCCCACGGGGCTTGCTGGTTGTCTTTGCAGCGGTCGGCGGGGATATCACCCAGAATTGGGCAACTCACATCTTGCTTGAGGATGGTGCCGCGAACCGCGAGTTCAACGGCGGCGCTATCGCCGCGTGCGCTTTTGCCGTCGCGGCCATACTTGTTTTGCAACACCATATTCACGGCTGACGCCGAATAGCCGATGATCAGCGCAGCGCCACGCTGGCCGACACGGTCGCATTCGAGAGCGAGCGCCTCGACCCAATCCGGCAATTCGCCCCAAGCGGCGGTGGCTTTTGCGACAGCACTCATTCGCCACCGCCTTCCTGCCACATGATCTCGCAGAGATTTGGGTCGAACACAGTCTTTAAACGCTGCACCATCGGCGGACGCGGGCCGGTGTCGCGCGCGCGGACGAAGCGGTAACGCGCTTGGGAGTTGTGTGTTGAAGCCTCAACAATCGTCAGATAGCCAGCCCTGAATAGATGGCCGAGATAGTTTCCGGCATCGACACCATTGACCGGCTGGATTTCAGTGCTGGCAAATATGGCGAGGTCGCGCGGCGTGAAATCGGCAAGCAGCTTCATAGAGCGCCACATCTGTTCGCGGACGAGCCCCTGCACGCAGGGTTTTCCATCCCGCTGCAAGCGTGGTGCCTCAAGCCCTACGTCGCGGGCGAGCTTGTAAACGCGCTCCTTGTATCGGGTGGATGAGGGGCGACTGAGTACGCCGGTTTTCGGCGCACGCATTTCGACCTCAACCACATAACCACCGCGTTCGAGTGATGTCAGATAGCTGCGGATGGTGGCGCGCTCTTCTTTTGTTTCGTGCCAGACCTCCGCCGCCGTGAAGCGCTTCAGCTTGCGGATGCCTTGCCAGATCGCCTGTCGGCCTGATGGCTTGTCCGATTTTATTGTGAGGTGAGCGGGTTTGCGCGCCATCAGAACGCACCTCCGACACGATGGCCTTCCGCGAAATCGCTTTCTGGAAATTCCTTGAGGGAGATTGCGGTAAGTTCTGCTGTGTTAGCGCGCTCGCGCACACGGTCGAGATTGACGCAGACGCGGCGGACGCTGCCGCTCGCCTTGCGGTGTGCTGCCGCAAGCAGCGCGTCATCAACAGTGACGCCGGGGCAGTAGAGCCGAGCCAGATGGCGCGTGTCGCCAATAGAGGCGGGCTGCGCTGGGATCATATCGAGCATGCGGCCATGAACGCGTTCCCAGCGCTTGAGGGCGTTGGGCAGGTTTTCCTCACCAATCAAGATAATGGGGGCTTGGCTGCTCTCGTAAATATCGCGGATGACTTCAATCATCCCGTTCTTCACCAAAAAATCAGCCTCATCAACGAGCAGGGGTCGCTGGGAGAGCGAAAGCTGTTCGCCTATTTGATCGACCATATCAGCGATGGTCGCCGCAACATCGCGGGCACCCATTTCACGCAGGATCGAGGCGCAGAGTTTCTTCCGCGTCCAGACGCTTTTGACTTGGACGTGATAGGCCCGATATTTATTGGCGGCGTACATTGCGGCATTGCTCTTGCCATAGCCGCTTGGGCCTGAAAAAGCCGCCATGCCGGGCAGGTTTGCGGTTCGGTTCTGGACCCGATCAACCAGCTCCGCGAGCAGCGTCACATTGCGCAGGGGGGCGATTGTCGGCAGTGCATTGACGTTTGTGGTTTCTTTAGTCATTTTATGGCCTTCTAGGTTGCTAAATTGCGGCGCTGTCCGATCCACCGGGCAGTGCCGTTTCTTCTTCACGCCTCAAGCAGCGCGTCTTCTCCAAAATCCTCATACATCGCTCGTGCGGCGCGATATTGCGGCTGAGCCGAATAGAGGCGGTACCACCGCATCTCTTCTTCGTTGACCTCTGTGCCTTCGGCTAGACTCTGCTCAACGGCGAGCGCACGGCGGAAGCGCGTGGCGCGAGTGTTAATCTCAACAACCTCTGGCTGCGGGACGAGCCACTCGGCCTCAATCTCTTTCTGGCGGGCGTCCAGCGTGGCGTTGAATGGGACTTCCGCCTTGTGCTCGATGAGACCCGGACCCACTTCGGCCTTCGCATCTTCCATGTGTCGAGTGAGAAGTTTCACGCGGCCTTCGGCGCGGCGCTGGAGGGCATGTTCAACATGGCTAGCTGGCTGTTCCGGGATGACGTTGGCATCGCGCATCGCCACACAGATTAAGTGTCCGTGCTCCAGCGTCCGCACCCAAACCCGTGAACCATCTTTTTGGTCGTAACCCACTCGCACCTTTTCGCCGCCAAATGGCTCAAGGGCTTTGGAGAAGTAGCGACCCCAAGGAAGTTTGACTTCGCCGCGTGACGTTGTGCGAACCTCGTATGGACGCCAGAGATCGGCAGCGACTTCAGGTGGAAGCGTGGTGGGCTGCCATCCATTCGAGCGATGATGCGCCAAGCATTCGGCAGGAGACATATGACGCATCGCGCCGGTCTCTTTGTCGCGGAATTTCGGCAGGCTGCGATGCGGGCGATTGTTGTAAGCCTCAACGGCATGCGCGGCGAAATCCATAAACTCATCCCACGAAAGCAAAAAGCGCGAGCCATTGCGTTCCTTCAAATCTTTGGTAATGAGTTTCACGACTTTGCGCCGCGCTTCGTTGTCCATATCCCGACCGTTGAATGTCGGAAGCTGGCGCGCTGCGCGTTTCCAGAGCGACCCTTGGAGTCGCTCGATCTTGCCGCGCGCCTGCGCACGACCCGGTATTGAGTTTTTTGGCGTGGCTCCAAGGCGAGCCAGAAAGCCGGTCGTTTCGGCAGTCATCGCATCTGCTACAAAGCCGGAGCCATTATCGGTGTAGAAAATACCAAAAAGGCCAAGGTGCTCGACGCCGTTGCGGATCGTGTCCATCACAACAGACGAGCTTTCAGCCAGACCAGCGGACCAGCCAAAGACATAGCGCGTGGCGATATCCTGTATCGCGCAAACTTCAGGTCGGAAAGGCCGCGCGTGAATTGGGTGGGCAACGTCGGCTTTGAAAGTGTGACCATCCGCCGATACCACGTCGAGTGGCATCAAGCCGTCTGTTGAACGCCGCTTAAACGTCTTGAATTTGAGCAAGCCGTTCGGGCCGTGGCGTCCGCGATTGCGATCCACTACGGAGACGCGCTGGAGGAAGCGGCGTGCTGCGTCATAGCTCGGTACTGGAACGCCTTCCGGCAGCGCGGCGGGTATATCGGCCATCACGGCGGCGAGGGATTTCTTGGTGGGTGAGCGATAGAGTTTCAGCAGCGCCGCGCCCCATACCGGAATATCGGAGGCTGGCGCTGCCACCGGCGTCAGACCCGCGATGCCTTGCTCGCCGTAAATCCTGCGCCACCGGAAAATAGATGTGCGTGAAAGCGTCCTGCTGCCCGTTCGGCCACCGCGCGCATTGGCAGTCGCCACAAGCTCTTGCAGGTCCGCGCGCAATTCGCCAGACGCCGCCAGCTCAACGACCTGTTCGATGGCGCGGTTAAGGCCGACGACAGCGGCAATGCGGGTGACTTCTAAGAGGACTGCTGCACGCGCGTCGGCGGTGTGCCGTTGCCAGTCAGCAGTTGGCGCGGCGGGCGCTGCAATCGCGATAGCACGCTGCGCGGTGACGGCAGGCAACGTGGCGGCAGGTTCTGCGCCGAGCCCGGTGATCAGCGCGTCCGATGAAGCGCGTGGCAGGTGTTTAATCAGCCATTGAACGCAGTATTCACGACCGCCTCCCTTAGCCGCGCGGGAGCGGGATGGCCATTCCTCGCGCCTAGCTTTCCTGATAACAGCGCTTTCTGTGTGCGGCATATGGGCCAGCGACATGGCGGCGATAGCGCGAGCGGAAAGGTATGATTTCATTTGCCGCGTTGCTCCGCTTCGCGCTCGGCCCAATCGAGCGCCTGTTGCGGCAAACGCTTCCGCGCCGTGGCGATGCGCTTTTTGAGCGCGCGCTGCTGGAGTTCGAGAGTAACCAGCTCGGCAACGGCGGTTGCTTCGCCCGGCATCGCCTTGAAACCGCAGGCGTCGGCAATCAGTGTGACAAGCCGTGTGTCGCAGGTGGCGAGGATGAGCGCGGGCAAGGCTTCAAGGGGAAAGCGCCAATCTTCGGCGCTCGGTGCTGTGTAGCGATCCAGCATGTTCTTCGTAATGTCGCGTCCGGTCACCCGCGACATTACGGTGGCGACCGCATAGCGGTCACCCGCGCCATGCTCTTTTGCATAAGCCAGAGCATCCGCAAGGCTTTCACGAATTGCCGAGGCAAAATGTGGGCCGCTCATCGGTGCAGTCGGCCCGTCGAAAAAGCTAGCTTGATCGGGTGCGGAAACTGTGCGGCTGTTCCGCTTTCCGATGTTCATGCCACACCGCGATTTTCAACATTGCAGGCGGGGACGGCGCTGCTACGATTGCGGGGCTTCGTTTGATTGAGTCTCTCACCCGAACGATTGAAACGGTCTGCGAAGAGGTCGCACGCCCTTAAGCCAAGGCGGTCGGCGATAACTTCTTCAAGGTGGCTCGATGGGGTAAGCAGTGCGTTAGCGACGGCTGTCGCTGAGACGTTCTCAGCGCAGGCGATTGAGGTGAGCGAGACGCCTCGAATTTTGAGTTGATAGAGTATCCACGCCCGCCTCACAGCGGGTTCTTTTGGAATGTCTGCGGTTGCAATCTTCATAAATTCCTCGATTGGTTAACGAGTTTAATAGAACGTAATTACGTTTATTCGTCAACCTAATTAAGTCGTCAGACTTCGCGGTCAGCCTAATTAAGTCTGAAATTGATCTAACTTATTGAATAAAAAGGGAAAATAAACGTAATGACGTTATATTGCAGCTGGTCAGAGTACCGCCCATGAACGATGACGACGAAATTTCGTTGCTTCAAACGAGGATAAGACAGGCGATTGACCTGATTGGAGGCTCTGTCGCGGAAATGTCGCGGAGGTCTGACGTGCCTGCGACAACAATTCAGAGCTACTTGTCGGCACAGCGTTCAGAGCCAGGCGTCCTGAAACTCGCAAAAATGGCAAGGGCGGCTGGAGTGCCGCTCGAATGGCTTGCAACTGGACAAGGCGAAATGCTTCCCGGTCAAAAAACGGCGGAAACGCTGGTGAATACATACAGAGAAGAGATTGATACGGTGCGTTTTGGGGTTGTCTATGCCGCCGTTGAAGCCGTGTTCAACGAGCTAAAGAGCGCGGCAGCGCCCGAGTTTCGAGGCGAGGCGTCGGCGCTGATCTATGAGAGTCTTCGGTACATAGAGGGCGAAGCAGAGTTTCGCGGTGGGTTGATGGGGCAGGTAAATAGATTGCGCAGAGAGCTGCGCGAAAAGTGATCAATTCCGCGCAATCCTAGTATCAAAACGCGCGCCGAAAATGTGCACTATTGCGCAGAACTGCTCATTTAGTGCCAAAGCAAAACCCGCCGAAAAATTCTCGCGGCGGGCTGTTAAGTCTCGGAAGTCATTAGGAAAAAATGCGTCGGGCCTTTTTGGTTCCTAACTTTGGCTTAGTGCCATAACGATCACCTCCCCACATCTTCTGGGCAAAGGGGTCGCGAACGGACCTGGACCGGAGGCGGCCGTCGGTAAAGCCAGGGTTGAATATTTTTGACCCGATAAGCGGGAAGATACGGTGTTAAGGGCCCGCGCGGCAGCAATGATGTCGATCTTATTGGGCTGCTCAATCACCCAATCTAGGACATCGCCTTAAAATGACCTATATATGAGTCATATCTATGTAATTTGCCTCATGTAACGGTCATTTAGGTTGCGACCTGAGCCCTTAAAACTCCTCCAGATTTGAGTAGAGTCCGTCTTAAGAAGGAGACGGATGATGAAGCGATCAAGGTTCACGGAAGCCCACCCAGAATGCCTTCATCGAGAGCTTCAATGGCAAGCTCAGGGATGAACTGCTGAACGAGACTTTGTTCCGCTCACTCGATCACGCCCGCGAGACGCTTGCGATCTGGAAAGACGACTACAACCAGGTCAGGCCACACAGCTCGATTGGCAATATACCACCCACCATCTACGCCAAGCTCAACGCCACCGTGATGCAACGGGACGGAGCGTCTGAGCAATGTGGGGGCTCCACGCCCCGTCCCGTTGCATCACCGAGCCAATCAGGCTCAAATAATCAAAGGACTCTACTTCCAGCTGGATGAAACTTCGGGCGCAGGTCAGTTGACTTCACTGTTTGTGATACCCATAATGACTTATGAGGTGGTCAAATTGTACAGATATGACCGATGAGTAAATCAAAACAGGTCGAGACGATGCCTACGCCAAAGCGCACTTATGCACGTTACACCTCTGAGGCAATCAACTTGCTGAGCAAGGTGATCCGTCATGGGCGCAAGCAGCGGAAAATGACTGAGATGGAATTGGCCGAGCGTCTGGGAGTTGCGCGGAGCACGCTTCAGCGTCTTGAGAAGGGCGACCCCAAGGTGGAAGTCGGACTCATGTTTGAGGCCGCAGCTCTTGTCGGCGTCAAGCTGTTCGATAGTGATGAAAAGGGTATTAATACATTATCTGGTCGCATGGATGACCGGATCGCTATTTTGCCAAAGCATATCTACAAGACCGAGAAGAAGGTCGTAGATGAGTTCTAAGCTGCCAAAGTACGACGAGGCTTATGTCTGGGTTTGGTTACCAGGAGCGACCGAGCCGGTCGTCGCTGGACGCTTGAATGCCGATAACGGCCTCGTTCACTTCAACTACGGTCAGAGTTACCTCGAACGCGAGGATGCCATCTCGCCCTACCTGCCTGAGCTACCGCTTCAGTCCGGTGAGTTGCCACTCCCTGATGGATTGACCATGCCGAGCAGTCTGCGCGATGCTGCGCCAGATGCGTGGGGACGCCGCGTCATCCTCAATCGCAAGTTCGGGGTCAAAGGAAATGAGCTCGACACCTTGGAGCTATCCGAACTGACCTTTCTTTTGGAGTCGGGTTCAGATCGCATTGGCGCGCTCGATTTTCAGCTTTCACCTACAGAATATGTTCCTCGCTCTCCGACCAATGCAACTCTTGAAGAGTTGATAGAGTCAGCGCAGCGCGTTGAGAGGGGAATTCCGCTCTCGGCAGAGCTCGACCAAGCCCTCCATCATGGCAGTTCGATAGGCGGTGCACGGCCCAAAGCTCTGATCGAAGACGGCGCTATTAAGTATGTGGCCAAGTTCTCTTCGTCTTCAGATGTCTACAGCGTCGTCAAAGCCGAGTTCATCGCTATGCGTCTTGCGAAACTGTGCGGGATCAATACTGCGCCGGTTTCGCTCGTGAACGCCTTAGGCAAGGATGTTTTGCTAGTCGAGCGATTTGATCGAGGAAAAGTAGCTGCTGGTTGGCAGCGTCGCATGATGGTCTCGGCTCTGACTATGTTTGGCCTCGACGAAATGATGGCGCGTTACGCGAGTTACGCCGATTTGGCCGATATTATCCGGCATCGCTTTACCGAGCCTCGGGCAACCTTACGTGAGCTTTTCTCACGCATTGTGTTCAATATTCTCTCTGGGAACACGGACGATCACGCACGAAACCATGCTGCGTTTTGGGATGGAAAGGCACTGACGATGACGCCTGCCTACGACATTTGTCCGCAAGGACGTGCCGGGCAGGAAGCTACTCAGGCCATGCTCATCACTGGAGACAATCGCGCGAGCCGGATCGCAACATGCCTTGACGCAGCCCACGACTTCCTGATGTCCGAGAAGGAGGCTCTCGCAATCATTGAGGGGCAGTTGCGCTGCGTAGGGGAAGACTGGACGCTTGTTTGTGAGGAGGCCAATTTGTCGCCTACAGAGCGGAATTTTTTCTGGGGGCGCCAATTCCTCAACCCCTACGCCTTTACCGCTCTTGAGGGTGAGGCCGCAAAGCTGGCTGTTTTGGCAGATAAATTTCGCAAGTCGGTGGGCTAGATATTCAATTGCATGGCCTTCTTTCTTAGGTTTTGCGGCTTTTGCCCTGTGACCTGCGCCAAGAATGCTTCGATGAAACGGGGCCGCGCCGAGGAGATTCTCAGGCAGGTTCAGGATGCCGTTCTCAAGTGGCCGAACTTTGCTAGCGAAGCGGGGGTTCCCGATGATACCGCCCAAAAGATCAGAAATGTCCAACGGACAGATATCTTGAAGTAAGCCGAGCCGGACTCACGTGAACCTTTCCCCTGCTGTCCTGCGTCTTGGCGATGCGGCATAGATGGAGACCGCGGGCGATTGATGCCAAAGGGCCTCAACGGACAGAGGTGCCACTTCTCAATCGACAACAAGCCCTAGACCATACTCAGCGTCATGAGAGGTCGTGGACTTGGCCCGAATTCACGGGCCCTTTGTTGCGTTGGCCCTAGGGCACGCGCAGCGATAAGCTGTGTAGCTATATCACCGCGCATAGGCGGAGGCGCACTATTTCATTTGGAAGTCACTCTGCATCACCCACCCAGACACTTGCGCAGGCTTTTCAATCTGCACTCTGTAACGCGTCAAATCGGAGCCGGCGTTGAGGTGATACGTCTTTTGGTCAATTACTTTTGCAGTCGTAGGCTGGGCAACCGTCAGTAGAATATTTTCGTAGAGCCAGATATCGGGGGCATTTGAAACTGATGCCCCCGCTTGGAGTTGAACCGACTCGCCAACAATGGATGGGGGGGTATGTTTTTCAGGGTGCAAATAGGCATCTGCGAATTCGTATTTCCATTCATCATCTTCATTTTTCCGCTCACCCATGGCAGCCGTATAACCTGACTTAGTTTCATCCTCTCCGATTTGATAGACTCCAACAGCTACCCGTCCACGCCCGTCACGCCGCGCTACGTCTTGTATAACTTTCTTGAGTTGTTCCTTTGATAGTCCCGGCGCGACTTTGATCTTTATCAACACTCCCTCATAAATGTCTGTCTCGCTTGCGATTTCATACATTCGCTGAATGTCGGGCTCGCTGTTTGCGACGAAGCCCATTAGAGCAATGAAGGCGACGGGAAAAAGGCCGAGAAATGAAAAAGCTGCATGGCGGTAATGTTTCGCCCGAATTTTCATGATGAAGCACCACATCAGATATCCGCATGCGGCAATTGCAATCAGGCCGATTGTTAAAGCCATAAAATCGTTCTCCACGTCAGGCCATGACCACTGTTCGATGGGTAGGCATAATTCCGAATTGAGGATGCACCTTTTCTGCCTTGTTGTAAGCGATCTGACATCAATCCGTGACGGCTTCGCGAGGCCTCGCGTGATGCTCCGAGCCTGGTTTTTCGGTTGTGCTACTGCGAACGTTGGTGGCGAGCCACGCGTGTAGGGCTTTGCAGGGATACATGATGGGGCCCCCGATCCGAATAAACGGCGGCCCCTTTCCGCTGACGCGCCAGTTGGCGAGCGTGCCTGTCGAGCGGCGTAAGATCGCCGCGGCCTCTTGGGAAGTGTAGGAAATATAGTCTGCGACTTCATCGTCGTTCATGGCTGTGCCCTCACGTAGCAATTCAGCCGGGGCTCATAGAGCGAAGCGGCGCGCCCGCAGTTTCGGGTTTTCGACGCTAAATGACGCGCTGGTAGCTCTTGGGTAGCTATCACCCAAAATGAATTAGCACTAATTTCTATAAGTCATTGAAAAGAATGGTGCCCCCGACAAGATTCGAACTCGTGACCCCCTGATTACAAATCAGGTGCTCTACCAACTGAGCTACAAGGGCGTAATTTGCGATCTTCTACGCTACCGGCTTTTGTGAGGCAAGCCCGACCTTTGGAAGTTGGCTATGATGGCGTTGAAGCATTGCCATCTCATGAAGGGGAGCGGTCAAGTTGGCCATCAAAACTCAGCGGTTGGAATTCCCCGGTTCGTCGGGCGCGACATTGGCGGGTCGTCTCGAGGTGCCTGATGGACCCGTGCGGGGCTATGCACTGTTTGCCCATTGCTTCACCTGTTCCAAGGATCTCAATGCCGTGCGCTCGATTGCTTCCGGGCTGGCGATGGAGGGGATTGCGGTTCTACGGTTTGATTTTACCGGGTTGGGGACGAGCGAAGGTGAGTTTGCCTCGACCAATTTCACCTCAAACATTGCTGACCTGTTGTCGGCGGCTGACTATTTGCGGCAACATTTTGAGGCACCTTCTGTCTTGATCGGTCATTCGCTGGGTGGCGCGGCCGTGCTTGCTGTCGCCAAGGATGTGCCCGAGGCGCGTGCCGTGGTCACCATTGGTGCACCGGCCGATATCGGGCATGTGCTTCACAATTTGGGGGCGAGCCTCGAGGAGATCGAAGGTAAGGGTGAGGCTGTGGTCGAGATTTCTGGGCGTGCCTTCACGATACGCAAGCAGTTTGTGGAGGATGCGCGCGGGCAGGCGATACACGATGCCGTGAAGGCGATGAAGAAGCCATTGCTCGTTCTGCATTCGCCGCTCGACGAGACTGTCGGCATCGACAACGCAACGGAAATATTTCTTGCCGCACGGCATCCCAAGAGTTTTGTGTCGCTGGACAAGGCCGATCATCTGCTCAGTGATCCAGCCGACGCACGCTATGCCGCGCAGGTGATGTCAGGGTGGTTGGCGCACTATGTGCCGCGCTCCCTCGATGTGAGGCTCGAGGAGCATTCCGGCGTGAGCGTGAGCGAAACAGGAGGTGGCAAATTTCAAAATTTTGTATATTCCGGTGAACATCATCTGTTTGCAGATGAACCCATTAAATCTGGCGGATTGGACACCGGGCCTTCGCCCTATGATTTCCTGTCGATAGCGCTAGGGGCCTGTACGTCCATGACCTTGCGCATGTATGCCGATTTAAAAAAACTTCCGCTGGGTCGTGTCAGCGTCGCCGTGTCGCATGACAAAATTCATGCGGAAGACTGCGCGGATTGCACGGATGAAGTGCGAGGTAGTGGTCGGCGGATTGATCTATTCAGGCGTGACATTTCGGTTGAAGGTGATGTATCGGACGAGCTGAGGGCGAAAATTCTGGAAATTGCAAACAAATGCCCTGTGCATCGCACATTGGAGGCGAGTTCTCATGTGCACACGCAGGTGACGCCTCGCGCCTAGTTTCGTCTGATGGGATTTATGGATGTCAATGATACAGGATTTGCTGACGCTGGCCGCAGGTGAGGGTAGCGACGCGGCCTTGGCGAGCGGTGCGGGGATTGTATTTTTCGCCTTTTTTGTGCGCGACTATACCGGCTTTGGGGCGTCGCTAATCGCTGTTGGTTTACTCACGATTGTCTGGCCACCCGCCCGCGTTGTGCCGGTATTTTTTGTATTAGAAGCGCTGGCCAGCGTTGCCTTGCTGCCGGGTGTGCGGCGCGAGGTGCAGTGGCGGGCCTTGATGTTGTTGTGGTGTGGGGCGGTCGTGGCCATGCCGCTGGGGCTCTATGCGCTGGCGCATTTGCCATCTGACACTATGACGCTCCTGATTGCCGGGTTCATTGCTGTGGCGGCGAGCATCCTGCTGCTGGGCGTCAATCTCAAGTTGTCGCCGGGTCCGGCCGCAACGCTGGCGACAGGCGGTCTGGTGGGGGTGCTGAATGGCGCAACCGCGATGGGCGGGCCGCCGGCGGTTTTGTTTTTCTTTTCCAATGCCGCTGGCGTGGCCTCGGGGCGAGCGTCGTTGATCGCCTTTTTTCTCGTCCTCGACCTAGTTGCGGCGGGCTATGCCGGTGTGCAGGGACTCTATGACATGGCGCTGGCGGCGCGCATTGTGGTGTTGGCGCCGTTTATGTTGATGGGTGCCTATGCGGGTGCTCATGCGTTCGGTCTGGCTGATCCCGAGACTGTGCGGCGGGCGGCGTTGGTCATGCTGATTGTGATTGCCGCCTTTCGCTTGCTTGGAAGTGCCTTCTGACGGCAATGTGCGGCAGTTGCTGTGTTGGGGTGAGGAAACATCTTGGGTAGTTTGGTTTTTTGGATTTTGGGAACTGTGCTGGTTGCTGCCGTCGTGGGTGGGCTTGCCTATGGCTTGGCCACCAAGCGGTTTGGCAAATCCGGGCCTTACTTGGTCGGTGTTCTAGGCTTTGTTGCCTTGTGGATGATCTGGCCCTATTGGGCGATTTATGACCTTCAGACCGCGCTGCTGACGGGCGACAAGGTTAGCCTTTCCTCACAGGTTGACTGGACGTCCGTGCGGGATGGTGTGCGCGAAGACCTCAAGGCGGCCTATTCCACCAAGATCGTCAATCCTGATCCGCGCCTTCAGGCGCTTGGTCAGGCGTTGAACAGCCGCGCGATCGATCAGGTGGTCGATACGCTCATCAATCCCTCTATGCTGTCTGAAGGGGCAAAGGCAAGCGGCGGCGATCTCTCCGATCCGATGGGCCAAGTGCGATATGCGTTCTTTGCAGGAAGCCCGTTGGTTTTTCGGATGGATATTGGTGCGCGTTTTTCGACGCCGGACGAGCAGACCATCTATCTGCTGGAATGGAACCTTGGCTGGCACCTGAAGCGGATCATCGTTGCGCCTTATCTGCTTCGGGGCGGGCTTTAAGCCAGCCGCGTCAATTCATCCGCGTCTGGCCAACTCGTAAAGGGCGACGGCGGCGGCGTTGGAGACATTGAGGCTTCGCATGGGACCGGTTGCGGGCAAGCGCGCGAGTATGTCGCAGTGTTCGCGGGTGAGACGGCGTAATCCTGCGCCTTCGGCACCCAGCACCAGCGCGACCTTTGGGCCAGTTTTGAAATCGGAAAGTGAAACCTCACCTTCACCATCAAGGCCGATGACCTCAAACCCTAAATCCTTCAACTCATCCAGAGCGCGCACCAGATTGGTGACCTTGGCAATTTTGACTTTTTCGAGCGCGCCGGAGGCAGCTTTGGCCAGAACGCCGCCCAAAGGGGGGCTGTTTCGGTCAGTGGTAATGATAGCTTCGGCACCAAAAACGGCCGCTGAGCGGAGAATCGCCCCAAAATTATGCGGGTCGGTGACCTGATCGAGCACGACTGCGACCTTTGCGCCCGCACATGCTTCATCGACGGACAAATCGGGCAGGGCGGAGACCTTGAGCGCTATGCCCTGATGCACCGCACCGGGAGGCAGGGTGGCGGCGATCTCTTCACCGGTCATGGTTTCCGGCGTTAGCGTCAGTTCAATGCCAAGGCTCAGGCCCTCGGCTGCGAGATCATGTTCCGCATTACGGGTCATCAAGAGTCTTAGTGGTTTGCGTGCCGGGTTAAGGAGCGCAGCGGTAACTGCATGAAATCCATAGAGAAAATTCTCATCAGCTCCGCCTTTGTGGCCCTTTTGGGGGCCATGGCGAGGGCCGCGTCCACTGCTGCCCTTGAAAGGGTGTGGGGATGCGTCTGGGCGATGAAGGGTGCCGGAGCCCGGCTTGCGTTTACTCATGCTGCTGTTTATATTGCGCCTTCCGGGCCCATGTAAACGCCCCCTCGACGGTGCCTTCTGCTCATTCTTGATGATGCTGGGGACGCTGCGGGGTGTTACACGCGTTTGGGACCGGGAAATCAGTTGACAGCACGGCGGCAAAGCTCAATAAAGCCGCGCGGATGCGAAGCACAATCGGCGGCAGCGAACATATTGGGATTTCACAACATTTGACGTCGGACACGGAGGGGTGCCCGAGTGGCTAAAGGGGACGGACTGTAAATCCGTTAGCTATGCTTACGTTGGTTCGAATCCAACCCCCTCCACCACTTTACCCTGAGATTTCAGGGCTTTCTGGTGGCTTCGATGTCAAAAAACGCTCACATAGAGCGGCGAGTTAAGGGAATACGGTCAGGCGGGTGTAGCTCAATGGTAGAGCAACAGCCTTCCAAGCTGATGACGAGGGTTCGATTCCCTTCACCCGCTCCAGACCGACTGCCGGCACTGGACACATATAGAGACCTAGGCGTTTAGAGACTGGGACGCCACAACACCTGAGACGCTTTAGAGATCGATCATTCGACCAAACGAGGACTGCACCGATGGCCAAAGAAAAGTTTCAACGCAATAAGCCCCATTGCAACATCGGCACGATTGGTCACGTCGATCACGGCAAGACGTCCCTGACGGCTGCGATCACGAAGGTGCTCGCAGAAACGGGCGGGGCGGTTTATTCGGCTTAT
>JBDNIY010000011.1:0-26621 GCA_041688015.1 Parvibaculaceae bacterium
AGGCTTCGAGACGGCGCAAGAGCGCCTCCTCAGGATGAGGCTTCGAGACGGCGCAAGAGCGCCTCCTCAGGATGAGGCTTCGAGACGGCGCAAGAGCGCCTCCTCAGGATGAGGCTTCGAGACGGCGCAAGAGCGCCTCCTTGAGGCATGAGGCTTCGAGACGGCGCAAGAGCGCCTCCTTGAGGCATGAGGCTTCGAGACGGCGCAAGAGCGCCTCCTTGAGGCATGAGGCTTCGAGACGGCGCAAGAGCGCCTCCTCAGGATGAGAATATTATTTTTTTCTCGCGATAAGATGGGTCCCGGGACGACACTAAATATTGAAACTCAAGCCTGCTGATACCAGTCCACGCCTTTTTCGTTGCAGGTGACGGTGGCGGCTTTGCGGCCGAGCAGGCAATTCAGGTGGGCGAGGCTTTCGCCGGTGGCCATGAAGAAGACTTCGGGGCCGATTTCGCGTTTGAAGAGGGCGGAGAAGACGTCGATGGCGCGGCGGGGTTCGACGAGCATGTCGCGGAGTTTATGGAGGCCATCTTCGTGACCTTCGATGAGCTGGGTGAGGCGGGCATGGAGACCGTAGAAGGGTTCATTATGCGCGGGCAGGACCAGCACGTCGTCGGGTAGATTGGCGCGGATGCGGTAGCAGCTGTCGATCCAGTCTTGCAGCGGGTTGTCATGGGCTTCGGTGGGATGCACCGAGACGTTGGATGAAATACGCGGCAAGACTTGATCGCCGGAGATCAAGACTTTGGCCTCCGCGCTATAGAGGCAGATATGCTCTGGCGCATGGCCCGAGCCAACGACGATGCGCCATGTGCGCCCGCCAATGGTGATCTCATCGTCTTCGCGCAGGCGGCGGAATGTGTCGGGCAGGCGCGAGACAAGGGACCCGAAATGGCCAAAGCGTTTGGCATAGCTTTCAAGGCCACGGCGCCCCATGCCCGCGGCACGGTAAAAATCGAGCGCCTCTTTGGGTGCTTCGCGGCCTGTGTCGAGGATCAATGTGCGGCACATCAGAAAATCCGTACGCGACATATAAAGTTCGACGCCAAACTTACGAGTGATCCAACCTGCAAGGCCGACGTGATCGGGGTGCAGATGAGTGACGATGACGCGCGTGATGGTTTTGCCCTTGAGGCCTTTGGCGAAGATGTCACGCCAAAGCGTTTTGACCTCGTCGGTGGCGACGCCAGTATCGATCAGTGCCCAACCGTCTTCTTCTTCGATCAACCAAAGATTGATATGATTGAGCGTAAAGGGCAGCGGCATACGCACCCAAAAGATGCCGGGGGCGGCTTCCATCATTTCGCCGGGCTCAGGAATACGCGCCAACGGATAGGTCAGCGGGTTTTCATCTGAGGTGGTGAGCGAAACATCGGACATAAGAACTGCTTTCTAGCTTGGCGCACGATGAATCCGCGCGCACTCTTTGGTGATAGGCGCGCGCGGCGGAGACGTCAAACCACGCCGCTAAAAGCGCAGGTTCCCTAAGGGAAAGTCAGGCCGTCAAATCGTCAGCAAAAAGCGCTAAGGCACCTGCTGTAGCCGGGCCGACAAGACCCAAGCTAGCTGGCAAAATCTGATCGGCATAGAAGCGCGCGAGGTTGACGCGGGCGATAGGGAACGGCTCTTCGCCTTCGGGCTTGGCGAGCGCCGCGCGGGCGAGGAAATGCCCGCCGCTGACCGTACCGAAGAGGCGCAGATAAGGCGTGGCACCGCTCAGGCAATCATTGGGGGCTGATTTCAGATTTGCCAGCATGTAATCGGTCGCCGTGTCGAGGGCGGCAAGGCCCACATCAAGCGATGCGCCGACCGCGATCATATCGGCATTATTCGACGCATGAGCGGCGGCGGCTGTTTCTTTCATCTCGGCGATGAAACCGCGCACAACATCGCCATTGGCGAGCGGCAATTTGCGGCTCACAAGGTCGATGGCCTGAATGCCGTTGGTGCCTTCATAGATCGGCAGGATGCGGGCGTCGCGGTAATATTGCCCAGCGCCCGTTTCTTCGATGTAGCCCATGCCGCCATGGATCTGCACGCCGATGGAGGCGACTTCGCAGCCGATGTCGGTGGAGAAGGATTTGGCGATGGGAGTGAGGAGATCAGCGCGCGCCTGACCGGCTTTGCGAGCGGCATCATCGCCCCCGTGGTGTGCGGTGTCGATCGCCACCGCATTGGCATAGCAGATGGCACGCGCGGCATAGGTGAGCGCCTTCATGGTGAGAAGGCTGCGGCGAATGTCGGGATGCTCGATGATGGGCGCCATCTCGCCCGCCGCGAGTGTTGAGCCGATGGGGCGGCCTTGTTTGCGTTCTTGCGCGAAGGCCAGCGCGTGTTGATAGGCGCGCTCGGCAATGGCGACGCCCTGCGTACCGACCAAAAGCCGCGCATTGTTCATCATCGTGAACATGCAAGCCAGCCCGCGATTTTCTTCGCCGATCAGCGTACCGATGGCCCCGCCCTCTTCGCCGTAAGCCATGACGCAAGTGGGGCTGGCGTGAATGCCGATCTTGTCTTCAAGGCCGACGCATTTGGCATCATTACACGCACCCAGCGAGCCATCGGCATTGACGATAAATTTGGGCACGAGAAAGAGCGAGATGCCACGCGTGCCTGCAGGCGCATCGGGCAAGCGAGCCAGGACGAGATGGACGATATTATCCGTCATGTCATGGTCGCCATAAGTGATGAAAATTTTGGTACCGCTGATCTTGTAGGTGCCATCGCCCTGCGGCACGGCTTTGACCTTCAAGGCATTGAGGTCGGAGCCTGCCTGCGGCTCGGTCAAATTCATCGTGCCGGTCCATTCACCGGAGACGAGCTTGGGCAGATAGAGCTTTTTTTGTTCATCGGTGCCGTGAACGGAAATCGCCTCGACCGCGCCTTGGCTAAGGATCGGACAGAGGCCGAAGGACATATTGGCGGCGTTCCACATTTCCTGCATGGCGGTGGCGAGCGCCAGCGGCAGGCCCTGACCACCATATGCGGGGGCCGCCGCAATGGAGCCCCACCCGCCCTCGACCCATTGACGATAGGCGTCGACAAAACCCTTGGCGGTCTTGACACCATCAGCTTCGAGGCGGACACCTTCGCTGTCGCCCAATTTATTCAAGGGGGCGAGCACGTTGCCCGCGAGTTTTGCGCCCTCTTCGAGTACGGCGTCGATCAGGTCCGGCGTCAGTTCGGCGAAATCGCCTGTGCCCGCCAGCGCCTTCAACCCCGCCACTTCGGTGAGATAAAAAGCCATGTCGCGGACGGGGGCACGATAGGTCATAAGAGAATTTTCCAGTTTAGGTGGGGAGTATCTGACGTTTTGCTGATTTTACTCTATTCTTGGCCGTGATTGAACCACAGGAATTGATTGATGGATGAAAGCCGCAAAGAGAGCAAAAGACGCACATGCCTTGTGACAGGGGCGTCTGCGGGTATTGGCCGCGAGTTGGCGCTGGTTTTTGCCGCCCATGACTTTGATTTGGTACTGGTGGCGCGGCGGCGCGAACGGCTGGAGGCGCTGGCGCAGGAGATCAAAGGCAAATTCGGCGTCACAGCCCATGTGGTGGTGGCTGATTTGGCAGACCCCAACGCGCCACGCGCGCTGTTTGACGAGATGACGACGCGCCGCATTATGGTGGATGCGCTGGTCAATAATGCGGGCTATTCGGTGCCAGGGTTTTTTCGTGACACAAAATGGGATGCACAGCGGGCGCTCATTCAGGTGATGGTGACGGCGGTGGCAGAACTTTGCCATCTGTTTGGCCCCGGCATGGCGGCGCGAAATTATGGTCGCATTATCAATGTGGCCTCGCTGGCAGGACACCTGCCCGGCGCGGCGGGGGGCACGCTTTATGCGGCATCCAAAAGTTTTGTCATCAAGATGTCGGAAAGCCTGTCGCTTGAATATCAAGGGCGCAATGTCAACGTGACCGCGCTCTGCCCCGGCTTTACCTATTCGGAATTCCATGACGTGGCGGGCAACCGCGCCGAAGTGAGCAAGATGCCCAAGGCGCTGTGGACAGAGGCCGATGTGGTGGCGCGCGAAGCCTATGAGGCGGTGATGGCGGGGCGGCCTGTGATCATCAATGGGCGGCTGAATAATTTTATTGCTTGGCTAGCGCGTATTTTGCCGCAAGCGCCAATACGCAAGTTGATGATGCTCAATCAACGTAACTCGAAAGCCAAGACGCATGACCGTTGAGTGCTTGATGGCGGATGAGGCGGCGATTGAAAAAGCGGGCGTCTATTTGCGGGAGGGACGCCTGATCGCGTTTCCCACCGAGACGGTTTACGGGCTGGGCGCGGACGCGACCAACGAGCGCGCGGTGGCCAACATTTACGCCGCCAAGGGCCGCCCGACATTTAATCCGTTGATTGTGCATGTGCCAAACATCGAGGCAGCAAAAGCGCATGTGCGCTTTACAGCGGAAGCCGAGCGCCTAGCGCGTGCCTTCTGGCCGGGTGGGGTCACGCTGGTATTGTCGCGCCTGGACACATCGTCTTTGTCGCTGCTGGTGAGCGCGGGGCTCGACACGGTGGCGATCCGCGTGCCCGCCCATCCGCTGGCGCAACAGCTATTGCGGGCCACGGGGCGGCCCATTGCCGCGCCTTCGGCCAATGCGTCAGGCGAAATTAGCCCGACGCTGGCCGCGCATGTGGTGGCCTCGCTCGGACACGCAGAGGCGTTGGCGCTGGTGCTCGACGGGGGAGCCTGCCCGCTGGGCGTTGAATCCTCCGTCGTCGGATTTCCGGCAAGTGGCGCACCGGCGCTGCTGCGGCCCGGCGCGGTGGCGCGCGATGCCATTGAGGCGGTGCTGGGCGTGGCATTGCAGGCGGCAGATGTGGCGTCGGGCGAAGCGGGCCGATCATCGCCGGGGCAGCTTGCCAGCCATTATGCGCCAAAGGCCCGGTTGCGGCTGAATGTGAGCGCGCCTGAGGCTGATGAACTGTGGCTTGCGTTCGGCGCGGAGGCCGAAGGGGCGGCGCTCAATCTGTCGGCCAGCGGCGATCTATCGGAGGCGGCCGCGCATCTTTTTGCCATGATGCGCGCGCTGGACGCGAAGGCAAACGGGCGCGGCATTGCCATTGCGCCGATCCCGCGCCACGGGCTTGGCGAAGCGATCAATGATCGGCTAGCGCGGGCGGCGGCACCGCACTAAGGCAATGTGAGTGCCTTATTGAAGCCCACAGCATACCGATGAATGATCTTAATACAGATGAATGATCTTAATACAGATGAATGATCTTGGATTTTGAATCTCGTGCCTCACTTTTGAGACGTGGGTTGGCGAGAGCGCTGGGTCCCGGGATCAAGTCCCGGGACGACACAAATTTTTGTAAATGTGTGATGTGCACACACAGTAAGGTTCAGTCGTTATTTGCTCTGACCGATGAGCAAGGTGGGGACGCCGTTGGTGGGGGGGCGGACAGTAGCGATCTCGGTGCCTTTTTTGCGTCCGGTGCGAACCTCTGAAATGTCCGCGCCCTCAGCGACGAGACGGTCATGCACAGCGTGGATATTGTCGGTCTTCCACGCGACACCCCAGAAAAAATCAACCTTGGGAGCCTTGGCCTTGTCGAGCGATTCCACCACTTCGATGGTGACGCCGCCGAGTCGGAAGAACAATTGGCGCACACCCCATTCAGGTTTTGAATGATCGAGCGCCAAACGGATGCCAAATTGTGCGCCAAACAGGGTCTTGCAAGCCTCGGCGTCGGAGGTCATCACTACGACATGATCAAGCGCGGAGATGGCCGCCTCGGCGTTGACACCGGCGCGCAAGGGAGCAATCGTTTTGAGCGTGGCGGGCCGCGTCATGTCCTGTGTGGCAACGAGTGCTAAGTCACGGCTGACACCACGCGACATCATGGAATTGCGCCAACGACGATGTTGACCATCACTGCTGGTGGCCTCATTGGCTGGCATACAGCCGGTTGCTAGACCACGCTGCGAGAGAAAATCTACCGTCTGTTCGACATTGTCGGTCGCCAAAAACAACGCGATGATGCCCTCGCCGCGCTCATCCGTGAAAGCCTTATGCTGCTGGCTCCAGACACCGGGGCCAATATGAGCGATCAGTTCGAGAGCCATATTGTCGAGTTGATAGACCACATGATCGGTGCCGTCTATGCGATCCGTACGACGCCAAGATGGCTCGCGGCCAAGCAGGCGTGTATAGGTCGCCTCGGCCTCACCGAGATCGTGCACGGCAAGCGCAACACGCGCCACCGCTGTCACGGTTGACGTCACACTATCGGGGGATGCGGCTGGTGAACTATCGGTCATATCAAAATCGACTCATGAGGCTTGCTGACAGAGGTATCATGCTAAACTCTATAAAGCCCTATGCGAAGCCTCATGCCCAAAAACAAAGCAGACCAATCATGATCGACCTTGAACACCGCCTTGACACGCTGCGCCAAAAATTTGGCGTGCCCGGTGCCAGCCTTGCCGTCTGGTCGGACGGCGCGCTGGTCGAAGCCGCGAGCGGCGTGGTCAACCTCAATACAGGCGTGGCGGCAACACCTGAGGCGTTATTTCAAATTGGTTCCATCACCAAGCTCTATGTGGCGGCCATGTGCTTGCAGCTTGTGGAAGAAGGCAAGCTGACGCTGGATGATCCGGTGCGGCGTTGGTTGCCCGATTTTAAACTCGCTGACGAAGCTGTGGCAGCACGGCTGACACTGCGGCATTTGCTGACGCATCAAAGCGGCATTGAGGGCGATTATTTTGAGGATGCCGGGCGCGGCGAAGATCGCATTGAAAAATTTGTCGCTATGCTTGGTGATCTCGGCCAAGTGCATCCAATCGATGCGATGTTTTCTTATTGCAACACGGGCTTTGTCATCGCTGGGCGATTGATTGAGGTGGTGAGCGGCGTGGCGTGGGACAGAGCGATCCGGCAGCGGCTGGCAAAACCACTTGAAACACCCGCCTTCTCGACGCTGCCTGAACAAGCAATGCGGCACCTCACCGCTGTCGGGCATCTGGGCACGCCGGAACGATTGATCGTGACGCCGATTGTCTTTCTGGCGCAATCCAACGCCCCGGCTGGTGCCATGTCGATGGCCAAAGCGCGCGACGTGGTGACGTTTGCACGGATGCTGATGGCAGGCGGCGTAGCCCCCAATGGAGCACGGCTTTTGTCGGATGCCAGTGTTGCGGCGATGCAGGCCGTGAACGTGACCTGTCCACCGCACATGAACATCGACGCCATTGGCCTTGCCATGTTCCTGTGGGACTGGGATGGCGATGGCACCTATGACACGTTTGGCCATGATGGCTCGACCATCGGACAGGCGGCATGGATGCGTTATCATCCCGCCAGCGGCACGGTATTTGTGCTGCTGACCAATGGCGGCAACGGCAAGGCGCTGGCACATGAATTGATGAAAGACATTTTCAAACCGCAAGGCGTCGGCCCCAGCGAACCGCCACAAGCGGGGACGGGCGTGGCGTTTGACGCCGCGCGCTACGCGGGCACTTATGCCAATGTGATGCAGAAGATTGAAGTGAGCGCAGAGGACGGACAACTCATCGCACATTTCCAACCTGCGCTGCATACGAGCGTGATGATCGGCAAACGCAGTGTTCCGCTGTCGCCGGTGGATGACAGTCTTTTTGTAGGAGTGACGCCGGGGTTCACGGAAAATGCCACCTATCATTTTCTGAAACCTGACGCGCAAGGCCACCCACAATATCTTCACTTTGGCGTGCGCGCCCATCGCCGTATGGAGACATGATGCCAACGCCTGATACGTTAACGCGCCTGAAAGCGGTGGTCGGCCCCAAGGGGGTTGTCGACACCCCCCAAGACATGGCGCCCTATCTGGTAGAACGCCGCGACCTTTATCAAGGCTGCGCGGCGCTTGTGCTGCGGCCAGCATCAACGGCGGAAGTATCGGCACTGATGAAAATTGCACATGAGACGGGCACGAAAGTTGTGCCGCAAGGTGGCAACACTGGCCTCGTGGGCGGGCAAATTCCGTTTGAAGGCGGCGATGAAATCATCTTATCGCTGACGCGTATGAACAAGATCGGCGCGCTTGATGCGCTCAATAATACGCTGACCGTGGAAGCAGGCGTGACGCTGGCAATGGCGCAGGAGGCGGCGGCAAAGGCTGATCGTTTGTTTCCGTTGAGCCTCGCATCTGAAGGCACATGCCAGATCGGTGGCAATCTTTCGACCAATGCAGGCGGCACGGCAGTGCTGCACTATGGCAATGCGCGCGAGTTGGTGCTGGGGCTTGAGGTTGTGCTGGCAAGTGGTGAAATCTGGGATGGACGTAAAGGTCTGCGTAAGGACAATACAGGTTATGACCTGAAACAACTTTTTATGGGGTCTGAAGGCACGCTGGGCATCATTACCGGGGCGGTGTTGAAACTGTTTGCCAAACCCCAAGCGGTCGAGACGGCTTTTGTCGCCGTGCCAAGCGTTGAGGCGGCGGTCACATTGTTGCGTCGCGCCGACGCGATGAGTGGCGGGCTGGTGACGGGGTTTGAATTGATGCCACGGATCGGCGTTGAGTTTTTGCTGCGCCACCTGAACGGCGCGAGCGATCCACTGGGCGCGGCCTCGCCTTGGTATGTGCTGGTAGAATTGAGCGCGGGCGAAACGCGCGAGGACCGTTTGCGGCAGGTAATGGAAGACATGCTGGCAGCAGCGCTGGAGGCCGGTGAAGCAACAGACGCCACCATCGGCGCATCAGAGGCGCAGCGAGCAAAGCTCTGGGCTTTGCGCGAGGCCATGTCGGAGGTGCAGCGGCTGGAAGGCGGAAGCATCAAACATGATGTCTCGGTGCCCGTATCGCGCGTCGCTGAATTCATCACGACAGCAACGGCAGCGGTGGAGAAGGTGATGCCCGGCGTCAGGCCCGTGCCGTTTGGGCATGTGGGCGATGGCAATATTCATTTTAATTTGAGCCAACCTGTGGGAGCCGACAAGGCCGCGTTCATTGCCCGCTGGGATGAAATGAGCGCCGTGGTGCACGCCATTGTGAGCGCATTGGGCGGCTCAATCAGTGCTGAGCATGGGATCGGCCGGATGAAGCGCGACGAGATGGCGGCAACGAAATCAGCTGTTGAGATGGAGATGATGCGGGCGGTGAAACGCGCGTTGGACCCGAAGGGGATCCTTAATCCCGGCAAGGTTGTGGTGGTTTGAGGAGGCGTCGGGGGCCTCGTCCTTCGAGACACGGCTACGCCGCTCCTCAGGATGAGGCTTCGAGACACGGCTTCGCCGCTCCTCAGGATGAGGGTGAAATAGATGATGCCTCATCCTGAGGAGGGCTGCTTTGGCCCGTCTCGAAGGATCACAGCAAGGCATGTTCTATCAACAAAGAAAGATAGGTCCCGGGATCAAGTCCCAGGACGACAGCATTATTTTTGTTTTCTGAATTACCTAAAGGTTGACGTCATCGCCCGACTTGATCGGGCGATCCAACTTTGATGCGGTGAAGATAGGTGGATACCCCGATCAAGTCGGGGCAGGAGCATGATGGAGTTTTGGTTTGGCATGGGGCCTCGCCCTTCGAGACGCGGCTGCGCCGCTCCTCAGGATGAGGGTTTATGCAAAATATGCAATCAGTCTGCCGTGCGCGCCAGTGGTGTGCCGATGGGGATGTTCTGTGCCGGGACGATCATCACTTTGTCGATGCGGGGGCCGTCCATGTCCACGACTTCGAAGCGGTAACCGTTCCAGCCAAAATAATCGCCTTCGCGCGGCAGACGACCAAACCAGTTGAACATGACGCCGGCCAGCGTGTTGACTTCGGTTTGTTCATCGCCGGGCAATTTGGTCAGCTCCAAGGCGCGGCGGACTTCATCGACGGAGACATAGCCGTCGATGAAATAGCTGCCGTCGGGGCGCATCGCGATGCCGGGGTTGTTGTCACGGACATGCTCGGAGATATCGCCGATCATAGCGAAGAAAATTTCACTCATGGTGAGTGAGCCGACCACATCGCCATATTCGTCGATGATGAGGCCCATGAACATGCTTTCAGCCTGAAGGATCGAAAGCGCCTTCAGGGCGGAGGTCGTGCGCGGGATATAGAGCGGCGGCGATTTTTTACGCAGCAGTTCCTCGTTTGAGGTGGGTGCGAGGAACAAGTCTTCGACACGGATCATGCCTAATGGCTCGCCCGATCCACCATGGCGGATGGGGTAGCGCATTTTTTGTTCAGAGCGGATAAGCGCGAGGTTTTCTTCGACCGTATAGTCGGTGTCGAGCCAGATCATCTGGACGCGCGGCGTCATGATTTCGCTAACGCGGGTGTCGCCCAAACGGAAGACGCGATTGACGATGTCACGCTCGACGCCGTCGATGGCCCCCGACGCTGCACCCTCCTCGACCAGATGCTTGATCTCGTCTTCGGTCACGGAAGGCACCTGCTGGCCGGTGATGCCATAGACGCGCACGACCGCTTCGGTGGACCAGGACAGAAACGTGACGGCGGGGCTCAAAATTTTGGCGAGCCCGCGCATGGGGCGCGCAATGGTGGCCGCGATCGCCTCAGGGTTGGTGAGCGCGATGCGCTTGGGCACCAGCTCGCCAAGGATCAGCGTGAGGTAGGTGATGATGACGACGACAAGGGTGAGCGCGAAGGCGTCGGCATAGGGGGCCGCCAATGGGACGGTGCCCAGCACTTTGGCCAGAGGCTTGGACAAGGTCGCGCCACCGAAAGCGCCGGTGAAGACGCCGACCAGTGTGATGCCGATCTGGACCGACGACAGAAAGCGCCCCGGCTCAGCGTGGAGGACCAACGCCGCCTCAAGGCCCGTCGTCTGCCCATCGGTGCGTTTGCGTTCGGAGGCAAGCGCCTGCAACCGCTGACGCCGCGACGACACAATCGCCATTTCGGAAAGCGAAAAGAACCCATTCAGCAAGATCAGAACGAGCAGGATGATAATGTCAGAAAGCATTGTGTCCCCAGAACCAGACCGATTTTCAGTATATAGGAGTGAAGGTGGCGCGCGCGAATAACCTTTCAAGCTCTTTTTGGAGATACCAATGGGGACCTTCGATGGCCGCGGCGCGGCCTTTATGTGCGAGGTTTTTGTACTTTCCTTGAGCTAAAGCGCCCGGGGAGCGCATACGCAACGATTCCCCCTGCCCCAACCCTGACCAATGTGCTCACAGAATCAGCGCTGGTTATCTCAGTTCGACCGGCTACTGACAGAGATGTCGGGGCACTGGTTGCTCTTTGGGCCGCCTGCGGATTGACGTGAGCGCAGTGTGAGACCTCGTCCTTCGAGACGCCGCCAAGGGGCAGATCCTCAGGATGAGGGTTGGAGTTGGGCGGTGGAGACATTTATTTTCGCCTCATCCTGAGGAGGGCCACTTGCCCGTCTCGAAGGATGGCCGCAGATGACGAAAGACCCTCACCCAACCCTCTCCCACATGCGCGTAGGCGCAAAAAGAAAGAGAGGGAGAGGGCTTAGAAGTTTGATTGATCAAAAAAGAGTTTTTTGCCGATCATCCGTGGGCTTTGGTTTTTCTTTGGGGGCCACTGGTTCAAGCGGGGCCAGATAGGGGTCGAGGAGGTGTGCGCTGTCGTTGGCGACGCGATTGACGTCTAGGCTGACGGGGATCGCTTCCATCAGGTCGTCGGGCACGGCGACCATGAGAGCCTGTAGTTCCTTAATGGGGGTGGCGGGGTCGAGCCAGAGGGCGAAGTCTTTCGGGTCCAAAATGACGGGCATCCGATGATGGATCGGCGTCAAAGTGGCGTTGGCCTCGGTGGTGACGACGGCGCAGGTTTGGAGTTCGCTGCCATCGGCGGGCAGCCAATCGTCCCAGATGGCGGCCATGGCGAACAACGCGCGGTCGCGGCGGCGGATGAAATAGGGCTGCTTGGCCCCTGTGCCCGTGACCTTCCATTCATAAAAACCATCCGCGGGCATCAGGGCACGGCGGTGGCGGAAGGCCCCGCGAAAAGAGGGCTTTTCGTTGATGGTGTCAGCGCGCGCGTTGATGAGCAGTGATTGCGGCATCTCCTTGGCCCATGAGGGCACAAGGCCCCAGCGAACCAGCGCGAATTCGCGGGACGCCCCATTCAGCCGGACAATCGGCACGGGCTGGGTGGGCGCGATGTTGTAACGTGGTGGAAAGTTTGGGTGCTCAGCATAACCAAACATATGGCGCATGGCCTCTGGGGCCGAGGTGATGACAAAGCGTCCGCACATCTCACAGAACTTTCAGGTTTAAAGCCTCTTGCGCCCGGTGTGGTCAAGCAGGGTTGTTATGTTGTATCATTTGAACATGACTGACCATGGCCTGTCGAACGAAGCTGCACACCCCCACGATCATGACCATTGCATTGATACCGCATTGGCGCGGGCGCGCAGCCTATGTGCGACGCGGCAGGTGCAACTGACGCCGTTGCGCGAAAAGGTGCTGGCGATTGTCTGGGATTCGCATCGGCCTGTGGGTGCCTATGATGTGCTTGACACGCTGTCGCGCACGCATAAAGCGGCGCGGCCACCGACGGTCTATCGGGCCTTGGATTTTTTGATGGCGGAGGGATTGATCCATAAGATCGAGAGCCTCAACGCTTATCTGGGCTGTGACGAAGCGGGCCATCGCCATGAAAGCCAATTTTTGATTTGCAGCCGCTGTGGCACGGCCGAAGAGATTGTCGATGCCGGGCTCGACAAGGCGCTGGCCGCCGCGACGAAAAAGGCGGGCTTCACGGTCGAGCGCAAGGTGGTGGAAATTGCTGGCATTTGTCGGCGCTGCCAGCTTGGTTGAACCGTGGCTCACTTGCGCTAAGATCGCGCACCGTTTTGACCTTCAGGGGATTTCATGACACGCCAGCGGTTCATTCGCGCGATGCTTGGCCTTTTCGCCCTTGCGGTTTTTGCAGGCCCTGCACAGGCAGACGCAGCCAAGGACCCCTATGCGCCGGGAACGCGCAACGGGCCTTTTGTGGCGACGTCGCGTTCGCTGAGCGCGTTGGCCAAAGATGGCTATGAGATCCGCGGCAATCTGGGCACGGCCTTGGTGCTACAAAAAGGCGGCTCGATTTATAGCTGCACTATTCCGCCGGACCCGGAACATCTGAGCTATCGCAGCTATTTCGTCTGCTCTGAACTGAAAGAGCAAGGCGGCGGCGCAGACAAGACCGACAGCAAGCCTAAAAGCAGGCCCGCACCGGCACTGACACCGAAATTGCCGCCGTTGAAATTAATGAAGCCGCAGCATTAACGCGCGGCCAAGACATCCAAATCAAAAATCTAAATCCAAACTGAAACAGGGAGCATTCGATGGCTTACAAACCTTTTGATCTGAGCGGCAAGGTGGCACTGGTTACGGGCGGCAATGGCGGCATCGGGCTTGGCATGGCAGACGCCATGGCACAGGCAGGCGCGGCGGTGGCCATATGGGGCACCAATGAAGAAAAGAACGCCAAGGCCGCAGCGCAGCTCAAAGCCCACGGCGCAAAGGTTTATACGCGCAAGGTGAATGTGGCCGACGAAGCGCAAGTGGTGGACGGCATCGGCGAAACGTTGAAAGCCCTTGGCCGGATCGACAGCGTGTTTGCTAATGCGGGTGTTGGTTTTGGCTCGCCTTCTTTTACGGAAATGAAAACCGAAACCTATCGCAAGACGCTGGCGGTCAATCTTGACGGTGTGTTCTTCACGCTGCGCGAAAGCTGCAAACATATTGTGGAACGCTCAAAGAACGGCGACACGGGCGGCTCGCTCATCGGTGTGGCGAGCCTTGCCGCCATTGAAGGTGCGGCGCGCAATCAAGCCTATGCGGCGACCAAGGGCGCGGTGATCTCGATGATGAAATCTTGCGCGGTAGAGTTTGCGCGTTATGGCGTCAGAGCCAATTCGATCCTGCCGGGGTGGATTGCCACCGACATGACGGCGAACGCACAAGAGAGCACGGCGTTTTCTCAAAAGATGATCCCGCGCGTGCCAGCACGGCGCTGGGGCGAGCCGGGCGACTTTGGTGGCGTGGCGGTTTATCTGGCGTCGGATGCGTCGGCCTATCACTCAGGCGATACATTCGTGATTGATGGTGGTTACGCGATTTTCTGAAGGCTCGTATTTTCTGATGGTGTCCCCCGGCTTGACCGGGGGATCCAGCTTGCCCACGGATTGCGGCAAAGATGGATGGCCCGCCTCCTTTGAACCAATGGTGGGCCGGGCCATGACGGTTTTAATATGAGTAATTAGGCGGCCCAAAATCTGCATTGCCTTCCTTCTGATCGGTGAAGTCCGGCAGAAGGAAAGCGATGCGACGCGGAATGACACGCAGGATGTCCAAATTCGGGACAGGTGGGCTTGTCAGCGCCAGAATGGTGCTACTGGGCGCGCTCCTGCTTGCGCCCCTTCCCGCCGCGGCCAGTCAGTTCAATGACGGGCTGACGCGGCTGGCGGAAATTCTCGGCTCAGTGCATCACCTGCGCGATGTTTGTGGGGCCAATGAAGGCTCACTGTGGCGTAATAAAATGATCGACATGATGAATGTGGCCAAGCTCAGCCCCAAAGAACGGAAGACCATAATCGCGCATTTCAACAATGCATTTTATGAGGCGCGCACGCGGTTTCCTCGTTGCACGTCGGATGCGGCAAAACGCGCCAATTCACTTTTCAATGAAGCGCATCGTCTGGCTGCACGGCTGGTAAATGGTGGAAAAAACGCGGCTTCGCTCTTTTAAAGCTGGTGGGGGCGTTGATTTTTTTCCCGCTCTTTCTGTCTCAGATCGGGCCGGATTGTTAACCTTTTTTACACGAAATACGCGACTTTAGCGGTCTTTATGTTACAAGTGCCCAGAACTGCGCGCGTTGGGCAGTCGGTGAACGGCCCTGCCCGTCACCACGATGTACAGTTCAAAGGTCTCCCTGCGGGGAGTTTTGCCTCCCGGTTGGGGACAGAATTTAGAGGGCATGATGGCCGATTACGATATGCCGGGCGATCCGATTTCAGATGTCATGGATGATGAGGCAATGGACGCCTTGTCACTGACGGAAACGGACCAGCGCCGCATGGCGCTGCAGAGCATTCTCGACGCATGGGACGAAGCGCTGGCCGAAGGCGTAGGCGCTGACATTCTGGCGACGACCGCTATTTTTGCGGCGCTGTCGGACATGGTGGAAGCCTATGGCGAAGAAGCCGTGGCCGACATGGCGGCGGGCCTTGCCGACCGCGTGCGCCAGGGCGAATTCACGCTTAATCGCGTGATGAACTAAGCATCATTTTTTTGTTGTTGCTGGCTGCCGTGATGACACATCGCGGTGGGCTGGTTGCGAGATCGGGGGCCTCGTCCTTCGAGACGGCGCAAGTGCGCCTCCTCGAGGCATGAGGGTTTGGTTTTTTGAATGTCGCCACATCCACTCCCCTCATCCAGAGGGGGGCTGCTTAGCCCGTCTCGAAGGATGAATGTGAGGCAGGGCCCTCACCCGAAATGCTAACGCATTTCGACCTCTCCCTAGGGGAGAGGTAAAGAACTAAAGCATCACTTCGATGAGACGCGGGCCTTTGGCTTTGAGGGCCGACTGGTAAGCGTCGATCAATTCTTCGGCAGTTTCGACGCGGACGCTTTCGACGCCCATGCCGGTGCCGAGTTGCACCCAGTTCAGTTCTGGGTTGTGTAGATCGAGCATGGAAAGTGCCTTGGGGCCGGGGTTTTCGGCACCGACGCGCATCAACTCGATGTTCAAGATCGCATAGGAATTATTGGCGAAGATGATGTTGACGACATCGAGCTTTTCGCGCGCCTGCGTCCAGAGCGCTTGCAAGGTGTACATCGCCCCACCATCGCCATGCAGACAGACGACCTTGCGATTAGGGCAGGCAACGGCAGCACCTGTGGCAAGCGGCAGACCTTGACCGATGGCACCGCCTGCCAATGACAGATAATCATGCGGGGCGGCGGTGGCGGTGGCGATTTGCGAACCGAGGCCGCAGGTCGCTGCTTCGTCGGAGATGATCGCGCCTTCAGGCAGGAAGCGCGCGATGATGGCACCTGCATTGAACTGATCGAGCTTGCCGGACGGCAGGTCGGCCAATTTGTGAGGCGCGATATGGATCGGCTCTTTGGGGGCACCCAGCGCATCGGCCAAAGCTTCGAGTGCCATGACGCCGTCTTCATGCGCCTGCGCGAGATAATGGATCGCGGCATCTTCTGGCGCGCACCAGCTTGGCTTGCCGGGATAGGCAAAGAAAGAGACCGGCGGCTTGGTGCAGACGAGGATCAGCTCTTCGATCTCGGCAAAGGTCTCGACGATCTGCTCGGCAAAATAAGGAATGCGCTCGACGGCGACGATGCCTGCGCCGCGTTCAAGCCGGGGCGCGAAGGTGTCACACATGATGCGCGCGCCGGTCTTGGCGGCGATGCGGCCCGCGGCGATGAGACCGCGTTTGCGAAGCGCAGGGCCACGCAGGATGATGGCGGCTTTTTTGCCAGATTTAAGTGCCTGCGCCGTGATGTCGATGGCGGCCTGGGCGACGGGCGCGGGCCCATCAATGGTCAAGGGGGCGGCAGGGCCATCAGCGTCGAGCCAAGCGGTGTCGGCAGGCAGGATCAATGTGGCGATCTGGCCGGGGGCCTGCATCGAGGCGTGGACGGCGCGCGCGCCATCGGCAGCCACGGTCTTGGGGCTGGGGCTGGAATGCACCCAGCCGGAGACGGGGCGCGCAAAGCCCTGAATGTCGGAGGCGAGCGGCGCATCATATTGGGCGTGATAGGTGGCGTGATCGCCGACGATATTGACGATGGGTGTCTGAGCACGGCGCGCGTTGTGGAGATTGGCAAGGCCATTGGCAAGCCCCGGCCCAAGATGAAGCAATGTGCAGGCGGGCTTGTCGGCCATGCGGCCATAGCCATCGGCCATGCCGGTGACGGCCCCTTCAAACAAACCAAGGATCGCGCGCATACCATCGACCTTGTCGAGCGCGGCCACAAAATGCATCTCCGATGTGCCGGGATTGGAAAAGCAGACTTCGACCTTGGAAGCAACGAGCGTGCGCACAAGGCTTTCGGCACCGTTCATGCCTGTGGCTTCTGGCATTTTCGACATTTGACGTCTCCCGGAGATTTTTTCGGTTTCGATTGGGGTGGAGATTAGAGGGCGCAGGCGTATGGGACAAGCACAGCCCTGCCCGACCTATCTGATTTGTCTATCTGGCCTGCCTATAGCGAGAGCCAAAGCCGGAGCAGGTGACGGCGCTCTGCCGGGGTGTCGCCATCGTCATATTGGGTGCGGGCATGTAGATTGGTGTGATTAGACAAAAGCTGAATATCGCCCGGCTCCAGATCCATATCGAGATAGAGATAGAGATCAGGGTCGTTGGCGATGTTTTCGTAAAGATCGAGGCAATTGCGCTCTAGGGGCGTGAAGGTCGGCACCTCGGCATGGCGCTGGGCCGAGCGAAAATAATCGGCATGATAAAACGTGCGCAGCTTGCCATCGCCATAGCGGCACGGCGGTATCGGCACCGCACCCATGCCGGCGCCTTTTGATTCATTGCGCGTATCAAGGAAGAAAGGCTCAAACAACCGCGCGGCCAGCGCCGGGTCCCGCTCAAGCAGACGATTGAACGCAGAGATGGAAGACACGATCCGGCTTTTACCGCCGGACTTTGCTTTCTTGAGACAGAGAAGCCCGACGACGTCGGCCGTGTCGCAGTGGAAATCAATGTTTTCAGCCGTTTGGTACAAGCGCACCATGGGATCGGCTTTGTTGACATGCGTGTCGCGCACATGCCCCAGCAGTTCTTCCTTAGGATTTTGTCCACCGGGGCGGCCTAGATGAAGGCCTAAACACCAGAAGAACAGCTCTGCCTCATCCTCGCTCCAGCGCGCCACAGGCACACCGCGAATGACCTGCAAGCCAAGGCCATCTTTAAGGGTCGCCTGCCATTCGGCAATGCGCGGCGCGAGCCTGGGCAAGGGAAAGTCTGCCGCCAGCATATCTTTGCGCGCTTTGCCTGTTTGCTTGGCATGGGCAAGGGCGGCGTCAAGTTCTGCCATCTCATCAGCACCAAGATGATAAGCCATGGCCTCAAGTTTCGGCATGGCGCTGCCGACCCAGGCGGCCGGGCTATTGATGGGCTTGGTGGGCACGCCATCATGGGGCCGATCAAAATAATGCAGCGTTTGCTCTTTAAACGACCGGAAGCCTTCGTTCACACCCATTCCCTTTCGGCAATTAGGAAAACATTGTTTTCCTTTTTTGCCAACGCTAGACTCCCCCCATGACATCGGCAAGAAAAATCACGGATACCACGACGGACAGACGTCAACTGTCTGAAGATAAAAGGAAATTCATTCGACGCGTTATTCTGGATTTGTTTGCCGCCGGGTCCTTTCAGCAAGTTGGCATTCGAGACATTTGCTTCAAAGCAGGGGTGACGCCGAAGACGATCTACAAGCACTTCGGCAATAAAGAGGCGCTGCTGATCGCCGCGATTGAACCCGACATGCGCCGTTTGACGGACGCTATGGAACGGGCGGCGGCGGGCGGGCGGCCGATGCCCGCGCGCATGGAAGCGGTGGGTCGTGCGTTTTTTGACTTTTATTTTTCAAACATCAATGTCGCGCGGATTGTTTTTCTCAACATTCCGTCTGCCTATTTCGTTTCCGAACCTGACTTCATTCAGCGCGATCAACTGGCCGTGCTGAAGGCGCTTGTTGTCGAAGGCCAAGCCAACGGTGCTGTTCGGCGCGACATGCCAGCCGAGATCCTTGTGGAAGCCATTGCAGGTATTTCGATGGGGACAATGTTTCGTCTGCTCACCCAGCAGACGCTGCCCGATGCAGCAGAGGCCGCCAATGAATATCTGCAATTGACGGGCCCGCTTCTTGCCGCACGCGATTAGCGCAGGACGCGCTCGCCGCTGACCGTATAGCCGATGACGGAAGCCGCCTTGATATTGGCCGTCGCCATGATCTTGGTAAAGGCTTCATCGGGCACCTGTAAATGGGCATTGAGCAATTCTTCGCTCTCCCATTTTTCGATAATGTGCAGAACGGTCGGTGCGCCAAGTTCCACTGCAAAACTGTAAGCCAGGCAGCCAGCATCCTTACGGGAACGCTCCATACGGGCCTTCAATGCTGTTTCGAGCCGCGTAATGTCTTCGGCAGCGCCCACTTCTATTTTTCCACAAACGATCATCATGGCAATGGTTCTCCCAGTTTCACGCGGCAAAGGCGCAGACGGTCAATACAGCAAAACAAACAATACCCGCAGCAGGATGGCGACGCCGAAGGCGAGGATGAGGCAGCCGGAGACGCGGTTGATGAGTTCGAGCAGGTGATCGGACATGCGCTGGCGAAAAATATTGACGAATTGCGATAGGCCGAACCACCAGAGCATGGAGCCTGTGATGACGGCCCCCGTCAACGTGGCAGCGTGCCCATAGCCCTCGCCTGTCGAACTCAGGCTCGCGATACCACCGAATATGGCGATGAAGCCCAGCATGGTCGCCGGGTTGGTGATGGTGAGGGCGAAGGTGGACAAAAAGACCCGTGCGGTGATGCCCGAGACGTTGTCCGTCTCGGCCTCTGCCAGATGCGGATGGGTCATCAACGTGCGAAGGCCAAGGAAGAGCAGAAAAAACCCGCCGACACCTTGCAGCCAAAGCTCGAAGGTGAGGATGAAATCAATCGCGGCGGTGAGGCTGAACGCGGCCATGGCGGCAAACAAACCATCGCCCAATGCAGCACCCATGCCTGAGACGAGGCCGTTCAGCTTACCAAAGCGCAATGTACGCCGGATGACGATCAGATTGACCGGGCCGATGGGGGCGGCAACCGCCAGCCCAATCGCCACACCACTTGCTACAAGACCAAAATCCAGCATCGCTTCTTTTTCGTTCAGGCGACGACGACGTCATTGCCGGGCGGGTCAGCATAGAGTTTTTTGACAAGATCAGCGCGACGGCCAAGCGCCACCGCCTGATTGATATAGCCTTTATCGGTTAATTCGCCGCCATCAACACTGGGGGCCTCGACCATCAAAAGGGCGCGGGCAACTTTGGTGCTGGAGCCGGGGTTGGTTTTGTTATGTGCGCGCAACCCGCTCACCAGTCGCTCAAGCACGGCGGGATGGGTGATGGCTTCTTCGGCGCTCAGTTTATCGTTGCCAGCGATGGCGCGGCAGGCTGGCAAATTGGGAAAGCCAAGAATACCGACATAGGCGCGATCAAGACCGGCAACGAGCGCGTCTTGCAACATGCCGCCGACCGCGTTCAGCGCATCGACGCGCAGCTTGCCCGCGCTTACCCATGTGCCGGTTGAAAGTTTGAAATCTTCCGCGACGCGGCCATCAAAGACGAGACCCTTGATGGGGTTGTTGTCATCGACAAAACGCGCGCCATCGCCGAGGCGGTAGAAGCCCTCTTCGTCATAGGCGTCACGGGTTTTTTCTGAGTTTTTGTAATAGCCTTTTGTGATGCAAGCGCCGCGCACACGCACTTCCATTTTCAAGCCGACGGGCGCGAGCTTGATTTCGATGCCGGGGAGCGGCAGGCCAAGAAGCCCCATGCGCTCAGTTTCCCAATGCACATTCATAATGGTGGGGGCGGTTTCAGTGGCACCATAGCCTGACGAAAAGACGATGCGTTCGCCAGTGAGGCGGATCGCCACCTTTTGCAGGCGGTCATAAAGGTCTTGGCTCAGCGCTGCACCGCCATAGGCGAGCGTGCGCAATTTGGAAAAAAACGTGACGGCAAGCGCGTCGTCGTTTTCCAGCTCTTCAACCAATATTGTATAGGCCGACGGCACGGTGGAGTAAGCAGTTGGCGCAATTTCGCGCAGGTTCTGCACAGTCTCGGCAAAGGCACCGGCAACAGGACGGCCGCCGTCGATATAAAGCGTGCCACCCGCCACAGTGAGATTGTTCAGAATCGCATTGCCACCAAAGCAATGGTTCCACGGCAACCAATTAAGCAACACCGGCGGATTGGCCACTTCATCCGTGGAGGTCATGCTTTTAGGCATGATCGAGTTTACGCACATCATGCCCGTGGTCATGATGACGGCCTTGGGCATGCCCGTGGAGCCTGACGTAAAGAGATATTTGGCAACCTGATCGTGATTGAGGCTGGCATAGCTCTGCTCGACCGCCTTAGTTGGCGTGGTGGCAACAAGGTCAGCGTAAGGCGTGCCTGCCGAGCTATCGACGGTGACAAGCTCGATGCCGTCGAGATCAAGGGCGGCGAGCGCGCGGGTGAAGGGGGCCACCCCTTGCATGAAGATCATCTTCGGTTTGATCAAGCCGACGACATATTTCAGCTTGTCGAAATCGCTGCTCATGGTGCTATAGGCAGGCGAAACGGGCACAGCTGGGACGCCTGCGAGGATAGCCCCATAGGTCATCAACGCATGTTCGATAGAATTGCCTGACAAGATCATCAGCGGCGTTTGCTGATTGAACCCGCGCGCCAACAGCGCCTCGGCAATGGCGGTGATACGCGCATTGGCTTGGGCATAAGTCAGATGATCCCACGCGCCCAGCACACCGTTCTTAGTGGGCGCGCGCATGGCAAGCCAGACACGATCAGGGGCTTCCACCGCCCATTTGCGAATAGGTGCGACGAGGTTTTCGGGCACCGGCAGGAGCGGGTTGGTATTGCGCAGGATGATTGAGCCGTCAGCCCGGCGCTCAATGTCGAGTTTGCGCTCACGATAGTTGGCATTGCGGAAGGGCGGCTTTGCCGTGCTGAGTTCCATATCCATTTTATGCTCCCCCACCCCGACCTTAGGCGTTGACGTCAACGACGACACGGCCGCGCACTTTGCCTGCCAAAATATCGGGGCCAAGAGCCGGGACATTTTTTAAGGTGACGTGGCTTGTCATGGCGTCGAGTTTGGCCAGATCAAGGTCTTTTGCCAAACGCGCCCAAGCGTTGACGCGCTTTGCCATGGGAGCGTTGACGCTGTCGATGCCCGCCAGCGTAATACCACGCAGAATGAACGGCGCAACGGAGGCTGGCAGGTCCATGCCCTGCGCCAAACCGCAACAAGTGACCGTGCCGCCGTAGCGCGTACCCGCAATGGCGTTGACGAGCGTGTGGCTGCCCGCCACGTCAATGACGCCAGCCCAACGCTCTTTGCCGAGCGGGCGACCGGGCTCGGACAATTCCTTGCGCTCGATGATGTCGGCAGCACCAAGACCTTTGAGGTAATCGGCTTCAGCGGCGCGGCCTGTGGAGGCGATGACGCGGTAGCCGAGCTTGGCGAGGATGGCGATGGCGATCGAGCCGACGCCGCCTGCAGCCCCCGTCACCAGAATGTCGCCCTTGTCGGGTGTCACGCCGCCATGCTCAAGCCCGAGGACGCTGAGCATCGCTGTGTAGCCTGCCGTCCCGATGGCCATGGCATGGGCGGTCGAAATGCTGTCAGGCAATTTGACGAGCCAGTCGCCATTGACGCGTGCCTTCTGAGCATAACCGCCGTGATGGCCTTCGCCGACGCCGTAGCCGTTGAGGACAACGCGGTCGCCCACCTTGAAGCCTGCATGGGTCGAGGTTTCAACCTTGCCCGCAAAGTCGATGCCGGGGATGAGCGGCCATTTGCGGATGATGGGAGCCGCGCCTGTCAGCGCCAAGCCGTCCTTGTAATTGACGGTTGAATAATCGACGGCGACGGTGACATCACCTTCCATCAAATCGGCGGGCGTCAGATCGACAATTTCGGTGGTCTGGCCGCTGTCGGCCTTTGAAACGCGGATGGCGCGGAATGTTTCGGTCATTTTTGGCTCCTTGCGGGGGTTTTTAGGCCCTTATTCAATGCTGCTGGGCACAAACGAACCTAAATCCGGCGGCTGGTCAAGGCTGGCGCCAAACAAGGGTGGCGGCCAAGCAGGCATAAAGGGCTTTGAGGGCCCGCTGCAGTCGGTATGGATTGGCTCGAAGTGGTTGATCGCGACGAGTGAAGTTCCGTATACAGAATTTATTGAATTTCTGCATTAGGAGATAGAAGAAAGAAAGCCCCTCACCCTCCGCTCGCTTATACTCGCTCCTCCCTCTCCCACAGGGAGAGGGTTGGGTGAGGGTCTTCAGCCCTTCGGCATATTCTCCACAAAATTCATGGGCTCGCCATTGGCACTGCCGAGGATTTCGTCGGCCCACATGACTTGGCGACCGCGGATAATGGTGCCGATGGGCCAGCCGGTGACGTCCATGCCATCGAACGGCGTCCAGCCTGCCTTGGAGGCGATCCAGTCGTTGCGGATGGTGCGTTTGGCTTGCATGTCCACGATGGTGAAGTCGGCGTCATAGCCGACTGCGATGCGGCCCTTACGTGAGATGCCGAAAATGCGCTGGGGGCTGGCAGACGTGAGGTCAACAAAGCGCTGCAAGGTGAGGCGGCCTGCGTTCACATGGTCAAGCAGGAGGGGCACCAGCGTTTGCACGCCGGGAAAACCTGAAGGTGAATTCGGATAGGGCTTGTCTTTTTCCTCGCGCGTATGCGGCGCGTGGTCGGACCCGATGACGTCGATGACGCCAGCGGCAACGCCCGCCCAGATGCCCGTGCGATGTTCGGCGGTGCGAACAGGTGGGTTCATCTGGGCATAGGTGCCGAGGCGCTCATAGCAATCGGGCGCGGTGAGTGTCAGATGTTGCGGCGTCGTCTCGGCGGTGGCGAGGTCCTTGGCGGCGGCGAGCAGCGGAATTTCATCGGCGGTTGAGATATGCAGCACATGGATGCGCTTGCCAGCCTCGCGCGCCAGACGCAGAAGACGCGTTGTGCAACGTACCGCCGTTTCGACATCGCGCCAGACGGGGTGGGTTTCAGGGTGGCCCGGCAAGGCTTCAGCTTTGCGAGCGATCAAACGGTCTTCATCTTCGGAATGAAAGGCGGCGCGCCGATTGATGGCCTTGAGCACACGGGCGACATCCTTATCGGTGGAAACGAGCAAGGTGCCGGTGGATGAGCCCATGAAAACCTTGATGCCGCAGCAGCCCGGCGTGCGCTCGATCTCAGCCAATAGGGCAGTGTTTTCGACCGTTGCACCACCGTAAAAGGCAAAATCGCATTGCATCCGGTGATGAGCGCGGCGAACTTTGTCGGTGATGGAATCAGGCGTCGTGGTGGGCGGCGCGGTGTTGGGCATTTCAAAGACGGCAGTGACACCGCCCAGAACCGCCGCGCGGCCACCCGTTTCCAAGTCTTCCTTATGCTCGTTGCCGGGCTCGCGCATATGGACCTGGCTGTCGATGACGCCGGGCAAAACGTGAAGCCCCTTGGCATCGATCACTTGGCCCGCACTCGCCTGCCCCAGATCACCAATGGCCGCAATGGTGCCGTTGGTGACGCCGATGTCTGTGAGGCCGGTGCCGTTCTGATTGACGACGGTGCCGCCTTTGATAATGAGGTCATAGGTTGCGCTCATGTCGGGGCTCCGTCTGCTGGTGTTGTTGTTTTCTTAGAATCAAGGCGCGTAAGAAGCGCGTTATTTGTTTGGTTGAGGCGCGCAAGAAGCGCTTGGGCAGCGTCATAGACCCTATCGACGGTGAGGTCCTGCATGGCGTTTTCGCCTGCAAAGCCTTCGCCGAGGTCTACAAGAATTTCCTCGCGCGAACGGGGACCACGCACCTGCGCGGTGTTGCTGCCCCAAGGATCGTAGCGCCCATCGGGCGTCGGGCCAAACAAGCCCAGCGTCGGCGCGCCAGCGGCGGCCGCCAAATGCATCAAGCCGCTGTCATTGCCGATATAGAGCGACACGCGTTCAAAACAGGCCGCGACAAGATTGAGGTCTTCGCCGACCAGTTCGATGCGGCGCTCATCGGGCACGATGCCGATGATGGGTCTGGCCAGTTCGCGCTCACCCGGCGCCAAAGCAATGAGGACATGCGCCCCTTCGAGCGGGTCACCGGGCCCAACAAGACGGGGCACCAGTTCGGCGTGGCGGGCGATGGGCCACATCTTGCGCGGCCATGCTGCCGAGGGACCGATGGCCAGCACTTTGACGCCATCGGGGATCAACTCACGCGCGCGCGCGCGCGCGACCTCGCCCGGCCAGACGCGCGGCCAAGGCGCGGGATCAAAGCCCGCAACAGAGGCATTGTGGATGACACGGTGCAGCGTGTGATTGGCGCGCAGGACGTAACGTTTTCGGGTCCAAAGGAAGAAGGCAGTGGCCGACCCGCGCAGATCAACCACAGCTTCAAAGCGATGGAACATGGTAGCGCGGAGCAATTTGCGCCAATGACCAGCCCAAGGCTCTTTCTTGAGTTCGATGATTTTCTCCACACGGGGCGCATGGCGAAACAAGGGTGCGGACAAGGGCCCGCAAGCGACCCAGAATTTGGCCCGCGGATAGCGTTCCATAAGGCCCGCCAACAGGCCGGTCGAGAGAACACCGTCGCCGATGCGGTTTGATGTGATGAAAAGAATACGCATTGAGAGGGTGCAACGGCCTTGCGACGGAAAGAAAACAGGTCCGGAGTATAAGGAGCATGGCTTTGACTGCCAAATTATGTGCTCTTGTCTCACAAAGAGCCGTGCGGTGTCACTTGTGGAGCGCGCGACAGAGCCTTAAATGTGACATTGTGGGGCAAATGCCCCAGAGCATGCGGGGGCCGCGCGCTGTGCCGGTCCCAAGAATACGAGGTTTGAGAGCCGAAGAATGAGCCTGAAAGCGTCGATCCTGCCCGAACGGGGGGTTTTGCGTGTCGGTGGTCCCGGCGTGCGCATGTTTTTGCAAAATCTCATTACCAATAATGTCGACCTTGTCGATAGCTCTCGAGCTATCTATGCGGGGCTGCTGACCCCACAAGGCAAGTTTTTGTTCGACTTCATCATCAGTGCCGATCCGACCAGCGATGGCCTGTTGCTCGATTGCGACGGCGCACGCAAGGCCGATCTGGCCAAGCGGCTGAGTTTCTACAAGCTGCGGGCAAACGTCGTCATTGAGGATATGAGCGACACATTGCAGGTGATGGCGATTTGGGACGACGATGACGTGACGGCAATCGCGGGCGCCCATGTCGACCCTCGCCTGCCTGCTTTGGGAGCACGGCTGATTGCGGCTGAACCTAAAGTTGAGGGCGCAGAAGTCACAACACCTGCTGCCTATCACGCGCATCGGATTGCGCTCGGGGTGGGCGACGCGGCCAAGGACTTTGAGCCGGACCGCACGTTTCCGCTGGAAGTCAATTTCGACGAAATGAACGGCGTTGATTTTCAAAAGGGCTGCTTTGTCGGGCAGGAAGTCACATCCCGCACCAAGCGACGCGGCAGCGTGCGCAAGCGCCTGTTGCCTTGTGATGTGATCGGCGAAATGCCAAAGCCGCATACGCCGATCCGCTCGGTGGGCCGCGAAGTGGGCACCGTGTTCTCGGTTGATGTTGAAGGGGCGCGCGTGTTGGCGCTAATCCGGCTTGATTTTCTCAGCGGTGCGCCACTGGAAATCGGCGACACAGTGCTGACGCCGCATAAACCGGGCTGGGCGCATTTTGCTATGCCCGGCGCCGAAGAGGACGAGGAAGAAAACGAAGCGGAGGCCTGACCGCTTCTCCCATGCCGCCTTGAGGAGGTGCCTGCTGGGGGGCTGGCAGGACGAACGCGAGCGATGGGAGAAGCAGAGGCGCGAAATGCGTTTAGGGCTTCATTTCATCCTTGGACATGCCGTCTTTCGCCATGCCGTCTTTCGCCATGCCGTC
>JBDNIY010000012.1:0-388298 GCA_041688015.1 Parvibaculaceae bacterium
ACGAGATCTGAAACATGTTAATTCAAACGGTAACGACTGATAGCCGCCCCCGTCACCCGGAAAAGGCGCACAAGCCGGATAATCCGATCCAGCCAAAGCCTGCCTGGATCCGGGTCAAGGCGCCGACCTCGGTCACCTACCACGAGACCCTCAAGATCATCCGCGAAAACAATCTCCGCACGGTGTGCGAAGAGGCGGGCTGCCCAAATATCGGGGAATGCTGGTCCAAGAAGCACGCCACCATGATGATCATGGGAGCGGTTTGCACTCGGGCCTGCACTTTTTGCAATGTGGCGACTGGTAAGCCAGGCGCGCTCGACCCCTTCGAGCCGACCAATGTCGGCGCCGCCGTGGCCCGCCTCGGGCTTGCGCATGTGGTGATCACGTCGGTCGATCGGGACGATTTGGCCGATGGTGGGGCGGGACATTTTGCGGCGGTGATCCACGCCATCCGCGAAGCGACTCCAAACACGACCATCGAGGTGCTGACCCCGGACTTTCTGCATAAGGCGGGTGCGGAAGAGGTCGTCGTTGCGGCCAAGCCGGATGTCTACAATCACAACCTGGAGACCGTGCCGCGGCTTTATGCGTCGGTGCGGCCGGGCGCACGTTATTTCAATTCCTTGCGCCTGCTCGACCGGGTCAAGCAATTGGACCCCGCGATGTTCACCAAGTCTGGCATCATGGTCGGCTTGGGCGAGAGCAGAGGCGAGGTCCTCCAGATCATGGACGACCTGCGCGCGGCCGATGTCGATTTCCTGACCATCGGCCAGTATCTGCAGCCGACGCCCAAGCATCATGTCGTCGATCGTTTCGTCACACCGGACGAGTTCAAGAGCTTTGAGTCCATCGCTTATTCCAAGGGCTTCCTCATGGTCTCGGCCTCACCACTGACGCGCTCCTCTTATCACGCGGGCGAAGATTTCCCCCTTCTACGGGCTGCACGCGAGGCGAAACCTCTTCCGGTCGAGGGGAATACTCAACGAGACATATCACGCGGATGGTCCACCGCATGAAAACCATAGGCGACAAACTCGAAGCGTTCAGCGTGACCCGCCACAGCCCTCATGTCGCCCGGAGGGCGCCGGCACTCCTCGCACGAGCGCTAACGATTGCCGGGTCCGATTCGGGCGGCGGGGCCGGCATTCAGGCGGACTTGAAGACATTCAGCGCGTTCCGCGTCTACGGCATGAGCGTCCTGACAGCGGTGACGGCGCAGAACACGGTTGGCGTGCAGGGCGTCGAGACGCTCTCGCCGGCCTTCATCACGGCCCAATTCGAGAGCGTCGTCAGCGATATTGGCTTGGACGCCCTCAAGATCGGGATGCTCGGAACGGCGGCGGTCGTCGTCGCTGTCGCCACGATGATCGCCAAAGCGGGCCTAACGAACCTCGTCGTGGACCCAGTGATGGTGGCGAAGAGTGGCGATCACCTCCTCGCTGAAAACGCGGTCCACGCCCTCCGCACGCGGCTGCTCCCTCTCGCGCTCGTCATCACACCCAATTTACCGGAGGCGGAAGCGCTCGTCGGCGGGCCAATCCGCACGCTGTACGAGATGCGCGAAGCGGCGCGACGGCTCCATGCGCTCGGCCCGCACTGGGTTGTCATCAAGGGCGGGCATGGCGGCGGCGACACCGTCACCGACCTCCTATACGATGGTCAAACCTTCGACAGGCTCGACGGCGCGCGTATCGACACACCGCACACGCACGGCACCGGTTGCACCTTCTCCGCCGCGATGACCGCCTGCCTCGCGCGAGGAAAGACTGTGCCCGAAGCCTTCGCTGCGGCGAAGCAATACACCCACGCCGCTATCGTCGCCGCCCCCGGACTTGGCCACGGCCACGGTCCCCTCAATCACCTCGTCTCACCGTGGGATGAACCCAATTGGGTAAAAAACGCAGAGGATGCTGAGAGATTGTATCATGACTGAATCATTCACTGAGACAATGCGGCGGGAGTGCTCCGCAATCTGGGACGCGCAACTGACGCACCCATTCGTCGTGGCGCTCGCGGACGGGACGCTGCCGCAGGAGACGTTCCAGTTCTATATCTTGCAGGACGCACGCTTCCTCACCGACCTCGCGAAGACGTTCGCCTTCGCCGCGACGAAAACAGACGACCGCGACCGCATCCTGAAGTTCGGCGAATTCCTCATAGACACGGTGCGGGTGGAGCGCGCCCTCCACGAGATGTACGCTGTGCGTTTCGGTCTGACGATGGCACAGATGGCTGCCACGCCCATGGCGCCGACGAGCTACGCCTATACACGCCACATGCTCCAGGTCGCCGCGACCGGGTCACTCGCGGAGGTCGTCACCGTGATGCTTCCCTGCGCGTGGATCTATGCGGTCATCGGGGAGCACTTTACCGCATTGGGGGAGCCGCCCACCGGCCACCCGTATCGCGACTGGCTGGCGATGTACGCGAACCCGGACTTCGCGGCCTTGGGCGCGTGGTTGCGCGCGGTCGTCGATGATGAGGCCGCGCGAATGGACGATCGCGGCCGCCAGCGGCTCCGCGACATCTTCCGCACGAGCAGCAATTACGAATGGTTCTTCTGGCAGATGGCCTGGACGCGCGAAGCATGGTTTGTCTGAACCAAACGCCGGAGGAAACCTCGACTCAACGCGGAGCACTGCCCGTCTGATGCCTGCGGATCTAGCCTTGCTAGCGCGGCGGATATCGCGGGGGTGGGTCTGATCGCATTCCCGACGCCGCGATCTGTACGGCTGAGACTAACGCTTCCCGGTCGAAGCGGCCGCTGGCGTGGAGGATAAGGTGATCGGATGCACTTTCATTCGAAATCGTATTAGGGTCGCGTCGTGGCAGGGGCGTCCGGGTGATCCGGGCTGAGAAGTACCCTTTGAACCTGAACCGGATAATGCCGGCGGAGGAAGTTGCATGGATGGCCCAAGACCGGCCGCATCCGACTGGCATCATTCTCTGCCCGAAAGGAGAATGATGAACACTTGTGAATCCTACTTGGCCCTGATGGGCGACCCTTTGCGCGCGGAGATCGCGGCAAAGGCCTATATGGCGCGGGCCATTGCCGCAGCCGACGGGCTGAGCGTCGGGCATGAACACGTGCCGACTGACTACTTCCCCATGCTAAGGACATCCGCATGAAACACTTTTTTCTTCTGTTCCTTCTGTCTCTCACTCTCGCCACCCAGGCGCAGGCGGCGGACAAGATGACCGTGATGCTGGACTGGTTCGTAAACCCCAACCATGGGCCTATCATCGTCGCAAAGCAGCTTGGATACTTCAAGGATGAGGGGCTTGATGTCGATATCATCGCCCCGGCCGATCCCTCTGACCCACCCAAGATGGCGGCGGCAGGCAAGGTGGATCTCGCGGTGTCTTACCAACCGCAGCTTTACCTGCAGCACGCGGAGGGTCTGCCCTTGGTGCGGGTCGGCACGCTGATCGACTCGCCGCTTTACTGCGTGCTGACCAAAGCCGTCGGGCCAATTAAAAGCCTTGCCGACCTCAAAGGCCACCGGGTGGGCTTTTCGGTGCCAGGGATCGAAGAGGCGCTGCTTTACGCGATGCTGCGCCACAACGGCGTGCAGCCCGCTGATGTGGAACTAGTCAATGTCAACTTCTCGCTGGTGCCTGCGCTGGCCTCGGATCAGGTTGACGCGGTCAGCGGTGCATTCCGCAACTTCGAGCCGCACCAACTGGAGGCACTGGGAACGCCGGGAACCTGCTTTACCCCCGAAGACAACGGCATTCCGTCCTATGACGAGCTGATCTACGTGGCAAACCCCTCCACGATGAACCGCGACCGCATTGCGCGTTTTCTGAAGGCGACCGCCCGCGCTACCGGCACTATCCAAGCTGATCCGGAGACTACTTGGACGACGTTCAAGTCCTATTCCGCAGATCTGGACGACGCGCTGAACAAGCAGGCCTGGATCGATACGGTGCCACATCTCGATCCGCATCCGGCAGAATTGGACAGCGCCCGATACACGGCCTTCGGTACCTTTCTGAAGGGCGCGGGGCTGATCCCGACCGTCTATCCGGTGGGCGATCTGGCCGTCGATGTGACACAAGGTCGATAACGAAGATGGCACAAACCACCGCCAGCGCCGCGACGATTGAAGGCGCAGCTTGGCACGGCGACACCTTGCTATTCAGTGGGCTCAGTCTGGCCTTACCGATCGGCTGGACCTGCCTTATTGGGCCGTCTGGCGCGGGGAAATCTACCGTCTTGCGTCTGCTGGCCGGCCTTTCCACCGCAACGCGGTTCGAAGGCACAATCAGTTCCCCGTCGCGGATCGGCTACATGGCGCAGGAGGATCTTCTGCAGCCGCGCCTTTCGGTGCTGTCAAACGTTCTGATCGGGCAGCACCTTCGCGGCGGGCCGGTGGACACGGACCTTGCGATGGCCTTGCTGGAGGCTGTGGGACTGACCGGGTTCGAACGGCGCAGGCCAAAAGCGCTGTCCAGCGGCCAACGACAGCGCGTAGCCCTCGCCCGTGCGCTGATGGAAGACGCACCGCTGGCCCTGCTGGATGAATCGTTTTCCGCACTGGACGCCGCCAACCGAATCAAAATGCAGGATCTCGCCCGCGATAGGCTGGCCGGGCGCGCCGTTCTCTTGGTCACGCATGACCCATTCGAGGCACTGCGTCTTGGAGACCGCATCTTCATGCTTGCAAACGGGCGTCTGGAGCAGGTTGATGCGTTGCCCGCTACCCCGCCGCACAGCCCACAAACCGAGGGCTTTGGCGCGCATTACGATCGGATTCTTTTACAACTGTTGGCCGCGACATGAGAGGCTTTCTGACCGCAATATCGTTCATTCTCCTATGGCAGGCGGTCATTCTCGTGACCCATGTGCCGCCCTATATCTTTCCACCCCCGCTTGCAGTGGCACGAGCTATGCTGAGCAATGCCGGCATGCTGTTTGACAATGCCCTTGTCACCTCGGGTGAAGTTCTGATCGGTTTGCTGATCGGAACGATCCTTGGCGTCGGGCTTGCTGTCGCCATGGCACTCTCGGCGCGGCTGCGCCTTGCGCTGCGTCCGGCGCTGGTGATCAGTCAGGCGGTGCCGGTCTTTGCGCTGGCTCCGGTTCTGACACTTTGGCTCGGCTACGGGTTGACGTCGAAAATCGCGATGACGGTGTTGATCGTGTTCTTCCCGCTGGCCTCGGTGTTCCTCGACGGCTTGCTGGCGACGCCGGCCGGATCGCTCGATTTGGGACAACTCGCAGCAGCGTCACGCTGGCGCGTGCTCTGGTGGTTGCGCCTGCCGCATGCGCTGCCCTCGCTTGCATCTGGGCTTGCGATTGCGGCGATCTATGCACCCATCGGCGCGGTCATCGGGGAGTGGGTCGGCGCCTCGAAGGGGTTGGGCTTTGTGATGCTTATGGCCAACGCGCGCAGCAAGACAGACCTGATGTTCGCAGCCCTTCTGATCGTGGTTGCGCTGACGGTCATGCTGCATTTCTTTGCATCCGTTGTGGCGCGGCGTATGGCTGGATAATCGCCCAATGAGTCCGCGTGCCGATGAACTGTCCCGCGTTTCCGGCAAAGGCAATCGCCGAGATCAAGAAGCTTATGGTCAAGCGCAAGATGTAAAACCCGATGCGAATCTTTTGCCATGACAAACCTACCGGTCCCATCCCGGACGTTTGCATTGACGAACGTCCGGGATGGGACCGGTAAGAACAAAGGGATAAAGCGCGTTTGCGATTCAGAATGAAAGCAAACCGCTTTAAGCGCGAAAATAGGTGGCGAAGGGATCGGGCAGATTGAATTCGACAAGCGCCTTGGTACGGCCCATGGCGGACATTTTGCGGGCGGTCTTTTCGACGATTTTCAGCAGATGATCCGGCTCTTTGCCGATGGCGAAATCGGCGAAGTAATGGCGCAGGAAGGCAAAGCAGATCACGTCTTCCAGGGCCTGCACATCCGGGTTGCGCTTCATGCCTTCTTTGCGCAGCAGCACGCCGGTGCGGTCGGCGTCGGCTTGCGGGTAGCCAGCCTTCTGCATGATTTGCCCCACGCGCTGGCCATGGCGGCGGGCCTGTTCGCGGCGCCAGTTCAGGTAGCCTTCCAGCCCATCCGGATAATCGGTGCGGGGCAACAACCAACGTTCGATATGCTGACCGCGGGCGGCGATTTGCAGAATGTCGGTAGCATCGGGGAACATCTTTGCCACCTCGGCGGTCATCCGTTGGCCGTAAAGCAGGGCGGCGGGCTGGCCATCCTCCCGCGCCGGGTCGGCGGCATTGGCGGCATCTATGGCGGCAAAGGCCAGATCGAGGCGGTTTGACATAACATATCCTTTGATGGCCGACCACAGCCACTTTGCGGGTAGCGGCACCGCTGTCAAGCCGGTGGGTTTTCGGAAATCCAGACATGATCGGGGTGGGCGATGAAGCGCCATTTGCGCAAAGGCCCGACCATGACGTTGAGATGATACATCTCATACCCGATCAGACGCCCGTCGCCCGCGCGATGGCGATCAGCCCGGCCATGAAATCGGGTCTTTCACCGCTGCGCAGGCCCAGATGGATGCTCTTGGCGATGCCGTCGCCGATCCGCAGCGCGCGGAGCCCCGGCACATCACGCACCAGCCAGTCGGGCGTCGCGCTGACGGCCCGGCCCGAGGCAACCAAGCGCAACATCAGATCCGTCGTTTCGACAGTCCGGTGGCGGCGCGGAAGCTGGCCGGCAGGTCCAAGGAAGCCCGTGAAGATGTCGAGCCGTTCGCGCGCCACCGGGTAGGTCACCAGCGTTTCCTCCGTGAGGTCGGCGGGCTCGACCTTTCCCCGCCCGGCCAGCGGGTGTGCCTCCGAGACAACCAGCACCAGTTCGTAGTGGAAGACCGGGATATAATCGAGCCCGGCCCGGACCACCGGATCGGGAGTCACAAGGACGTCGATTTCGTGCCCCAGAAGGGCGGCCAGCCCGCCGAACTGGAACGCCGAGGTCACATCCAGATCCACGTCGGGCCAGGCCGCGAGATAGGGATCGACCACACGCATCAGCCAGTCTTGGCAAGGGTGACACTCCATGCCGATACGGACCGCGCCACGCCGACCCCGCGCGAACTCCTCCAGCACAGTCTGTCCGCGCTCCAACTGAGGTAGTATGCGATTGGCGACCCCTAGCAGGTATCGCCCCGCATCGGTCAGCCGGATGCCGCGCCCCTCGCGCTGCCAGAGGGACACGCTGTGGCGATCCTCGAACCGGCGGACGGCGTGGCTGACCGCCGACTGGGTCAGGCACAGCTTGTCCGCCGCCAGTGTCAGGCTGCCGGCTCGGTGAATTTCGCGCAGGATCGCGAGGGTTTGGGTATCAAGCATACATATGACTCCCCATCATGGATTCCTGACATAATCCAATTTCACCTCATGGGCAATTCCTGATAGTCAAATTTCACAACGCATGTATTGGAGGCTGTCATGGCGAAATCGGCAAATCTGGGGTTTCCTCGCATCGGCGCAAAGCGCGAACTGAAGAAGGCGCTCGAAGCCTACTGGAAGGGTGAGATCGACGCGGTCGCGCTTGAGGCAATGGGTGCGGATCTGCGCGCGCAGCATTGGGCGGTACAGCAAAAGGCCGGGATCGAGCGCATCCCGTCGAACGACTTTTCGCTCTACGATCAGGTGCTCGATACTACCGTCATGCTGGGCGCGGTTCCCGATCGGTTCAGAGGGCTGACCGGGCTTCAGGCCTATTTCGGCATGGCACGCGGCACCGACGCGGCACCGGCGATGGAAATGACGAAGTGGTTCGACACGAATTATCACTACCTCGTCCCGGAACTGACCGACGAGCTGACCTTCACGCTGGCCAACACTGCGCCGCTCGATTCGTTTCTCGAGGCGAAATCACAGGGCATCCACACGCGCCCCGTCCTGATCGGCCCCGTCACGTGGCTCGCGGTTGGCAAAGCCAAGACGGATGGTCTCGATCCGCTCTCGCTGCTTCCGCGCGTGCTTGCGGTCTATGCCGAACTTCTCGGGCACCTGGCTGAAGCGGGCGCCGACTGGGTGCAGATCGACGAGCCGATCCTTGTGCGCGACCTTCGCCCCGGTGAGGCCGAGGCGCTGCGCGCCGCCTATGACGCGCTGTCTGAGGCCGGGCTGAAGCTGATGCTCACCACCTATTTCGGCGCGCTAGGCGACAACGTCGATCTGGCGGCGTCACTGCCTGTGCAGGGCTTGCATGTCGATCTAGTGCGCGCGCCCGACCAACTCGACGCCATTCTGGAACGGATCGGTGACAAGACACTGTCGCTCGGTCTGATCGACGGGCGCAACATCTGGCGTGCCGACCTCTCAACGGCGCTGGAGACGGCCGCCAAGGCCGCGACGGCGCTCGGCTCCGATCGAATCGAGATCGCGCCGTCCTGCGCGCTGCTGCATGTTCCGGTAGATCTGGAGGGTGAGACGGATCTCGACGCCGAACTCAAGGCCTGGCTCGCCTTCGCCAGCCAGAAGCTGGGTGAGGTCACCGCGCTGGCCCGCGCAATCGACGCGGGGCGCGAGGCCGCAGCCGACGCCTTCGCCGCAGCCGATGCCGCGGTGTCCAGTCGCGCAAGCTCCGCCCGCATCCACGATCCGGTCGTCAAGGCGCGCGCCGCTGCCGTGACCGACGCCGACCGGACCCGTCAAAGCCCCTATCCCACCCGGATCACCCTCCAGGAGGCGCATCTGAACCTACCTATCTTCCCGACCACGACCATCGGCTCCTTCCCGCAGACGCAGGAGGTACGCCAGGCCCGCGCCGCGCATCGCAAAGGGCAAATGTCCGATGCCGCCTATGAAGCGTTCCTCCAAGAGCAAACCCGTGACTGCATCCGCCGCCAGGAAGAGATCGGGCTCGACGTGCTCGTCCATGGCGAGTTCGAGCGCAACGACATGGTGGAGTATTTCGGCCAGCAGCTTTCGGGTTTCTTCTTCACGAGGAACGGCTGGGTGCAATCCTACGGCTCGCGATGCGTGAAACCCCCGGTGATCCTCGGCGATGTGTCCCGCCCCAGAGCAATGACTGTCGATTGGGCTGTCTTTGCCCAAAGCCAGACCGCCCGCCCGATGAAAGGCATGCTCACCGGACCGGTCACGATCCTGCAATGGTCCTTCGTGCGCGACGACCAGCCTCGTTCGGAAACCTGCAAACAGATCGGTCTGGCGATCCGCGACGAGGTGGCGGATCTGGAAAAGGCGGGCCTGCGGATCATCCAGATCGACGAGGCCGCGTTGCGCGAGGGCCTGCCGCTGCGCAAGTCAGACTGGCAAGATTACCTTGACTGGGCGGTCGGCGTGTTCCGCCTCGCCGCGTCACCCGTGGCGGACGAGACACAGATCCACACCCACATGTGTTACTCCGAGTTCAACGACATCATGCCCGCCATCGCCGCGATGGACGCGGATGTGATCTCGATCGAGACCTCGCGCTCGGACATGGAGCTTCTGGAAGCCTTCCGCAACTTCGACTATCCCAACCAGATCGGGCCGGGCGTCTGGGACATCCACAGCCCCCGCGTCCCGGATGCGGCCGACATGACAGCCCTGCTCAACGCGGCCGTGCGGCTGATCCCGGCCGAGCGGCTCTGGATCAACCCCGATTGCGGCCTGAAGACCCGCGGATGGCCGGAAGTGGAGCGATCCCTCGGCAACCTTGTTCACGCGGCACACGAGTTGCGCAAGACTGTCAGCGACTCCGCCATGGCCACGACTTAAGACCAGCGCCAACGCCGCCGCGTTCAAATACTGAGGTGGTCCACCTTTGTTGGACAGTTTGGCAGCGAAGTTAAGGTGTACTCCGGTTGCTGATCATGCTGCCATATTTCCAGTAATCGTAAAGCTGTTTTGTTGCTGTTGGGCCTGTGGAGATGGCGCGAGCCTTATGCATCATATCCACAGGCCGCTTTGCCGCGTAAGCCTCGGCCGGCGTCTGACCGTCAAGAAATCAATATTCAGTCGCCAAGGCGCGTGATAATCCGCCAGCCGGACGACTGGCATGTGCATCTTCGCGACGGACCCATGCTGGCGTCGGTGGCTGACTACACCGCGCGCCAGTTCGCGCGGGCTATCGTCATGCCAAATCTCGTACCCCAGTGACCACGATGGCAGCTGCGATTACCTATCGCGACCGGATCATCACCGTCCTACCTTTGGAAAGGGCGTTCACGTCATTAATGACTGCCTACCTTACCGACGACATCGAGGCGAGCGAGATTGAGCGGGGATTCCATGAGGGCGTGCTCACTGCTTGAAAGCTTTACCCAGCGCACGCGACGACCAACTCTGCGCATGGGGTCACCGATGTCCGGAAAATCTACGGCGTGCTGGCCGCCATGGAGCGGATCGGTATGTCGCTCCTACTGCATGGCGAAGTCACCGATCGACACGTCGACATATTCGACCGCGAGGCCGCGACCTCCGGCAATCCGAAGTTCTTCTTGGGCACAGATTCTGCAACGCACGCTGTGGGTGACAAGGAAACAGCCTGCGGATGCGCGGGCATCTTCAATGCGCCAGTTGCGCTGGAGTTTTATGCGACAGTGTTTTATGAGCAGGGCGGTAAAAAAGTCTTCCACATGAACACTGGCATTTTACCTAGCGGGGCCAGAGTAAAACCCATCCAGTGTTATGCTATCCTCTTTTTGAGGGTGGTCGGGATGTTTGCCGTGGAAAGTTACGCCGCCGTTCGCCGGTTTGTTTTCGTCGAGAGTCACAGCCGCCGAGAGGTCTCTCGGGCCTTCGGTTTAAGCCGTGAGACAGTCTCTAATAAGGCGAACCTAAGGAAGGCAGCCCGCCTTTGTCCAAAAAATCTCACCCCAAGCAGGGCAAGGGAAATTTAACCGGCCGCCGCCCTTGGCGCGTCGACGCGATCCACATCAAACTCATCAAGATGGGCTTTGGCGATGAACCCACCGCCCAGAACGCGTGGGCTTGCGGCGTCATAAAAGACGCAAGCCTGACCGGAAAGACGCAAGCCTGACCGGGCGCAATGCCTTCTTCGGCACTTCCAAATTCAACAGCGATTTCGCCTGATTCCAGAACCGAGAGACGAGCAGCAACAGGCGTTGCCGTCGAACGGACACGGACCTGCAGACCATAACCACCGTCATAAGCTGCGATCGGCTGGTCGCCCAGCCAGTTCACTTCCCGCAGCGTCAAGCGCCGCGTTTGCAATGCCGACTTCGGACCAACAATGACGCGCTTTGACGCGGCATCGAGCTTCACAACAAACAATGGCTGTGCATCCAGCGCGCGGCCACCGAGGCCTAAACCTTTGCGCTGACCGATCGTGTAGTGAATGATGCCCTTATGGCGGCCGAGCACACGTCCATCGAGATGCACAATGTCGCCTTCGCCGGACGCATTGGGACGCAAGCGGTCGATGATATTGGTATAGCGCCCTGTCGGCACAAAGCAGATGTCCTGGCTATCGGGCTTGTCTGCAACAGTGAGACCCATGCGCGTCGCCATTTTACGTGTTTCCTGCTTGGTCAGATCGCCGAGGGGAAAACGCAGAAAATCAAGCTGGGCTTGCGTCGTTGTGAACAGGAAATAGCTCTGGTCACGATCAAAGTCGCGCGGGCGATGCAGTTCGCGGCGCCCGTTCGCGCCTGCGCGGCTTGCAATATAATGGCCGGTTGCAAGCGCCGCTGCACCAAGATCGCGCGCCATGTCGAGCAAGTCACGAAACTTCACACGCTCATTGCAACGCACACAGGGAATGGGTGTTTCACCCGCGACATAGGATTCCGCGAAATCCTCCATAACAGCCGCGCGGAATCGCTCTTCATAGTCCAGAACATAGTGCGGGATACCGATGCGCGCCGACACGGCGCGCGCGTCTTGAATGTCCTGACCGGCGCAACAGGCACCCTTTTTCTGAACCGCAACTCCGTGGTCATAAAGCTGCATCGTCACGCCGACGACGTCGTAACCCTGCTCTTTCAGCAATGCCGCTGTGACCGAACTGTCCACGCCGCCCGACATAGCGACAACGACGCGCGTGTCCTCCGGTCGGCCGGGAAGGTCGAGACTATTCAGGCCGGTCTTTTCGTCAAAGGGCAAGCAGGTCATGAAGCTACGCGGTTAAATGCATTCGGATATCAGGGTGGCCGCGACGGATAGAAGGTCAGCGGTCAACAGTTGCGCACTAAAGCACATTTTCGCCCAGCAAAAAATTCTGAACAGGCAGGAATATAGTCGCGGGGGCTGTCGAGGTCAATGGGCAAGTCATTGAATTTCCGTCTGTTCCCCGTCAAAATATTTGGCACCACTTGTGGCATAAATTAGCTGAGCATTGGCCGCGCCTCAGGGTTGATGTTATGCGTCTATCTTGCGGTGCTGTTCGATAGTCTTTTGCTTAATCTGATCTGCCACAGCGCTTTTCCCCATCAGGGATTAGAGTCTCGGCATGATTCTGCCCTCCCGGGCTGGTTGAGCAACAGGCTGGCACACGGAGCTATCACAAAGCGCAGGGTGACAGCCTGTTGCGGCGAGTTTGGCGGCGAAGTCAGCCGGTGTCTGGCAGCCGATTGATGAAAGTGGTCGATCGGTGTTGTAATCCTCATTGTTCCTTCGTCACTACGACGAGAACCAAATATTCCCTAATCTACAACCTCAAATCTGGGCCAGAGGTCCGGACGGGAAACAAACTATTCAAGGGAAAAGAACCGTCTACCAAGGGCGCGGTGCTAAGGTATTCGGTCAGCGTAACGATCACCGGTCAGCCTTTTTACGATGATGCGCATTTTGGTGGTACGCCGCGCGGTAAAAAAGATGAAGACGGCGACACTGTGGGAACTCCAACCCGCGATTTCAATTGCATTTGACCTGCTCCCCGCAAACTGAACCATTTAAAGCTGGATAAACCCAATTCAACGCCCTTGGCCGGACGGAGGATTTTCCACTCGACTTCCGCGCCATTGCAAGCATGCATGGTGAGCGTCACCGAAGACTTTTATCTCTGTGATGCGGCCTGGATCCACCTCCGGGCTTTGCCCAGTGGGAGCCCCGGATTGTCTGGCGCTCAACGCCACGGAGGCACTCATGCGCAAACCCAATACAAAGTCAGCTAACGCTGCTGCAACCCCGAAGAAACCCAACCCGGAATCAAGACCATCAGTAAAAGGACGAACTAAAAGTCCACGCTCGCAAAACCCACAGGTCGAAATTCTCGCACCGATCACCGCGAAGGCTCCCTCCAAAAGCAATCAAGTCCTAGTGCTGTTGCAACGCAACAAAGGTGCCTCGTTGGCCGAGTTGCAACATGTGACCGGCTGGCAGGCTCATAGCGTGCGGGGGTTCCTCTCGGGGACTGTGAAGAAGCGCCTTGGCCTGAACCTGACCTCAGAGGCCTTCGAGAAAGACGGTCGGCGGTACCGCATCATCGGAGCATAGGCATATGCCTGACCTCTCAACCGATGAGATTGACGCCGGCATTGAGGTCTTGCGTCATCTCGATCTCGATGCCCTACGACTGCGTTGGCGGGCAACCTTCCGACGCAGCGCTCCGATGCAACTGCCCAAACATTTGCTCCTGCGCCTGCTGACCTATCGTCTGCAGGCGCAGGCATTTGGTGATCTCGACATTGCGACGGTTAAGTTTCTGGATCGTCTATCTCGCCAGAAGGAGTCCGATGGTGCTTGCCAGCTTGGCAGTCCGACAATTGCCCTACCGGGTCAGGGGGCGTTGAGGCCAGGCACGCTGCTATCGCGCGATCACGATGGCGTCAGGCATCACGTCACGGTGGTCGAAACTGGCTTTGCCTGGAACGGGAACGTTTACTCGAGCCTTTCAAAGGTTGCTAAGACGATTACCGGCACGAACTGGAACGGACCACGCTTCTTTGGTCTGCGTGACAGGGAGAGGTCAGGCACATGAAACAGCCTGCTGCTAAAATCTATCGCTGCGCCATCTATACGCGCGTTTCGACCGACCATGGGCTGGAGCAGGACTTCAACTCGCTCGACGCTCAGCGAGAGGCGGCAGAGGCCTATATCAAGAGCCAGTCTCACGAAGGCTGGAGACCTGTGAGCACCCTCTATGATGATGGTGGATTCTCTGGCGGTTCAATGGAACGACCTTCTCTTCTGCGGCTCCTCGCTGATATACGATCTGGGCTCATTGACGTGGTGGTGGTCTATAAGGTCGACCGTCTGACCCGGTCTCTCGCCGACTTTGCCAAGCTCGTCGAACTCTTTGATGCTCAAGGCGTCTCCTTCGTCTCGGTCACTCAATCCTTCAACACGACCTCCAGCATGGGACGGCTCACGCTCAATGTCCTGCTGTCCTTTGCCCAGTTTGAGCGCGAGGTCACCGGGGAGCGGATCCGCGACAAGATTGCGGCTTCAAAAAAGAAGGGCATATGGGTTGGAGGTGTTGTGCCCCTTGGCTACCGGGTCGAGGACCGCAAGCTCCTCATCAATGAGACCGAGGCAACAACCGTCAAGACAATATTCAAGCGCTATCTTGCCCTTGGGTCCCTCCCCGCTCTTCTCACAGAGCTCAATGATAAGGGTGTCAGAACGCGGCGGCGCGTGCTGGCCACCGGGCAAATCATTGGCGACATCCCGTTCACGAAGGGTCCACTGGCCCATCTCCTGAAGAACCGAACTTATCTGGGCGAGATCAACCACAAAGCCGAGAGCTATCCTGGCGAGCATCAACCTATCGTTGATCCGGCCCTGTTTGAGGCCGTCCAGACAAAGCTCGCGGCAAACACCCAAGTGCATCACAACAAAAGAGCAGCATCACAAGCTCTGCTGCTTGGCAGACTGGTCGATGATCGCGGCAACACGATGACGCCCTCGTTCTCGAACAAAAATGGCATTCGGCATCGCTACTATGTCAGCCGAGCCCTCACCAATGGTCGCAAAGACAACGCGGGCTCAATTCCGCGCGCGCGTGCGGACGAAGTCGAGGCTTTGGTCGTAGATGCCTTGTATGCGTCAGTGGATGTGGATACGCCCAGCACGCCGGAGAACAGCCGAGCACTAATCACCCAGATGGTCGAGCGGGTGACGATTGCGGCGGGTGAGATCCGCATCAAGCTCACTCCCGATGCAAGCGCATCGCTGGGTCGCGAGGAAATCACCCTGCCCTGGTCTCGCAAGCCCACACGGGCCAGACGTGAGATCATCGCACCCAACAGGGCTGATCAGCGACCGATCCGCGCCGAGACCCGGGCAACACTCGTGCAGGCTATCGCACGAGGGCGGTCGTGGCTCGCTCAACTCACGTCTGGAGAGATCGCAAATAGCGATGCGATCGCTGCGCGTGAAGGACGTAGCAAACGCTCTGTGCACATGATGCTGTCACTAACCTTCGTCGCGCCCGACATTGTCGAGGCCGCTGTCTCTGGAACGCTGCCTCGCGGTATCGGTGTCAGCCGTCTTACTGATCTGCCGACGAGCTGGATCAAACAGCGCGAGAGGCTCGGGCTACCGCCCCGACCGTCAAAACCACTCTCCTGAGAACGTCTCTTCTATCAAGACTGCCTGGTTCAGCTCGACGTTCGACCGAGTGCTGACCTGTCTCTGCTCAAATCAACAGCCACGTTCCGGGAAACGGTTCGTTGACGCCTGAGACAAAGCATCCAAAGCGGCCCGGAATGTCTCCACATCCGGTCTCAGAGACTGGCGTTTTGCACACCGCTTCGACTAACCGACGGAAATGTCGGGGCTTCTCACGCGTGCCGAAAATCCGGCGCTGCGCGTGAAGTGCGTGGTGGGCCCGGCAGGACTCGAACCTGCGACCAAACCGTTATGAGCGGTCCGCTCTAACCAACTGAGCTACAGGCCCCCAACGCGCATGCCCCAGCAGACGCGACAAGTCAGCGGGGGACGGTGCCGTATAACAGATTATCTGCGCTGGCTGAAACACGGATTTATCGCACAAGCCCCCACAAAGCACGATAGCCGCAATTTGGTCCCAATCGGCAGCGATGGTGGCACCATGGGTACATCAAAACACTTGAATCAACAGGAGCCCGGGAACATGTCCCATCGCACCTTCACTTCAAATTTCCGCTTCGCCGCCCCCGCTTTGGCCCTTGGCCTAGCATTGGGAAGCCTTCTCGCCCCCGCTCTGGCCACCAAGGCCCACGCCGAAGACAACAACGCTCCTCACCGCAGTATGACGATTAGCGGCGCGGGAGAAGTGACCGCGCGCCCCGACATTGCCTATCTTGATTCCGGTGTGATTAGTGAAGGCAAGACCGCTGGTGCCGCGCTGGCTGAAAACACTAAGGCCATGAACGCCATCTTCGACGGCCTCACGGCCATGCAGATCGCCAAAGACGACATCCGCACCTCGCAGTTTTCAGTGAGCCCCGTCTATACGCAGCCCCCGACCCGGCCCGACGGGACGCGCGAGCCGGCCACCATCCGCGCCTATCAGGTAACCAATCAAGTGACGGTCACCGTGCGCAAGCTCGACAGCTTAGGTATCGTCCTCGACAAGCTGGTGACGCTCGGTTCCAATCGCCTCGACAGCATCCGCTTTGAAGTTGAAAACCCCGAACCCCTGCTCGACAAGGCCCGCGAAGCCGCCGTGCTTGACGCGCTGCGCAAGGCCAAGCTCTATGCCCATGCGTCCGGCGTGGCGCTGGGACCGGTCATCAATATTTCTGAAGGCGGCGGCTATCAGCAGCCGGTCTACATGAAAACCATGGCCATGCGCGACAGCGCGCCTGTACCCATCGCGGCTGGCACACAGCAGATATCAGCCAGCGTCTCCATGACCATCGGCATCGAATAAACACTGCATACGGAGGGCTGCGATCGCACTCACCCAGCGCAATCGCAGCTCTTTTCGCAAGTCTTAGCCGAGCGCAGGCACCGGCATTCCGGCACACCCGCCGCGCAGACGGTGGCGAGATAATGGTCGAGCGCCGCCGCCATCAGCGATTGCCGCGTCACCTGCAACTGCGCAGCGGCCACCCGCAAGCGAAAATGTTGAGCTTGGCTTAACCGCAAGGCAACCTTCACGCGCGCATCACGATCCGGTGTCGTTGGGGCAACAGGCCGAGGCTGCGGCGAAACAACCGCCACCTCCGGTTGCAACTGTGGCTGGGGCTGTGGCTGTGGCTGCCAGCGCCGCGCCAACATCGCGCGATCCGCCGATGGTCCCGCCTCGCCCTTGCGCGCCAGAAGACTTCCCGTGATGGAAGCAAATTTGCGATCACTCATCGCGTTTTCTCCCCTGCCCGCGCGCTCATCGGCTCGCTACGCCGACGGCCAAACACAGGAAGTTGTTGACCTGACGCTTGCTGAACCGATGCTTGCGGCACAGGCTCTGCGGAGCGTGGGTGCAACGGAATAGGCGGCGGCGACCAAGCGGGCACGGGCGACAGACGCAAGCTGACCGGCACCTCGCGTAAATCGAACAAAGGATCAAAGTCAAATTCCACCGACGCGCCGCCTAGAATGGCCAAAGCTATGTCTTCGGGTTCGGGTTCGGGCTCAGGCTCCGGTATGACCTCGAGCTCTGGCATCGCGGCCACAAGTGTTGGTGCCTCTTCAGGCTCTTCCATTTTAGTCTGTACAAGGATCGATGAGAGCGCCTCAAGGTTTGTGGCCACGCGCGGCGCTTCAAGTGCAACGCTTGTCGTGCCCGCAAGGCGTGCGAGACGTCCCTCTATATAGGTCCAGAGATCGGCCACTTCGCGCGCCGACTTCGACTTGGCATCAATCTCACCAATGGTCTTGCCGTCGATCATGCTGGCGGCAAAATCAACGCGGTGATGCAACGTCACCGGCGCGACAGTGCCATGTTGCGACAGCGCAACCGCGCTTTCGCCCGTGATCCGCGCGCGCGCCGTCGCGGCGTTGATAACGAAGATCAGCGGTTTTACAAAATGCTCAACGATGTCGATGGTCGCGCCGATCGCACGCAAATCATGCGGGCTGGGACGCGCGGGGATCACAACAAGATCAGCATACGCCACAACGCTGGCAATCGACTGCGTGATGGCGGGCGGCGTGTCGATGACGACCAGCGCCACGCCCGCCGCGCGCAATTGCGCCAGACAATCACCGAGGTCCTCAATCGCCACATGCGCAAACACCGGCGTGTCCGACGCGCGCGCGTTCCACCAATCCGACAGCGAACCCTGCGGGTCGGTGTCGATCAAGACGACCGGCCAGGTGCCGCTCTTCTCAGCCTCCACCGCGAGGTGGCCTGACAAGGTTGTCTTGCCCGAGCCACCTTTTTGCGACGCCAAAACCACGATCTGCATCTGTCCGTTCGCTCCGCCCGCGAGAGGTTTCCAATGGGGAATAAGATGGACCGGCGAGCTTTAAGGTTTGGGAAATAGAAATGTTCAAATTGTTAATATCGTCTGGATTTGATCTCGAATGGACCTCGGATTGACCTCGGATTCCGAGCTGTTTCCTGCAGGAATTCGAGCCTATTCATGCCGAGGCTGTAAGCCTTGGCGCAGGCGGGTTGTCCCCGCCGGGGGATAGGGGTGATTTGAGGGGATAAGGGGGAAGTCGCGGCGGATGTGGGGTGAGAAAAACTTATGCCCGTGGCTTTTGGGGTCGGTGAGGTGGGTTTTGGAGAGAAAGTTATGCCCGGATACTAAAGCCGAAGTTCAAGTTTTCGCACAACACATGCACTATAGACATCAAATGATTCAAGGCTGAAATAGCCCCACAACAACAGCGCAGGCAAGAGTGTTTGAGAAAATAAATTCTGCATACTGATATATATGAAGAAATAATTGAAAGAGGAAAGCATGAGGAGATGAGGGAAGGATGTGGGCGTGGCGATCCTTCGAGACGAGCCTTCGGCTCTCCTTGAGGCATGAGGACGCTGGGTGAGGTGAGGGAAGTAAAGGTGGATGGCCCGCCTCCTTGAATCAAAGGTGGGCAGGGGCATGACGGGGTTTCGTTTAAAGGACTGCATTCCCTCATGTGTCATCACCCGGCTTGACCGGCTGATCCATCTTTGATGCGTGGAGAAAGGTGAATGCCCCGATCAAGTCGGGGCATGACAGATTGATGGGTGGCTGTTCTGGCACGTCGCTCAATCCCATTTCTGCTGTCACCCCGGCCTTATGCCGGGATCCAGAACGAGAGACACGGAGCGTGTGGCTTCTGGACCCCGGCACAAGGCCGGGGTGACAGTGCACAACAAAGCCGCTCACCCTACCCTCTCCCTCTCCCTCTCCCTCTCCCTCTCCCTCTCCCTCTTGCACGTAGGCGCAAACGGAAAGAGGGGAAGAGGAAAAGATGCCGGGGCTGGGCTTGTGGGGGTGACCCTTCGAGACGAGCCTGCAACTCTCCCCAAGATGAGAGCGGCGGGAAAAGTTGCACCCCTTATGCGATCACCCGGCTTACCCGGTTTATTTTCTCACAACGAGGATCATGGATTTGGCAAATGAGAGAATACGTCCGACGCGGTAAAATTCAATGGCTTTGAAGCCCGTTTCCTCAAGCAGAAGAGTCAGGGTTTTGCGCGACCAGAACTTGATGTGCCCATGGTCCCAGAGCGCCGTCAGATGGTCGTCCCATTTTCCAGCGACAGCGAGAGCAAGGTTCTTAAGATAGCCGTGATAGGGCGTCGATATGATGGCGACCCCCCCCGGCTCCAGAAGCGAATACAAGGTCTTCGCGTAATCGCGAGGCGCATATACATGCTCGACAACTTCCAGACTTAATACGACGGGGTACTGACCAAAATCACCGGCAAGATCGTCATAAGCGGACGCCAGTTCAAAGCGAAGGTCGGGGTAGTTTTCTTTTGCAATGGCGATGCCCTCAGACGACGCATCGACCCCCATCGCGTCCATTCCTTTTTCAACAAGAAATGCCGTCGTGCTACCGTTCCCGCACCCGAAGTCAAAAACCCTCTTCTTTCCTTCTCGAGCAATGACATCCATCACTGTCGGAAGAAGATAGGAATGATGTGATCCCAACCCGGACTGGTTCCAGTGATACCCATGCGCGGTCTTTACTTCCATTGACATTCCTCAAATATCGCCACCCCATTCACCCAGGGCCAGTTCATCAGATTTCGATGAACCACACTGTTAAGATAGCCACAGCTTTCTACGGCAGTACAGACGCACATCATCCATCATCCAGACACAGACACAGACACAGACACAATGAACAACCACTGCGGTATCCACTTTCGCCACGCTACGCCGATTTTTGTCCGTTAAGGAATGAATAATTCAAGTCGGGACAGAACCTGCTCTTCTCTTAAGCATTATCGTCGAGGCCATCCACGAAAATATTTCAAGAAACTAAAATATAAAAGCCCGGATCGTTTGATCCGGGCTTTTGTGTTTTTGCAAAGGGGGTGTCACCCCCACCCGGATCGCGAGAGCGATCCGACTTCCCCCCTCACATTGCGCGTAGGCGCAAAAAAATAAGGGGGGAGGGATAGAAAGACGACAATTAATTATCGAGGAAGCTGCGGAGTTTCCGCGAGCGCGACGGGTGCTTCAGTTTGCGCAGCGCCTTGGCTTCGATCTGGCGGATACGTTCGCGCGTCACCGAGAACTGCTGGCCGACTTCTTCCAGCGTGTGGTCCGTGTTCATGCCGATGCCAAAGCGCATACGCAGCACGCGCTCTTCGCGCGGCGTCAGCGAAGCGAGCACACGGGTTGTGGTTTCGCGCAGGTTCGACTGGATCGCCGCGTCGATGGGCAGGATCGCGTTTTTGTCTTCGATGAAGTCGCCCAGATGGCTGTCTTCTTCGTCGCCAATGGGCGTCTCAAGCGAGATCGGCTCTTTGGCGATCTTGAGGACCTTACGAACTTTTTCCAAAGGCATGCCGAGTTTTCCAGACAGCTCTTCTGGTGTCGGCTCGCGGCCAATTTCATGCAGCATCTGGCGCGAGGTGCGCACCAGTTTGTTGATCGTCTCGATCATATGCACCGGGATACGGATGGTGCGCGCCTGATCGGCAATCGAGCGCGTGATGGCCTGACGGATCCACCATGTCGCGTAAGTCGAGAACTTGTAGCCGCGACGATATTCAAATTTATCAACCGCTTTCATCAAGCCGATATTGCCTTCCTGAATGAGATCGAGGAACTGCAAACCACGGTTGGTATATTTCTTGGCAATCGAGATGACGAGACGAAGGTTTGCCTCGACCATTTCTTTCTTGGCGATGCGCGCCTCGCGCTCACCTTTTTGCACGCCCGAGACGATGCGGCGATACTCGCCGATGTCGAGGCCGGTTTCAGACGACAGCGTTTGGATCTGGATGCGCAGGTCTTTGACCTGATCGCGCGCGTCCTTGGTAAAACTCGCCCAGCCCTTGCCCTTGAGGCGCGAGACGCGGCGCACCCAATTGGGGTCGAGCTCTTCGCCATAGTATTGCTTGAGGAATTCTTCGCGCGCGATGCCATGGCTTTCGCCGATGCGCAGCAGACGCCCTTCCAAGCCCATCAGGCGCTTGGAAATCGCGTAAAGCTGTTCAACAAGGCTCTCAATACGATTGTTGTTGAGCGCCAAGCTTTTGACTTCATCGATGAGGTCAGCCGTCAGCTTTGCATATTTCTTTTCGTTGGCATCAGCGCCGTCTTCGCCCTTCAGCGCGGCTTCGACACGGCCGTCCTGCAGCTTACGGAGCTTTTTATAGTCATTGGCGATCTTGTCGAAGATTTCGAGAACCTGCGGCTTCAGCTCCGCTTCCATCGTGGCCAGCGACATGGAGCTATCGCTCTCTTCGCCGTCGTCATCGACTTCTTCTTCTTCAGGTTCGACGCGCGGCGGCGCTTCGCCGTTCAGCGCGGCCTGAGAATGGTCAACTTTCTTGGCGTCGGGGCCGGCAAAAGTGGCATCCAGATCGATAATATCGCGCAGAAGAATTTTACCTTCGAGCAATTCATCGCGCCAGATAATGATGGCCTGAAACGTCAGCGGGCTTTCACAGAGGCCCGCGATCATGGTTTCGCGGCCTGCCTCAATGCGTTTAGCAATGGCGATTTCGCCTTCGCGCGACAGCAACTCAACCGACCCCATTTCACGCAAATACATGCGGACAGGATCGTCGGTGCGATCAAGCGCAGTGGACGACTGGCCTGTGAGGGTGACTGACTTGGACTGCGATGCACCCTCGGCTTCTAGATCAGTGCCATTGGATGTTTTTTCTTCGTCGTCGCCGTCGTCGTCTTCGCCTTCGCCTTCGTCGTTATCGACCACATTGATGCCGAGTTCTGACAGCATGGACAGCGTGTCTTCTATCTGTTCAGACGAAAATTCTTCGGACGGCAAAACCTTGTTCAACTCATCATAGGTGACAAAGCCGCGCGTCTTGGCCGCCTTAATCATCTTCTTGACGGCCGCGTCCGACATATCCAAAAGCGGACCATCGCTCGCCGCTTCCACTACCACTTCAGGGGCCTCTGTCTGTTCTGCCGTCTTTGTCGCCATAGAGAGGCACTCCGTCTGAATACTGAGACAGGTCACATATGAAATGCGCCAGTCCGAATTTCAAAGTTTGAATCCTGCGACATAGACGTCGCACCGACCAAACACACATAACCGCATCAGCGTCCGGTCTCTCCGGTCGCCGCCCCGCGGTTCACATCATCTTATCTCGTTCAGGTCCCCAACTCGCTCCGTCACCTGACATATCGCCTTGGCCGTCTTGGCCGCCTCGTCTCGGCCCGTCGCTATCTCGTCTCGTCACCCAGTTCCGACCCAGATAGCGAAATAAGATCTGGTCGCTCGCTTTGCATTTCCCGTTTCAGGTCTTGCATCCGCGCCCAGTTCTCTTCGCTCATCTCATCGGCCAATGCCCGCTCGGCAGCACGAAATTCGGCTTCCAGCGACACGCTTTTGCGATGGCGCGACAGCATCTGAAGAAAGCCCGCTTCGGCCTCATCCAGAGACGCAGCCACCAACGCGAACCGGTCACTTTGAACCGCCGCCCCGTCTGCCAGACGCTGTGCTATATCTGCCAAATCCCTATAAACCAAATGGTCCATCAGCATCGCCCTTTCAAGAGGCGCATGAAGGGCCGCTATATCTATGATTTCATTGCGTAATCTGTCAAGTGTCGCAGTTTTGATGGTCAACCGCGAAATTTCCTCGCAATAGGTCTCCAAAAGGGCCGGATGGTTGAGGAGGACCGTCAGGATGACCTCCTCCATCTTTTGGGCCGCCCCGGCATCGCTGCGGGCAAGGGCTGAACGGCGCAACTCCGGTGTCACCGGCTGGAGGCGCGGGTCAAACCGCTGGCCGGGCTTCCAGGGCTGACGCCGGAAACCACCAGCGCCACGCGAGGAAAACGCCCCGCGCGCGCCTTGCCGTGCCCCAAACAACCGCTGGATACGCCCGCGTAGGTCCTGCCCATAATAGCCTTTGACCTTGGGGTCAGCGATCTGGCTGATCACCTCCTCGATACGGGCCTCCAACGCGGCACGGCGCTCTGGCGTGTCCCAGACACCGGCGGCATATTCTTTTTCCCAGACCATATCGGCGAGCGGCCGGGCCGCATCCAGCACCTCGCGCATGGCATCGCCACCCTGCTCGCGCACCAGATCATCGGGGTCTTGGCCTTCTGGCAGCAGCGCAAACCGCAAGCTGTGGCCGGGTTTGAGCAGCGGTAGCACACGCTCGACGGCGCGAAACGCCGCCTTGAGCCCGGCCCGGTCGCCGTCAAAACAAAGGATGGGCTCGGGTGCCATGCGCCACATCAAGCCGATCTGGTCTTCGGTCAATGCGGTGCCAAGCGGGGCCACCGCATTGTCGATGCCACCCTGCGCCAGGCCAATCACATCCATATAGCCTTCGACCGCGATCACCGTGCCGCCGTCATAAGCGGGCTTGCGGGCTTGATGGAGGTTGTAGAGACCGCGGCCTTTGTGAAAGAGCGGCGTCTCAGGCGAGTTGAGATATTTGGCTTTCTGTTCGGCGTCGAGCGCGCGCCCGCCAAAGGCGATGACGCGGCCGCGCGCATCGCAGATGGGAAACATCAGCCGATTGCGAAACCGATCATAGGGGTCGGGAATGTCGTCGCCATGAATAATGAGACCAGCCTCGGCCATCTGCGCGACGGTGACGTCTTGGCCCTTGAGCCAATCCATAAGTTGCTTGCGGTCATGGCGATCGAGCCCCGGCGCATAGCCAAGGCCGAAGCGCTCAATCATCGCCGTCTTCAGCCCACGGCGCTCCAGATAGAGCCGGGCTTCGGCACCGGCACCACTTTTCAGCTTGTCGCGGAAAAACCGCGCCGCCATTTCCATGACATCAATGAGGGTCGCGGCTTCGCGCTCGCGCTCAACATGATGCGGGTCGCGCTGCGGCATTTCCATGCCCGCCTCGCCCGCGAGCTGCTCGACGGCTTCCAGAAACGACAGGTTTTCGGTCTTTTCCAGAAACTTGATGACATCGCCATGTTCGCCCGACGAAAAACAATGCCAGAACTGCTTGTCATCATTGACGGTGAAACTGGGCGATTTTTCATTGTTGAACGGCGACAGCCCGACAAACTCACGCCCCCGCCGGATGAGCTTGACCTTGCGCCCAACGACATCAGAGACGCGAATTCGCGCCTTCAACTCATCGAGAAAGGACTTTGGGAAGCTCATCTGTCACACGCTAGGGTGAGGAGGTTGCCCATTGTCGCATTAGCGCCGCCAGATTGCGAGACCAGCATGATGGCGGGCTGTGGAAAACTTCACGCCGTGTAAAAGGCAAGTCTGGGGTGTATTTTGGCGTTGGGGCGGGTTTGGTTCAGCTATTACACATACGTACTACACACGCCGTCATGCCTCGGCTTGACCGGGGCATCCATAGCGGCGGTTGAGGCCGTCAAGGTGGATCACCCGCCCCCTTTCATTCAAAGGTGGGCCGGGTGATGACGGAATAGAGGTGGGGTAAACGCCCTAGCCTAGCGCCGCTTTCACCACCGCGCCGGCTTTGCCGAAGTCCATCTGGCCGGCATATTTGGTTTTGAGCGCGCCCATGACCTTGCCCATGTCCTTGATCGAGGCGGCACCGACTTCGGCGATGATGGCGGCAACGGCGGCTTTGGTTTCGGCGCCGCCCATTTGTTTAGGCATGAATTCTTCGAGCACGGCGATTTCGCCCAGCTCCTGCGCGACAAGATCGGGGCGGCTACCTTTTTCGTAAAGCTCTGCCGATTCGCGGCGCTGCTTTACCATCTTGGAAAACAGTTCGAGAATTTCGGCGTCGGGCACGCCCTCGTTTACGCCTTCGGTCCGCGAGGCGATGTCCTTGTCTTTAATAGCAGATTGCATCAGACGCACGGTCGACAGGCGACGTTTGTCGCCCGCCTTCATGGCATCCTTCATGGCCTGCAAGATCTCAGCGCGTAAACCATCATTCATGGGGAAGTCTCCTGTTCACTCTGGCCCACAAGCTAAACCAGCCGCGCGCACCGCGCAAATTTGTCTCACCGCGGCAAAAGGTCCATAACACATTGAAATCACACATTTTTTTTCGCCCCGCCTCAACTTGACGGCGCGCGCGCCATCCTTTAGTTTTCGCAAAATTCGATGGGATACTGAGTCTGCCTGACGGGGCCACCGCGCCTCGACAGATTTTGGCGGGCCATTACTCCCCTGGAGTATCAATATGAAGGTGACGACAAAGGCCGCCACGGAATGGCGCGGGCAACACACCCCGCAACGTTCCGAGGAAGATTCTGCGCGCGCCATGAGGTTGCACCCATGATCCGCCCGACAAAACCAACCGCCCTGCTCGTCTTGAAAGACGGCACCGTGATCGAAGGCATCGGCCTTGGCGCGACAGGAGAGGCTGTTGGCGAGGTTTGCTTCAACACATCGATCACCGGCTACCAAGAAATCCTCACTGACCCCTCTTACGCCGGTCAGATCGTTACTTTCACCTTCCCCCATATCGGCAATGTCGGCACCAATGACGAGGACATGGAAACCTCAAACCTTGCCGCAAATTCCGGCGTCAAGGGCTGCGTGCTGAAGGCCGACGTAACGAACCCATCGAACTATCGCGCCGCCAAACACTTTGACCGCTGGCTGCGCACCCGCAACATTATCGGCATCACCGGCGTTGATACGCGCGCCCTGACACGCCTCATCCGCGATAAGGGCATGCCCGACGGCATCATCGCGCATGATCCCGATGGCAATTTCGACATTCCCGCACTGGTGAAAAAAGCCAACGCTTGGCCGGGCCTGCTCGGCCTTGATCTGGCCAAAGACGTGACCTGCGGCCAGACCTATCATTGGGACGAAGGCCAATGGCAATGGGGCGTGGGCTTCACCAAGACCACACCGAAATATAAAGTTGTGGCGGTGGACTATGGCATCAAGCGCAACATCCTGCGCTGCCTGACCTCATTGGGCTGCGATGTGACGGTGGTGCCAGCGTCCGCCAAAGCCGAAGACATTTTGGCGATGAAGCCTGACGGCATATTCCTGTCCAACGGCCCCGGCGATCCGGCCGCCACCGGCAAATATGCTGTGCCTGAAATCAAGAAGCTGGTTGACAGCGGCAAGCCCATCTTCGGCATCTGCCTTGGCCATCAAATGCTGGCGATTGCGATGGGCGGCAAAACCGAAAAAATGCATCAGGGCCATCACGGCGCTAATCATCCGGTCAAAGACTATACGACGAACAAGGTCGAGATCACCTCGATGAACCACGGCTTTACCGTGGCGCGCGACAGCCTGCCTGCAAGCGTCGAAGAAACGCATGTGTCGCTGTTTGATGGCACCAATTGCGGCTTGCGGCTGAAAGACAAGCCGGTGTTTTCCGTGCAGTACCACCCCGAAGCGTCACCGGGCCCGATGGACAGTCATTATCTGTTTGAGCGGTTCGTGAAGATGATTGAGGAGGGGAAGTGATGGCGAATTCCGTCACCACCATACTTCCTATCCCCTCCCCCGCAAATCTCTTTTGCGCCTACGCGCAATGTGAGGGGGAGGCGGGAACACGTAGTGTTCCGGGAGGGGGAGCTTCTTCGAAAAAATGCTACACTTCTACCTGCAGCTTCACCCCCTCCCAACCCTCCCCTCTCAAGGGGGAGGGCTATGTGGCAGAGGGCTTAAATTTCTTATCCCCTCCCCCCTTGAGGGGGAGGGTTAGGGAGGGGGGATCTCTTTCATGGCAAATGAGCGCGCCCGCGCCTTGCGCCAAAACCTCACCGATGCAGAACGCAAACTCTGGTATGCGCTCCGGCGCGACGCGCTTGGCGTCAGCTTCCGTCGCCAGCATCCCATCGGCACATATATCGTCGATTTCATCTGCCTTGATCGCAAACTCATCATTGAAGCGGACGGCGGACAGCACGCAGAAGAACAAGCAGCGCATGACGCCGCGCGCACCGCATGGCTTGAGCAGCAAGGCTATGAGGTTTTACGGTTTTGGAACAACGACATTCTCAGTAACATCGAAGGTGTTGTGGATGTCATTCGCAGCAAGCTCTCTTCACTTCCCCTCCCCACTTGAGGGGGAGGTCAATCCGCATAGCGGATTGGGAGGGGGGGCTTCTTCAAAAAACTCCTCTTCCTCGTTCCTCAGCTTCACCCCCTCCCAACCCTCCCCCCTCAAGGGGGAGGGCTTTCTGTCATTCGCCGCCGGTAATCAATAAAATGCCCAAACGTACAGACATCAAAAGCATCCTCATCATTGGCGCAGGTCCGATCATTATCGGGCAGGCGTGCGAGTTTGATTATTCAGGCACGCAAGCGTGTAAGGCGCTGAAGGAAGAGGGCTACCGGATCATTCTGGTGAACTCTAATCCCGCAACGATCATGACCGACCCTGATCTGGCCGACGCGACTTACATCGAGCCGATCACACCGGAGATTGTCGCCAAGATCATCGAGAAAGAGCGCCCCGACGCGCTGCTACCGACGATGGGTGGGCAGACAGCGCTGAATACGGCGCTGGCGCTTGATGACATGGGCGTGTTGAAAAAATTCAATGTGGAAATGATCGGCGCGAAACGCGACGCCATTACCAAGGCTGAAGACCGGCTGCTGTTTCGCAATGCGATGGATAAGCTGGGGCTTGAAAGCCCGCGCTCGCTCGCAGCCCACAATATGGAAGAAGCGCTACAAGGCCTTGAGATGGTGGGCCTGCCCGCGATCATCCGTCCGTCCTTTACCATGGGCGGCACGGGCGGCGGCATTGCTTACAACCGTCAAGAATTTGCCGAGATCGTGGAAAACGGCCTCGATGCGTCGCCGACCACCGAAGTGCTGATCGAAGAGTCCGTGCTCGGCTGGAAAGAATATGAGATGGAGGTTGTGCGCGACAAGGCGGACAATTGCATCATCATTTGCTCGATTGAAAACATCGACCCGATGGGTGTGCATACGGGCGACAGCATCACAGTCGCGCCTGCCCTGACGCTCACCGACAAAGAATATCAGATGATGCGTAACGCCTCGATTGCGGTGTTGCGCGAGATCGGCGTCGAAACCGGCGGCTCGAACGTGCAATTCGCGGTTAACCCGAAAGATGGCCGCCTTGTCGTCATCGAAATGAACCCACGCGTCTCGCGCTCGTCTGCCTTGGCGTCCAAAGCCACAGGCTTTCCGATTGCCAAAATCGCCGCGCGCCTCGCGGTGGGCTACACGCTGGATGAGCTACAAAACGACATCACACAAGTGACGCCCGCGAGCTTCGAGCCGACCATCGATTATGTCGTGACAAAGATACCGCGCTTCACGTTTGAGAAATTTGCCGGTGCTGAACCCATCCTCGGTACGGCCATGAAATCGGTCGGCGAAGCGATGGCGATTGGCCGGACGTTTCAGGAATCTTTACAGAAAGCATTGCGCTCGCTCGAAACGGGCCTCACAGGGCTTGACGACATCACCGTGCCCGGCATGGGCGAAGGCGACGACAAGAATGCCATTCGCGCCGCGCTAGGGCGGCCAACACCGGATCGTATCCTCGTCATTGCTCAAGCCATGCGGCTTGGCATGAGCCATGAACATATCCACGCGATATGCTCTTATGACCCGTGGTTCCTCGAACAAATTCAAGGCATCGTGGACGCCGAAGCCACCCTCATCGCCAAAGGCCTGCCGACCACTAAAGCCGAATTTCGTGCCGTGAAAGCCATGGGCTTTTCGGATGCGCGTCTGGCGACACTGACGGGCGGCGACGAAGAAACTGTGCGTGGCCTCCGCCGCGCGCTGGGCGTGCGGCCTGTTTTCAAGCGGGTTGATACCTGCGCGGCAGAATTTGAAAGCCTGACGCCTTATATGTACTCAACCTATGAGACCGACTTTGCTGGCAACGCTGAATGCGAAAGCAATCCGAGCGACAGAAAGAAAGCCATCATCCTCGGTGGCGGGCCGAACCGGATCGGCCAAGGCATTGAGTTTGACTATTGCTGCTGCCATGCCGCTTTCGCGCTGGCCGACATCGACATCGAAAGCATCATGGTCAACTGCAACCCGGAAACGGTGTCCACTGACTATGACACCTCTGACCGCCTCTACTTTGAACCGCTGACAGCCGAAGACGTGCTGGAACTGATCGACGTGGAAACGCGCAAAGGGACGCTGGCCGGTGTCATCGTGCAGTTTGGCGGACAGACACCGCTGAAGCTCGCCAATGAGCTGGAACGCGCGGGCGTGCCGATCCTTGGTACCTCGCCTGACATGATCGATCTGGCCGAAGACCGCGACCGCTTCAAGGCGCTCTTGGAACGCCTGAACCTGCGCCAGCCGCCCAACGGCATTGCGCGCACGGACAAAGAAGCTGTCGCCATTGCTGAGCGCATCGGCTATCCCGTCGTCATCCGTCCGTCCTATGTGCTGGGTGGCCGCGCTATGGAAATCGTGCGCGATGCGAGCCATCTGGAACGCTACATCAAAGAAGCCGTGGTGGTGTCGGGCAAGAGCCCGGTGCTGATCGACCTTTATCTGCGCGACGCCATCGAAGTGGACGTCGATGCGCTGTGCGATGGCAAAGACGTGTTCGTTTGCGGCATCATGGAACATATCGAAGAAGCGGGCGTCCATTCAGGCGACAGCGCCTGCTCGCTGCCGCCCTACTCATTGCCCAAGGAAACCATCAAAGAGATCGAAGAACAGACCCGCGCCATGGCGCTGGCGATGAATGTTTGTGGGCTGATGAATGTGCAATATGCGGTGCAGGACGGCACGGTCTATGTGCTGGAAGTGAACCCACGCGCGTCGCGCACCGTGCCTTTTGTGGCCAAAGTGATCGGCGACCCGATTGCCAAAATCGCCGCCAAGGTGATGACGGGCGTACCGCTGGCAAGCTTCAACCTCAAACCTTTCCGCTATCATCATGTCGCGGTGAAGGAAGCGGTCTTCCCGTTTGCGCGCTTTCCTGGCGTCGATACGCTGCTGGGCCCGGAAATGCGCTCGACCGGCGAAGTCATGGGCCTCGACAAGAGCTTTGCCGTCGCCTTTGCCAAAAGCCAGATCGGCGGCGGCACCAAGGTGCCGACGAGCGGCGCGGTCTTTGTTTCGGTCAAGGATGCTGACAAAGACAAGATCGTAGGCCCCGCCAAGAAACTTCTCGAAATGGGATTTGAGCTGATCGCCACGGGCGGCACAGCGCGCTTTCTGAGCGAAAAAGGCCTGACTGTGCGCACCATCAACAAGGTGCTAGAAGGCCGTCCGCATATTGTGGATGAAATCAAGAACGGCAATGTCGCGCTGGTCTTCAACACCACCGAAGGGGCCAAGGCGATTGAAGACTCAAAATCGCTGCGGCGCGCCGCTCTGATGATGAAAGTGCCCTATTACACGACCGTTGCGGGCGCGCGCGCCTCTGTTTTGGGCATTGAGGCGATCATCAACGGCCAATTAGAAGTGGCCTCCCTGCAATCCTACGCCCGTGCGCTATAACCACAAAATAAGCGAAATCAAGGGGGAACGAGGCCTCAGACGCAAATTCTGCGTTTGACCTTCGGCGTTTCGCTACCCACAATCAGGCTTCATCACCCGCCGCTTGGCGCGACGCAAGTCGCCCAGCGGAATTTTATTAACAAGTCAGTGTGTTACGCCGACAATTCGTCGGCCAACAAATCAACGAAAGAGACAATCCGACATGGAAAGGATTCCGATGACCTCCGAGGGGCACCAGTCTCTGGTTGAGGAAGTCAAATTTCTCAAATCTGTGGAACGCCCGCGCATCATCAAGGCGATTGCGGAAGCGCGCGCCCATGGCGACCTGTCGGAAAATGCCGAGTATCACGCCGCCAAGGAGCAACAGGGCCTGAACGAAAGCCGCGTGCAGGAGCTGGATGACAAGCTGAGCCGCGCCGAGGTGATCGACGTCTCCAAGCTGTCGGGCGACACGGTGAAATTTGGTGCCTACGTGACGCTGATCGATGGGGACACGGAAGAAGAAGTCAAATATCGCATCGTCGGCGAGATGGAAGGCGATGTGAAAAAAGGCAAGGTCGGCATCACCTCACCCATCGCGCGCGCCATGATCGGCAAGACGGTCGGCGACAGCGTCGAAGTGAACACACCCGGCGGCGGGAAATCATACGAGATTTTGAAGGTGTCGTTTAAGTAAGGCGGCTCGTCACGCCCGCCTAAACCTATGCGTCATGGCCCGACTTGATCGGGCCATCCACGTCTTTACAGCCCCGAAAGAGAAGACGTGGATACGCGGGTCAAGCCCGCGCATGACGAATGGGGTTAGTTCTCGCAATGACGGAGTGTGTGGCGCGTGCTTCGAGACGGCTGCAAGAGCAGCCTCCTCAGCATGAGGTATCATTTTAGGTCAGTATAAAACCCTCACGCCTCAAGGAGCCGCACTTGCGGCGTCTCGAAGGGCGAGGCCCCTACCCCAGCGTCTCAAGCGGCACGCCGGGCAGGTGCTTGCTTTGCCGGATCGTCAGCGAGGTGCGCACGCTCGCCACATTGGGCGCGGGCGTGAGCTCGCCAGTCAAAAAACTCTGGAACGTGGACAGGTCCAGCGCGACGCATTTCAGGATGAAGTCGATGTCGCCGTTGAGCATGTGGCACTCGCGCACCAGCGGCCAGGTGCCGACCAGCGCCTCGAACGCTTTGAGGTCGGCCTCGGCCTGTGAGTGCAAGCCCACCATGGCAAAGACCGTGACCTCAAAGCCCAGCGCCTTGACGTTGAGGTCGGCGTGATAGCCCTGAATGAAGCCCGCCACCTCTAGCGCGCGCACACGACGCAGGCAGGGCGGCGCGGAAATGCCTACTTTTTCCGACAGATCGACATTGGTCATGCGACCATCGGCTTGCAAGGCGGCAAGAATCTGGAGATCAATGGCGTCGAGCTTGGCCCGCTTCATGGCTGCATCCGTTGGTAACTGCGCTATCGTGACGTCATGTTGTACCTGAGTGCTGATAATTTTCAGCAAGATTATTACCCAAACGCGTAAGATAATGACCGAAAAACATGAAACGAGCCCCTCACTGCAAAGACTCTCCCCCCTTGAGGGGGAGGGCTTGAAGGGCGCAGCCTGCTGGGTGCTGACGAACGGCATGGCGGGGTTCGAGACGCAAGCGATCGGCATTGCCGAAGCGCTGGGGCTCAATCCGGTCATCAAACGCGTAACGCCGCCCGCCCCTTACAAATGGCTCGCGCCGCATGGGCCTACCGCGCCTAACGCCAACCTCCACGCGCCTTGGCCAGATCTGCTGATCGCCTCGGGCCGCCAATCGATCCCCTATGCGCGCATGATCGCCAAGGCTTCGGCGGGGCGAACCTTCACGGTCATTTTACAAAATCCGCGCGTGGCACCGCGTCATTTCGATCTTGTCTGGGCCCCGGCGCATGACCGGCTCGAAGGCCCCAATGTGCTCTCAACGCTGGTCTCGCCGCACCGCCTGACGCGGGCCCGCCTCGACGCGGAAGCCGCCCTTTGGGAGCCGATGGTCGCCCACCTGCCCCATCCGCGCGTCGCTGTGCTGATCGGCGGCCAGAACGCGGTTTATGAATTCGACGAGGTGGCGGCTGCAAAGCTGGCGGGCGCGCTGGCCAAGCTGGCCGATCAAGGCGTGGGGCTGATGGTCACGCCGTCGCGCCGCACGGGCGAGGCGCAAACCCGGATCATCCAGACAGCCCTCACCGCCAAGCCCGCACTGGTCTGGGACGGCACCCGCGAGAACCCCTATTTTGGCTTTTTGGGGCAGGCTGACGCCGTCATCGTGACATCGGATTCGGTGAACATGGTGGGCGAAGCTGCCTTCACCGGTAAGCCTGTGCATGTGGTCGAATTAGCCCCCCGCACCAAGAGCCAGCCGGCCAAATTCCGACGCTTCCTCGATGCCATCTATGCCGCAGGCGCGGCGCGACCTTTTGTCGGCACGCTTGAAAGCTGGGAGTATGAACCATTAAATGCTACCCATGACATCGCCGAAGCGATCCGAACGCGCTTTGCCAAAAAGAACATGGACGCCCAATGAGCCTGCTCGACATCGAAGCCCTGCGCGCGACGCTGCTGAAGAGCGAGCCCTACGATTATTTCGTGGTGCCGAATTTCATTCGCGCCACAAAATTTGCTGGCGTCATTGCCGACTTCCCGGCCATTACTTCAACCGGCTCGATCCCGCCCAGCGCCTTGCCGATCAAGGGCGAATTTGACGCGCTGTTGAAGGAGCTGGAAGGCCCTGAATTTCGCGCCGCCATTGAAGAAAAATTCGACCTCGACCTTAGCAACCGCCCGACCATGATCACCGTGCGCGGCAATTGCGCCAAAAATAACGGCAAGATCCACACCGACACGCCATCGAAGATCATCACCGTGCTGCTCTATATGAACCAAGCATGGGACAAAGACGGCGGGCGCTTGCGCATCCTCCGCTCGGCCACCGATCTCAATGACGCCGCCGAAGAAGTTTCGCCCAATGGCGGCACGCTGCTGGTCTTTCGCCGCGCTGAAAACTCATGGCACGGGCACGAACCCTTTGAAGGCCCGCGCCGCGCCATCCAACTGAACTGGGTGACGGGCGACGATGTGGTCGCGCATGAACAACGCCGCCACCGCTTCACGATGTTCCTGAAACGGATTAATCCATTCGGTGGCGCAATCCGCGACGCTGCCGCGCCATAAGACCCCGCCCCATAAGTCTAATTGAGTAAACGTATGACGACGCTCGCCATTGAAACCTTCAAAAACGCCGACCTCGCCCATGGCTGGCGGCCCGGCAACAATGCAGGCGGGGCAACACTGTTCAAAGCGCTCGGCCATCCGCTGGCCGCCCCCAAGGGCCACGCGCTGATCGACGATCTGGCCAAGGCAGGCCCTATCGCCATTTTCGATCCGACCAATGCCGTGGGTAATTTTCACGCCTATTATGATCTAAAGCGGCTTGATGTTGTCGGCACCTATGTGCAACGCGTCGAAGACCTCGGCGGTCAGGTGATGGGCAAAGACGTGGCCCCCTTGAGCGAGCTGGCAAACTCCGGCGCCAAGGCCGTGCTGGTGCTGCTGTTTGACGCTGAAAAAACCATCGCGCCGTTTAAGCATCTCTTCCCCAAGGGCGCGCGCATTGTCAGCCTCGATGCCATGCGCATTCCCGACGACATGCTGACCAACGCCAAAAATTATCTCGACCCGATGAACTTTGCGACAAACTTTGCGCTGATGCGCGAGGAAGGCGGCGCGGATGGCATCCACACCCGCGTGCAGAGCGCTAATTATTGGGGTCTGCATGGTGCGGAAAACCCCGAACTCTGGCTTTGCCTTTACGGCGAAGACGGAATGCAACTGGCCAACTGGCGCGAACCGCTGCCCGTCGCCGGTGCGCCCTTCGCCATCGACAGCGCCGAGATCGCCAAGCGTTTCAAGCTCAAAGATTTCACCGGCTCACTATTCATTCACGCCATTCGCATCAAAGGCCATGACGTCGTCAAATATGCGCTCGACATGTATGGCGAGAACGGCATGGCGCTGACCTGCAGCCATGACGCCAATGCCTGGCCCGCCGATTTTTACGCGGGCATGCCCGCGGGCGACGTGGACGAGCGCGTCACACTGTTCATCCAAAATTCTCACCCCATGCCCATTCCACCCCACTCCGTCGGGCTGAACATCATGGGCGCGCAAGACATCACTTGGTTTGATGAAGCGATTGCCCCTTTTGCGACGCGCGCGATTTCGGTGAACGATCTTTTGCCACAAGCCAAATGGCCCGATCAAATCGAGATCGTTGCCGGGCGCTATTTTGTGCGGCCGCGCTATGAAGTGAAGCGCGCCAAGGGCAACCGGCGCATGGCGCATGCCAATGTCGAACGCATCGACCTGAAGCCAAATCCGGAGATCGCCACGCTCGCCAAGCATATGGGCAAGGGCTACATCATGCCGCTGCCGGTGCTGCCGCGCGCAGAATTCAACTCCGTCATGCTGCCAACGCCCATGGCAACCGAACAACATGAATTGCCGATCCGCGCTGACCTGATCGACGGTGATGGCACGCTCATCGCGTCGAAATTTCTCGGCCGTGTGCAGCGCCGCGACAGCATTGAGATTAACGTCGAAGGTTGGATCAACGAGGCCTCGCTCGCCCTGCCCTCAGGCTTTGGCCATGTCGAGTTTCTCTACGACTTCCGCGATGGCGGCGACGGTGACGGCTGGTTGCATGCGTTGGGTCGCTTTGAACAAAAAACGAGCGGTCATCGCGCGGAAACGATTTTTGGCGCGCATATCTACAACACCGCGATCATCTATAAAGACGAACCGCAGTCCTACACCAACAAACCGCCGGGACTGACGACGCGCCTCTTTTTGCGATTGGGCGCTGACGACATGCAAAAGGGTGGGCTTGATACGATCTGCCATTTGATCTATCCCGCCTCGACGCAATGGCACCCCAAGAGCACGACCGCGCTGATCCTGCACAATGCGCAAGGTCAGCCGGTGGCGGAGAAGCATATCGAAATCGCCTGTGGCGGGTCGCACTTCTGGCGGCTGTCAGAAATGTTCTCAGAGGCCGAGCGCGCCAAGATGGACGGCGCGGGCTACGTCATCGTGCGCGACACGACCTGCCGGTTGTTCGGCTTTCACGGCATGACGAATGGCGACGAGAGTTTTTGTTTGGATCATATGTTCGGGTTTTAAGAGATAATTCAGGGCGATCCTCACAAACACTCTTCGAGACGCCACTGCGCGGTTCGCCAGAACGAGGTCTGCGATATCTTTGAATTCCAAAAAGACCCAAAGGTCCGCCTCAAAGAATCAAGTCACGCTTGGCAGAGCCCTATCATGGCTTGCCGTCGCGCGCGTCGATCTCATCAGCTCCCTATAGAACGCCTCTACCTCTGCAACGCGAGCCCACTTATCATAGAGACTCATATCATACTTTGGAGGTATTTCGCGCAACGCATAGGTACGATCAAGCGCATCACGAATGAGGGAGGAATCGCTATCTGCAATGGCCATCACATCAGGATTCACCGCAGCGATATCGCGAAGGCCGAAAGTGTCGCGGACGATAACCCGGCAGCCAGCCCGCATCGCCTCGATGACCACGAGGCCGAAAGGTTCTGCATAGGACGGTGCAAGTATACAATCAAAAATGAAAAAGAGGTCGTGGATGTCCCTGCGGAAGCCCGTGACTTGAATATTCGCTCGGCACAGATTGATACGCTGATAGCGTTCCACCTTTTTGCGTGCCACCCACAACGAGCATATGTGCAGTCGGATTGTTCCAGAGAGCAAAGCCGTCAACCGCTTCTTCAATACCCTTTTTGCGATCGGGTCGCCCGACGAAACCGACGACAAAATCATCCGGCCCAATGCCAAAAGATGCGCGCAGTTCCATGAGCTTCTTCGCAGTGGGCTTGGGGAAATCAGATACCCAGTTGTTCACCACTACATTTGCCAGGATATTTCTCTTGGGTAAAAGCGACACTTGCCATTTGGAGATCAATATCACGCCGTCGAGAAAAGGCGCTCTAATTGGTCGATTCATATGCCATGTCGCGACACGGCGGATGCTGGGTGGCATAAAACGCGCATAATTGATGGCGCGACCAAGATGGGCATGAAAGATGTTGGCACCAAAACGCCATGCCGCGAACGCAACGCGCAAGGACCGAAACCCGCGAGAGATTTTCCGCACCGTGACCTTGGGCGAAATATGATCGAGAATCGAATGATCGGGGTATTGATCGCAGTCATCGGCTACAAGCATCAACACATCATGTCGCTCGGCGAGCGCATTACACAATTCGACCGAAATGCGTTCTGATCCCGCAAACCCGTTCGTAAAAATCGCCTGCACAACCTTTAATCGTTCTTCAGCCATTCTGCCTTTTACCCAGCCTTCAGATATCTTTCTACAACCTAAAACTATCATTTCCATCGCAGGTTAGTATCTGGTCCTAGCCTCAGTGAAAAATACATCTGACTGGTAGGAAAAATTTTGAACCAACCCAAATCATCTTTGATTTCTTGGCTCGGGATTCAATTTATGAGCTTGCTCATCGATAAAGTCACTCCGATTTCAATGCGAGCGTCTTGCTGGCCCACGGTAGCATCGCTCAAAACTCAACCCAAAATCCTCACATTTTCGAACCGCGTCCCGACACTTAAAACCTTGAACGTCAAAGTTATGGCCGTTTCAAGTTTTAAAATACTTCCCCAAGGCACCCTGCTAGCCTGCAGCAACTTCAATGGGGATTTTTGTATGACCAACCTGCGCCAAAGTATAGTGAAGCGGATCAACCAGCGCCTTCACAAGTCCATTGCTCTGGTCCAGCACGAGGGAAATTCGTTTCTCCTCGACACCGATAATCGTCTCGACATGAAGCTAATGGGCGGCATGAACTGGGAGCGCGGGTTGCGCGACCGGGCGGTCAAGGTCATCAAGGACAATAAACTTGATGTCTTCATTGATGCAGGTGCCAATCTCGGCCTCTACACCATCGACCTCAATCACCGCTGCGAACTGAAGAACACGATTGCCTTCGAACCCCTACCCAAGAACTTCAATCAAATCTGCGGCAATATCTTCGCCAACCATCTCAGCGACCGCGTCACAGCAAAATGTGAAGCGCTGAGTGATGCCGACGGCACTGCTGTCTTGCGCGTCAATACAACCTATACAATTCATTCGACGCTCCAGTCTGACAATCACGATCCTGAACGTTTCGACAAGATGGTTGATGTCCCACTGGTCCGCTTCGACAACCATCACAAGATTGAAGATCAGCGCGTCTTCGTAAAGATGGACGTGGAGGGCCATGAGCCACTCGCGCTCAAGGGCATGTCGGATTTTCTCATAAAGAACAAAGCCTGCCTGCAGATAGAATCGTTCGGCGAAAATATCAACACGATCAGCAAGCTGCTTGCGAGCCTTGGCTATACAGCGCAGGGGCACATTGAAAACGACTATTTTTTCAGCAATCTCTAAGATCTAGCCTTGACCACAGACTTTGGTCTTGTCGACTTCCGTGATAGCTGCATGCGCTGGGTCGCTTTAAGCAAAAGGCCAGCTGGTGGCTGAAAAGAAAATCGAAATCGCCTGCGGTGGGTCGCATTTCTGGCGGCTGTCAGAAATGTTCTCAGAGGTCGAGCGCGCCAAGATGGACGGCGCGGGCTACGTCATCGTGAATGATACGACCTGCCGGTTGTTCGGCTTTCATGGCATGACTAAAGGGCGACAAGAGTTTTTGCTTGGATCATATGTTCGGGTTTTGATTATAAATTGGCCGCCTCGACCAAATTCAATCTTCGCTCAATGCACGCACGGAAAATTCTTCGACTGTTCCCCAGCACTCTAGTGTTTGTAGGTCAATCGGCGTCGCATTCCGAAATCCGCTAAATTCGTGCCATGAATGATCATCCTCATTCGGGCAACCACCCGAGAATTTCCAAAGTTCCGGTCGTAAGTCGGGCACACCTAGATGCTCGGCTACGAAATGTTCGCCCGATTTAAAGTGATTTTGAATTTCCCGCTGCTCAACATCGTTCAAACGACCATCTAACAATACCGCACCATGTGCTTTGTAATTGGATGCATCGCGATAAAGATATTCAAATATCGTATGGTTCATTTGTCGGCTTCTCGAATTGTTTATCATTGTGCCATCGAAGAAATTCTGGGTCGGGCAAAAAACGCTTCGGAGATATGATTTTTTTACCCTCAAGGCCTGAAAGCATTTTACCCAACTTTGTTCGAAGCCCTTCCCTCTTAATTTTCGAAGACACTCGAATAGAAGAGTCAGGTGTGACAGTAATCAACCCGCGGTCAAACGCTTTGTCATGAATGGCTGAGAGGCAAAGTCCATTCCTCGGATTCAGCCTATTTTCGACATTCAATGACCAAGGAATAATATGGCTGGCAACTAACAACTCTGATGTTGAAACGCCGCTCATGCAACACTGTCCATCATAACTAGCCAGCACCGAACGGCGAAAGAATGATTGTCGTTGCCTAATTGAAACCGTCGCCTGCTTTGTTTCACCGACATACGTTGCTGTCTCTTCAGAAAATGCATTCTGACCGGGAATCGTTCGAACTTTAGACGCGTCGAACTTAGCCAAAAGCGAATTAACTTCAGCTTCAAGTCCATTCCAGTCAGCATTAAATGCGCGCCAAATTTCGCCATCTGCTTTAGACGCGTTGCCAAGCCCTTTACGTCCATTATTCGTGATGCTTGGATCGAGGCTTGCAAAGTTCACTAACTTCATTGCAACGGCAGATGGCGTCCGACCAATAAGATTCGCAAGCACGATGATTTCAGGATTCCCCTTATGCATACGCCCAAATGGCATCTGACAATAGAGATGGAAAGCCAGCATAAGTTGCTCACTCGTCCAATCGTTTCTTTTGGGCTTTATCTCCAAAGCCAAATCAGTTTTCCAAACTCTAGACGTCCATCAATGACGCAATGGCAAATACTCTATCATCTTGAGGCTGATTAGATATTGGAATCCTCTACTCTGCCTGCCCCAAAAAGATGCCTCGATGTCAACGATCTGCTTCATCGGGATATAGACGCCATATTGAAGGACGGCGGAACAAGCCGCAGGTCGTTGACGCAAAGATCTGCGCCCGCGGCCATCCTTCGAGACGCCGCTTCGCGGCTCCTCAGGATGAGGTTTGTTTTTTACCTGCAAAAAGTTTACCCACAAAGAAGGTCCTCATGCCTCAAGGAGAGCCGCTTGGCTCGTCTCGAAGGATTTGGCTCGTCTCGAAGAATGAAACCCAAGGCGTGGATGGCCCGGTCAAGCCGGGCCATGACGGGCTTTTTCAGTTGCGGCACCTTGATGGCGTCATGGCGAGCGCAAGCGACGCACTCCATCGGGTGGCGCCTCTGGATTGCCGCGTCGGCCGAGGGGCCTCCTCGCAATGACGGAAGAAGCCCCCATCCGCCCCTCTTTCCCCCAATTATTTTATCGCAGCGCAGCATTTGGCCTTGATCTTAGTTTGGAATGCCTCTAACTATTAAGAACAGTTTGGAGGTATTCCAAAACTTCCCAGTTATCCTAATCAAGGAGCATATTATGAGCGTACTCGTCGGCAAAGCCGCCCCCGATTTCACAGCAGCCGCCGTGCTTGCCAACGGCGATATTGTTGAAGACTTCAACCTCAAGGCCCATCTCAAAGGTTCTTACGGGCTCGTTTTCTTCTATCCGCTCGATTTCACCTTCGTGTGTCCCTCTGAGATCCTCGCTTATTCCAACCGCGTGCCGCAGTTTGAAAAACTGAATGTAAAGGTGGTCGCGGTATCCGTGGACAGCCAATACACCCATAGCGCCTGGCGCAATACCGCGCCGAACGACGGTGGCCTTGGGTTGGTGAAGTTCCCGATGGTCGCTGATATGACCAAGCAGATCGCGCGCGACTATGACGTGCTGATCGAGGATCAGGGCGTGGCGCTGCGCGGCACCTTCTTGATCGACAAGGACGGCATCGTGCGCCATCAGGTGGTCAACGACCTGGCGCTGGGCCGCAACGCTGACGAAGCGCTCCGCATGGTCGATGCGCTCCAGTTCCATGAAGAAAACGGCGAAGTGTGCCCCGCTGGCTGGAACAAGGGCGATGAAGGCATGAAAGCCGACGCCAAGGGCGTGGCTTCCTACCTTGGCGCGCATGCCGAAGCCCTCTAAGGCTTGGATCTCCGCGCCAGAGGCTCTGCCCCCCCTAGAGCCTTAGGCTGCATCCCAAGCCTTCCGAAGGGGCCGTTGCTTGCCTATATTAGGAAAGCAGCGGCCCCCAACGGCCCCCTAATCGCCTGAAGCAGTTGAAGTGAGCATTATGTCCGACACGAAACATTCAAAAGTCATCATCATCGGCGGCGGCGCTGCGGGGTACACAGCGGCGATCTATGCCGCGCGCGCCATGCTGGAGCCGACGCTCATTCAGGGCATCCAGCCCGGCGGTCAGCTGACCATCACCACCGACGTTGAAAACTACCCCGGCTTTGCCGAGGCTATTCAGGGCCCCTGGCTGATGGAACAAATGGAAGCGCAAGCGCGCCATGTCGGCACTGACATCGTGGCTGACACGATCACCCATGCGGACTTATCCAAGCGCCCCTTCCGCCTCACCGGCGACAGCGGCACGATGTACACGGCCAACGCTGTGATCATCGCCACAGGCGCACAGGCCAAGTGGCTCGGCTTGCCGTCTGAGCAACATTTTCAGGGCTTCGGCGTTTCGGCCTGCGCAACGTGTGATGGTTTTTTCTATCGCGGCAAGGAAGTGCTGCTGGTCGGCGGCGGCAACACGGCTGTTGAAGAAGCGCTGTTCCTCACGAACTTTGCCTCCAAGGTTACCGTCATCCATCGCCGCGATCATTTCCGCGCCGAAAAAATCATGCAGGAACGCCTATTCAAGAACCCCAAGATCGAAGTCATCTGGGACAGCGTGGTCGATGAAGTCATCGGCGACAGCGATCCGCTGGGCGTGACGGGCGCGAAGGTCACCAATATCAAAACCGGCGAAACACGCCTGCTGCCTGCCCATGGCATCTTCATCGCCATCGGCCATAAGCCTGCGACCGAACTCTTCGACGGCCAGCTCAACATGAAACCGGGCGGCTATTTGAAAGTGGTGCCGGGCACAGCGACGACGAATATTCCCGGTGTCTTTGCCGCGGGCGATGTGACGGATGATGTTTATCGCCAAGCAGTGACGGCGGCGGGCATGGGCTGCATGGCGGCGCTGGAGTCCGAGCGTTTTCTGGCTACGGAAGAAAGCACCCACGCGCAGGCGGCGGAGTGACAGAAAGACACGACCTTCTTCCCCTCCCCCCTCAAGGGGGAGGGCTTTTCATTTTAGGCGAGCCTCAACAATCCCATCAAGGCGCTCATGTCGTGAAACACATGGGCGCCTTCTGCTTTGAGCCCTGCCGCATCCGTATGCGGATCACCGGCATAACCGAGCACCGGCATCCCAGCGGCAACGGCGGCCTGCACACCGGGCACGCTGTCTTCGATAACGACGCAAGCGTCCGGTGCAAAACCCATCGCCTTGGCGGCAAAGAGAAACAAGTCGGGTGCGGGTTTTCCATGGGCCACTTGCTCGGCGCTGAACAAAACATCTTCGACCAGCGGCAACAGCTTTGAACTGCCAAGCGTGAAACGCATTTTTTCGAACCTGCCGGACGAGGCCACACAATAAGGCACGTCAAGGCGCTGCAATGTTTCAAGCGCAGCGCGCACGCCCGGCACCGCATCGACACCAGCGGCAAAGGCTTTCAGCGTTGCATCACGGATATAGTCGAGCCATTGGCTGTCGATCGAGCGCCCGGTCGCCGTCTCGGCATAGGCCATTACTGCTACGAGCGTCTTGCCGAGAAACAACCGGCGACATTCTTCATAGGAGATAACGACCCCTTGCTCAGCCAGAACCTTAACGAGCAAACGGTTAGCGATTGTCTCGGTATCAACGAGCACACCGTCGCAATCGAAAATCACCAGAGAGGGGGAGCAAGATAAAGGAAAGGCCATGCTGATCTTATCGACCAGCATGGCCTTTTCTGCAACTCACGTTTCGTGACGCACTATGTCAGATTAGCCGAGCATCGAGCGCAGCATCCAAGCGGTCTTTTCAGATGCCTCCATGCGCTGCGTCAAAAGGTCGGCTGTGGGTTCATCATGCGCGTCATCGGCAACTTCGAAAATGCTACGCGCCGTGCGTGTCACCGTCTCATGGCCCTTAACAAGATTTTTGATCATCTGTTCGGCAGACGGCACATCGTCGTCTTGTTCAACCTTGGTGAGCTTGGCATAGGACTTGTAACCACCAGCGGGAAAGCCCAACGAGCGGATACGTTCGGCAACAAGATCGATCGCCAGCCAAAGCTCATTATACTGCGTCTCAAACATCAGATGCAGCGTGTTGAACATCGGGCCGGTCACGTTCCAATGGTAGTAATGGGTCTTGTGATAGAGCGTGTAGGTGTCTGCGAGCAAACGCGACAAGCCGTCGGCGATTTCTGCACGGTTTTTTTCGGGAATGCCAATATCGATTTTCATGAATAGGGCCTCCTATAAGGTCAGTTGGTAAGGTCAGTTGGTCAATCTCAGTTGCCGATTATAGGCCTGAAGGCTGGTTTAAAATTGCTCTAAATGCGGCAAAAATTAGACGTGCCCTTTTATCTCAGCGGGGGACAGAAAAAAGGCCCCGATGCGGATGCATCGAGGCCTTCTGACTAATTGAATGGGGCAACCCTTACTTGAGGCTTGCACAGAACCGCTGAATGCGTTCGCAAGCCGCCGTCAGCGCTTCCGTGGAGGTCGCATAGGAAATGCGGAAGAACGGCGACAGGCCGAAGGCTTCACCATGCACGGTGGCGACGCCCTCTTCTTCCAGCAAGGCTTCGACAAAGTCCTGATCGTTTTCGAGCACCTTGCCCTTGGGCGTGGTCTTACCGATGCAACCCGCGCAAGACGGATAGACGTAAAACGCCCCTTCCGGCGTCGGGCATTTGATGCCGGTCGCTTGATTGAGCATCGAGACCACAAGATCTCGGCGTTCTTTGAACACAGCCGCGCGCTCTGGAATGAAATCCTGCGGGCCGTTCAAGGCTTCCACCGCCGCCCATTGGCTGATCGATGTCGGGTTTGACGTGGACTGGCTCTGGATCGTCGTCATCGCCTTGATGAGATCGAGCGGGCCACCGCAATAGCCGATACGCCAGCCGGTCATGGCATAGGCTTTGGAGACGCCGTTCATCGTCAGTGTACGATCATAAAGTTTTGGCTCGACCTGCGCAGGCGTCACAAACTTGAAGCCGTCGTAGGACAGATGTTCATACATGTCGTCGGTGAGGATCCAGACGTTGGGATGCTTCACCAGCACGTCGGTGAGTTTTTTCAGTTCGGCAGCCGTATAGGCAGCCCCCGTCGGGTTTGATGGCGAGTTGAAGAAAAACCACTTGGTCTTGGGCGTGATGGCTTTTTCAAGCACCTCGGGTTGTAGCTTAAAGCCCGATTCCATGCCTGCTTCGACGAACACGGGCGTGCCGCCCAGCATCGACACGATGTCAGGGTAGGACACCCAATAGGGTGCGGGGATGATGACTTCATCGCCAGGGTTCAGGGTCGCGGCCATGGCGTTATAGATGATCGGCTTGCCGCCGGGCGAAACGAAACATTGTGCGGGCTTGTAGTCGAGCCCGTTCTCGCGCTTGAACTTGGCGGAAATCGCCTGCTTCAGCTCATCAATGCCACCAACGGCTGTGTATTTCGTCTCGCCGCGCTTGATCGCTTCGATGGCGGCGGCCTTGATGTTGTCTGGCGTGTCAAAATCGGGTTCGCCCGCGCCAAGCCCGATGACATCGACGCCCTGGGCTTTCAGATCGCGCGCTTTCTGAGTCGCGGCGATGGTTGCCGACGGCTTGATGCGCTTCAGCGTATCCGAAAGGAAGGCCATGGTGGTGTACTCCAATGATTGAAAGGGCTGTCAAAACGGCTGAAAGCTAAGCTGGCTTGCGCGTCCACGCAACAGCACAGACCGGCCAAATCGACGCGTCTGAGACCAATTGCGATGAAACAACGCTTTGTTACGCCTTGGCCACGCTGCACATCAGCGCGGCGAGGTCCAAATCACCACCCATTGCCTCAACACCAGCCGCCGCGCCTGCGCGATCAGCCGCACTCCTATTCTGACCGAGTTTCCACTTACCCTCAACACGGCTCATGGGAATCTCAAAAGCGACCAGCGCGCCAAGCATTGCCTTAAGTTTAGAGCTTGGCAATTCATCGGCCTGCCACGGCGGCGTCAAACTGCTTTCAAAATGCTGCGTCAAAGTGACGATGATCTCTTGCGTCCGTTCCGCCCCCACAATATGCGGCGCGCCATAGACATGCACGGCGGCGTAGTTCCATGTCGGCACACGGTCTTCGCTGGCATACCAATTGGGCGAGATATAGCCATGCGGGCCTTGAAAAATAGCAAGCGCCTCGCGCTCCCCATCAAACATCTGCCATTGCGGATTGGCGCGCGCCACATGGGCGATGAGGACACGCGCGTCGCCTCTTTGCTCAACGAGAAACGGCACATGCGAGGCCACCGGCACCCCCTCACCGCATGAAACGAGCATGCCGAAAGGAAAGGCACGGATCAGGCTCTCAACTTTGGATTGATCGTCTTCAAGAAAGTCAGGCGGGATATACATCGAAAGGGCTCCAAGATATGCAGGCGCGGCGCGCGGCGTCTCGTTGGGATTTTGGTGGGTCAAACTCCCACTGTCGCTTGTATTTTGACCCGCCCAAACAAACCTTAGCACACCAAACCACCGCCGCCCGCCTCGGATCGCCCGATTATCCGACCTTTCCGCTACGGAAATGTCGCTATCAGCAGGTATGTGATCCACGCGAAGGTTGTCTGCGCATAACGTCAGATATGCACAGAATTGCACAGATAAAATTCAATATTACTGGCGAATTAATGAGTTATTACTCAATAAAGGCACGTCAAGTCACGTATAAAAAACTGAATCCTAGTATTGCTTATTTATGTGCAAACTCGGATTTTAATCAAACAACGGGAAGTCCAGTTCAATGCGCTTTAATTCCTGAGAACGATGTGTACAGACGGCTGATTAACACCGGTGAGTTGACCAAGAGAATTGGCAAGAATGAGAGACAAAGGAATCCGAATTGGGACTAGAACAATACCGACAATCTGTGAAGGAGAGCAAAAGAGCTTCGATTCTCGCGGCGAGCCGAGAGAACTTCTTGAAGAATGGCTACAATCGGGCGACAGTTGCCGACATTGCGCGCGAAGCTGACGTCTCAACGGCCACGCTCTACAAGCACTTTGCCTCGAAGGAAATCCTGTTTGCCACCGTGGTGCGCAACGCTTGCGCGGATATTGGCGATGAATTCCTGCCCGTCACCCAAGGCACCGACCTGCGCCAAATTTTCCATGACCTAGCCTGGACCTATCTCAAGGCCCAATTTGAGTTTGGCGTCATCGCGCTGCTGCGCATCGTCATTGCCGAAGTGCCCAGCGCGCCGCAAGTGGCCCTCGACACCTATCAGTTCATCACGCTTCATCGCAAAAAGCAGATCATCAAAACACTGGATAGTCTTGTCGAGCGCAAGATGCTGAAACCCCATGACACCGATCTCGGCCTTACGCTGATCGCCGGCATGGTCAAAGAAATGTTTGTCTGGCCTGCCCTGTTTGACGCCAGCTATAAGCTGCCCGACAATGCGGAGGAGATTCTCTACGAGGCGATAGACACCTATCTCGCCCATTATGCGGCGTGATCTCCGCTAGCAGACGGCGTCAGGGGCCATAGTGAACGCAAATTTCGATAGCTACCGCGACAGCGTGGCGCGCGCCAAACACGCAGCCATTTTGGAAGCGGCCCGCGTCCAGTTTCTCGAACACGGTTTCACGCGCTCCGGCATGACCGACATTGCGCGCCGAGCCGATGTTTCAACTGCGACGCTCTATAAGCATTTTCGCTCCAAAGAAATTCTGTTTGCCGAAATCATCGAGCGCGCCACCGAGAGCGCCAACTTCAACTACACGCCCGCTGCCACCGACGCATCGCTTGTCGAAAACATCTGCCATGACACACGCCTGAGCCTTGACGCATTTATCGCTGGCGAGCTACCGCCCCTGATGCGCATCGTCATTGCCGAAGTGCCACTGGCGCCCGAGCTGGCACGCGCCACCTTTGAGCGCATTTCAGCCAAATGGCACACGCGCACTCTGAAAACGCTGGACGGATTGATCGCCCTTAATCTGGTGCGACCCCACGACACCGATATCAGCGCGCGCTTCGTCGTTGGCATGGTCAAAGAGGTTTTTATTTGGCCGAGCCTTTTTCACACCGACAAGGTGGTGCCTGACGACGCAGACGGCCGCAAAATCCGCGAGATCGTCGAGATGTTTCTCAGTCGCTACGGTGTCCCACCAGACCTCAGCGCGTCGCCACAAAAGCATAGCGGTTAAGGCTGAAAAAGAACTCGCCGCGTTCGCCTAACCGCAACTGATCATCATACCAAGCCTGCGCCTCCTCGCGGCTCACCCCATGGCGCTCGCCATTGGCGCTCACATAGCCACGAATGGAGCGCATGATGCCCGCCGCATAAGAGACCGGCTGCCAATGCGGCGTCAGCATGGGCACGATCTCGACACGCGTGACCGTGAAGCCCGCCCGCCGAAGGCTCGCGCCCAGCGTCGCGGGCAAATGCGGATCGGCCAGATGATCGTCCCAAACCGCCAGCACGCGTTTCGCGCGCGCCACATCGCTCGAATGCCAGACCATGCTGCGCCAATCTGTATCCAGAATGACGGCGCGCCCGCCGGGCTTTAACACGCGGTAAAGCTCGCTCAAAGCCTTAGGCAAGGGCGCGACATATTCGTAAACCTGCGTTGATACCACCGCGTCAAACGCGCCATCGGCAAAGCCGAGTTTCAGCGCGTCGCCTTCGACACATTCGGCCTGCGGCAGAGCGGCCAACCGCGTGCGCGCCATCGTCAACATGGCAGGCGCGGTGTCGAGCCCAACCAACCGCCCCGTATCGCCCACCATGCGCGCCAGATCATGCGCCAGCAGCCCCGGCCCGACGCCGATGTCGAGAATATGCTCACCCGGCCGCGGACACAGCATGTCGATGACGCGGGCACGCTGGCCGACCACGTCGGGCGTCAGATACATGGCCTCGACAGCGCGGGCGGCGGCTTCGCCAAATTCAAGTTGATTGCTCATTTTCTCTTCTCATTTGAGGTCTTGTGGGCGGCCAAATTCACTGCGCTCAGGCAGCACTAAAGCGGCCGCAATGACATCGGGCCGGTCAAGATCGGCGATAAACAAACGCGCGCCCGACAGCGTTTTGACATCCAGCGCCCCACCACCGAACAAACGCTGCGGTAGCGAGCGGCGCACCCGCACAGAGGCCACCTCGTCCACGCCGATGGTGGCGGTCTTGGGGCGCAACACCCCCGAACGCATAGTGAGGACGCCGCCCTCGCGCAAGGCGACCTCCAGCACGCGGGCGCGCAACGCCGCAAAGGCGAGCAGCACCGGCACGCCCAAAGCCTCGACCGCCAGCGCCACCGCCTTGATGCCGCCAAGCGCTGGCTGGCGCGTCACCGCCCAAGCATAAATCGTCGCCCAGACCAGCGCGACAACGACACTGGGCAAATAGATCGTCCAATGCGCGCGAGCAACGCAAGGCGGCGGGAAGGCAGGCGGATTCGACATGGGAGGAGGATTGCAGAGGCGGCGCGCAAGGGAAAGCGGAATGAGGCGGATGGGCTTTTGGGTGGGGCGGTCCTTCGAGACGGCGCAAGCGCACCTCCTCAGGATGAGGATACTAAAAATAATGCCTCATCCTGAGGAGGTGCGCTTGCGCCGTCTCGAAGGACCGCAAACACCAAAATCCTCGCCTGAGGATCAGGCAAGGGGCGAGCACGCAACACAGAGGCGCCGGAACAAAGAAGGGGCGCGGGGTTTGATCTCAACGCACGCGATTCCACGCGTGACGCGTTAACACGTATGGGGCGCATCAAAACCACACCCCGCGCACGACATTTTTACGACTTCTCCGCTTTCACTTGCGTTACTCATCGGGCGTCTGACTGCATCAACAGGGCCGTTAGTCCCGTTCGATTCATATGTCGCTTGCCGCCCACACTCCGGTCGGTCCGGAAAATCCCTAGGTGGCGGCAATGACATGAATATGGGAGCGGATATGGTGGGGAGGATAAGTTTTTTGCGGGGATTTCTCTTGGGGGGTGTGGCCATCCTTCGAGACGCCGCCAAGAGGCGGCTCCTCAGGATGAGGATATTTTTATGATGCCACATCCTAAGGAGGGCCGCTTGGCCCGTCTCGAAGGATGGCCCAGCTCTACCCCCGCTCCGTCATAAAATAGCGCTCGCCCGTTTTTTGCGCTTGGCCGTGCATGGCGAGAATTTCGAGGAGTTCGGAGACTTTCTCTGCGCGCTTCTTGCCGCCTTTGAAGATGCGCGAGACATCGCCGGACGAGACGGGGCCAGAGGCGCGCAAAAGCTCGTCGCGCACGGCCTTGATTTGATCGGGCAATTTGGCAGGCCATGCAGGCGCTTTGGCGCTGGCGGCGACGGGCATGTCGAGGGTGGCTTCGACTTGCTCTGCCTTAGCGGCGCCTTTGGCAAAACGCGGGATCTGATAGTCAGGCCGCAACCAGCGCACATGGCCCTGCTTTTCTTCCGCCGCTCGTTCCTTGTTGAGCGCCACAAGACGTTCAAGAATTTGCTCGTCGCTCAAATCAGCGGGCCAGCCATAGGCCTCGAAGGTGGCAGCGTCGATCTCGTCATGCAATTGCCGCAACACGGAGACAAGCCCCTGCTCATGGATCGCGCGCTCCTTGTCGGTAAGCGGTGCGGCGGCGGGATCAGCGTCCAACGCGCGCAGACGTTCGAGCACGTTATACATGCCCGTCATGGTGAGATCGGGATGCGCCGCCTGGCGCTCTTTGCGGAAGGCATCCAACCGCTCGCCAAGATCGCGCAGACGGGATTTGATGGCGTCAGAGGGATCGGGGAATGGGAAGGGGTCGAAGCAACGGGTCTTGTTGTAACGTGGATCGTTGCCGACGCCCAGACGACCACCAGCCGCCAGCGCCCACGTCACATGGATGCGCGAGGACAGAACGGCCATCTGCGATGCATCTTCAAGCGCCATACAAACAAGCATGTTGTCTGGCAAAACATTGCCATCCAAGTAGGAAAAAAAGCGATGCTTGGCTGTCTCCGTTGTAGCAATGTAACGCGGCAAACCTTCTAAAGCAGGGCGAAGGTCTTTTCGAGGCTCGCCAAAAACCCACCAATTTTTTCGATAAGTCGCTCGATTGTTCTGATCTCGCTCAGGTTTCACCGTTTCATAGATGCGTTGATAGACAGCCGGATATTTTGTCTGAACCTCCGCAGCTGAAAGCCCGAACAGATCAATGACCATTACACCACGCGGAACAGACGTGAGGTCACGCCCATTTCGATAGGGACGGATGTGTGTTTCCAATCCTGCGATCTGACCAAGGCCAAGGTCTTCAGCTTCATCCGGCGTCACGATAAATCCAGAACCGTGCAGCTTTACGCCGGGACTGCTCAATCCCTCATTCGCCAGCAAACTATCTGCGCTTGATAGGTCGGCACCAATTGTAAGATTTGGCCGTATCAGCCCAACACGCTCAGACAATCCAACCTGCGGCTGATCTGTATTCAAGGCATCTTCCGACACCACCTCCAACAATCGCCCAAGATGATGGCCCGCCACGCCCACCGTCATGGCAATGCGCACTGCCGCCTTATCGGCGCTCTTGAGCCAAGGATGATCGGGAATGGCGAAAGTGAGAGACAGAGGTTTTTTCTGCCCCATGTGATGCTCGATGACACGGCGCGAAAAGGTCTGCGTGATCGAATTTGTGGTGATGAGACCAAAGCGATGGGCTTTACCTTCACGCACAAGCTCGGCGGCGTGATCCCAGAAATGCATGACGAAATCGGCACCACCGGGAATATGCGGGCGCGCGGCCCAGATGGCCTCGGCATAGCCGCCGCCCATGTCGGCGCGAATATCCTTGCCGCCGAGAAAAGGCGGATTGCCGACAATGAAATCTGCCTTGGGCCAAACGGCAGGGCGCGGCTTTGAATAGGTGTAAAGCTCGACACGCGCCATCTCGTCGGGCACTTCTTCGCCCGTGACGGGATGGGTCTTTGTCGTAGTGCCGTCCCAGCGCGAGACGGGCGCGCCCGCCTCGTCGCGTTGCAGCTCGCGCTTGTCGAAGGCGAGCACCGCGTCTTGCTCTTTGATATTGCCGAAGGCGCGCAGCACCGGCTCGGCAATGGCGTTTTGCCCGCCGGTTCTGATCTGCCATTTGATGAAGCCGATCCACAGCACAAGGTCTGCGATCTGCACCGCACGCGGATTGATTTCCAACCCCAGAAACTGATGCGGATCGACGGTATGGGCCGACATTTGCAACACATATTGTTGCTCGCCCAAATCGCCCAGATATTCCAGCACCTCGCCTTCGAGCCGCTTCATTAGCTCCATTGCGACATAGAGAAAATTTCCGGTGCCGCAGGCGGGATCGAGCACGCGGGTTGAACAAAGCTGCTGATGGAAGGCGCGCACGGCGCTGCGCGCCTCATCGGCCTTGCCCTCTTGCATCAATTGTTCGGCTTCGGCCTGAACCAGCTTCCAGTCGTCGGTCAGCGGCTCGATGATGGTGGGCACGACGAGGCGCTCGACATAGGCGCGCGGGGTGTAATGGGCGCCGAGCTTGTGGCGGTCGCGCTTGTCCAGCGCGCGCTCCAGCAGCGTGCCGAAAATGGCAGGCTCGACATCGCGCCAGTCGCGCCGCGCGGCGATGAACAGCTCATGGATTTCGGCGGGCTCCAGCGTGATGGCAGACGGGTCGGCAAACAAGCCACCATTGAAGCGCTTGACGATCTCGTTGATCGTGCCGGTGTAGCCGCCCGCGTTCATCGCCTTCCACAAGTCTTCCAGCGCAAAGCGGAACTTGTCGGGCGTGTCTTTCATCTGCTCCAGCAGCTTGGTGAAAGAACCATCGGGCAGGAGCATCACGTCTTCGGCAAACATGGTGAAAAGGCAGCGCATGAGAAACTCGGCCACCTTGCCTGCGTCATGGCCGCGCAACTCCAGCGCCTTGGCGATGCGGGCGAGGCGCTCGGCAATGTCGCGCGTGACCTCGGCGGATTTGCGCGCGGGGTCGAGCGACAGCGGGTCGGTCCAGACGGCGGCGAGCCGCGCCCGCATGGCCGGATCGCGCAGATCATCCAGCATGATGCGATAGCCGCGCCGGTCTGGAAACTGCGCGTAGTTTTTGCCCTGCCGCACAAAGTCAGCATAAAGCTCGATGCAATGGCCGACATCAACGACGATGAGGAACGGCGGCCAGCCATGCTCTCTGGGCAGCGCCTTGGCATAGGACTCCGCCTGACGGCGCGCATTGAGCATGGAGGTGTCCCATTGTCCGGTGCCGCGCCGCGCTGTGCCGACCTTCACTTGCGTCTGGTCTTCGCTCAGGGGAACAAGCAGGTCAGGCTGGGCTTTACGCAAGGCATCGCGCTTGCTGCTTTGCTTGGCCTCCAGCACAAAGCAATTGCGCTTGTAGAGGTCGGCAAAGCCGGTGGTCTGGGTGTTGTTGTCATGCTTGAAGATGACGGAACGCTCGAAGACATAATCATTGAACTGATTCGCCTCCTGCGCCGGATCGGGCTTGGGCACGCCAAGGAGATCGCAAAGCTCGGTCAGGAAAATCTGATAATTGGCGCGCTCCGCCCCGCCCGACTTGCTCCAACGGGCGATGAAGGCGTCCACCGCCTCGTTGCTGGCCTCATTGCCAGCCTTGCCGTCCTCCGCCACGCGTCCCCCAGTGTCTTGTGTGGTGGCAAGAATGCCCGTCTTGCTTCGTGGGTCAAGGGGGTTGGGGGGTGGAGGGCGTGGGGATGGGCGTGGCGGTGTGGGTGAGGCGGTCCTTCGAGACGGGCCAAGCAGCCCTCCTCAGGATGAGGCATCATTTTAAATAGAACCCTCATCCTGAGGCGGTCCTTCGAGACGGGCCAAGCAGCCCTCGAGGCATCATTTTAAATAGAACCCTCATCCTGAGGAGGCGCTCTTGCGCCGTCTCGAAGGAGGACGGCAAAGAAAGACCCTCACCCAACCCTCTCCCAAAAGGAGAGAGCTTAGAAGGATGAAGTATGACGGGCGCGGGCGCAGGTGATAGGGTGCGCCACTCCCGCCTCATAGATGAAGCCCCACACAACATGACCCGCACAACCGCCGACCTGATGCTGCTGGCAGCGGCGCTGATCTGGGGTTTGGCGTTTGTCGGGCAATCGACCGCGATGGACCATATCGGGCCGCTGACGTTTTCGGGCGTGCGGTTTTTGCTGGCGGCACTTGTGGTGTTGCCCTTTGCCATCCACGAAGGACGCGGCGCGCTGCCCGCCATTCCACGCGCGCGGGGGCTGGCGCTGGTCGGCACGGGGTTCGCGTTTTTTCTCGGCGTCATCCTCCAGCAAATCGGGCTGATGACCACCAGCGTCAGCAATGCGGGCTTTTTGACCGCACTTTATGTGGTGATGGTGCCCGCGCTCGCCTTTGTCATCGCCAAAATATGGCCGGTGCCGCAAAACCCCTTAGCGCCCGTGCCCACCAAACTTCATGTCGCCATCTGGCCTGCTGCTGCGCTGTCGCTGCTCGGCACGTTTTTGTTGGGCGGCGGGCAAATCAACGGGTTGAATAGCGGCGACACTCTGATCGTGTTTGGTGCATTTTTTTGGGCCATCCAAATTTTGGCGCTGGGCTGGCTCGCCGCTGATCTGCGCCGTCCCTTGATGATTTCATTCATCCAATATCTCGTCGTCGCCGCGCTGGGCATCGGCGCGGCCTTTGTCTTTGAGGTCCCGACATGGAGCGCGATCCTAGCCGCCTGGAAAGAAATCCTGTTCACCGGCATTGTCTCGGGCGGCATCGCCTTCACGCTGCAAGCCGTGGCGCAGGCGCATACGCCGCCATCGGACACCGCCATCATCGTCTCGGCGGAGGGCTTGTTTGCCGCTCTGTTCGGCGGCTTGATCCTTGGCGAGCGGCTGGGGCTGATGGGCTGGGCAGGCGCGGCTTGCGTGCTGAGCGCCGTGCTGATCGTGCAATTGGGGCCGCTGATGCGGCGCAGGCCCGCACGCGCCTGACACTGGCTGTCAGCCTGTGTCAGGATGGCCCTTTTATTGCGCCCGGCGACACGCCATATTGGGGCCATGGCAAGCAAGAGTTTTAAATCATTCGGCCGCGCGGGCGACCGGCCGCTGTCGTCGAAAGACGCAAAGAAGGCGGCGGGCTTTGCCGAAGCGCCGCATATTTTTTCTGCCGAAAGCGCCATCGCCGACCGCGACCAATGGGCCGGTGCGCTGCAAGGCGACCCCGAACATTGGCCATTGTTTGAGCCGCACCGCCCAGAGCGCCCGGAAAAATCCGAAGGCGGCATCGCTTTCAAACTCGTCTCCGAATATGAGCCCGCAGGCGACCAGCCCGCCGCCATCAAGGAGCTTGTCGCGGGCATTGAGCAAGGCGAAACCGAACAAGTGCTGCTGGGTGTCACGGGCTCGGGCAAGACCTATACGATGGCGCAGGTGATCGCGCGCACGCAGCGCCCTGCCCTCATCCTCGCGCCCAACAAGACGCTGGCCGCCCAGCTCTATGGCGAGTTCAAGAGCTTTTTTCCCGACAACGCGGTGGAATATTTCGTCTCTTACTATGACTACTACCAGCCCGAAGCCTATGTGCCGCGTACCGACACCTATATCGAAAAAGAAAGCTCGATCAACGAACAGATCGACCGGATGCGCCACTCGGCCACGCGTGCGCTGCTGGAGCGCGATGACGTGATCATCGTCGCGTCTGTTTCTTGCATTTATGGTATCGGCTCGGTTGAAACCTATTCGGCCATGACGTTTCAACTGAAAGTGGGCGAGAAGATCGACCGGCGTCAGCTGATCGCCGATCTGGTGGCGCTGCAATACAAGCGCAACGATCAGGCCTTTACGCGCGGCACATTCCGCGTGCGTGGCGACACCGTGGACGTGTTCCCCGCGCATTATGAAGATCGCGCTTGGCGCATCGCCATGTTCGGTGACGAGATCGAAGAGATTTCGGAATTCGATCCGCTGACGGGCCACAAGACCGACAAATATGAGAGCGTCAAACTCTATGCCAATTCGCATTATGTGACGCCCAAGCCGACACTCAATCAGGCCGTTGAAGAAATCATCCACGACCTGCAGGTGCGCCTGCAAGAGTTGAAGGGCCAAGGCAAACTGCTGGAAGCGCAGCGGCTGGAGCAGCGCACGCAATTTGACATCGAGATGATCGAAGCGACGGGCAGCTGCGCGGGCATCGAAAATTATTCACGCTATCTGACAGGCCGCAAGCCCGGCGAGCCACCGCCGACCTTGTTTGAATATCTGCCCGACAATGCGCTGGTCTTTGCTGATGAAAGCCATGTCACCGTGCCGCAAATCGGCGGCATGTTCCGAGGCGACTATCGCCGCAAATCGACGCTGGCCGAATATGGCTTCCGCCTGCCCTCCGCTGTGGACAATCGCCCCATGCGGTTTGAGGAATGGAACGCCATGCGGCCGCAATCGGTGTTTGTCTCGGCGACGCCCGGCCCATGGGAGATGAACCAGACCAGCGGCAGCTTCGTCGAACAGGTGATCCGCCCGACCGGCCTCATCGATCCGCCGACCATCATTCGTCCTGTGGGCACGCAGGTCGATGATCTGATCGCCGAATGCAAAGAGGTCGCCGCCAAGGGCCAACGCGTGCTGGTGACGACGCTGACCAAACGCATGTCGGAAGACTTGACCGAATATATGCATGAGCAAGGCATTCGCGTGCGCTACATGCATTCCGACATCGACACGCTGGAGCGCATCGAAATCTTGCGCGACTTGCGGCTGGGCGCGTTTGACGTGTTGATCGGCATCAACTTACTGCGCGAGGGCCTCGACATTCCCGAATGTGCGCTGGTGGCGATCCTCGACGCGGACAAGGAAGGCTTTTTGCGCTCTGAAACCTCGCTCATTCAGACCATTGGCCGCGCCGCGCGTAACATCGATGGCCGCGTTATTCTTTATGCAGACAAGATCACTGGCTCGATGCAGCGTGCCATCGCGGAAACGAACCGCCGCCGCGAAAAGCAGCACGCCTATAATATCGAGCACAACATCACGCCAGAAAGCATCCGCCGCGACATTGGCGACATTCTCGAAAGCGTCTATGAGCGCGACCATGTGCGCGTCGATACGGGCGAGGATGGGGAAAGCTTCATCGGCCACAATCTGCGCGCGCATATCGCAGAGCTTGAAAGCAAAATGAAGGACGCCGCCGCCGATCTCGAATTTGAAACGGCCGCCCGTCTGCGCGACGAAATCAAACGGCTGGAAGCAACCGAATTGGCCATCGCAGATGATCCGATGGCGCGGCAATCAGCGATTGAGGACAGCGTCTCGCGCACCAATGTCAAAGGCCGCTCGCAAAGCGGTAAGCCGGGGACGCGGGCGAATAAGTATCGCGGGAAGAAGCGGTAGCGCTTTCTATCTTTTCTCCTCCCCCCTTGAGGGGGAGGAGGAAACATTCGAAGGCGAATGTTTCGGGTGGGGAAGTCTCTTCATTAAATACTCGGCTTGCGGCTTACCCCCCTCCCTAACCCTCCCCCTCACATTGCGCGTAGGCGCAAAAGAGTTGGGGGGGAAGGGAACTCGAAGGGCATTTCACCATGACCACCAAACCCAAAACACTTGCCACACCCAAAACCGCCAAGGCGCATTGCCTCTGCGGGGCAGTGACGCTGGAGATCGACGTGCCAGCCCGCTGGGCCTTTCATGATCATGGCAAGGCGGCGCGCCAAGCGCAGGGGGCGGCCTATGTCACCTATGTGGGAAGCTGGCAGAAGCGCTTTCGCATTCTCGCTGGCGAAGATAAAATTTGGGGCTGACCTATGAGGCGAACGGCGACCAGACCACGCGGCACTTCTGCGGGCAATGCGGCACGCCGCTCTATGCCGAGAGCACGCGCGCGCCGCATATGGTCAACATTCCGCGTGCGCTGTTCACCAACCGCACGGGCCGCGAACCGCTTTATCATTTGCACATCGGCGAAAGGCCCGACTGGGCTTACGCGGGCGAAACGCTGAAACCCCTGAAAGGGTTTCCCGGTGTCTTATGGACCGGCCCCAAAAAGAAACCCCGCATGCCGCCCGATGAGCTGTTTTGAGGCCTCAAACAAACTTCAATTTCCGACGCTATTTTGCCGCAATTACTGCCCATCTTCCTCTCATCACCTGAATATTCAGAGGAGACAGATATGCGCGCTCTGACCGCCATGGCCCTGACCCTTACGCTGGCCTCAACCGCCGCGTGGGCCGATTCTGTTGACTATGGAGCGACCAGCACATCGACGCAGATCACGACCGAGAGCGCCACGCCGCTGGCCCCCAAGCCCGAGACAAATGCCAGCAACACCGAAGTGCCCTCTGCCGGTAACGTCGGCACGGAAATCGGCGAAAACGCGTCCTCAGCGGCCAAGGCCATCGGCGAAGGCGCAACCGCCATCGGTCATGGCGCGCGCGACACTGTGAAGGCCATCGGCCACGGCACGCGTGACTTTTTCCATGGCATCGGCGACGGCTTTCGTAAGAACAACTAAGCCGCGCACGCCCAATCACCTTGCACCCCTTCCCATAACCAAGGATGATGCCCGCTGGGAAATAACTCTCCGGGGGGCAGAGTGGCAGACAGCAATATTTATCAGGGTCTCTATGTGGTGTGGGATCAGGCGCAGGTCTGGTGGGCTGTCGTCAGCCCCCATCTAAAATCCAACATCGCAATCCATATTTATTTTGTTTCTGCCGGAGCCATCACATTTGGCAACTCCCTTTTGATCGCTTACGCCGCCAAAGACCGATTGCGCGACCTCAAACTTGAAGCTTTCGATATCTCTTTTCGCGGGCGTTAGCCGAAACGCGAAGCCGCAATTAAAAAACGTTTCGCAGACATCAAAGCAAAAACACTTAAAGCTTGGGCAGGCTTCGGAATCGATTTCCTTTCACTATTCGCCTTTGGCCTGATTGTACCAACCGCAGGCCTTTTATTGATCTGCTTTCACTACGCATGGTTTGACGTAATGGGGGCACCCTTTGTTGATCTCCATGTCGGAACACCTGTTCATTCCAGCACAGATGGAGTGCTTGTCGGATTCGCAATCAACCAGATCAGCCATGGCGCATTGTTAGACTTTCCCGAAGTCTTCAATATTGATTTTGGGCAAGTAACCAGCAATCCATCAAACATCTGGTTTTCCAGCCTTGTACTTTTATTTCGAACAGTTGTGGGAGGATTTTCTCTTGCCCTCGCCATCGCCATCCGCGACACCTTGATGGTACTCTGGCAGTCGAATAAAAAAGTAAAGGCACCGAAGGCGAAAATGAGCTCTACCTCCACATCGACAATTGATGCGACCTCTGCACACGCATAACCACCACCCTCCTTCTTGGCACCACCGGCATGTTGTCGGTCGCTGCCGCTCATGCAGTGGCGCGCTCAAAGAAGGCTGTGCTGGTTTCACGGCACGCGGATCAGTTCTCGTTCAACAATGACGTGCTGGATCACAAGCTGGTCCCTGTCAATGTCTCCTATGATGATGAGAGTGCTTTTTTGGATGCGTTGCTTTATCACGCGCCGTTTGATCTGGCGCTGACATGGATGCATCCGCCCGCCGATATTTTGCGCGCAGCGCTAGACGGCATGATGGCATCGGGCGGTCGGCTGGTGGAGGTGATGGGGAGCCGGTCGCTCTTGCTGGGCAAAGACGGCGCAGCCTCGATTGCCGAGCGGCGCGCTGAGGCGCTGGCCATGCAGACGCGTTTCACCTATGCGCAGGTCATCTTGGGTTTTGTGATCGAAGGGGCGACGTCGCGTTGGCTGACGCATGAAGAAATTTCAGCCGCGGCCATCGCGCAGATGGAACACCCGCAACCCCGGCGGGTTGTAGGCACGCTGGAACCTTGGGACAGGCGCCCCACTTAAGCCTTCATCAGCATACGGCGCATGGCGCGGAGCCAGCCCATGAGACGCTCGTTACCCTTGACGCGACGCTTGAGGCTGAGGCGTGCGCGCTCGGCTTTTACCGCGGCAAGGCCCCATGGCTTGGCCGAAACGACATAATTGCTGAGCGGCATAGCCTGAGCGCCGAGGCTATCCTTGTAGGCTGCATGACCCACGGATAGGTCGTAGATCGTGTGACCTTCGGCCAGACTTTCTTGAATGAGTTTGAGCAAATGCAGCCGACCGGGCGACATGCGGGCAAAGCTGTCTTCATAGGTATGGACTGTTAGCGTCACATGGTCCTGACGAATATGGGCGATGGAGCCTGACAGAAATTCACCGTCCAGTGTGAGCTGCGCCACCTGCAATAATTTGCGTTTAGGCGGCAAAGCGGCAAGCGCAATATAGGCGGCGCGATAGCCAGCATCTTCAAAGATCGAGCCAATGCCCTGCGCGCGAAGCTGGGCGGCCTTGCGATCTAGAATATCTGCCGTCATGTGACGCGCTTCATCGCTCGTCTCGGCGATGCGGAACTCCAGCTTGCCAAGTTTGGCGAGCTTGCGTTCCTTGGCGCGGTCAGCGCGCCGTGTCGAGGATCGGAAATTCTGGATGACCTCTTCATAGGTCTTCGGCAGAGTGAAAATATAGCCCTCATCAGGCGCGAGATCACTGGCGAGCGCAGCGAAAGGATTGACCATCAGCCCGACATGGCTGGGCTGATTTTCAAGCGAGATGAAGTCGTGAGGTGGCAGGTTCTGTCGAACCTTGTTCCACATCGCCTCGAATTGCTCGGCGGGCACGCGCGCGGCAAAATCAGAAGCCAGCATCGGCGCTTTATAGTCGGCAAACTTGCCACCGAGCCAAACGAGACAGCGCATCCCGTAGCGTCGCTCAATGCCGAAAGCACAAAGCATGACCGGCAGACCGTCGAGCGACACCATGGCAATGGCAGGCTCAACGCCTTCCGCGCCGCCGACTTGGCTGTGCCAAGCATTAAGCCAATCGAAGCTCTGAAAGCCCAGCCCGGCGGCTTCGGCCTCAAAGGCCCGCCATGATATTTCTGCATCCGCAAGGCTGGTGTGCACCGCAACGCTGATGCGCGAGCGCGCACCAACCCGGGCATCGGCGACAATCCCCTCAACCGAACGCATATCCGCTCGACCGGCAATAGCCCGATTGTCCGGCAGGGTGAGACCCGAATAGGCCTTCCTGAGGTTCACTGTCTGGTCCTGGGTCGCTACGGTCATGGGTTAGCCTTTAATTCGCCATTTCGAGACAGCGCGTGCCGATTTCGGACGCGGCCTCTTTCATTTAGTCTTGAGCAGCAAGAAACTTGCCGCCATGGCATTTTCCCGCGCTACCCGACAGATTTGCCAACAAAGGCCCGGCAATCGGCCAATTTTTCGTGTTAAGGTCGCAGCATGTTGAGACACCCGCCCCAAATCTGCGCAATCTGCTCCCCTTTAAATTGGAAATGATCTGACATGGCTGTCGCTTTGGTCACAGGAGCCGCCCGGCGGATAGGGCGCGAGATTGCATTGGCGCTGGCCGATGACGGCTATGATCTGGCGCTGACCATCCGGCCTAATAGCGCCGATCAGGACGGGGCGACGCTTGCCCGCGATATTGAAGAGCGTGGCGTGAAGGTCAAGATTCTGGCCGCCGATCTGGGCGAGCCCGCAATGCTTGAAAAGCTCATCCCTGACGCCCGTGCTGCGCTCGGCCCGGTCAGCCTACTCGTCAACAATGCCTCGATTTTTGAAGCTGATGACGCCACCTCCATGAGCTATGCCTCCTGGAGCGAGCATATGGACGTGAATCTGCGCGCGCCCGCCTTCCTCGCCCGCGCGCTGCACGCTCAATTGCCTGCAACGGGCGGCAATATCATCAACATCATCGATCAGCGCGTCTGGCGGCCTAATCCGATGTTCTTTTCCTATACGATCAGCAAAATGGCGCTCTGGGACATGACGCAAGTGATGGCGCAAGCCTTTGCGCCCCATCTGCGCGTCAATGGCATCGGGCCGGGCCCGACACTGGCCAGCACTCACCAAAGCGCCGCCGACTTTGCCCATGAGCTGGCCGCCACACCGCTGCAACGCGGAACCACGCCGCACGAAATCTGCGCTGCCATCCGCTTTATCCTTGCCTCACCCGCCATGACGGGGCAGATGATCGCATTGGATGGCGGACAGCATCTGGCATGGCGGACGCCAGATATAATCGGAAAATCCGGGTGACATTTTCGCTTTCACCCCCCATATGCCTCTTTTGCCGGGAAACACCTTGATGTCCCAACCTGAAAACGTCTCACCTTTAAAAATCGCCGATGCCCCGCGCGCCGCGCGCTCCACGCGCCAAGTGTTCGTGCACGACCTGCGGCTGGAGGCCCATATCGGCGTCTATGCGCATGAGCACAACCGAACACAACCCATTCGGGTCAATGTCGATCTAACCGTGCTGGAAACCACCCACGGCGACAGTCTGGCCAATGTCGTGTGCTACGAAACGGTGGTGAACGAGATCAAAGCCATCGTCGCGCGAGGCCACCTCAATCTGGTGGAAACGCTGGCCGAAGAGATCGCCAGCCAGTGCCTTAAAGATGAGCGCGTCAGCCTAGCGCGCATCCGGGTGGAGAAACTTGCTGCCATCACCGAAGCCGCCAGCGTCGGGGTTGAAATAGAGCGTACAAAATGAATGTTTTGCCATTGGCAAACAGGCTCGAAACCGGCAATAAGATCAACGGTTTGGAAAATCTAGCGCCGCCTACGGAGCTTTTGTGCACAGCAAGATTGTTTGAAAAAAACCAGCAATTTCAACGGTTCATGACGGTTTGACGGCATTTGTGACGGACTCTCACTAGAGAAAACATCAATGATAACAACATGTTATATTTTACGCTAAAATGAACCCATGAGCCGGTCGGGTTTTTGTGACAGATCGCAGCGCCATTCGTGGCTAAGGATTTCAACACATTTATCCACAGGCCCAAGGCCCATATGGGGGCAAATCCACGGGTTCTGGCTTAGGCTTGTGCAAACGAGGCCATGAGATGGCACAAAATGACCTGATCAGACCAAAGCCAAGACCAAGATAATGACCGACGAGGACCAGAAAGAGCCAAAGGAGCCCGATTTCGACACGCCCGACAACGCAGCCCCATCCCGCGTGACGCCGGACAGCGTGAGGGAGGTGGCACGTCCCAAGGCCCCCAAGCGGCCGCTACCCCAGGAGAGCGACGCCTCGACGGGCGCGGTCCTGATCGCGGAAAAGGTCAAGATCCTACCCGACAGCCCCGGCGTCTATCGCATGTTTGGCCGCGACGGCGAGGTCCTCTATGTCGGCAAGGCCCGCAACCTAAAAAAACGCGTAGCCAATTATGCCAAGATGACCGGCCATTCCAACCGCATCGCCCGCATGATTATGGCAACCACGGCGATGGAATTCATCACCACCGCGACCGAAACCGACGCGCTGCTGCTCGAAGCCAATCTCATCAAACGCCTAAAGCCGCGTTATAACGTGCTGATGCGGGACGACAAATCGTTCCCCTATATTTTGCTCACCAGCGATCATGGTTTTCCACAAGTCATCAAGCATCGCGGCGCCCGGTCGCGCAAAGGCGACTACTTTGGCCCATTTGCCAATGCAGGCGCAGTCAACGCCACACTAAACGCGTTACAGAAGGTTTTTCTGCTGCGTTCTTGTTCTGATAACGTCTTTGAAAGCCGCACGCGCCCCTGTCTGCTTTATCAGATCAAGCGCTGCAGCGCGCCTTGCACGGGCGAGATAGCCAGCGAAGATTATACAGCACTGGTCGCAGAAGCGCGTGACTTTTTGCGTGGACGCTCGCGCAAGATGCAGCGTGAACTTGTCGGCAAAATGGAAGAAGCTTCAACCGCCCTCGATTTTGAACGGGCCGTGATCTATCGCGACCGCATCCGCGCGTTGACACAAGTGCAGCAGCATCAGGGCATCAACCCGCGAACATTGACCGAAGCTGATCTTTTCGCTGCCTATCAGGAAGGCGGTCAGACCTGCATTCAAGTGTTCTTCTTCCGCGCTGGGCAGAACTGGGGCAACCGCGCTTATTTTCCGCGCCACGACAAAGACCTCGAAGCCAGCGACGTGCTCGATGCTTTCCTCGCGCAATTTTATGAAGACCGCCATCCACCGCGCCTTGTGCTGCTGAGCCATGATGTGGCCGGACGCGCATTGCTCGCCGAAGCGCTTTCGATCATCGCGGGCCGCAAGGTCGCCGTCGGGCGGCCTCAGCGTGGCGAGAAGCACGAGTTGGTCGCCCACGCCATGACCAATGCACGCGAAGCGCTGGGGCGGCGAATGGCTGAAAATTCCTCACAACGCAAATTGCTGGAAGGCGTCGCAGAAGTTTTTGGCTTGCCTGAAACGCCACAGCGCATTGAGGTCTATGACAACAGCCACATCTCTGGCACTCACGCGGTCGGCGGCATGGTGGTGGCCGGGCCTGAAGGCTTCATGAAGGCGCAATATCGAAAATTCAACATCAAGAGCGAAATCGCAGACGGCGACGACTACGCCATGATGCGCGAAGTGCTGACGCGGCGTTTTTCACGCCTGTTGAAAGAAAGCGAACCGCGCCCCGACGCAGCCGAGACAGACGATCCATCGCATCATCCGCCAGACTGGCCCGATCTCATTTTGATCGATGGTGGCGCAGGGCAGTTGAAAGTAGCTGTTGAAGTGCTGGCCGACCTCGGCATCGACAGCGTAGTGCCCGTCGGCATCGCCAAAGGCCCCGAACGCGATGCGGGCCGCGAGCGTTTTTTCATGCAAGGCCGCCGCGACTTCATGATGGAACCGCGCAATCCCGTGCTTTACTACCTCCAGCGCCTGCGCGACGAGGTGCATCGCTATGCCATCGGCAGCCATCGTGCGCGCCGCTCCAAAGCCATTGGCGTCAATCCGCTGGACGAAGTGCCCGGCGTCGGCCCCGGTCGCAAACGCGCGCTGCTGCAGCATTTTGGCTCTGCCCGCGCCGTGGCCCGCGCCGGTCTTTCCGATCTTGAGACAGTCAACGGCATTTCTGCCAACCTTGCGCGCACCATTTATGACTTCTTTCATGGAAATCCGGACGGGGCGACCTGACATACGTGAAAGTTTTGCTATGCTGCACTGAGACGGGAAATAAGCCCGTTGGAATGAGGCCCTGATGCCAGTCACTCTGCCAAACCTGCTGACCTATGCCCGCATCCTTATGGTGCCCCTTGTCGTTGGATGCGTCATCTACGACACCGACTGGGCGCGCTGGACAGCGCTCGTTATTTTCGCCATTGCGGCGATCACAGACTTTTTTGACGGCTATCTCGCGCGCGCCTGGGAGCAGCAAACCAATCTGGGCCGGATGCTGGATCCCATCGCTGACAAACTGCTGGTCGCCGCCGTCTTGCTTGCGCTAACCCGCGTTGGCACGATTGCGGGCTTTTCGCTCTGGGCAGCGCTTGTCATTCTCTGCCGCGAAATTCTAGTTTCGGGCCTGCGCGAATTTCTCGCCGAACTGCGCGTCAGCGTGCCGGTTTCACAATTGGCCAAGTGGAAAACAACCATCCAGATGGTGGCGCTCGCCTTTCTGCTCGCGAGGCCCGCAGGCGACAAGCTGGTAAGCGGCGTTACGGAAGTAGGCATCGCCCTTATTTGGGCCGCCGCCATCCTGACGCTCTATACCGGCTATGATTACTTTCAAGCGGGCCTCAAACACCTGACGGCGCCGATCAAGAAACCGGACACGCCGTCGTGAAGCTCCTTTATTTTGCCTCGCTACGCCAAAAGATCGGCACCCCGGAAGAAGATGTGACGCCGCCCGACAGCGTGCGCGACGTGGCGGGCCTGATCGACTGGCTGATGACGCGCGGGCCGGGCTATGAAGCCGCCTTTGAAAACCGCGCCATCATTCGCGCCGCCATTGATCAGGAATATGTGCGGTTTGATGCGCTGCTTGGCACGCCGAGTGAAGTGGCGTTCTTTCCGCCGGTGACAGGCGGGTGATGCCGCCCTCCTTCGAGACGCCACAAGCGCGGCTCCTCAGGATGAGACAGAAATATAAAACAAAACCTCGCGCTTCGAGGAGCGGGCAAAGCTCACATCTCGAAGGGCCATCGACAAAAGCCAGACCATGAACCACGTTCAGACCGAAGACTTCGACATCAATGCTGAAATCGCCGCCCTCACAAAAGGGCGCAGCGACATTGGTGCCGTTGTCACTTTTTCGGGCCTTGTGCGCGACGTGACGCTGACACTCGAGCATTATGCCGGCATGACGGAACGCGAGCTTGGCAAGATCGAAGCCGAAGCCCAAACGCGCTGGGCTTTGCAAGCCTGCGTCATTATCCACCGCATCGGCGCGCTGAAGCCCGGCGACAATATCGTGCTCGTCATCACCGCCTCGGCCCATCGCCAAGACGCCTTCGAGGCGGCTGAATTTCTGATGGATTACCTCAAAACCCGCGCCCCCTTCTGGAAACGCGAAGGCGAAGACTGGGTTGAGGCCAAGGCGAGCGACGACAAGGCTGCGGCACGATGGCAAGCCCGTAAGCCTTGATCCCGGCGGCCATCGGCGCGACAGTACCCAGCATGGGGAGCTGTCCTGTTGGAGGCCCGCAGATGTCTGAAAACCTTGCAAGCACCGCACCAGAAGGCGACGACCCCGCCGAACCGTCTCGGCGCGATTTCCTTTATGTTTTCACTGGCACCTTCGCAACCATCGGCGCCTTGGCCGCCGTCTGGCCCCTGATCGACCAGATGGAACCATCGGCCGACATTATTGCAGCGGGCTCGCCCGTCACCGTTGATCTTTCCAGCGTCGAGCCGGGCCAGCAGATCACTGTATTGTGGCGCGGGCGGCCGATGTTCATCGTCAACCGCACCCCCGAGGTGCTGAAACCCCTCAAATCACCCGACGTTTTATCCCGCCTGCGCGACCCGGACTCGCAAGAGCACCAACAGCCTGCCTATGCGCAAAACTGGGCGCGCTCGATCAAACCGGAATTTCTGGTGCTGGTCGGCATTTGCACCCATCTCGGCTGCATCCCCGAATTCAGGGCAGAACCAAACGATAGCGGTGGCCATTGGCCTGCTGGCTATTTCTGCCCTTGCCACGGATCGCGCTATGACATTGCAGGTCGCGTCTTCCAAGGCGTCCCGGCCCCCTACAACCTGCCCGTGCCACCCCATCGCTACACGAACGACACGACCATCATCATCGGTGAAAACACCGGTGACTCAAAATATGCACTGGCTGACGTCGAACAGATCTAATCCGGTTCATTCTCCACTGGATCGACCAAGCGACAGAAAGAAGTAAATCGTATTTCGCTTGACCTTCCACTGGCTAGAAGGATTACATTTACTTCATGGAACGCATTTCGCTTCGCCCAATGCGCAAATTTTTAGCCCTGTGCTTTGTCTTGGTCGGTGTCATCACGCTGTCGCAAGAAGCGCATTGTCTCGGCATGTCGCATTTAGCGACAACCGCATCGACGACGCATATCGCGCATGAGCATGCAGATGTCGGAGAGGGCCACACTTGCCACCACGAACACGGCGCAAGCGGGCACACAAGCCTAACTTTCCTGCACAGCACAACGCTAAACCTGCCTGCGCCTTGCCTCACCGCGGCATCATCACCGGCTGTGACAATACCCGGCCTCTCGCGCATCGCATTTGCATCACCAACAATCCGTGAAAGACCACCACAAAACAGACGTGGCGGCCCAAGCGATGTTCTGACGATCACAGGTCGCCTGCTGATCTAGCGCGTCAAGCGCCGGGGCATATGACTGCCCACACACCCTTCCTATTAATTTCGGCAATAAGGATCAAGGCCATGAAACGGCTCATCCTCGCCGCTGCCTTTGCGTGTCTCCCTGTTGGGGCCACCGCATTGGCTGGCGAATATAATCTCACTATCGATCGACAGGATGTCGATGTCGGCGGACGCCATGGACAAAGCCTGACAATCAACGGGCAATTGCCCGGACCCACGCTGCACTTCAAGGAAGGCGAGCAAGTGGTCATCCATGTCACCAACAAACTCAAAGAGGATACGTCGCTGCATTGGCACGGGCTGCTGCTGCCCGGCGCAATGGATGGCGTGCCCATGTTCAATGGTTTCCCCGGCATCAAGCCCGGCGAAACCTTCACCTATCATTTTAAAATCCGTCAAAGCGGCACCTATTGGTATCACTCGCATTCCGGCGGGCAGGAACAGGAAGGCCTCTACGGTTCTATCGTCATTGACCCGGCTGAACGCGAAGTCGCACCGTCAGCCCGCGACTATGTTGTTGTCCTCTCCGACTTCACCACCGAAAGCGCCGACGACATTCTCTCCAATCTCAAAAGCGACAGCGGCTATTACAATTATGCCCGCCGCACGGTCGGAGATTTCTTCCGCGACGCTGCCGACAAGGGTCTCGGTACAACCCTGCGCGACCGCCTCGACTGGGGCGACATGCGCATGGACCCGACAGACCTTGCCGATGTCACTGGCTACACGTTCCTCGTCAACGGCAAATCGGCAAAAGCCAACTGGACCGCGCTTTACAACAAAGGCGAGCGCGTGCGGCTCCGCTTCATTAACGCGTCAGCCATGACCTATTTCGATCTTGCCATTCCGGGATTGAAAATGATCGTCGTTGCCGCTGACGGACAGAATGTGCAGCCCGTCGTCGTCGATGAAATCCGCATCGCCATCGCTGAAACCTATGACGTGATCGTCGTGCCCAAGGACGACAAGCCTTACACAATCTTTGCGCAATCGATCGACCGCTCGGGCTTTGCCCGGGCCACGCTCGCCCCACGCGAAGGCATGACGGCCCCCGTCCCAGCCATGCGCGCCCGCTCGCTCCTCACCATGGCCGACATGGGCATGAGCGGCATGGAAGGCATGGATCACAGCAAAATGGACATGTCGAGCATGGACATGAAAGGCATGTCGATGGCTGACATGCACACGATGCACGGCACCAAACCTGCCGCTGATGCGAAGGCAGAAGAACATCCATTGGGCTGGGCATCCGGCGCACCACCCGGCACAAAAGTACTGAGCTACGCCGATCTCAAATCCCTCAAACCGCAAAAGGATACACGGCCCGAGGAACGCGAGATCATTGTTCGCCTCGGCGGCACGATGGAGCGTTACATCTGGACGTTGAACGGCAAGAAATATGCTGATGCCAAACCCATCGAATTGAAATATGGCGAGCGCGTCAAACTTACGTTCATCAACGACACGATGATGGCGCACCCGATGCACCTGCACGGCATGTTCGTGCAACTCGTCAACGGCCAGCCCGCTGAGCGTCTACCCAACAAGCACATGGTCAGCGTGCCGCCGGGGCAGAGCTACTCCGTCATGCTGACGGCCGACGAAGCTGGTGAATGGGCGTTCCATTGCCACCTGCTGTTTCACATGGAGAGCGGCATGATGAACAAAGTCGTTGTCGCCCGCCTACCCCAGGAGGCTATGAAATGACAAAACGCAAAACCATCACGGCGCTTGTCAGCGTCCTCGCCCTCATCGCACCCGCTGCTCATGCAGCGCCGATGACAAACGGCATGCACGACAACATGCACACGAAACTATTTCAGGTGTATCGCTTTCAGGCGGACGGTGCGCAGAACAACGCAGGCGGCCTCGTCACATGGAAAGGACGCGGCTGGATCGGCGGTGACACAGATAAATTTGTAATCAACACCGAAGGTGAAATGCAAAACGGCCATGTCGAAAGCTCTGAACTCTGGGGCTTGTGGTCGCGCAATGTCTCGGACTTTTGGGACGTGCAGGCTGGCCTACGGCAGGATTTCGATCCGCACCCGACGACATCTCTCGTTGTCGGCCTACAAGGCATGTTGCCGCAATTCATCGAGACGGACGCGCATATCTTTGTCTCGACGCGCGGCGATGTCGGCGCACGGTTTGAGCAAACCATCGACCTCGCTATCACCCAGCGCCTTATCCTTGAGCCTCATCTGAAGGTTGATGTGAACGCGCAGAACGTGCCGGAACTTGACGTCGGTTCGGGTATTTCAAGTATCGAAGCGGGATTGCAACTCCGCTACGAGATCACCCGAAAATTCGCGCCCTATGTCGACCTTGTCTATGAAACCGCGACGGGCAACACCGCCCATATCAAACGCAACAACGGCGAACGCGCGGGCGAACTCACGCTGCGCGCAGGTCTGCGTCTCGCTTTCTGATTTTTCAAAAGGACAAAACAATGATGAAGACAACCAGCTCACTCAGCGCACTCATCCTCGTCTCCGCCCTCATCGCCACCGTACCAGCCATGGCGAATGAAGGTGGCGAGCATCACCACACGGAAGCTGATGCGGCCGCTTTCGGCAAACCAGGCGATACTACGAACGTGGACCGCACCATCACAATCGTCGCGACGGAAATCGAATTCGATGTCAAAAACGTCACGGTCAAAGCAGGCGAAACCGTGCGCTTCATACTCGTCAACAAGGGTGAGCAATCTCACGAACTTTCCATCGGTTCGGCTGACGAAATGGCCGAGCATCGCCAGATGATGGTCGATATGGCCGGCATGGACATGAGAAAAATGCACCACGCAGAAGGCAATTCGGTTTCCACAGAACCCGGCGAAACGAAAGAACTGATCTGGCAATTTGGCAAGGCGGGGGCCTATGAGTTTTCCTGCAACTACCCTGGCCATTCCGAAATCGGCATGGTCGGCCCGCTGGTGGTGAAGTAGCGCACCCTTCGCACAAACAAAAAAGGGCGGCCCCGACAAGGCCGCCCTTTCATCAAATTCCAGCAAATCCTCAGGCGCTGGCGCGCTTGGCCACCGTCTTAGGCTGCACTTCGGCCATATAGTCTTCAAACAGGTTCGCGGTGATCTCGCCCGGTACATATTTGTGCGGGCCGATCTCGCCAACCGGCGTCACTTCCGCTGCTGAGCCTGTGATGAAGATTTCGCTGAAGTCGCCAAGCTCGTCCGGCATGATGTGGCGTTCAACAACCTCATAGCCGCGCTTTTTGGCAAGCGCGATGACGGTCTGGCGCGTGATGCCATTGAGGAAGCAATCAGGCGTCGGCGTGTGGATGACGCCGTCTTTGATGAGGAAGATATTGGCGCCCGTCGATTCAGCCACATAGCCGCGATAGTCGAGCATCAAGGCGTCGGCATAGCCCTTGTTCTCGGCAGCATGTTTGGAGATCGTACAAATCATGTAAAGGCCAGCCGCCTTGGCATGTGACGGCGCTGTTTCGGGCGAAGGACGCTTGTACTGGGCGTAATCCAGACGAATGCCCTTCTTGCGCTGCTCCACATCGAAATAAGACGGCCATTCCCATGCGGCAACCGCAAGGTTGATTTTGTTCTTTTGTGCCGAGACTCCCATCATTTCGCTACCACGCCATGCAATCGGGCGAATATAGCCATTGACCAACTTCTGCGCCTTAAGCGAAGCGCGGCACGCCTCGCTGATTTCTTCAGCCGTATAAGGAATTTTAAAGCCGATGATCTTGGCAGAGTTGATCAGACGTTCGGAATGTTCTTGCAGCTTGAAAATCTCGCCACCATAGGCGCGGCACCCTTCAAAGACGCTGCTGCCATAGTGAAGACCATGTGTCAGCACATGGATTTTCGCATCCGCCCACGGCACCAACTCACCATTCAACCAGATAAAACCGTCACGTTTGTCGAAAGGAATGTCTGCCATTTATCTGGTCCTTGTTGGACGAACCTGTGAGCGCCTCACTGGCCATGCCCTTTTTGAACATTTTGCCCGACGCTTACACTCTTTTGTCACTTTGCCTCGAACGAAACGCGACGAAAACAGTTAGAATTTCACAGATTCGACCGGCTCAGTTTCGTCTATTCTCTCTTGGCGAATATGGCTTTCTAACATTACAGGAAAAATATGTCAACATAGCTGACATAAATAGATGACAAGCTCAAAAACCATAGATAAACCGGGCGTTCCGGAATCAAAATCAGACGCTCCTGAACAAATGGAAGGGCTGCAGATGCCTCCCGCCGAAGAGGACGAGCACCTCACCGAAGCCATCGAACTGCTGTTTTTTGGCTACCGCGACTTCATCAGTGATCCCGACACTATCCTGACGGCCTTTGAATTTGGCCGCGCGCATCACCGCGTCGTACATTTTGTCGGCCGCAATCCCGGCATCACCGTCGCCGAATTGCTCGATATTCTGCGCATCACCAAGCAAAGCCTCGCACGCGTGTTGCGCCAATTGATCGAACGCGGCTTCATCGAACAAAAGACCGGCGAAAAAGATCGCCGCCAGCGCCGCCTCTATCTGACAGTTGACGGGGCTGACCTGCTGCGCTGCCTCGTCGCGCCCCAATTGGAGCGCGTCAGCAGGGCGTTGAATGCGGCGGGTCCAGGCGCGGCGGAAGCATGGCGACGGGTTATGCTAGCCTTGCTCAACGAAGAAAATCGACCCCAAGTCGAAAACCTGATCACCAGAGACGTCCCATGAGCAGCACCGCCAAAATCGCGCAAAGCCCCCCGCCACCCGAAGACCACGCGCCGCATATTCTCGTCGTTGATGATGACCGGCGTATCCGCGAACTCATCAAGCGCTACTTGAGCGAAAACGGCTATCGCATATCGACGGCAGAAAACGCTGCCGAAGCGCGCGCGCGTCTGGCCGGGCTTACCTTTGATCTGCTTGTCGTTGACGTGATGATGCCGGGCGAAAGCGGCCTGGAACTGACAACCTCGCTGCGGCGTCAATCCAACGTACCTATTTTGATGCTGACAGCGCGAACGGAAACCAGTGACCGCATCGCGGGCCTCGAAGGCGGAGCTGACGACTATCTCGGCAAACCATTTGAGCCACGCGAACTCTTGCTGCGCATTGCCACCATCCTGCGCCGCGCCAAGGCACAGACCGCGCGCGACGATGTTATCACATTGGGCGACATTACGTTCAACATCGGACGTGGTGAACTCAAGCGCGCCGACCATGTGATCCGCCTGACAACGCGCGAGGTCCAACTGATACGCATTTTTGCCTCCCACCCCGGAGAGGCACTCTCCCGCCTCGACCTGTGCGACAATGAAGCAGCTGAGCGCTCCATCGACGTCCAGATCAACCGGCTGCGACGCAAAATTGAAATCGACCCGCGCAACCCCATCTATCTGCAAACCGTCCGGGGCGAGGGCTATATTCTGATCCCGGACTAAACGACCACCTTCATGGAAACCAAATGCTCTTTCGGCCATTTCTGCTGTTGAAACGTATTCTGCCGACGGGGCTCTACTGGCGCTCGCTGATGATCATTGTCTTGCCGATGGTCATCTTGCAGGCTTTTGTTACTTATGTGTTCATGGAGCGCCATTGGCAGATGGTGACAGAAGCGCTGTCGCAAAGCGCCGTCTCTGACATTGCCATGCTGCTGTCGGAATATGAAAAAGCACCGACACCGAGCACAGCGTCACGCATTTCTACCGAAGCCAGCCAATATCTGTCCATGTCGGTGGCGTTTCTGCCCGGTGAGGCGCTGCCTGACACCAACAAGATGACAGAAGGCCTGCTAGATCGTTCGTTAGCTGACGAAATTCGCCTGCGCATCACCCGCCCTTTCTGGCTCGATACCGAACGCTATGACGACTATGTCGATATCCGTATCGCCTATGACGGCGGCGTCATGCGCGCGCTACCCTTGCGTAGCCACGTCTATGCCTCCAACTCGCATATTTTCATTGTCTGGATGGTGGCGGCCTCGATCGTTTTGATTACCGTCGCCTTGCTCTTTCTACGAAATCAAATCCGCCCCATCGAGCGCCTTGCCGAAGCGGCAGAAGATTTCGGCATGGGCCGTGACGTTGGAAAATTCAAACCCCAAGGGGCGTCGGAAGTGCGCCGCGCCGCCCTCGCCTTCATGGAAATGCGCGAACGCATCCGCGCCCAAATCGAACAGCGCACCGCCATGCTGGCCGGTGTCAGCCACGATTTGCGCACACCGCTAACGCGCTTCAAGCTGCAACTGGCCATGCTGAAAGACGGCCCCGAAATCGAAGAACTCCGCGCCGATGTCCTCGAAATGGAGCGCATGCTGGAAGACTATCTGGAATTTGTCCGCGGCGACCCGAGCGAAATTTCACAAATGACTGACCTTGGCGAATTGCTCGGCGAAATCCAATCCGACGCCCAACGCAAAGGCCAATCGGTGGGTTTGGAAGTCCATGGCCATCTCGTCTTGCCGCTGCGCCGCAATGCTTTCAAGCGCTGCCTCACCAACATCGTGGACAATGCCGGTAAATATGCAGGTGAGGTTTGGGTGACCGCCCTTCGCGACGAGGGCGACATTGATATCATTGTCGATGACAATGGCGCAGGCATCCCCGATGACCAATTGGAAGAAGTCTTCCGCCCCTTTTACCGGCTCGACGCCGCACGCAACCTCGACGAAGGCGGCACCGGCCTCGGCCTTGCCATCGCGCGCGACATAGCACGCGGCCATGGTGGCGATATCCAGCTTGCTCGCAGCCCAATGGGCGGCTTGCGCGCTGTTATTCATGTGCCTGTCTGAGTGAGACGATTAGGTCGCTGAAGATTCCGATGGCGCGCGATTGCGAAAACGGGCGACCGCCACCAACAGATCTTCGGCCTGCCGCAAGCGTCGATCAAGCTCGGCCATGGTCTTGGCCTGATCCTCACCATCAGTAAGCCAGATACTGAAGACGCGCGCCCAGATCAACGCCAGTCCGCGCACGCGCAGTCGTCCGCGCAAGCCCGAACTGTCAATGCCTGCCGCTTCCAGCATCCAACCAAGCGACTGCAAAGCGGGCGACACCGATGCAACTAAGGCCACAGGATCACGCGACAGATCGCGCGTAATCACGGCCACTGCCGATTTGTCCGCCGCCATCGCATCAAAGCGCATCATCAAGACGTCGAACAAACGATCCCGCGCGCCCTCGCCTTCCATGTCTTCCGCTTCAGCGAGTTTCAAAACTTCGGCGTCAAGGCCGCGCGACCAAGCGGCGATGATCGCTGATTTCGTGGGAAAGAGTTGCGCCAGTTCCGGCAAGGGCACTTTAGCAGCCACAGCAATATCGCTCAGCGCCAAGCCATGCCAGCCTTGCGCGCGCGCCAGTTTGAAAGCGGCGGCAATGATCTTTGCGGATTTATCTGGTCGCTTGGCCAATGTTTATCTCCTGACGATACAGGCAGGAGACTAGACAGGGATCGTCCGGTCAAGCCGATGTAGCAGGCCTAGGATGCGACAAACGCCACCATTTGCGTAATGCCACCAGCGACCAGATGGCTTCGACCAGTCCAAACGGCCATGCGCCCTGCAAAAACCCATAGATCGAACCCAGTGCACAGGCCACAGCAAACCCGAAGACATACCAAGGGCTGCGCTCTTCCAGCGCATAGGTCACCAGCATCGCCGTCACGGCCAATAATCCAAAGAATGTCAGCCCGTCCATGCCTACTGCCCTAATTTGCGCGCGCGATCACGCGCCGCGGTCGCTGCGCGCCGCATCAATGGCGACATGCCGCCCTCGCCCATCAATACGTCGAGGGCCGCCGCCGTTGTGCCCCCGGGCGAGGTCACATTCTTGCGTAAAGTCGCCGCATCGTCGGGCATCTGATGCAGCATTTCGCCTGCCCCGCTGACCGTCGCGCGCGCCAGCTGGGTCGCCAACTCAGCCGACAGGCCCAAAGCCTCGCCGGCGGCGGCCATACATTCCGCCAGATAAAAGACATAAGCCGGGCCGGAGCCCGAAATCGCGGTCACCGCATCAATCAACGGTTCGCTCTCAACCCAACCGACCGCGCCAACCGCACTCAACAGATCATCGGCAAGCGCGCGTTGCGCCTCGTTCACCAGCGGATTGGCATAGCATACCGTCACACCACGCCCGACCGCGGCAGGCGTATTGGGCATAGCGCGCACGGCGCGCATCTCGTCGCCCAGCAGTTCTTTTAAATGATAGAGGCTCGTCCCGGCGGCAATGGAAACAAACACAGTGTCGGGTGACACCAGTGGTTTCAATTCTGGCAGCACGGCCCCCATCAATTGCGGCTTGACGGCGAGCACCACCACAGCGGGCTTGCGCGCAGCAATGTCGGTCACCGCCTCGTTCAGCGCGATGCCACGATCACCCAACAATGTGGCCATTTCAGGCGATGGTGAAGGGTCGCGCACAACAATGTTGTCAGGCGCGAGGCCCTTGTCGAGCCAGCCCGCCAAAAGTGCGCCGCCCATCTTTCCCGCGCCCACCAAAACGAGAGGCCCTTGGAGAATAAGTGTCATGTCTGGAACCGTATGTATCGCTTGGGAAGACCCGCGGCCTAGATCACGCCGCCTCAGGCATTGCCCTGCGTTTCGAACATGGCCGCCGCAATGGCGTCTTCAGCACTCTTGCCCGCCCATAGCACAAATTGAATGGCGGGATAGTAGCGCTCACAGGCTTCGACCGCGAGCCGCAATAGCGCCTCGCATTGTTCAGGCGTCGCCGTTGCCCCGCCACAAAGCAGCAGGCTATTGCGAAACAGCAAGACGCCTTCTTCCGACCACATGTCGAAATGGCCTGACCAAAGCTGCTCATTGATCAAAGTGATGAGATGGCGAATCTGCGGACGCTTGTCGGCGGGCACGCGCATGTCGAGCGTGGTCGCCACATGCAACCCGGCCAAATCTTCTCGCCAATTGAGTGAAATCTGATGATCGCGCCATTCGCCCGACACACAAATGGTCAGTTCATCTTGATGGCTGCGTTCGAAAATCCAGTCACGGACCGAGGCGACCTGTTCGAGCAGATCCAAGGGATTTGCGTCGAATTCGTCAGCTTCAACGAGAGAAGCAGTCATGATGCACCCCAATCACGGCCGCCGACCCAAGAGAGGCCTGGCAACCGCTCACAAAATTACCCATAAGGCATAACATCCACAAGATATTGTGGGTGTGGACCCCTTTGTCCACCATCTCAACGTGGCCGAACCCCTGAGTCGGTGCAAGCCTTGCAGTGTGTTCAGGGCGTTGAGTGGACCAGAAATCTGTGGGCAAAATCAGGCCGGATCGCCCACTTCATCTGCGGATTTGGGCGCTTTAGGCTTGCGGGCCAGTTTGGCGTTCTGGGCCGCCTCAAGCGCCTCTATGCGTGCTTTAAGGGCTTCGTTTTCCTCGCGCGCCAGAGCCGCCATGGCTCGAACCACCTCAAATTCCTCGCGCGGTACCAGATCAAGATCGGCCACCAGACGCTCGGCTTGCGAGCGGATCACGGTTTCGACCTCCTGGCGAACCCCCTGGGCGGCACCGGCTGCATTTGTGAACAGCTTGGCGATTTCGTCGAGGACGCGGTTTTGCGTCTGGGTCATAAGTCTTCTCCATGCTCTAAAGTGGACGCAGCTTATCTGCCTCGCGCGCCACACTCAACGAAACTTGACACGCCCCCAAGCGCGGCCAAACTAGCACCGTCCAAAGCCCCCACTCCTCCAATGCACCGGACCCGTTGACCACATGACTGGTATTCCCTTTCCCGACATTGACCCGGTGCTGATCCACCTCGGCCCCTTTGCCATACGCTGGTATGCACTGGCCTATATCGCGGGCCTCACCCTTGGTTGGCGCTATATCCTCCGCATGATCGCCACACCGCGCCTCTGGAAAGGCCCCGCCCCCGTCACCGCATTGCAAATCGACGACGCGCTACTCTGGGCAGCCTTCGGCGTCATCTTGGGTGGCCGCATTGGTTATGTGCTGGTCTATGACCTGCCCGCCTATCTCGCCAATCCATTCGAGATCGTGGCCGTCTGGCATGGCGGTATGAGCTTTCACGGCGGCGCACTCGGTACTTTGATCGGACTGGGCATCTTCGCTTGGCGTCAAAACATCTCGATCCTCGCCATGTTCGATCTTGTTAGCGCGGCCGCCCCCATCGGGCTTTTCTTTGGTCGCATTGCCAATTTCATTAATAGCGAACTTTGGGGCCGTGTCACCGATGAGCCATGGGGCGTGATCTTCCCCAATGGCGGCCCTGCCGCGCGCCATCCAAGCCAGCTTTATGAAGCCGCGCTGGAAGGCCTCGTGCTATTCATCCTGCTGCGTATTCTCAGCCATCATTTCGACGCATTCAAACGTCCCGGCACCATCTGGGGCAGCTTCATTGCGAGCTATGGCGTGGCGCGCGTCTTTGTTGAGTTCTTCCGCGAACCCGACATCCAGCTTGGTTATCTCTATGGCGGCTGGCTCACCATGGGCATGGTTCTGTCCATCCCCATGATCATCATTGGCCTGCTGATCGTCTGGCAAGCCCCGCGCCTGTCGGCGCATAATCTGACCACCAAAGCTCAAAAGAAGGCCTGATGTCTGACCTCGCTAAACATATCGCGCGCCTCATCAAGGAAGCGGGGCCGATGCCTGTTTCCCACTTCATGGCGCTGGCGCTCGGCCACCCTAAGCATGGCTACTATATGACGCGCGATCCGCTGGGCGCACAGGGCGACTTCACCACCTCACCTGAAATCAGCCAGATGTTCGGTGAATTGGTCGGCCTATGGATCGCCGAAACATGGATCGCACAAGGCAGCCCCTCACCTTTCATTCTTGCTGAACTCGGCCCTGGTCGTGGCACACTGATGGCAGACGCGCTGCGCGCCTTGCGCTCCGTCCCCGGCCTCCTACCAGCGCTCGACCTGCACTTCGTCGAGACAAGCCCCGTGCTTGCCGCCATCCAAAAGCAAAACGTGCCCAACGCTACATGGCATGATCGTTTCAACACCCTACCGCAAGGGCCGCTTTATATCATCGCCAACGAATTTTTCGACGCCCTGCCGATCCGCCAATTCGTGCGTATGGAGCAAGGCTGGTGCGAACGCTATGTCATGTTGAGCAAGGACAGCAGCGATGACGAGCCGAGCTTCGAGCCCGCCATCATGCCTGTGCCGCAGGCCTCCGACGATATGCTAGCCCCCGCGCAGCGCAGCGCAGCCGTGGGCAGTCTCGCCGAAGTCTCGCCAGCGTCCGTAGCCTTCATCGACGACATCGCCCAGCGCATCGCCCAGTATGGCGGGGCCGCCCTCATCATCGACTATGGCCACACAAAGAGCGCCGTCGGCGATACCTTGCAGGCTTTACGCGCGCATCAATTTGTCGATGTTTTTGAGCATCCCGGCGAGGCTGACCTGACCACCCATGTCGATTTCGAAGCCATCGCGCTTGCTGCCAAGGCCGCGGGCGTCGTAGCCAATGGTCCGATCGAACAAGGTACGTTTCTGCAAGCTCTCGGCATCAGCGAACGCGCCGAAACACTCAAGGTTAAAGCAACGCCCGATCAAGCCCGCGACATTGACGTGGCCGAACGCCGCCTGACATCACGCGAAGAAATGGGCAGCCTCTTTAAGGTGCTGGCGCTGACGCCCGTCGGCGCACCACGCCCCGCCGGATTTGAGATTTGAACATCATGCTGACCGCACCCACGCTGAAAGACTTAGCTCATATCCATCACAGTTTTTTTACGCGTGAAGGCGGCGTCTCGACCGGCATCTATGCCTCATTGAATGGCGGCCTCGGGTCCGACGATGACAAGGGTGCGGTCACCGAAAATCGCGCCCGCATCGCGCATGCCATTGGCGTCGCATCGAGCCACTTACTCACCGTGCATCAAATCCATAGCGCCGATGTCGTCCATGTCACCGATCCCTGGACACCCGCCACCGCCCCTCAGGCAGACGGCATGGTGACGGACCGCGCAGGCATCGCGCTTGGCGTTCTTGCCGCTGATTGCACACCTGTCCTCTTTGCCGACGCGCAAGCGCAGATCATTGGGGCCTGCCACGCAGGCTGGAAAGGTGCCTTCACTGGCGTGACGGATGCCACCATCAAGGCGATGGTGAAACTCGGTGCTAAGCGCGAAAACATCATCGCCGCTGTTGGGCCTTGCATTTCACGCGAGGCCTATGAAGTCGGCCCAGAATTCCGCACCCGCTTTCTCGATGCCAACACAGCCCATGAAATCTGGTTCACGCCGTCTGCCCGCGACGGACATTTCATGTTTGACCTGACGGGTTATGTCGCCGCCCGTCTGGAGGCCGCAGGGATCGGCACTGTGTCGCGATTGAACCTCTGCACTTATGCCGACGAACAAAGATTTTTCTCCTATCGCCGCACGACTCACCGCGGCGAGCGAGACTATGGCCGACAAATGTCGGTGATTGCGCTGAAGCCGGATGCTTAAACCCGGACGCCCAACGCCCCTCTTGCTACCCTAGTAAGGTACGAATCGTTTGATTCGCAAAGCTGGGTACCTAAATGCTGACATCAAAAAATCACATGCCGCGACGGCTTCGCGTCAAAGCGGCTATTGTGCTGCTGGGCCTTGCGGCCTGCGCCGATGATGCCACGCTAAGCATGCCCACGCCCGCCTCATTCGCCAACCAAGCCAGCGGTCCTGTCACCATTACCCCATTGGGCTTGACCAGCCCTGTGGGCTTGCGCCTGCGCGGCTCCATCAACGGCCCAAGTGACAACAACCCAAGTGACAGCAACGATACATCGCGCTCACTGATCGACACCCTGAGCGTGCCCTCACTCGGCCCCGATGAAGATGTGGCAACCGCCAGCATCGCTAAAGCGCTGGCGGTGAAGCCTGATTTTGATGTGAGCATGGGCTTTGCGCCCGGCGATGGAGCTGAAGCACTCAGCACCGCTATGCGCAAGGCGCTGATCCGCTCTGCCCCGCCCGGCCATGCAGGCCACTTTCATGTGCGCGGCGAAGTGACCCTATCTTCCACCGATACCGGCGACACCGGCATTTCGATCGATTGGCAAGTGGCCCACGCCGACGGGGCATTGATCGGCACCATCACCCAGACCAGCGCCGTCTCACCGTCAAAAATCGCAGGTATTTGGGGCGATTTCGCTGATTCTGCCGTGGCGCCTGCCGCACAAGGGGTCCGCGCCCTTCTCAGCCCCGTTTCGCGACATGAAGGCAACGCTTCGTGAACCGTTTGACCAATCAGGGTGCGATCTACCCTTACCCCTGTTTACAGCCCATGAGCGCCTTGTTAAAACGCGCTCGCACCGTCGCAGCAGTGTCACGCGGCGGTATTCCCCGGGAGTTTTAAGGCCATGAAGCTTGTTGCAGGCAATTCAAACCGGGCGCTGTCCGAATCCATTGCAGATTATCTCCAATTGCCTCTGACCAAATCGCTCGTCCGACGCTTTGCAGATATGGAAGTCTTCGTCGAGATTCAGGAAAACGTGCGCGGCGAAGATGTCTTTGTCATTCAATCGACCTCCTACCCCGCCAATGACCACATGATGGAACTGCTCATCATCATTGATGCACTGAGGCGCGCGTCGGCGCGTCGCATCACTGCCGTGCTGCCCTATTTCGGCTATGCCCGCCAAGACCGCAAACCGGGGCCCCGCTCGCCCATTTCCGCTAAACTCGTTGCCAATCTCATCACCACGGCAGGCGCGAACCGCGTGCTGACGCTTGACCTTCATGCGGGCCAGATTCAGGGCTTCTTCGATATTCCGACCGACAACCTGTTTGGCGCGCCGGTTCTGACGCAGGACATTCGGGCACACTATCAGGGCCAAGACCTGATGATCATTTCGCCCGACGTCGGCGGCGTGGTGCGCGCCCGCGCCATCGCCAAACGCATCGGGGCCGACCTCGCCATCGTCGATAAACGCCGCGAAAGCGCAGGCGAAAGCGAAGTCATGAACATCATCGGTGACGTCAAAGGCCGTACCTGCATCCTCGTTGACGACATCGTGGATAGCGCAGGCACGCTTTGCAACGCCGCCGAGGCGCTGCTGGCCAAGGGCGCAACGCAGGTGTCGGCCTATGTCACCCATGGCGTGCTGTCGGGCGGCGCGGTCGCCCGTGTGGCCGCCTCGCAATTGAAAGAATTGGTCATCACCGACAGCATTCAGGCCACAGAGGCTGTCCGCGTCGCCCACAATATCCGCACCATCGCCATCGCCCCCCTGATCGGCGAAGCCATGCGGCGCACGGCGGAAGAACGCTCGGTTTCGAGCCTATTCGACTGATTGAACCACCCCACTCGGCCCACCCGCCGCAGGCCCAAGCCCTTATTCCGGCTTGAGTTTTCTAGCCCCACTAGCTATAACCCGCCCCAATCGACGTCCACACCCCTGGAGGAAACGTCGTATGCGCTCGAGGCAGCCTGCCATCGAGGCATTTTTTGTTGGAGAATCAAGACCATGGCCGAGACATTGACGCTCAAGGCCGAGGCACGTACGAAGAGCAGCAAGGGGGCTGTTCGTTCGCTTCGTCTCGCAGGCCGCGTCCCCGCCGTTATCTACGGCGACAAGAAGACCCCTGAACTCATTACAGTTGATTACAAGACGGTCAGCGCCCTTTACCTAAAAGGCGCTTTCACCAGTCTCGCAATGAACATTGATGTTGACGGCAAGACTGAACGTGTGATTCCGCGCGATGTGCAGCGCGAAGTCGTCCGCGACTACATCATCCATATCGATTTCTTGCGCCTCGGCAAAAACGCAACCATTAGCGTCGATGTGCCCGTGCAATTCATCAATCACGAATCTTCGCCGGGCCTTAAGGCAGGTGGCACGCTCAATGTCGTTCGTCACGAAGTCGAACTCATCTGCCCGGCCGATGCGATCCCCTCAGTGCTTGAGGTTGATCTCTCTACCTTCAATCTAGGTGACTCGATCCACATCTCGTCCGTCAAGCTGCCCGCCAATGTACGTCCGGCGATCGGCGACCGTGACTTCACCATCGCCACGATTGCGACACCGGCGGCGACCGCCTCGGCCGGCGTCAATGACGACGATGCCAAGGAAGCCGCAGCCGCGGCCAGCGCCAAGGAAGCGGCAGCCGCTAAAGCAGCGCCTGCTGGCGTGAAGGCACCGGAAAAGAAGTAACGATCAGGTTTTCGGGACAAACAAAAAAGGAGCCCGCGCAATGTTGTTGCTCGTGGGCCTTGGCAATCCCGGACCCAAATATGCCTTCAACCGGCATAATATCGGCTTTATGGCGGTGGACTCGATTGTCCACCGCCATTCCTTTTCGGCTGAGCGCCAACGTTTTCAAAGTCTGACCTATGACGGCACGTTGGGCGGCGAAAAAGTAATCGCCGTGAAGCCGATGACCTATATGAACGAGAGCGGGCGCGCGGTCGGCGAAGCACTGCGCTTCTTCAAACTCGAGCCGCAAGACGTTGTCGTCATCCATGATGAGTTGGACTTGCCTCAGGGCAAGCTGCGCATCAAGACCGGCGGCGGCGCGGGCGGCCACAATGGCATCAAGTCAATCATCCAGCATATTGGCGAAAACTTCCGTCGTGTGCGTATCGGCATTGGCCACCCTCTTGGAAAAGATGGCGCCGGTCCCAAAGACCGCGAACGGGTAATCAATTCTGTGCTTGGTGATTTTTCGAAAGCCGAAATGCAGTGGGTCGTGCCGCTTCTCGACATCATCGTGGCCGAGGCTCCGCTGCTCGGCGAAGGCCGCTTCAACAGTTTCGCCAATCGGGTACATCTGACGTTGAACCCGCCAAAGCCTAAAGAAGAAAAGCCGACCAAGGCCAAGAAGGCCGATAAAGACAAAATTGAAGAGAGTGGAGACGAATAGTCATGGGTTTCAAATGCGGCATCGTCGGCCTGCCCAATGTCGGCAAATCGACCCTTTTCAATGCGCTCACCCAGACAGCGGCAGCGCAAGCCGCCAACTATCCCTTCTGCACCATCGAACCCAACGTTGGTGAAGTGGCTGTGCCGGACCCGCGCATGGAAGCGCTGGCAAAAATCGCGGGCAGCAAGGAAATCATCCCGACACGCCTCACCTTCGTAGACATCGCAGGCCTCGTCAAAGGCGCGTCCAAAGGCGAAGGCCTCGGCAACCAGTTCCTCGCCAATATTCGCGAAGTGGACGCGGTGGCCTATGTGTTGCGCTGTTTTGTGGACGACGACATCATCCATGTCGAAAAGCGCATCGACCCGCTGGCCGACGCTGAAATCGTCGAGACCGAATTGATGCTGGCCGACCTGGAGAGTCTCGAAAAGCGCGTCGCCAATCTGGAAAAGAAAGCCAAGGGCGGCGACAAGGAAGCCAAGCTGCAAGTTGAACTCATCCACACCGCACTCGTCTATCTACGTGAAGGCCGCCCGGCGCGCTTTGCCACCAAGGAAGGCAAGATCGCCGAAGACGACATGAAGGAATGGGAAGGCTTAAACCTGCTGACCTCCAAGCCGGTACTCTATGTCTGCAACGTGGAAGAAGCATCGGCCGCCACCGGCAACGAATATTCCAAACTGGTTGAAGCGCGCGCCAAGGCCGAAGGCGCTGAAAGCGTTGTCATCTCGGCGCGCATCGAAGAAGAAGTCGCCCAACTCCCCAACGAGGATCGCAGCGAATATCTCGAAACGCTGGGCCTCACAGAGCCAGGGCTCAATCGTCTAATCTTTGCAGGCTATCGCCTGCTCCACCTCATCACCTATTTCACGGTCGGCCCGAAAGAAACCCGCGCCTGGACTATCACCGAAGGCACACGCGGCCCCAAGGCGGCCGGCGTCATCCATACCGATTTTGAAAAAGGCTACATCCGCGCCGAAACCATCGCCTATGCCGACTACACCGCGTTGAACGGCGAACAAGGTGCGAAGGCGGCCGGTAAGGCGCGCTCTGAAGGCAAGGAATATGTCGTGCAAGACGGCGACGTACTGCACTTCCTGTTTAATAATTAAGTCAGGTTCACACACGCTCCGTTGTCACCCCGGCTTCTGAATTTGGCTACACAGAAAACACTTCAAACATTGCCCCTGCCCCGTTTGCGATGACATGATGCTTCTCAGAAAATAAAATTCAGGGAGCCCGCTATGTCGCACAAAGGCCAGATGATCGCGCTCAAGAGCGCCGACGGTACATCGGTTGATTGTTATCACGTCAAAGCTGAGGGTGCCCGCAAAGGTGGCCTCGTCCTTATCATGGAAATCTTCGGCGTCACCGCACACATCAAAGACCTCTGCGACGGCTATGCGGCACGCGGCTATGACGTCGTCTCGCCACAGCTTTATGATCGCACGGTGAAGGGCTTTGAAGCCACTTACTCTCAGGAAGACATCCAAGCCTCGCTCAAGTACCGCGCCGACATTACCACCGAAAATTTTGTTGATGACGTAACGATGTGCGTCAATAAACTCAAAGCCGACGGCAACGCCAAAACCTTCATCACTGGCTATTGCTACGGCGGCACAGTCGCATGGGTCGCCGCCTGCCGCATCGCTGGCCTCAATGCGGCCTCATGCTATTACGGCGGCGGCATCAAGGGCTTCATCACTGAAAATCCACGGGTGCCGACCATCTGTCACTTCGGCGAAAAAGATCACAGCATTCCGATCGACGATGTGCGCGCCATCGAAGCTGCACATCCAGACGTTAAAGCCTATATCTATGACGCCGACCACGGCTTCAACTCAGACCGCCGCAACAACTATGACAAGGCGTCTGCCGAATTGGCACTAAAGCGCACGCTAGAATTGTTCGACAGCGTTTGACAATGCACAAGGGAGGCTGAGGCCTTCATTTTTGTTGGGCTATTTGAATTGTACACAATCAATTTGATCACCATATACTGGTGCATCTGTCTTCCATGGTGCCCATATGAAAAATCCGTTTGACCCCCTCCGCCTCGACAACCAACTCTGCTTTGCGCTTTATTCCTCATCGCATCTGATGACGAAGATTTACAAGCCTCTGTTGAAGGAAATCGGCCTGACCTATCCGCAGTATCTGGTCATGCTGGCGCTCTGGGAAGAAGACGACGTGACCGTCGGCGCGCTGGGCGAAAAGCTCTATCTGGACAGCGGCACGCTGACCCCACTGCTGAAACGCATGGAAACCGCAAAATTGCTGAAACGTGCCCGCAGTGGATCGGACGAACGTCAGGTCTTTATCCACCTGACCGACAAGGGCCGTGCGCTCAAACGCGCCGCCGTCTCCATCCCCGCCCGCGCCGGGGCCGCGACCGGCCTCGGCATCTTGGAAATCACCAAGCTGCGCAAACAACTGACAAAATTGCAGGCCGAACTGGCGGAATAGACGTTCTCCACACGCCTTTCATGTCATGGCCGGACTTGATCCGGCCATCCACGTCTTACGGCATCAATCGCGGCAAAGACGTGGATACGCGGGTCAAGCCCGCGCATGACATCAAATTTCTCAAAAATATATATTGCACACAATATAATTGCTTCCTATATAAATACTATCACCCCCTCAAAAGGAGCATCCCCATGAAAATCCTCTACACAGCCCATGCCACCTCAACAGGCGGCCGCACCGGCGAAGCGAAGTCCTCCGATGGCCAACTCGCCGTCAAGCTCGTCACTGTCGAGGCCCTCGGCGGCAAAGGCGGCGAAGGCACCAATCCTGAGCAGCTTTTTGCAGCCGGTTATTCCGCCTGCTTCCTCTCCGCCATGCATCTCGTGGGCGGTCAGCAGAAAAAGACCATCCCCGCTGACGCATCGATCACGGCAGATGTTGGCATCGGTCCGCAAGACAGCGGCGTCGGCTTCAACCTGGCCATAACGCTCAATGTCACGCTTCCGGGCATGGACAAGGCCGAGGCAAAGAAATTGCTCGAAGACACGCATCAAGTGTGCCCCTATTCAAACGCCACACGCGGCAATGTTGACGTGAAACTCGTCGTCGCTTGATCAAAGCCGACAAACTCGCCCTGACAAACTCGCAAGGACCCCACATGGCGCGCGACAAGACCAAAACGGCCTTCGACTTTGACTTCCAAAGCCTCAAGGGCAAGTCTTTACCCTTGAGGGCCTTTGCCGGTCAGCCGGTTATCATCGTCAATACCGCATCAAAATGCGGCTTCACGCCTCAATACAAGGGGCTGGAAGCGGTGTGGCAAAAGCACAAGGCCGATGGCCTTGTCGTGCTTGGGGTCCCCTCCAATGACTTTGCAGGCCAGGAGCCCGGCAACGCTCTGGAGATCTCCGAGTTCTGCGAGGTCAATTTCGGTGTTGATTTTCCGCTCACCGAAAAAGTCCACGTCAGGGGATCAAACGCCCATCCGCTGTTTGATTGGCTTGGCGAGAAGGGCGGATTGCTCGCTCGGCCCCGCTGGAACTTCTACAAATATTTCATTGGCCGCGATGGTCAGTTGAAGACTTGGTTCTCCAGCATCACGACACCCGATAGCGCGAAATTTCAATCAGCTGTGAAAAGGCTGATGGCCGAGTGATGTGAGACAACGACAATCCTTCGAGACGGGCCATCCTTCGAGACGGGCCAAGGGGCCCTCCTCAGGATGAGGTTCTTTATATAATCCTCATCCTGAGGAGGCGCTCTTGCGCCGTCTCGAAGGATCGAGGCCCCTGACCCTACTCGTTCAGCACTGTGCGAAAACCCAGATGGCTGGCGGCGAGGTCTGTCTCCTGCCCCTGCCGCGCGCCAGCGCGATAGCGGTGGCAATAATTCGGCGCGCATAAATAGGAGCCGCCTTTGATGATCCGGCGCTTATCGTCGCCCTCATAAGTGTCGCGCGTCCATTCCCAGACATTGCCGATCATGTCATAGATGCCATAGGCGTTGGGCTTGTAGCAGCCGACGGGCGCGAGACCCACATACCCGTCCTCACCTGAATTCAACACGGGAAAAATACCCTGCCAGCTATTGGCCTCCTTGGGTTGTTCATGGGCGGGCGCGCTCGTCGCCCCGCCCCGCGCCGCGCGCTCCCATTGTGCCTCGCTTGGCACCTCTCTGCCCTTCCATGTCGCATAGGCCGCCACATCTTCTGCAGCCACCGCCACCACCGGAAAATCACCATGGCCCGCAATTAAGGTCTGCGGCCCACCGGGATGACGCCACTCTGCACCCGGAATATATTGCCACCATTGCGCGATGTTGCCGCTGCCATCGACATCATTGGGCATCACGAAGACCACCGCACCGGGCTTGCGCATATCCGCTGGCAATTCGGGATGCGTCGCGGCATCGACGGGGCGTTCGGCCACCGTCACATAGCCCGTGGCCGCCACGAAGCTTGCGAACTCGTCATTCGTCACTTCATGCGCGTCAATCCAGAAGCCCGCGACACTCATCTCATGCACCGGCCCCTCTTCGGGGTAAACCGTATCGCCCATCTGAAATGTGCCGCCCGGCACATAGACCATGCCGGGATGGGGGCCTGCCTGCATAAGGGCTGGATCAAGACAACGCATGGGCGCAGCCAGCGCCAACCGCGCTGCCTGCTGCCCACCAAAAAGCCAAAGCACCACGGCGACGCTGGTCACCAATAAAATGGCAGCCAGCGCGAGCGTGATGATGCGTCTTTGCGTCATGGAGTTCAGTTGGCCCAATAGATATATTCGTCGTCAGGATGATCTGGAAACTTGTCGGGGTTTTCAGGATGGTCAATGGCAATGGCTGCTTCGGCAAGTGCAGGCCAAGCGGGCTTTGCCTGTTCTGCGTCAATGCTGTTGAGTACTTTCGTCAGCTCGCTCACCTTCTCAGGATTTTCCGTCGCCAGATTGATCTGCTCTGTCGGGTCATCCTTCAGGTTAAAGAGCCAATTCTTATTCGGCATGGCAGAGACCTGAAGTTTCCAGTCGCCATCCATCACCGTCTTGTAGTCGCCCGAGCGCCAGAACAAAGTCTGATGCGGACGTCCCGTCGCGCTGCCTTCCATATAGGGCAGCAGATTGACACCATCGAGCGTGCGATCAGTTGGCACAGTGGCCCCTGCGGCGGCAGCTGCGGTGGCAAAAATATCAACATGCGCCACCGGCTTAGAAAATTTCGTGCCTGTAGAAAGCACGCCAGGCCACTTCATGAAATAGGGCACACGAATGCCGCCTTCAAAGAAGGTCGCCTTCCAGCCGCGATAGGGCTTGTTGATATCGGGCAGACCAATGTAGTTGGCACCGCCATTGTCACTGGTGAAAATGACGAGCGTATTATCGTCCAGCCCTTCGTCTTTTAGCGTTTGCAACACATGGCCGATATTGCGATCGAGCGAACGGATCATCGCCGCATAAACGCGCAGCTCATGATCCTTAATCATCGGTAGTGCGTCATAGTCTTCCTTCTTGGCTTGCAGGGGCGTATGCGGCGCATTGAAAGCCAGATAGATGAAGAATGGACGGTTTTTGTTGGCCTTGATGGCTTCCACCGCCTGATCACCAAGATAGTCGGTCATATATTTGTCGGGGTGAAAGCGCGGACCGCCATCTTTGCTGATCGCGAAGGGCAACGCGGCCCAAATGAATTTGTCGATCGGATCCCAGGGTTGCTTGGCTTCCACCACTGTCGGCGATCCGGGCGGTGCATACATCTGCCCCCCCATAAGAAACGCAAGCGACTCATCAAAGCCCTGATTTTGCGGCTGCATCTCAGGCTGTTCACCCAGGTGCCATTTGCCGAACATCATGGTGTGATAGCCCTTCTCCTGCAGAACCTCACCCACCATCACTTCACTATGCGGCACACCAAGAGTGCGCACATCAGGATAGTCCTTGGCTGCATCGGCAAAATAGACAGGCTTGCGCAGACCATCAGACGCTTCGGCAATCATCTTCATGAACAGCGGATGCGCGGGCGTGAACTCATAGCCAAAGCGCGTTGCATAACGCCCCGTCATGATCGCGGCACGCGAGGGCGCGCAGGTCGCATTGCCCGCATAGCCTTGGGTCAGATCAACACCGTCATGTGCGATGGAATTGATATATGGGGTCGGCACAGCACCGTCGGCCACACCACCACCATTATAACTGATGTCGTTATAACCAAGATCGTCAGCCACGATGAGCACGATGTTCGGCGGCCGCTTGCCTTCAGGCGCTGTTGCCGGACCCTGCTGCCAAACGACCGGTTGGTTCGGCCCAATTGGGTCGCGCAGCATCGAAATCAGCTTCACCACCTTCACCGGATGCGTCTTGGCATAGATCAAGCCACCCACAGCTACAACCGCCAGCACGGCAACCACCGCCCCGCCCCATTTCAAAATACGCATAAGTCTACCCCCCGACAGGCCCGCCATTCATATGGCGTTTTTAATGGAAACCATTAGAACCGTAACCTAAAATTCCAACCTTGGCAATCTGATGAAATTCATGGGGTCCCAGCCAAAATCACAGCCGGTTAGGCCGACGGTTGCCCATAGCTGTGGAATCTTGCAACGCAGCGCTAGCACGGTGTCGATCACACCCTGCCGCTCCCATGCTTAGTCCGAAATATCAGTCATCTTTTCGTTCGGGATAAATCGCGCGCAGGCCCTCACGCGAGGCCGCAGCCACACCACGTTCCGTGATGAGCCCGGTGACCAAGCGCGCCGGGGTCACGTCAAAGCCATAGTTAGCCGCCTTGCTGCCCGGCGCAGAAATCTCCACGGTCACAATCTCGCCCGCCTCGCTGCGGCCCGTCATATGCGTGACCTCACGCGCAGAACGCTGCTCAATCGGAATGTCGGCAACACCATCGTCCAAGGTCCAGTCGATGGTCGTATAAGGCAATGCCACATAGAACGGCACGCCATTGTCATGCGCAGCCAAGGCCTTGAGATAGGTGCCAATCTTGTTGGCCACATCGCCGCGTGCGGTTGCGCGATCCGCGCCCACAATACAAAGATCAACTTGACCATGCTGCATCAAATGACCCCCAGCGTTGTCAGGAATGATTGTATGTGGCACCCCATGACGGCCAAGCTCGAAGGCAGTGAGCGAGGCACCTTGATTACGCGGGCGCGTTTCGTCGACCCAGACATGAACGGGCAGCCCTGCATCATGCGCCATATAGATGGGCGCCAAAGCCGTGCCCCAATCAACGCAAGCAAGCCAACCCGCATTGCAATGCGTCAGCACATTGACCACCTCGCCAAGCTTAGCATCGGCAATATCACGAATGAGCGTCAGCCCCTGCACGCCGATTTGTCGGCAGTTTTCAACTTCATCATCGCAAATCTTCGTCGCGCGCGCATAAGCCGCCGCGACACGTGCATTAGGCCCAAGCGGCTTTACCGTCTCGACCATCGCGTCGAGCGCCCATTTGAGATTGATCGCCGTGGGGCGCGTTGCCGCCAGCGTGTCATAAGCCGCGCGCATCGCGGCATCCGACGCTTCCTCGCGCACCGCCATCGCAAAACCATAGGCCGCCGTCACCCCGATCAGCGGCGCCCCACGCACAACCATCTCCTTGATGGCGCGCGCTGCATCATCGGCACTCGCCAGTCGCAATGTGCAAAATTCATGCGGCAGCTTTGTCTGATCGATCACTTCGAGCGACCAGCCATCATCGTTCAGCCAGATCGTGCGATAGGCGACGCCGTCGATTTTCATTGAGGCCCCTTCCCCTCGAACCTAGTGGCCGTCATAGGCGCAGAGCGACAGCACTTCGATGTCGAGCGCTTCGAGGCGTTCACGCCCACCCAGCGCCGGTAGCTCAATCACAAAGCTCGACGCCAACACATTGCCACCAGCCCGCGTGATGAGTTTGACGGCGGCTTCCGCCGTGCCACCCGTCGCGATCAGATCGTCGATCAACAGCACACGCGCCCCTTCGACAATGGCGTCAGTGTGAATTTCGACAACATCGGTGCCATATTCAAGGTTATATTCCTGCGACATCACGTCGAAAGGCAACTTACCTTTCTTGCGCACCGGCACGAAGCCGAGGTCGAGTTGATGAGCGATTGCGCCGCCGAGAATGAACCCCCGCGCCTCAATGCCAGCCACCACATCAAATTTCGCACCCTGATGAAACTGCACCAGCGCATCAACGGTCGTGCGAAACCCCTTAGGGTGGCCGAGCAAAGTGGTGATATCGCGAAACAGAATGCCGGGCTTTGGGTAGTCCGGAATGGTGCGAATAAATTGTTTAACGTCCATCAGAGGCCCTTTCAGGCTTTCAGAACGCGGCCAGCGACCGCGTCGAGTTTGGCGATAAGGGCCGGGTCGCGTTTTTCAGGTGCCGTGATGAGAGCAAATTCAAGGGCGCTATCAATTGGCGAGGGGTCACGGGTCGGGCCAAAACTTTCGGCCACGCTGCGCAATACAACCTGCGCGTTGCCTGAGTTTTCGCCAAGAATTTTAATTACCGAGGCCACATCAACATTCTCATGATCGGCATGCCAACAATCATAGTCCGTCACCATGGCAATCGTCGCATAGGGGATTTCGGCTTCGCGCGCGAGTTTGGCTTCGGGCATATTGGTCATGCCGATAACCGCGCAGCCCCATGAGCGATAGAGATTGCTTTCGGCCAGCGTCGAAAACTGCGGGCCCTCCATCACCATATAGGTGCCACCGCGCGCATGCGCGATGCCATTGGCTTGGCAGGCCGCTTCAATATGGTCGCCAAGACGGGGACAAACGGGTTCGGCCATCGACACATGCGCGACAAGGCCGGGGCCGAAAAAACTTTTCTCCCGCGCAAAGCTACGATCAATGAACTGATCGACGATTACAAACGTGCCCGGCGGCAACTCTTCCTTGAGCGATCCGACCGCTGACACCGAAATAAGATCGGTGACGCCTACTCGCTTCAGCACATCGATATTGGCACGATAATTTATGCTGGTGGGCGAGTGAACATGACCGCGCCCATGACGCGGCAAAAAAACCATCTCAACATCGCCCTTGGCCGTCGGCAGCACACCGAAATGCAATTCGTCAGAGGCTTCGCCCCAGGGGCTTGTCACGCGCTCCCAACGCTCATCTTTCAGACCGGGCATTTCATAAACGCCGCTACCGCCCATGACACCGAGAACTGTTTTCGTCATATGAACCTCATTCACCAGCGTAGGGGAAAAACCATATTTTCGAGAAGCGGCGAAACATAACAAACAATCACCGCAGCCACATAAAAAAGGGCCTCACGAAGAGACCCTTTTTGCGTATTCGTGAGCGGCAATGCGCTTAATGCTGGTCAGCCCAGATCTTGCGCGTTGCAAAAAACAAAATGCCTGACAGCGCGAGCAGATAGATCAGCACCTGAAAGCCAAGACGATGGCGCGCTTCGAGCTTGGGTTCAGCCGTCCACATCAGGAAGGCCGAAACGTCCTGTGACATCTGGTCAAGCGTATTGGGCGTGCCGTCATCATAGTCAACCTGACCGTCGCTCAGCGGCGGCGGCATGGCGATGACACCACTACCAGCAACGAAGACCGGGTTGTAATAGCCACCAGAAGGCACCTTCACATTGGCAGGCGCTTCTGTATAGCTCGTTAGCAGCGCGTGGATGTAATCCGGGCCACCGTTACGCGCCTTAGCGATCAAGGAGAGGTCGGGCGGCGGAGCTCCAAGCGAAGCCGCCGCGGCTTCTTCGTTAGGGTAAGGTGACGGGAAGGTATCACGGCCTTCGCCGGGACGCTCAAACATATCGCCCGCCTGGTCCGGGCCATCCTGCACCTGATATTCGGCCGCAATCGCTTTCACTTCAGGGCCGCTGAATTCAGGGCCGCCCTTTTCGCCGAGATCGCGGAAATGAACATATTCCATCGAATGACAGGTCGCGCAGACTTCTTTGTAAATCTTGTAACCACGGCGCAACTGGCTGCGATCAAAGCTGCCGAAAGGCCCATTGAACGACCAATCGAGACGTTCATAGGTAGGTTCTGGACCCTCCGAGGCATGTGCCGTCATAACAGGCAAGTAGCCTGCGGCTACGGCAACCGTTGCAACAGCAGCGGCGATGGAGAGCTTATGGATCAATTTCATTTTCATTTCTGTCTCTCCCACTCAGGCCTTGGCCGGTGCGGCACGACCGCCCAGCACCGATGCCGCAATGCTTTCAGGCACAGGCTTCGGTCTCTCGATCAGACCCAACAGCGGGAAGAGAACGAGGAAATGGAAGAAATAGTAGAAGGAGAGAATGCGCGCGAAGTAAGTGACCGTGAAGTCAATCGAACCAACGCTGAACAGTACATGGTCAGGCATCATCCCCCCGCACCAGCCGAGCGCGATGCACACGGCGAGGTGAAGCCAGAAGATCTGCTTGAACAGCGGGCGGAACCGCGCCGAACGCACCTTCGATGTATCGAGCCAAGGCAGGATGAACAGCACCGCAATGGAGCCAAACATCAAGATCACGCCACCAAGCTTGGACGGCACGGCACGTAGGATCGCGTAGAACGGCAACAGATACCATTCCGGCACGATATGCAGCGGCGTCTTGAGCGGATGGGCAATCGTGTAGTTTTCAACGTCACCAAGCGAGTTAGGCGCGAAGAACACGAAATAGGCAAACAAGATCAGGAAGACGCTGAGACCGAAGGCATCTTTCACCGTCGCATAGGGTGTGAAAGGAACCGTGTCTTGATCCTTGTTCTTCACTTCAACGCCCACAGGATTGTTCTGCCCGGACACATGCAGCGCCCAGATATGCAGGACAACGACGCCAAAGATGAGGAACGGAAAGAGATAATGCAGCGAGAAGAAACGGTTGAGCGTCGGATCACCGATGGCAAAACCACCCCACAGCCATGTGGCAACCGACTGACCCACAAACGGGATCGCGCCGAACAGGTTGGTGATCACTGTCGCGCCCCAGAAGCTCATCTGGCCCCAAGGCAGCACGTAACCAAAAAACGCCGTCGCCATCATCAACAGATAGATAAGGCAACCAAGAATCCAGAGAATTTCGCGTGGCGCCTTGTAGGAGCCGTAATAGAGACCGCGGAACATATGGATATAGACGGCAACGAAGAACATCGAAGCGCCATTGGCATGGGTATAACGCAACACCCAACCATAGTTCACGTCGCGCATGATGTGTTCGACGCTGGCAAAGGCAAGCGCGGTCGTCGGCACATAATGCATGGCTAGAACGACGCCAGTGATGATCTGCACCACCAGCATGAATGTCAGAATGCCGCCGAAGGTCCACCAATAGTTGAGGTTCTTCGGAACGGGATAGCTCACGGCTGTATCATGCCCAAGCCGGATGATCGGCAGGCGCGAATCCATCCAGCGTGTGAAGCCATTGCTTGGTGTGTAGGTGCTGTTTCCGCTCATATTATGTGCTCCCCTCAGCCGATCTTGATCTTGGTTGCGGACAGGAACTCATAGGGCGGCACGGCCAGATTGAGCGGCGCCGGTCCTTTTCGGATACGCCCCGATGTGTCGTAAACCGACCCATGGCAAGGGCAGAAGTAGCCGTCATACTCGCCCTTATAGGCGAGAGGCACGCAACCCAGATGGGTGCAAATGCCGATCAGGATCAGCCACTCTTTTTCGAGCTTGCCATCCGGCCCCTTCATCAGACGGGCATCATCGGTCTGCGGGTCACGCAGCTCGGTGATGTCAACGGCATCGGCTTCCTTGATTTCTTCTTCGGTGCGGTGCCGCACGAAGACAGGCTTGCCGCGCCATTTAACGGTGATCTCTTGGCCCAGCGGGACAGACCCGATGTCCAATTCAATCGAAGCCATCGCCAAAACCGAGGCGTCAGGGTTCATTTGATCAATCAAGGGCCACACGGCTGCGGCTGCGCCAATGGCTGCAAACGCTCCCGTTGCCACATAAAGGAAATCGCGCCGTGTTGGCTCGGCCGCGTGGATATCTGCCACGGTTGGGCTCTCCTCGTATGAATTACGCCACATATCGCCCCATCCGCCTGGCCCGGCGGCACCCACCGGGAAGGCTCCCGTCGAGATTTAAGGCAACGTGGCCTAAACTTAATTCTGTCTGAACGAAAGTTACCGCAATAAGCGGATACGAATCCCTGCTTTCGCCCCATGTGCGAGGTTTTGTGGCATCCAATCAGCGCCTTGTCTAGAGGATCATTGGTTGTGGCAGGATGACGCATCGCCGCACTATAGGCTATGGGGCATTTGTCGCCCAACAGACGCCGGTTTGGCGTAGTTTCGCTCTGTTTTTGCGAGTCATTCTTGATGGAAAGCTGGCCCATGCGTCTGGCCTTGTTTCAGCCCGATATTCCTCAAAACACAGGCACTTTGATCCGTCTCAGCGCCTGTCTGGGCCTCGGCATCGATATTATCGAGCCAACGGGCTTTCCCTGGGGCGACCGCGCCCTCAAGCGCGCCGGGCTCGATTATTGGGAACTGGCCGAGGTCACACGCCACACAAGCTGGGAAACCTTCTGCTTGGCCCGCGCCGATACCCCTTCACGCCTCATCTTGCTGACCACCAAATGCAACCAGCCCTATACAGATTTTACCTTTCAGGCCGACGACATATTGTTGCTCGGTCGCGAATCAGCGGGTGTTCCGCCCGGAGTTCATGCTGCGGCAAATGCCCGTCTGACAATCCCCATGCAACCCGGTCTACGCTCCATGAATGTCGCGTTGGCCGCTGCCATGGTATTGGGCGAAGCCTTGAGACAAACGGATGGATTTGCAGGCGCGGGCAACGCGTCGGCACATGTGGGAAAGTGACAAGATGACAGCGGTGGCCCCATCAAGCCTGATCGAATCGCAAAAACAGCAAGCCGCCGTCTGGTTTCGCCAGCTCCGCGATCAAATCTGCGCTGAGTTTGAAAAGATCGAAGGCGAGCTCACCGGGCCTTATTCAGACCGTGCGCCTGCCCGCTTTGAGCGCAAGCCATGGACGCGTGGCGATGGAACGCAAGATCTCGGCGGCGGCGAAATGGCCGTGATGCATGGCCGCGTCTTTGAAAAGGTCGGTGTCCATATCTCTGTCGTCCATGGCGAATTTTCCGAAGAATTCCGCAAACAGATGCAAGGGGCCGAAGAAGACCCACGCTTCTGGGCCGCTGGCATCTCGCTTATCGCCCATATGCAAAACCCGCGCGTGCCTGCCGTCCATATGAACACGCGCCACGTCGTCACGACAAAAGGCTGGTTTGGCGGCGGTGGCGACCTGACGCCCGTGCTCGACGTGCAGCGCCGTGACGATCATCCCGATACGCTGGATTTTCATGCCGCCATGAAAGCCGCCTGCGACGCTCATGACGCAACCTACTACCCAAAATTCAAAAAATGGTGCGACGAATATTTTTATCTGCCCCACCGCAAAGAGCCGCGCGGCACCGGAGGCATTTTCTATGACCACCACAATAGCGGCGACTGGGCTGCCGACTTCGCCTTCACACAAGACGTCGGCCGCGCCTTCCTCGACATCTACCCCACCCTCGTGCGCCGCCACATGAACGAGCCGTGGACGCCCGCCGAACGCGAAGAACAATTGATCCGCCGTGGCCGCTATGTGGAATTCAACCTCCTCTATGACCGCGGCACCACCTTCGGCCTCAAAACCGGCGGCAATGTGGATTCGATCCTGTCGTCCATGCCGCCGGAAGTGAAGTGGCCCTGAGCGCCTTTCGAAATTAGCAAATTTATCCGTAAACAGAATGAAATAAAATGATATTGCTCGGCAACATTATCTGGCTCGTACTTTTCGGCCTCTGCAGCGCGCTAGGTTGGGTTTTAGCCGCCGTGCTGATGGCCATCACCATCATCGGACTGCCTTGGGCGCGGGCCTGCCTAACAATCGCCTCTTATTCGCTCTGGCCATTTGGACGCCAAGCCATCCGCCGCGACATTCTCACAGGAAAACAAGACATCGGCACAGGCGACCTCGGATTAATTGGTAATATCATCTGGTTTATCCTTGCCGGGGTATGGCTTGCCATCGGCCACTTCATCATCGGTGTCGCGTTGTGCCTCACCATCATCGGCATCCCCTTCGCCTTTCCCCATTTCAGGCTGGCAAGTCTCGCCATCGCCCCGATTGGCAAGACCATTGTGCCGACCCAAATCGCCAATGAAGCATTGATGCACGACCAGACGCGTGAAAATGGATAAGCCTCTTAGCGCGCCAGTTCCTGTAGCAGCCTCTCGCGAAATTTTGGCGAGCTGAGCGCAATCAATCCCACCACATTCAGCACCACAATCCAGTTGAGGTAAGTGCGAAACGGTTCTTTTCTCGTTTTATGCCGAAACAGACGCTGGCCGCATTTGCCACCCAACGCGCCGCCGATACCTGCAAGCGTCAGCAAGGTTTTTTCTGGCACGCAATACATGTGACGTTCGGCGCAAAATTTGTCCCAGCCGAATGCAACAAAGGTCAGCGCGTTAATCGCGAGCAGATAGACCGTGATCGGAAGCTCCATCATGGCGTTCCTGATTTGATGATCTCGGCGAGTGTGGCGCGCAACGTGCCGTGCTGACCAAAATCCCAGCTGCCGCCAAAGACAATGTCATCGACAGTCCAGCCACCAACGCGTTTGGCAAGAACAAGACGATCCGTCCAAGTTGTCGGCGTGGCTCCCGGTACCTCGGCGTAAGCCAGCTCGACATCGCAATAGGCATGTGCGCCTTCAGTGGTACAGCCCTCTATGGAATAAGAAGACGCGCCCTCATAGAGCGACGTGAAGAGATCGCCTTCAAACAACGGCGGCTCTGCATTGTTGGTCGCTTTGACATGCGCGACCTCCGCCGCTTCTGCCTTGCCAAGTGCCGACGCAAGGCGGGCGCTCAGCAAGGGCTTGAAGCGACGAACCATTGCCGCATCAGGCACTCCATGCGGTTTGGTTTTCAGATAGAGATTATAAAACGCGACGGCGGACCTGTCGGGTACAGGAAAATCCGCCGCCAACGCTGGTGTCAGCCAACCAAATGCCACTAGAAGAAAAACCATCGCTTCTTTTAACATCTGCCGCCTCGTCATTTAACGCTTATTCCCGCTTGATGTCAGGACGTCGGCTTGCCTTTGGTACCCGCGTTCTGCACCTTGACTTCAAGCACATTGAGCTTGGCCGAATTGACAACATCCAGCACATAATCATGAATGGCATCGCCGCCCGCTGTACTGATCGCCTTAGCAGCCGGGTCGCATCCCATGGCCGTCACCGCTGTGCCAGTCCCCGTGCCGTGAGCATTGCCCTGGTGGACCTTTCCCTCATGATCAATCACGGCAACAATCCCGTCCATTGACACGTTGGAATTGATCGATGCTGTCCAGAAGTTTGGCACGACTGAAAAACTGGCTGCAATCGAGCCTTCGTAAATGACGATCTGTGCATCGTAGTTCTTGGTCTTCATCTCCTCAGGCGTGAGGGTGGCCGCCGAGAACGTCACATGTTCAAAATTTTGCTGAACCCCAGCCTTCACAGCCTGATGATAAGCTGTCTCAAAATCCGTCGGAAACTTCCATGCGCTGCATGTCCAACCAGCGGCTTTAACTTCAGTTTTCCATGCGCCCGACTGAATCATCACTACATAATTGCCAGGCGTTTTCGCTTGCGAAGCAAAGTCCATAGGCGAAATAATTGGTGTACTGACGGTTACACTCTTTGAGCAAGCAGATAGCGCCACGCCGGTCAAAACCAGCGCGCAAATCAATTTCATCTTCATAAAAATCCCTTTTTCAGAAATCAGGCCACAAGATTATTGAACTGAATCAATAACCTTAATCCCCTTCGGCCTTTCAATTTGTGTCGGAAGATTATTGGCCGGCAACACACGCTGGTAGCCACCCGAATTTTGCACGATCACGCGCGCACCGGGCTGAACCGGCACGTCGTTTTTGCCAATCTCTTGAACGATGGTCATGGTCACACCGCTCTCAAGCACGACGATATATTCGATGCCCTGACGGTCGGCGGCTGCCTGCTCGGCGGCGACCCCCACGGCCACACCAATCAGCGCCCCAGCGGCAGCGCCCCAAATGGAGCCGCTCCCATTGCCCACATAGGACCCCGCGCCCGCGCCCGCCGCGCCACCAATAAGCGCCCCTGTGCCCGTATTTTTTCCGGTGATATCGACAACCCGCGACGAAACGATCGTGCCAAACGAAACGGCAGCCGATTTTCCGACTTCGTCATAATTGTAAACATTTTGAGAAGGCCGCGCGGCACATCCAAACAAGCCCAGAAGGCCAGCAGACACAATGACTGCAACAACAATATTATTTCGCAATGGACGCCACCTATATTCTCATCATGCATTGTTTAGCCCCCCAATCAGGGATGGCAACAACATTCTGGAATATAAGTCATATTATCGGAGACAACATCTTGAACTGAGACATGAATGCAACGCTATATTCTCCGATGTTCTGTACACATACGGCCAATCATAGACACGCCGGATATGTCCAAAATTCAATAGACCGTCGCCTGCACAATCGCCTTCAACCGCTCGATGATCGAAAATTCATCATCGGTAAAATCAGCATCAATCCACCAGTCTTCGACTTCGCGTGACACGCACCCAACGTCTGGCCCTTCAGGCACACCGGCCTGCTTAACCATTTGACCTGTCAGCGGAAACTCAGGGCGCGTCCAACTATCGGCCATGGCGAGCATGGCGCGCCACTGAAACGTATTGTGGCCCTTGCGGTCGCCCGCCCAGCCCAGCATCACGCGGTCCCTGAAACATTCCATCCCCATCAGATAAAGCGCCTTGCGTACTTCGCGGATCGACAGATAGGCGACGATCTTGGTCTGATCGGTGAGCATCGCGGTGATGCGCGCGCGCTCTTTGTTCGATAGACGGAGCCGCGCTGCCAGCGCCGCCACACCCTCTTTGTCGAGCTCCAACATCGAAGCCAAACGCAGCAACGGGTCGGATGTGAAAAGCTGATCCACTTCGATTTCAACAAGATGCGCAAAGCGATCAAGCCGCGAGGCTTCCGCCAGCACGACTGACAAAATGCCCGTCGCCGCCATTTGGCGATAAGCCGCCCCGGCATTGTCGGCCGCCGCAATCTTCAATAGCTCAGACCACACCCGCTCGCCCGACAATTGCGTGAGGCCGTCGCGCGCATCCGCGCAAGCCTTCAAACCCTCGGCGTCCGGCTCGCCGACACCGTAGCAAGCGTGAAACCGGAAGAAACGCAACACGCGCAGATAATCTTCGGCAATACGCGCATTGGCATCGCCGATGAAACGTACGCGCCGCGCCTTCATGTCTGTAAGGCCGCTGCCAAGCAGATCATGCACCGTGCCATCCGCATCGGCATAAAGCGCGTTGATGGTGAAGTCGCGGCGTTTGGCGTCTTCCAGCCAGTCCCCGGTGAAGGCCACATCGGCGTGGCGTCCATCGGTCTTGACGTCCACACGTAATGTCGTGATTTCATAGTGACGTGTCGGCGTGACCGCAGTGATTGTGCCATGCGCAATACCTGTCGGCACCACCTTGATGCCCTTGGCTTCAAGCAGCGCTTGCGCTTTTTGCGGTGTCTCGACACAGGCAATATCAATATCGCTGACCGGCTCGCCCATCAGCGTGTTGCGCACTGCTCCGCCAACAAAGCGTGCGCCCGCACCCAGTGCATCCATGACAGCGCGCGTGTCTGCTTCATTCAGCCATTCGGCCTGGCTCAATTTCATGTCACCGCTCATCTCGTCGTTTCCTTATCCCTTAACATTCGAGAATATCTGACCCATCCGCAAATATCTGGTCATACATATTCTTAAGCATGCCCGCCGTCGCCCCCCAGATATAATGTCCATTATAGGGCATGGCGTAATATTCGCGCTCTTTGCCGCGCCATGTGGCTTTGTGACGCTCATGGTTTTTGGGGTTCATCAAAAATGCTAATGGCACCTCAAAAACTTCCGCCACTTCACCATCATAAATCTGCAAGGTGAAACCCGGCCGCACGAAACTCACCACGGGCACGATACGAAATCCGGTCCCCGTCTCATATGCGTCAAGAAAGCCCGCCACCTCGACAAAATTGGCCTTGAGGCCCACTTCCTCGTCGGCTTCGCGCAAAGCCGCTTGCGCCGCCGTTTCCCCCGGTTCGATCTTGCCACCGGGAAAAGCCACTTGGCCTGCGTGGTTGCCCAAATTATCCGACCGCCGCGTCAACAGCACCTGTGGCCCCGCTGGATATTCGATCACCGGCACCAGCACAGCGGCTGCCCGCAACAACGGACGGTCTTCGCGGTCAGCCCATTGCAGGGGTTGCAAATCGCCATCCCCGCGCGGCGCATCCTCATTGAGCAGCGCCTCCAGCGAGGGCGCATTCGGCGTCACCCGTGCCGCTATCAGATCATGGTAGTTTTTCATGCACACAACCGACCTTAAGAGGCCATCTCCTCTGCCCGCATGAACGGAAAAAACACACCCGCTGACCAGATGCCAAACCAGCGCGCGCCTTCGTGCTGCTCTTCGACGCCCAATTCCACCAAATCATAAAAAACTGCACGGTTAATCAAGGCCTCAAGCCGCGCGCGCACATGCACATAGGGCGCAGGCTCGCCGCTCGCTTTGTCGATCACAAATCGCATCGGATGGTCCGCCCCCGCGATGGTTTCGTCGCCCACGTTCGTTGTAAACGTCAAGGTCTGGTCGCGGCCTTCGCCTTCCACTTTCATGGCAACGGCGAGAAACGGCGCATCATCCACCGTGATGCCCACTTTCTCCCCAGGCGTCACCAGATAGTATTTTCCGTCCTCGTCATGGCGCAGGATCGTAGAGAATAGCCGCACCAGCCTTTCGCGGCCAATCGGTGTTCCCATATAGAACCAAGTGCCATCGCGGGCGATTCGCATATCGAGATCGCCACAAAACTCAGGGTTCCATAAATGGACAGGCGGCAACCCACGCGACTTCTTTCCTTCGCTCTCCGCAGCGGAAAGCAGGCTGGCTGTGCCCTTGCCGCTCGCTTGATCGGGGCTTTTTTGCGTCGGAGCAGTCATTAACTCATGCTTCCCTAATGCTTTACGGGGCCAACGGCCATAATATCGCCACTGAACCACCGACCAATGGTCCACTATAGGTCCATCAACAGAAACGCGCGCCTTTCGCATTTGCGACGGCACATCCTATACTTAGGTCAATGCAGACAGTTATTGAAGAGGACGGTAATACCGTTCAGGAAATCGAGGCCTTCGGCACCAAAATTGCCGAGGCTCGCAAAGCCATAAGCGAAGTCATCTACGGGCAAGAACAGGTGGTGGACCAGACTTTGGTCACTGTACTGGCCGGTGGGCATGCGCTCCTTGTCGGTGTGCCGGGCCTCGCCAAGACGTTGCTTGTCCACACGATGGGCGTGGTCTTGGGCCTTGATGACAAACGCATCCAGTTCACCCCCGATCTGATGCCCGCCGATATTCTGGGTTCTGAAGTGCTAGAGGAGAGCGAGCGCGGCACCCGCAGCTTCCGCTTTCTCAAGGGGCCGGTGTTCTGCCAATTGCTGATGGCTGACGAAATCAACCGCGCCAGCCCGCGCACCCAGTCGGCCCTGTTGCAAGCCATGCAGGAAAAACAAGTCACCGTCGCTGGCGTCCGCTACGAGCTGCCTACCCCGTTTCATGTGCTCGCCACGCAAAATCCGCTGGAGCAGGAAGGCACCTACCCGCTGCCCGAAGCCCAGCTCGACCGTTTTCTCACCCAGATCGACGTCAACTACCCTGACCTCGAAGCTGAGCGCCGCATGTTGCTGGCCACCACGGGCAGCGAAGATGTGAAAGTGCGCCCTGCCATGTCGGTCGAAGACTTGCTTGCCGCCCAGCGCCTTGTCCGCCGCGTGCCTGTCGGCGAAAAGGTCGTCAACGCCATTCTCGAACTGGTGCGCTCGGCCCGCCCCGAAGAAGGCGCCTCCGCCGAAGTCGAACGCCATGTTGCTTGGGGCCCCGGCCCGCGCGCCAGCCAGTCGCTTATGCTGGCGGTTCGGGCACGCGCCTTGATTGATGGCCGTTTCTCGCCTTCCATCGAAGACGTCAAATCGCTGGCGGCCCCCGTGTTGCGCCATCGCATGGCGTTGAATTTTTCGGCACGCGCTGAAGGTGTCACCGTCAGCGGCGTCATCGACCGCCTCTGCCGCAACATCTGATCGTAAACGCTCATGCGGCTTCCCTTCTCGACGAGCACAACCTCAGCGGAAAGTAACTTGCGTGTCCAAGCCGACGCGCTGGCCGAGGCCTTGCCGCCGCTTGTCACCGAAGCCGAGCGCATCGCCAACACCGTCGCCCAAGGTCTGCATGGCCGACGCCGCACGGGCATGGGCGAAAGTTTCTGGCAATTCCGCCGCTTCCGCGAAGGCGATACCGCCGCCTCCGTCGACTGGCGTCATTCGGCTCGCTCGCGTCATCTTTATGTTCGTGAGGTCGAAGCGGAAGCCGCTGAAAGCATCTGGATCTGGCGCGATGGTTCGCCGTCTATGGATTACGCCTCCGATGACATCCCAATTACCAAAAAAGATCGCGCCACGGTTCTTGCCTTGGCGCTCACGTCCCTGCTCATTCAAGGCGGCGAAAGCGTTGCGATGCTTGGCGGCAGCTTTCCACCTGCCGGAGGGCGCGCCGCCTATCGTCGCATCGCCCACGCGCTGGTCGATGAACCCGACGCTGATAGCCCAATCGTCGTCAGCGAAAGCCTGCCTCCGCCGACGCATTTGCCGCGCTACGCACAGGTCGTCCTCATCAGCGATTTTCTGTCGCCACCCGAAGAAACGATTGCCCGCCTCAAGGGCTATGCTGCCGAAGGCATCAAGGGGCATCTCATTCAAGTGCTCGATCCAGCTGAAGAAGACCTGCCCTTCACAGGCCGCACCGAATTTATCGGCATCGAAGAAAACCTGCGTTTGATGATCGGCCGCGCTGAAAGCATCCGTGGCGCGTATCATGCGCGCTTGGCGCTGCATCGCAATCGCCTGATGGAAGCCGCCCAACGCGTCAACTTCACCTTCGCCACCCATCGCACCGACCGCGCGCCCCACACTGCATTGCTTGCGCTTTATGGCGCGCTCAGCGGTGCCATAGACGCGCGCCGACCGCCGCGTCGGGGAAGCTGACGCCATGCTCGCTTTTGGTCCTCTCGCATTTGCCGCCCCTTGGGTGCTTCTGGGCCTCATCGCCTTGCCTGCCATTTGGTGGTTGCTACGCATCAGCCCACCGCTGCCAAAGCAGGTCCGTTTTCCCGCCATCAGACTACTGCTCGACCTCGCGCGCAAAGAAGAGACACCCGCTCACACGCCGCTTTGGCTTCTCATCTTGCGTACCATTCTTGTCGCACTCGTCGTGCTGGCGCTGGCCGATCCTTTGTGGAACCCCACACCGACCGTTTCAGGCTCCGGCCCTCTCCTTATTGTGGTCGATAATGGCTGGGCGTCCGCCAGCCATTGGCGCAACCGCAGCAATGCGCTCACCGCCTTGATTGCAGGCGCGCGGCGCGACGACCGCCCCGTTCTCGTCATCGGTACAGCGCCCACAGCCTCGCCACAAGCGCTCGCCTTTGGTGCCGCCAATGACGCCGCTGCGCTCGCCCGTGCGCTCACCCCTCAGCCGATTGCGCCAGACCGCATGGCTCTTCTGGCCCGCCTCAAAACGAGCGCCGCCATCCAACAATACCCCCAAACGGTCTGGCTCAGCGACGGTCTCGACTACGGCACGGCGGCCGCCTTCGCTTCGGGCCTGTCGTTGATCTCTGCCAAATCGGGGATGGACGTCGTCGAACCCAAAGCCGACGCCCGCGCGCTTGCCCTTTTGCCTCCCTCCATCGAAGGCGACGGCTTCGTCACCCATATTCTGCGCGCCCCAGACCAAAGCACACAGACCGGCAGCGTCCACGCGCTCAACACGCAAGGGGCCGTCCTTGGCAGCGCCGATTTCAAATTCGATGGGGGCAGCGGCGAGACAACCGCCCGCCTCAATCTACCGCTCGATCTGCGTAACAAAATCGCGCGCATCGAAATTGCCGGTGAAACCTCGGCAGGCGCGACGAGCCTGCTCGACGAACGCTGGCGGCGGCGCACGGTCGGCCTCGTCACCGGCTCATCCATCGGAGAAGGCCAGCAACTTCTCTCCGACCTCTATTATCTGCAACGCGCCATCGGCCCCTATGCCGCGCTTCGTCAGGCTCATGAGGCAAACCATCAGGCCTCACAAATCGCCGAACTCATTTCATCGCCGCTTTCAGTCCTCATTCTTGCTGACATCGGCAATCTGACCATGACCGACCGCCAAGCGCTCACCAACTGGGTCGAGAGCGGCGGCGTGCTGATCCGCTTTGCCGGCCCCAAACTGGCAAGCCTCGGCCCTGTCCTTGCCAGCGATCAATTGATGCCCGTACCGCTGCGCACAGGCGGGCGCTCACTTGGCGGCGCCATGTCATGGACCAGCCCACAGCACCTCGCACCCTTCGATGCCTCAAGCCCCTTCTACGGTCTCGACACACCATCTGATGTCACCGTCACCCAACAAGTGCTAGCCGAGCCCACGATGGATATCGGCAACCACACATGGGCGCGCCTTGAAGACGGCACACCGCTCGTCACCGCCGCCAAACGCGACAAGGGCCTCGTTGTCCTCTTCCACGTCACCGCCAATACAAGCTGGTCAAACCTGCCGCTGTCCGGCCTGTTCGTCGATATGCTGCGCCGCGTGATCGCCATGTCGCAAGGCGTCGCCACCACACAGAACAATGCTGACGGCAGCGCTGCGACGCTTGCACCTGTACGCACGCTCGACGGCTATGGCCATCTTGGCAGCCCACCGCCCATGGCAACGCCTGTACCCGCGGCTCATTTTGATGAAACACCTGTCACGCCCCGCCACCCGCCGGGGCTCTATGGGCCCGCAGACGGCCCACGCGCCTTGAACCTCGCGCGCCCAGGCTTGAAACTCACAAGCCTTGGCAGCCTCGATGGCATCTCGTCGCGCCATGCCTATGCCCAAGCGGCTGAGTGGCCCTTGCGCCCGCTGTTCCTCGCTATCGCCCTTTTGCTCATCATCGCCGATGGCATCGCCGCGCTTTATGTCACGGGTCTGTTTGACACCACACCCATCCGCCGCCACCGGCGGGGGGGCAATCTTGTGCCCATTCTTGCCGCTGTCATTGGTCTTGCCGCACTCTTGCACGCGTCCCCTTCACGCGCCGCAGATAGTGCAAGCGCCTTCGCGCTCAATGCCGTCACTGAAACACATCTGGCCTATGTGCTGACCGGCGACAGTGATACCGACACCATCAGCAAGGCGGGCCTTGAAGGCTTGTCGCAAGTGCTGCGCTCGCGCACTTCGTTTAATCCCGGCCCTCCTATCGGCGTCGATGTCTCGCGCGATGAACTGGCGTTCTTTCCGCTACTCTATTGGCCTGTCACGCCCGGACAAGACAACCTTGCGCCCGCCACGCTCGCTCGCATCAACACCTATATGGAACACGGCGGCACCATCTTGTTTGACACGCGCGATCAGGACCGCTCGCTCACCGGTGTTGCCAACACAGGCAATGAAACCCTGCAGCGCTTAATCGGCAAGCTCGACCTGCCCGCGCTCGAACCCGTGCCCAGAACCCATGTCCTGACCAAGTCTTTTTATCTGTTGCAGAGTTTTCCAGGCCGCTGGGCTGGCGGCACGCTATGGGTTGAAAGCAGCAATGCCAGTGCTGAAGAACACGGCGGCCGCTCCAATGACGGCGTCTCTTCGATCCTCATCGGCTCCAACGATTACGCGGCCGCTTGGGCACGTGACGCCTCGGGCCGCCCAATGTTTCCTTGCGAGCCCGGCGGCGAACGCCAGCGCGAGCAGGCGTTCCGCTTCGGCGTCAATCTCGTCATGTACACCCTGACCGGCAACTACAAATCCGATCAGGTACATATCCCCGCCTTGCTCGAACGGTTGGGGAATTAAACATGACACGCGCTTGGGACATCGTTTTCAATCCATCCTTGCCCATCTCGTTCATCATCCTGTTGGGATTGATCGGCGCGGCCGTCATTGTCTATTCCGCCATGCGCGGCGCACGTGGAACGCCGTGGCGCACCGCCACACTTGCCATCACGCTTGTCGCCATCCTCAATCCCACTATGCGCGCCGAGCAGCGCGACCCCGTGCCCGACATTGCCGTTGTGGTCGTGGATAAAAGCGAAAGCATGCAGATCGGCACACGGCCCGCTGACGCCGACGCCGCACTCGCCAATGTCGAGGCGAGCCTCAAAGCGTTGCCGGGCATCGAAACGCGCGTCGTCACTGTCAACAGCAACGGCGAAGGCACCCGCGCTTTCGCCAGCCTTGAGCAAGCCTTGGCCGATGTGCCCCATGAGCGTGTCGCAGGCGCGATCTTCATCACCGATGGCGAAATCCATGACGCGCCAAAAAAAGTCTCTGCCCTCGGCTTTGACGCGCCCGTCCATGCACTCATTGTCGGCGCCAAGAACGAGCGCGACCGCCGCCTCACAGTGCTGGAAGCGCCGCGTTTTGGCATCGTCAACAAGCCGGTCAAGCTCTCGCTGCGCGTCGATGATTCAGACAGCGGCACATCGGGCACCGCGCCCGTCACCATCGCCATTGACGGCAAGCCGGTGATGACAACCAATGTCCGCATCGGTCAACCAACGCCCATCACCCTCTCGCTCAATCACGGTGGCCCAAACGTCATCGAAATCGATGTCGCGCCTGGCCCTGATGAACTGACGCTCGCCAATAATCGCGCCGTCATTGTCGCCAATGGCATCCATGACCGCTTGCGCGTGTTGCTCATTTCCGGCGAGCCGCATCCCGGCGAACGGACATGGCGCAATCTGCTGCGCGCCGACCCCGCCGTCGATCTGGTGCATTTCACAATTCTGCGCCCGCCCGAAAAAGAAGACGGCACCCCCGTCAACGAATTGTCGCTGATTGCTTTTCCAACGCGCGAACTCTTCGTCGATAAATTGCACGAATTCGACCTGGTTATTTTTGACCGCTACAAGCGTCAGAACGTGCTCCCGCTGCAGTATCTCGCCAACGTCGCGCAATATGTCGAAGAAGGCGGCGCAGTGCTTGACGCGGCAGGCCCCGCCTTTGCCTCGCCCTATTCGCTTTATCGCACGCCGCTGGCGGCCATCCTGCCTGCCCAACCAACCGGCGACGTCACGCTCGGCGCTTTCCGCCCGCAAGTCACCGCCACTGGCCATAAGCATCCTGTCACCGCCAATCTCCCCGGCGAGACCACCAGCGGCCCGCAGCAATGGGGCTCATGGTTTCGCATCATCGACACCAAAGTCGATCACGGCGAAGTGCTGATGGACGGTCCCGGCGAGCGACCGCTCCTTGTCCTTGATCGTTCAGGCAAGGGCCGTGTCGCCCAGATCATGTCCGATCAATTCTGGCTCTGGTCGCGCGGCTATCAGGGTGGCGGCCCACAAGCCGAATTGTTGCGCCGTCTTGCCCATTGGCTGATGAAAGAACCCGACCTTGAGGAAGAAAACCTCTCGGCCATGATCAATGGCAAAACCCTCACCGTGAAGCGCCGCACGATGAGTGACGATGTCGCTCCAACCACCATCACCCTGCCGTCAGGCAAGACCACAACCTTGACGCTCGATAAGACCGCGCCCGGCCGCTTTGAAGGTCAAATGGATGCTGATGCCCTCGGCCTCTATCGCATTTCGCAAGGCAAGCTCACAGCCGTTGCCGCCGCTGGTCCGCTCAACCCCGTCGAGTTCGCCGATGTTCGCGCCACCGACAAGCTCGTCAAACCGATCACCTCGGCAACGGGCGGCGGCACCTATTGGGTTGGCAAAGGCGGGGAAAACACGCCCAGCCTGCGTGCCATCCGCCCCGGTAAAGACGCTACCGGCAATAATTGGGCCGGGCTTCAGCACAACGAGCAATATTTCGTCCGGGCCGTGCAGCAGGTACCGCTGCTTAGTGGCCCGCTGGCGCTGCTGCTCATCCTCGGCTCGCTGGCCATGGCTTGGTGGCGCGAAGGCCGCTAACGCTACCGCTCAAATTCCTCCATATTTTTTGCGCGCTCCGCTTGCCAGCCCAAAGGCGCTGCCTTATGGTCCCTCGAATGTTATACTATTACATTTCAGGTTGAGGCGATGCAGGGCAGCGATAAGGGGCATGACGCCACGGGCCTGATCGGCAACGCACGCACCTTCATGGGAGCCGGAATCGGCTTTCGTCTGCTTGTCGCAGGCGGCTGCCTCATCCTCCTCTGGCTCTGCGTCGGCTGGGCCGTCTCCACATGAGCGACGCCGCCCCCGCCATCACCATCAGCGACCTCACCGTCGCCTATGACCGCCAGCCCGCCGTCCATCACGTCAGTGGCACCTTTGCCCGCGGCAGCCTCACCGCCATCGTCGGCCCCAATGGCGCGGGCAAATCCACCCTGCTGAAAACCATCGTCGGCCTGCTCCGCCCCAGCGAAGGCCGCGTCGCCCTGCATAGCCTCAAGCGCGCTGACCTCGCCTATCTGCCGCAACAAGCCGAGATTGACCGCAGCTTCCCCATCACGGTGGCCGACACAGTGGCGCTCGGCCATTGGCGACACATCGGCATCTGGCGTGCCATCAGCGAGCCGCGCTGGCGCGATGTTGCCAACGCCTTGGAAAAAGTCGGCCTCAAAGGTTTTGAAAATCACCCCATCGCCAAACTTTCCACCGGTCAGTTCCAGCGCGCGCTCTTTGCCCGTCTGCTGGTACAGGACGCCGCCGTCATTCTGCTCGACGAACCCTTCGCCTCCGTCGACGAGCGCACCACTGCTGACCTGATGAACATCATTCGCTTCTGGCACGAAGACAGACGCACCGTCATCGCTGTCCTCCACGACATGGATGAAGTGAAAGCCCATTTCCCGACCACGCTGCTGATAGCGCGCGAACTGATCGGCTGGGGGCCCACCGCCAAGGTGCTGACCGAAAAGGCGCTGCATCGCGCCCGTGCGCTGTCGGACGCTTGGGCCAACCCACACCACCATGAGGGGGCCGCATGATGATGGACCTCTATCAGTATCTCTTCGCGCCCTTCGCAGACTACGGCTTCATGCGCCACGCCTTGATTGCCTGCCTCGCGCTCGCGCTTGGTTCAGGCCCCATCGGCACCTTTCTTGTGTTGCGCCGCATGAGCTTGATGGGCGATGCCATGAGCCATGCCATCTTGCCCGGCGCTGCTATCGGTTTTCTCATCGCCGGTCTGTCGCTCTGGGCCATGTCGGCAGGTGGCCTTGTCGTCGGCCTCGCTGTAGCACTGCTCGCAGGCCTCATCAGCCGCGTCACTGATTTGCGCGAAGACGCAAGCCTTGCGGGCTTCTATCTGATGAGCCTTGCCGCAGGCGTCCTCATCGTTTCGCTGCGCGGCTCCAATGTCGATCTGTTGCATGTCCTGTTTGGCAGCATCCTCTCCGTCGATGATCAAGCCTTGTTCCTCGTCGCAGGCATCGCCTCGCTGACGCTCATCGCGCTGGCGCTCATCTATCGCCCGCTGGTCGCTGAATGTTTCGACCCCGGCTTCCTGCGTGCCGTTGCCGGACGCGGCTCGCTTTACCACGTCATCTTCCTCGTCCTCGTCGTCCTAAATCTCGTCGCAGGTTTTCAGGCGCTGGGCACATTGATGGCTGTCGGCTTGATGATGCTGCCAGCGGCGGCCGCCCGCTTCTGGGTCATCGAAGTCTGGTCGCTCGCCGCCTTGTCGATCATCATTGCCTTTGCCTCAGGCTGGATCGGTCTCCTCGTCTCCTACCACCTCGATCTGCCGTCAGGCCCTGCTATCATTCTCACCGCAGGCGTCTTCTATGTCGCTTCGCTGCTCATCGGTCGCCACGGCAGCGTGCGCACGCGCTTCTTCCCCGGCGCGCATTTCCACGAACATTAACCACGACTATTGAAAGGGACATGTCCATGAAACGACTTTTCGCTCCTCTCATCCTTGGATGGTTAGCCTGTGCCACGCCCGCCTTTGCCGCACCGCTCAATGTGGTGGCAAGCTTCAGCGTGCTCGGCGACATAGTCAAAGAAGTCGGCGGCGACAAGATCAATTTGAAAGTGTTGGTCGGTCCCGATGGCGACGCCCACACCTTCGAGCCTGCCCCCATCGACGCCCGAGAACTCCACAATGCCGACCTCGTTTTCATGAACGGATTGCATCTTGAAAGCTGGATGGAAAAACTCGTCAAAGCGTCCGACACCAAAGCCGATATAGTCGTCGCCAGCACCGGCATCATCGTGCGTGAAATGAACGACGACGGCAAAACCATCCCCGATCCCCACGCCTGGCAAGACCTCGCCAATGGCGCAATCTATGTGCGCAACATTGAAGCGGCGTTGAGCGCGGCTAACCCTGCAGACGCAGCCACCTACAAATCCAATGCCAAAGTCTTACTGGCGCGCCTAGCCCAACTCGATAAATGGACCCGCGCCGAAATCGCCACCGTCCCCGCCGCCAAGCGCAAGGTCATCACCACCCATGATGCTTTTGGTTATTTCGGTGCTGCCTATGGCGTCATATTTTTTGCGCCTTCAGGCCTCAGCACTGAAGCTGAAGCCACAGCAGGCAGCCTTGGCCGCCTGATCGATCAGATCAAACATGAAAAGATCAACGCGCTCTTCATTGAAAACATGACCGATCCACGCCTGATGAATACGATTGCGCGCGAGACCGGCGCAAAATTGGGTGGCGAGCTCTTCTCAGACGCGCTCTCGCCCGCCGATGGCCCAGCGCCGACCTATCCGGCCATGTTTGAAAACAACGTCCCCAAACTCGTCGCCGCCATGAAGCTCAATTAACCACCGCGCAGGAACTTATCCATGACGACGCCCGCTGCCCAATGGCGCTCCATGAGCCCAGCCGACATACCAACGGTGGACGCCATCGGCGAGATCGTGCATCCGAACTTTCCTGAAGATCGCGCGGTGATGGAAAACAGGCTGGCACTTTTTTCTGATGGCTGCTTTGTCGCCGAACGCGCCAACATGATCCTCGGCTATGCCATCGCGCATCCTTCCATCATCGCCAAGCCTGCGGCCCTCAATACCGTCCTTCCTCACCTGCCAACAAATGCTGATTGCGTCTTCTTGCATGACATCGCCTTGAGCGAGGCCGCCCGCGGGTCAGGCCTTGGCCGCACCTTTGTGCCCTATCTCACTGAGGTCGCGCGCCGTCACGGCTTTGCCAGCCTCGGCCTCATCTCGGTCAACAATTCGCTCGGCTTCTGGCAGGCGCAGGGCTTTGCCATCCTGACGCCGGATGAAACGCTCGCCGCCAAACTCGCGACTTATGGCGCAGACGCCGCTTATATGCGGCGTGAGATCGCCTGAGGCAAAGGCTTGGTGATCGCGCCATGTGCATGACCAAAAGCGCCTATGTCCAGCTCACGAAACAGCAGCCGTGACGCATCAACCGGCCCCGGCATGGTCAGCCGCCCGAGCGGCACGGGGCCGAACCCAACCTTGACGTAATAGCTCTGTTCACCAACCAAGATGACGAGCTTGAAGCCCATCGCCTTGGCCTCGTCGAGCCCCCGCCGCATCAAATTGATACCGACGCCCATGCCGCGAATGGCCGGCACAACGGCCAGCGGCCCCAGCATCAAGCCGGGCGCACCGCCGATATTGCACGGCCAAAAACTCAGCGAGCCCACAAGTTTGCGGTCCTTGCCCTCGCCCATATGCGCCACATAGCAAAGCTCCGGCACAGCCGTGTTGCCCTCGCGCAGACGCTGCGCCGCTTTGACATAACGGCCGGGGCCGAATGACAAATCAAGAAGCGCGTCAATTTCGGCGGCGTGTTCGGGTCGCTCAAGTTCAATATCGTACATGGAGAAGTCTTTCGGACGGGATCATGTGAGCCTGATGCAGAAAAAGGCACCCGCCGCCGGGTCCGTGCCGCCTAGAAGGTCGCGGCGAAACCCTGAACGCTTACGCATGCCTAGTCGAGAGCCTCAAAGGCCTCGATCTCCGCTCATCGTCGCTGAATAAGGCTCTGCATCATGGCCGTCCCTCACGAGATATCCGCCCCTTTTGGGCAGACCGTCTCAGTCCGAAGAACAGCCCGATAGCATGAGCAAACCCGGACGTAAAGCAAATGCGTGAGGCTCCAAATTCGAAAAAGGCTGGAACCTGCCTGCGAGCATAGGCTAGCTTGCGCCCCAACAGTTCAAAATAGGTCACTGAAGGGAAGTCGATCATGGGAATTCTCGAAGGCAAAGTTGTCCTCGTTACAGGCGCCGCAGGCGGCATCGGCAGAGAATGTGCGATGATTGCGGCCCAGCAGGGCGCAAAAGTCGTGGTCAATGATCTCGGCGGCTCGGTCAAAGGTGGCGACGAAGGCAATGCTTCAGCCGCCCAAAAGACCGTCGATGAAATCAAGGCCGCGGGCGGCGAAGCGGTCGCCAACTCCGACAGTGTGGCCGTGAAATCCGGCGCTGAAAACATGATCGCGCAAGCCATGGACACCTTCGGTGGCCTGCACTCGGTCATCAGCCCGGCGGGCATTCTGCGCGACGGCATGTTCCACAAGATGCCCGACGAAGATTGGGACGCCGTCCTCGAAGTGCATTTGAAGGGCAGCTACAACATCACCCGTGCGGCGGTAAACCATTTCCGTGAACAGCAGGAAGGCAGCTTCGTTCTGTTCACCTCAACGTCCGGCCTCATCGGCAATATCGGTCAGGCCAATTACGCCGCCGCCAAAATGGGCATTGCCGGTCTGTCGCGCATCATCGCCATGGAAGGTGCGTCGAAGAACGTGCGCTCCAACATCATCGCGCCGTTTGCCTGGACCCGCATGATCGCCACCATTCCGGTGAAGGACGAAGCCTCGGCCAAACGCGTTGACCGCATGAAAAATGCCATGCGCGCAGAACAGGTCGCCAACTTCTCCGTCGCGCTGGCGTCCGCCGACTGCAAGACCAGCGGTCAAATCTTCTCCGTCCGCGGCAACGAGATCGTCCTCTTCTCCCAGCCCCGCCCGGTCAAAAGCGTTGCCCGTATCGACGGCTGGACACCCGAAACAATCCTTAGCCACGCCATCCCCGCCATGGAAGGTGCCTATACAGACCTCGGCGCAACGTCGTCCGTGTTCACATGGGAACCGGTGTAACCCACAAGCTCTTAGCCCTCCCCCTTGAGGGGGGAGGGTTGGGTGGGGGTGAAGCCACAAATTCGGCTGTCACCCCGAGACATAAAGAAAGCGCGTGAGTTCACCTCACGCGCTTTCTTTATGTCTCGACCCCGCATCAACCAACCACTGCGCCGCATGATCGCGTCACAAAATTTGGCTAGCCCTTGATGAAGCGCTGAAGCGCCACCATGCTGCGCTTGTCGTCATAGCGATCCATTGGTGCCATCGACCAATGCAACGCTTTCAGCGCTTCATTGTCGCTCTGACGGACATCAAGATCGATTGCCGACGTCACACAAAAATTACCAGCATGGCGCGAGTGGCCAAAATCGCTGCAATAGCGCACGGCCTTGTTCAGCAGCAACAATTGCGCTTCGCTCAAGGCCTGAAGCGTCTGCTCGTCATGTGGCAAAGCGTTGGGATCAAACGCCTCTTGCGCATTTGCACGCGTGGCGCTCAGCGCCATCGTCGCCACAAACAAACCTGCGATCAGCGCGGCTGCCGTTTTCGTCGTCATGTTATCCTCCAATCTCGGTTCACCAATCTTGGACCAACAGAGAAATTCACTGGTAGTCACCACCGTCCTCCCTAAGATGGACGAAAATATGTCACTGAATTGCGGGGGAGAATTCCTATGGCTTTTGCCGAATACGACCAATACGATGGGCTTGGACTGGCCGACCTTGTCGCAAAAAAAGCGGTTTCACCCGAAGATCTTCTCGATGAAGCCATCACGCGCACCGAAAAATTAAACCCCAAACTCAATGCCATCGTTCACAAGCATTACGACGAGGCGCGTGCCCAAATCGCCAAGGGCCTGCCCAAAGGTCCCTTCACCGGCGTGCCTTTTCTGCTGAAAGACCTGCATCTGCTCCTCAAGGACACGATCACCACATTCGGCTCGGCGGCCTATCTCGATAATATGGCCGATCACAACTCCACTTTGACCGACCGCTACCTTGCTGCCGGCCTCGTCATCTTCGGCAAAACCAATTCGCCCGAATTTGGCCTCGCGCCCACCACCGAGCCGCGCCTTTATGGCCCGACGCATAATCCATGGGACCTGACGCGTTCGCCGGGCGGCTCTTCGGGCGGTGCCGCGGCTGCCGTTGCAGCGGGCCTTCTGCCCGTCGCCAACGCCAGCGACGGCGGCGGCTCAATCCGTGTGCCTGCATCCGCCTGCGACCTCTTCGGCATGAAGCCGACACGCGCCCGCACGCCCATGGGGCCGGACCGCGCCGAAGGCTGGGCAAGCATGTCGATTGCCCATGTCGTCTCGCGCAGCGTTCGCGATAGCGCTGCCATGCTGGACGCCACCCACGGCCCCGAACTCGGCGACCCTTACGCCTGCCCCGCGCCCAATGGTACTTTCCTTGATGCCGTCACCAAAGCGCCCGGTAAACTCCGCATCGCCTTTTCGGCCAAGCGCCCGGACGGCTCCACCGTGCAAAAAGAAATTGCCGACGCCATCCTCGCCACGGCCAAGCTGCTCGAAAGCCTCGGCCATGATGTCGTCGAAGACGCCCCGAAAATTGATCCCAGTGAAATGGCCAAGCATCAAGGCGCACTGATCAGCCCCAACATCGCCCTGACCCTGCGCCAGCGCGCCGCCACCCTTGGCCGCAAGATCACCGCCAATGATATTGAAAACTTCACCATGTTGGTGGCCGAAAATGCCAAGGGCATTTCCAGTGCCGATTATGCCGAGGCCCAGCTTTATATCCATCAGATGGGTCGCCGCATGGCCGCCTTTCACACCAAATATGATGTCTATCTCTCCGCCACACTCGGCACGCCGCCTCAGCTGCTCAAGACACTGGACACCATGACGAGTGATGTTCTGACTTTCATCAAAAATATGGTCGAATATGTGCCGGGCATCGGCGTCTATAACATGACGGGTCAACCCTCCATGTCGATGCCGCTGGCGTGGAGCGCTGACAACCTGCCGCTCGGCTTGATGTTCACAGGCCGTTTTGGCGAAGAGACAACATTGTTCAGCCTTGCTGGCCAGCTTGAAACCGCGCAACCGTGGAAAGATCGCCGTCCCACCCTTTAAAGCCTCACCAAAGCTCAGGTAACGGCGCGCCTTGCTCAAGCTCGACAAGGCGCGCCCGCGTCGCCCGCGTGATTTCATCAGGCAAAGCGTCAGGCGCAAAGAACGCATATTCCGCAATTTCAAAACTGGTGCGGGCCACCAGCTCATATTGCCCGGCCTCAATGGCATAAAAAGCAACGTGATCGGATTTGAACTCACGGAAATTGGCATAGAGGCCGATAAAACGCGGCGCGGCTGTCAAAATCACGCCTGCCTCTTCATCCAGCTCCCGCGTCAGTGCCGTGAGCGCCGTCTCGCCGCGCTCCACACCGCCACCGGGAAAATACCAACCCGCCACATAGCTGTGACGCACCAACAAAATATGTCCCGCCTCGTCGCGCACCAGCCCGCGCACGCCAATAGTCAACGGCCGCGTAACACACCAATAAAGGCGCGCAAACGGCCGCAGAAATTTCCAGAAAATTCGAACAATGCTGGACATGCTGCGGCAATCATAGCAGACGAATATAACCCTGTCGGACACGGTGACTGCAAATGCGAAAACAATTTTCAGCCTCATCAACGAATCCTTCATGCGCCTCATGCGATAACCATTCGTTCATGTTTAGTTGGGACCGGGCAGCCCATGCGTTTGACCTCATTGCTAAAGCGACGCCAAAAATCTAGGCGGCCACCGCCACCGGTCGAGGAACCGCGCGTCAGCGCCAGCGCCATCAAGCGCGCTTTGCGCCATACCGCCGCCATGCCCCAATCCCATTCCGCCGGCCTGCAGGGCCAGCGTGTCGCCACCGCGCTCTCGACCATCGAAACCGCCGTACTTGCCATTGACGTCATCGCCGACCGCTTGCGCGAAGCCGCGGGCCTTGTCAGCGAAGCGGGCAAGACCGACAACATGGGCCGCCGCGCGCTGCTCGCCGGGCGCTTTGACGATGTCCGCAGCGAAATCGACGCCACTGTCGGTTCAGCGGCGCATAACCGCATCAATCTCATCAATGGCATGTTGATCGGTGGCCAATCACCCGCTTTCGACATCACTCTTGACGTTGACGGCCGCGCCGGTATCGCCATCAGCGTCGTCAATCTCACGACCGGCGCACGCGGTTTGGCCTTGTCACCACCGCGCACCGCCTTTGCCGAAGACGCCGAAATCAACATGATCCTCGACGAGATCGACCGCGCCCAGCTTCGCATCGCCGAAGTCGGCCTACGCTTTGCCGATCATGCGGCCCTTGTCGCAGACCGGTTGGCCCGCCTGCAAAAACTCGCAGGCTCCCGCCCCATCCTGTCCGACGTGCCGACGGGTGCCGACGCCATGGACCCCGCGCTTGAACCAGAGGACCTGCGCCCTCCGCTTGACCTCAAGGCCGAAGACACCACGCCTGAGCCCGCTCAAGCTGATCAAAAGCCCCAGATCAATGAAGTTCAGGCCGACGAAGTCCAGATCAACGAAATTCAGATCGATGAAAATTTGGCCGCTTCCGCCTCTGAAGGGCTTGGCAGCGCCTGATCGAACCGCCATCCTATCCTGCACAATGAATGCAAGCGGGGAATGAGATGAGCACGCCACCAGCCACAGATAACTCCAAGACAGCCAATGCCGATCAGGCCGAAGCCTGGAACGGTTCGACCGGCACCAAATGGGTGCGCTACCAAGATCGCCTCGACCGTATGCTCAGCCCCTTTTGCGACGCGCTGCTCGACGTCGCTGCTATCCGCGCCGGTGAGACAATCCTCGATGTGGGCTGCGGCTGCGGCGCGACCACACTGGAAGCGGCCAAGCGCAACGGCCCAACCGGCCACACATTAGGCATTGATCTTTCAGCCCCCATGACAGCGCGCGCGCGCGAACGCAGCGCCGCTCTTGGCCTTACGGCGCAGTTTCAGGTGGCTGACGCTTCGGCGCATGATTTTGGCACGACAAAATTCGATCTGCTTATGTCACGCTTCGGCGTCATGTTTTTCGATGCGCCCGTGCCCGCCTTCGCCAATCTACATCGCGCGCTGGCGCCGGGTGCGCGCATGGCCTTTATCTGCTGGCGTCCGCTGGTCGAAAACGCTTGGCTTGCGGCGCCCATGCGCGTCGCCAAACCCCTCATGCCGCCGCTCGAACCCGCCATTCCCAATGCACCGGGGCCCTTTGCCTTTGCCGACAAGGATCGCGTCAGTGGTTTGCTGGCAGAGGCTGGCTTTCGCAACATTTCGTTTACGCCCTTTGATGCGCCGCTTGTACTCGGCCATGATCTCGATGAGGCGCTCAACCAAGCGCTCGAAATCGGGCCTCTGTCGCGCCTCATCGCCGATCAGCCCAAAGATTTGCAAGCCCGTGTCAGCGCCGTTGTGCGTGAAGAACTTGCCAAACATTTAACGCCCGCTGGCGTGGAGCTAGGCGGCGCGACGTGGATCGTTCAGGCCAACGCCTGATTGGTGCATTTTTCACGCAAAATGCGTCAATCACGCTGTCTTTGCTACGTGGTGTTAAGACCTCTGCCCATAACTTGATGCATGCACGATCTCAGCCGCGTGGGGCGGTTGGGTGATATGCGCCCATGGACATGGGTATCTGGGGACATCATGGCTCGAAATATATTCGGGACTTTGACAGTGCTGGTTGTCGATGACAGCAGCCACATGCGCAAGCTCATTCAAGGCCTTCTCTTCGCACTTGGTGTCGGCACCATCGTTCTCGCCAGCGACGGCGAGGACGCCTGGTCGAAATATCTCAAACACAAGCCCGACGTTGTCATCACCGATGCTGCCATGGCACCGACAGACGGCTTTGCACTCGCCCGCCGCCTGCGTGATGTCGAAGCGCAATACATGATCCCAATCATCATGATTTCGGCCCATACCGAATTATCTGCCATCCAAAAAGCCCGCGATGTCGGCATCACCGAATTCATCCGCAAGCCGCTCGCCGCGAGGGCGCTTTATGAACGCCTGATCGCCGTCGTCAATCGGCCGCTCGACAATCTTGCCGCAAGTCATATCGCGGCCGAGCAGACCAAATCCGTTGCGTATCTGTGAGGGCCAAAACCATGCAGAACACACCCACCCCCGCCACGTTCATTCGCCTGCCCTCGATTGCAGAACGCAAGCTCGGCCCAGACTATTGCGCGCCGGTGCGCCTCGACCCGCGTGTCCTCGATCAGATGCAACGCACCATTGAACAGCTTGCCGTCCAATATGGGCAAACCCTGCATAGCCAGATCAACGATTTGCTGTCCATGATCACGGACGCCACGGCCGACAATCTCTATATACGCGACAAGTTCTACGGCATCATCCATGACGTACGTGGTTTGGCAGGCACCTTCGGTCATCCCATCGTCGGCAAATTTGCAAAATCGCTTTGCCGCTATATGGAAACCTGCACCAACCTCAATCCGACCATCGTCCGCTTTCATATCGAGGCGATGCGCGATGCGCTGGAAGATGCCCACCCTGATGAAAAGCTGTCTGACGAAACTCTAACGTCGCTCGCGCATCTGATCGAAGCCGCAGAGCATGAAAGCGAAACCGCCCGTGAAAGCGAAACGGGATGACCACCAACAAAGACGCAGACGCGCAAGCAAAGACCATCGCCCTTCTGCGCGACCTGAAGGTTTTGATTGTCGAAGACAGTGACGCCATGCGCGCACTACTCACCGCCTTACTCACCGCCATGGGCATCACTCATATATCTTGCGCCCAAGAAGGTGATGCCGGCCTCAAGCGTTTCACCGAGATCATGCCAGACCTTGTCATCACCGACGGCATGATGAAGCCAACCACCGGCTACGCCATGACGCGCGCCATTCGCAATCTGCGCACCCCCGACAACAAACCCGCGCCCGGCTCAGACGTGCCGGTCCTCATGCTGTCGGGCCATGGCGAGCCCCATATCGTGAAGTGGGCGCGCGATGGCGGCGTCACAGATTACATCGTCAAGCCCGTCACCGCCGAACTGTTGCTCGCCCGTGTTCTGGCCGCTATTTCCAGTCCGATCCACATTGTCGAAACGGCAACCTATCGCGGCCCCTCGCCGCGCCGCCGCCTTGTGCCGCATGAAGCCACTCTCACGCCGCCCGTGAAGTCGCAATCTTAATTCAGCCTGTCACTTCATCGAGAAACCGGCCTAGCAATGGGTTGACGCGAGCCGCATCTTCCCAGAACGGCATATGCGCCAGCCCGCCCAGAATATGCACCTTGCCATCCCACAGATTGTTGTAAGTCACCGCCTTCAAAAACGCGTTGCTGACGAAAGGCTCCTCAGAGCCAGACACCACGGCAAGCGGCGCCTTGGCCGTGCCCGCAATTTCGCGCCCATCCATGTCGCGCCCTTCGACCGCCGACTGAAACATCAATGTACGAAAGCGCCCGTCAGCACGCCGACAGGCCTCAACCATCCAAGGCAATAGCTCAACATTTTTGCCCACCGTCTCCTGCGCATAGATCGCGGCCTCTTCATCGGTGAATGCGTCTTTGAACGTCAGCCCCATATGCTCTGACGGCAAAAACGCCTCGCCCATATCGGCCCCTCCCGCAGGTGGCGTGCCGGTGATCCAAGCGGCCACCGTGCCCGGCCAGCGCGCCAGCATTTCGAGTGCCGCATGGCCGCCCAGCGACCAGCCCACAATCACCGCTCGTTCAATGCCCATCCCTTCCAGAAAAGCAATGGCCGCATCGGCAAAACCGTGAATGGAATAGGTGAGCGCTGGGTCAGGCGCATCCGAACTTGCGCCATGGCCCGGCAGATCAAACGCAATCAACCGATAGCCAAACCCCAACTCGCTCACAAGCTGGCGGCCAAAGATTTCCTTGCAGGCCGAATTGCCGTGAATAAACAGCACAACCGGCCCTTCGCCGCCCGAATCCGCCCAAGCCAGACGCCCGTGTTCCGTCTCGCAAAATCCTGTCTTCAGCATATTTTGATCCCCTGCGTTTGTCGCAACCGTAGCATTTTCAAGCCCCTACGCACGTTCGAAAGGCATCACCCTAAAAATGACGGTACCGTCATTTTGTTGCAAAACCTCTTTTCGGGGTGTAACATCTCTTCAGTTGGGTCGGACGTCCCGATGGATATGCTGATCCCGTAGTAGCAACCAATTTGGCTCTGGGAGGAGACATGACCAATATCACCACCAATATCACCACCGATCCTGCTTACGAGGCCGTAGCCCCTGACGACTTCCCGGCCATGATGGAAGTTGAGCGCTACAACAAGCGTTCCACGGCCTTCGACAAGATCATTTCAGCCACCCATGATCATTTCTGGGACCCGCTCGACACAAAATATATCGATTTCTCCACCCCCTTCGACATGGAGAACGAATATCTCATCGATCCGGCGCTGAACGGCGACCTCCAGACCGCCGTCGCCGATAAACTCGACGAAAAGCAGAAAATCAAACTCGTCAATCTCGACACCCAATGGGGCCTGTCGTCGATCCTGCATGGCGAAGCAGGTGCCTTGGCGCTGTCGGCTTCGCTCTGCCACATCCTGAAAGATCCGGGAGCGCAGGAATATGCCGCCAACCAGACGCGCGAAGAAGCCCGTCACGTCGCCGGTTTCTCGCGTTACATTCACGCCCGTTGGGGCAAGCCCGTCGCTGTCGGCCCCGCCCTTGGCAACACGCTGACCGAGCTTGTCAACACGCCGCTCGTCTGGAAGAAAATCGTCGGCATGCAGATGCTCGTTGAAGGCCTCGCCATGGGTGCCTTTGCGACCTTCTACAAGTCTGGCCGCGATCCGCTGATGGTCAAGCTCATGCAGCTTGTGATGACGGACGAAGCCTTCCACCACAAGTTCGGCAAGATCTGGGCCGACCGCACCATCCCCAATATCAATGCACAAGAGCGCGACGCGATCGAAGATTGGGCTTGGCAGATTTTTGAAGTGCTGCTTTATAACCTCGGCAGCCCCGAGCAGAAAAAGCACATCTACGCCGCTGTCGGCCTCGATTGGCAGTGGGTGCAGGGTGCCTATATGGAAGCGTTGACGAACTCCAACATCCGCGAAGAAATGCAGGAATCAACCAACATTTTCCGTGTACTGATCAAGACCTTGCTCAAGGCCGGCATCATCACCAGCTGCACCTCGGGCAATTATGCCGCCTTCATCGACATGAAGGAACTTTACCTCGAAGGCGATCGCATGGTCGGCGACGACATTGCCGAAGAAGGCATCAAATATCTTCTAAAGCTCAATGGTCAGGGCGACCGTGCTTACTCGCTCGAAAAAATGACGGCTGCCGAATAACGGCAAAACCAACCCGTTCGATCAGGACGACCCCTCGGGGTCGTCCTTTTCGTTGCGTCACCCAGACCTTGCTGACAATAGGTTCAGCAATTTGCGTATGACAGGTGCGTGACGCGCCCGCATTTCTCTGTATCATACAGCCAAACAAAATCATGCCGCCAAAAAGAGCGGTTTTACTGACATTTAGGGAGACACTTTTATGGCCTGGAACTTTGGCGATATTCTTGATGCTATTTCGCCCGTGCTCGATCAAGACGCACCTGCCCTGGTACATGGCACCCGCAAGGTTACGTGGGGCCAGTTTACCAAGCGCAGCAACAATCTGGCGCGAGGGCTCATTGCGCGCGGTGCCAAGCCCGACGATAAGCTCGCCTTTTACATGCGCAACCGGCCTGAATATGTCGAGCTGCTCGCTGCATGCTTCAAGGCGCGCCTTACTCACGTCAATGTGAACTATCGCTACAAGGCCGATGAGGTTTTCTACATCTTCGACAATTCCGATGCCCAGACCGTCGTCTATGGCTCGGAATTTCGCGACATCATCAGCGAAATCCGCCCACGTCTGACCAAGGTGAAAATCTTCATCGAAGTGAACGATGGCGGCGAGATTGCAGACTTCGCCGAACGCTACGAGGACATCGCCAGCAAAGGCGATGGCACCAAGCTCGACATCAAGCGCTCGCCCAACGACATGCTCTTCATCTATACCGGTGGCACCACAGGTATGCCCAAGGGTGTAATGTGGCGTCACGACGATCTGCGCGAAACACAGCTTGCCGCGCTGCGCCGTCTAGGACCGGTGCCCGAAGACCTGTCTTCGCTCATCGAAGCCATCAAGCTCACAGGCAATGGCGGCCCGATCATCCCCGCTTGCCCGCTCATGCATGGCACGGGGCTGTTGACCGCTCTTGGCAACATCATGTCGGGCGGGTGCGTTGTCACGCTGGACAGCGTGTCGCTTGATCCCGACGAGCTGTGGCGTGCCGTCGATGCCAACAAGGTGCAGCAAGTCGCCATCGTCGGCGATGCCTTTGCCAAGCCCATGCTGCGTACCCTGCAGGACGCACCCAAAGGCACCTACGACCTTAGCTCCATCGTCACCATCATTTCTTCAGGTGTCATGTGGTCCACCGAAGTTAAGCGTGGCCTGCTCGAATATATGCCCAACGCCATTATGACTGACAGCTTCGGCGCATCCGAAGCCGTTGGCCTCGGCTCCTCGCTGATGACCAAGGACGGCGAGATCGCCACCGCCAAATTCCAGATCGGCGAACGCTGCAAGGTGTTTGACGAAAACGACGAACCCGTCACCCCCGGCTCAGGCATCCCCGGCTTCATCGCGCTCGGTGCGCCGATCCCGGTTGGCTATTACAAAGACCCGGAAAAAAGCGCCAAGACCTTCAAGACCGTGCGCGGCGAACGCTATTCGATCCCCGGCGACTGGTGCACCGTCGAGCCCGACGGCACGCTGACGCTTCTGGGTCGCGGCTCGGCCTGCATCAACACGGCGGGCGAAAAAGTCTATCCCGAAGAAATCGAAGAAGCTCTGAAGACGCATCCGTCAGTCGAGGACGCGCTCGTCGTCGGCATGCCGGATGAAAAATGGGGTCAGGCCGTCACCGGCGTCATCAAACTCAGCCCCGGTGCCACTTTCGATGAAGACGCGTTGCGCGCCCATGTGCGTAGCAAGCTTGCGGGTTACAAAACCCCCAAGCGCATCCTCATCGGCACCACCGTTGCCTTCCGCGCTGCCAACGGCAAAGCGGATTACAAAACCGTCACCGCTTACGCCAAGGAAACTTTAGGCGTCGCGTAATCAAGAAAGCCCCTCACCTTCCGCTCATCTCTAGAAAAAAGCCCTCTCCCCCTCCTTACTGCTCGCGCCTACGCGCAGGTGGGAGAGGGTTGGGTGAGGGTCTTCTCTATCTTTCCCCCCCACACAAAAACTACCCCTTCACCATTGGCCTATTCCGCCATGGCTGCTAGTCTGCGCGACAAATAAATCGCTCATATTCCAGACGGGGAAACGCAAATGGAGCCCATCGAGAAATTCCGCACCGACACGCGCGAATGGCTAGAGGCAAATTGCCCACCCTCCATGCGCACGCCCATGACCAACGAAGACGACACCGTCTGGGGTGGGCGCAAAGCGCAATGGACAAACCCTGAAGCTAAAGTCTGGCTGGATCGCATGGGGGCGCGCGGCTGGACCGCGCCGACATGGCCCAAAGCCTATGGCGGCGGCGGCCTGACGAAAGAAGAAAGCCAGGTTCTCGCGCAGGAAATGCGCCACATCAAAGCACGCTCACCGCTCTCAAGCTTCGGCCTCTGGATGCTTGGCCCTGCACTGCTGGAATATGCCACCGAGGAACAGAAACAAAAATTCCTGCCCCCTATCGTGCGCGGTGAAATCCGCTGGTGTCAGGGCTATTCAGAACCGGGCGCTGGGTCTGATCTTGCTGGCCTCCAAACCAAAGCCGAAGACAAGGGCGACCATTATCTCGTCAACGGCCAGAAAATCTGGACGTCCTATGCCGACAAGGCCGACTGGATTTTCTGCCTTGTGCGCACCGACAGCACCAAGAAACATGACGGCATTTCCTTCCTGCTGTTCGATATGGACGCAGGCGGCGTCGAAGCGCGCCCTATCTCCATGATTTCGGGTGCCTCGCCCTTTTGCGAAACTTTTTTCACCGATGTCAAAGTGCCGAAAGAAAATCTCGTCGGCGAATTGAACAAGGGCTGGACCATCGCCAAACGTCTGCTCCAGCATGAGCGCGACATGATTTCCGGCATGGGCCTCGGCTCAGGCGTCGGCTCCAGCGCCAGCCTCGAAAGTCTCGCTAAGGATTATTACGGCGAGAGCAATGGCAAGGTGGCCAGTGCGGCACTACGCGACCATATCGTGCAGCAAAAAATGGACGGTAAGGCCTTTGCGCTGACACTCCAGCGCACCGCCGAAGAAGCCAAGGCCAGTCAAGGCATGGGCGCGGCCTCCTCGATCTTCAAATATTACGGCACGGAACTGAACAAGCGCCGTTATGAACTGATGCTCGAAATTCTCGGCACGCAAGGGTTGGGCTGGGAAGGCGAAGGCTTCACCCCAAACGAAATCGGCATCACGCGGTCATGGCTGCGCTCCAAGGGCAACTCCATCGAAGGCGGCACGTCCGAAGTGCAGCTCAATGTCGTTGCCAAACGTGTGCTTGGCCTGCCCGATTAAGTTTCTGTCTGATCAAGAAAAAGAGTTCAACGTAAATGGCATTAGTCCTCACCGAAGAGCAGCAGCTCCTGCGCGACACCGCCACGCAATTTTTTCGCAACCGCGTCCCGCTGACCAACCTGCGCACCCTGCGCGACGGCAAAAGCGCTGACGGCTTTGATCGTGCTATCTGGAAAGAAATGGCCGACCTTGGCTTTGCTGGCATCCTCACATCAGAAAAATATGGTGGCTCAGATTTTGGCCCGGTCGGCCTCGGCCTTGTGCTGGAAAAATCTGGCCACACGCTGGCCGCCAGCCCCCTCATGTCAACGGTCGTGCTCTGTGGTTCTGCGGTGCAGCTTGCAGGCAATGCCAAACAGCGTCAGGATATTCTCTCAACCATCGCCGCGGGCGACACTCTCATGGCACTGGCACTCGAAGAAGGCCCGCACCACAACCCCACCCGCATCGCCACCAAAGCGACGGCTTCTGGCGGCACATTCCATATTTCCGGCCAAAAGACATTCGTTCTCGACGGCCATGTCGCCGACCGTCTGATCGTCGCCGCGCGCACCTCGGGCAAGCCAGACGACAAATCAGGCATCACTCTCTTCCTCGTCAATGCAAAAGCCCGAGGCGTCGCCATCACCCGCACGCTCATGGTTGATAGCCGCAATGCGGCCAACATCACCTTCAACAATGTGTCGGTCGAGGAGGACGCCGTGCTTGGTTCGGTTGATGGCGGTAGCGACGTGCTGGATCAAGTACTGGACATTGCCCGCATCGCGCTGGCCGCTGAAATGCTCGGCTCTATTCAGGAAGTGTTCGACACCACGGTTGAATATCTCAAAGAGCGCAAACAGTTCGGCGTGCCCATCGGCTCGTTTCAGGCCTTGAAACATCGCATCGCCGATCTCTTCGCCGAAATCGAGCTGTGCCGCTCCGTCGTACTTGATGCGCTCTCTGCGCTGGAAGAACGCCGCAACGACGTGCCCCAGATCGCCAGCCTCACCAAGGCCCGCCTGTCAGACACCGCGCGCCGCATGACCAATGAAGGCCTCCAGATGCGTGGTGGCATGGGCATGACCGACCAGTTTGATGTCGGCCTCTTTATGAAGCGCGCCCGCGTCACCGCCGCCACCTTCGGCGATGCCAATTTTCATCGTGATCGCTACGCGACGCTGGAAGGTTTCTGACAAATCTTCTGCCAAACAACGCCAGCGGGCCTGAATTTCGCAGAACCGCTGGCAAATTCTTCCCGAGGCTCCATAATCTCGCCTCTATTTAATGTTGCTATTCTTGACAGACTTCGGCCGTCAGTATCTCCTGCAACCTCAGTACCTCCTGCAGTTCCAGTACTTCCTGCAGCCAAAGAGTTTAGGTCACAAATTGGGAGACATTCTCATGCGTAAGATCATTTTGGCCACCTCCGCTGGCGCCATTGGATTGTTGCTTTCGCTGGCGCCTGCCGCCGCCTTGACCAGCTATCAGATCAACACGGACGGCTCATCGAATTTCACTGATCCGAGCGACAATGCCTCGATCGGCGGCCTGAGCATCACGTCCAAGACCACAGACGACAACGGCTTCATCACCGACAATGGTACCAATAATTTTTCCAACACGCAGCAGACCCAGCCGGAAAACCTGTCGCGCGATATGGGCTGGCAGGGCACAGGCTACTATCTGCGCCCCAACCGTTGATCTCCGGGCGCTCGCTCAGCATCAACAGGTAACAACAAGCAAGTTGTTGTGACGCCTTTCGAGAGTTTGACAAAAGCGCGGTCTATATAGATCGCGCTTTTTCTTTCGTCTTGGGCCAACCTCAAATCTAGCCCCTACTCGACAAGTTCGAGCCCTCGCCCCATACTGCGCCCGCGTCAATAACCCTACACTTCAAGGACCCGCATCGGCATGGCTGACGAGACAAAATCCGGCGAACCAGAGCGCATCACCGTGCTTGCCAAAGACTTCACGCCCGCGGCTATGGAGTTTCATCGGCGTAACATGAGCGAAAAAGGCTACCGCATGGAAGGCCAGATCGTTCAGCGCAAGTTCCAGATGATCGAAGGTCTGGGCGCGCCAAAGGACCTGTTCGACGGCGAATTCTTCTATGCCGTTACCTTTGTGCGCAAAGGCATCGATAAGTAGCATTCCAGCCCCCTTCAGGGCCTGAAGCCTTCCGGTAGCATCCAAAATTCATGTGCAGCGTCAATGGCTTGCCGCCTCGGCGAGCAGCTTTAGCTTGCCGCACGCGGCCCAAAAGCAATTGACTCGCTCCAGGAATTCCTATCAGATTTCTTCTGCAATCGACGTTTTGGCATGCCTTGGCTGCTCTGCCTCCCGCTTTATCGCACGGGCTCTTCAAGACACCTCTCAAAATCAGATTGTCATCCGCCGCGCGATGCGGGCGTGGTCATTTTCGCATGCAAATGCGTAAAGGAGAGGCATATGGCTACTGGTACTGTAAAGTGGTTCAACGCACAAAAAGGCTACGGCTTCATCCAGCCTTCCGATGGTGGACGCGACGTATTCGTTCACATCAGTGCGGTGGAACGCGCTGGCTTGAGTTCTCTGAACGAAGGTCAGACGGTCAACTACGAGCTTGTCACCGAAAAAGGCAAGACCTCGGCGGCCGATCTGACGGTCGCATAAACCGTCATTCTCCAGGCGACTTGATTGGCCGGGCCGTTGCGCCCGGCCATTTGTATTTAGAGCAGGTGTATTGAGCGCAGGCAAACTTGACAGTATTTAACAAGAAAGCTAATTATTAGCTGAACAGTTAATTAGATTATCCAGGCATCCATGCCCGCTATCTCACTCGACACCACTCTGATGGCCTTGGCCGACCCCACCCGTCGTCTTGTCATCAATGCGCTGCACCAGCAGCCCCGCCGCGCCGGGGAATTGGTCGCCATGACCTCGATCAGCGCACCCGCCATGAGCCGCCACCTCAAAATCTTGCGCACCTGCGGCCTCATCGCCGAACAAACCGTCGAACATGATGCGCGCGTCCGTCTCTATCACCTGCGGCCCGAAGCCTTTGTCGATCTGCAAGGCTGGCTCGACGAGGTGCAAAGTTTCTGGGCGGACCAACTTGATGCCTTCAAGGTCCACGTTGAAGGCAAGCACAAATGACAAACACACGCGAGGCCGAAACCGTCCGCGTCTCGATCGACCTTGCCGTCGATCCCCTCGCCGCTTTTGTCGCCTTCACCGATGATGTCGATCAATGGTGGGCGCGTGGTCCCAAAAATCGCTTTCGCGCGCCATGGGTTGGCATCATGCGCTTCAAGCCCGGCCCCCATGGCCGCCTCATCGAAATCTATGACGATGAAACAAACGATCACTTTGAAGTCGGCCACATCACCGCATGGGAACCCGGCCAGCGCCTCGCCTTCACGTGGCGTATCCCGAATTTTGCGCCCGACGAAATCACCCATGTCGAGATCAGGTTTGAGCCCATCGACAGCGGCACGCGCGTCACACTCGAACACCGCGGTTGGGAGGCTTTGTGTCCCGACCACCCGGCCCGCCACGGCCTCACTGGCACCGCCTTCCGCATGATGCACTCAGGCTGGTGGGCCGATCATCTCGTTGCCATCCGAAAACATCTGGAGGGAGTTGAACCATGACTGTCAAAGGCAAGAAAGTTGGTATTTATCTCTGTGCCAAGGGCGCGGCCGATGCCATCGACTTTTACAAAAAGGCGTTTGGCGCCACCGAAACCGGCGCGCGCATTCGCGATCCGCAAAACCGCATCGGCCACGCCGAATTCATGATCGGTGACAGCCTCATCATGATCGCCGACGAGCATCCCGAAATGGGCTTCCTCAGCCCGCAGTCGCTGGGCGGTTCGCCGGTTCATCTCATGGTCCATGTCGACGATGCCAGCGCCGTTTTCGCCCAGGCGCTCGCCGCCGGTGCTACCTCGCAGCGCACACTCGCTGACCAGTTCTATGGCGAACGCTCCGGCCAGTTGCAAGACCCCTTCGGCTTTGTCTGGACCGTCAGCCAGCACATCGAAGACGTCTCGCACGCCGAAATGGAAAAGCGTGCCAAAGCCCTTTATGATTAATCAGCACCCAAAAAAGTCGAGATAAACTGTGGACGACACCAAGCCCGCCATTTCAAAACACGCTGTTGTCTTTATCTTCATCACCATGCTGGTCGATTCCATCGGCCTCGGCATCATTATTCCCGTTCTGCCCAAGCTCATCGAACAACTGACCGGCGGCGGTTTGAGCGAAGCCGCGCGTTATGGCGGCTGGCTTCTCTTTGTCTATGCAGCGGCGCAATTCATCTGCGCACCTATTATTGGCAATCTGTCAGACCATTTCGGTCGCCGCCCCGTGCTGTTGCTTTCACTCACCGTTTTGAGTTTCGACTACATCATCATGGGCTTTGCCCCGACCGTCGCATGGCTGTTTCTCGGCCGGCTTCTCTCCGGCATGGCAGGAGCCAGCTATTCCACGGCCAAAGCCTATATCGCCGATGTCACAACGCCGGAAACCCGCGCCCAAAGTTTCGGGCTCATTGGGGCCGCCTTCGGCCTCGGCTTCATCGTCGGCCCTGTCATTGGCGGATTGCTCGGCAGTTTTGGCCCGCGCATGCCGTTCTTTGTCGCCGCTGGCCTTGCGCTTGCCAATGCGCTTTACGGCCTGCTCGTGATCCCTGAAACCTTGCCGCGCGAGCGGCGTCGCGCTTTTTCATGGGCCCGCGCTAATATGTTCGGTGCCTTCGCCCATTTGCGCGCCATTCCCACCGCTCTGAAGCTCACCGTTGCATTAAGTTTTCACCAACTTGCCCACTTTGTTCTGCCCGCCGTTTGGTCGTTCTACATGATGCAAAAGCTCCACTGGTCGGTCCTCGAAGTTGGCTATTCACTGGGCTTTGCAGGCCTCACCATGGCACTCGTTCAAGGCGGGCTTATCCGCTCCGTTATTCCCCGCATCGGGCCGGAGCGCGCCGCCCTTGTCGGCCTCGTCTTCGCGGCCATCGGCTATTTCGGCTACGCCTTCGCCATCACCGGCTGGGAGGTCTATGCTTTTATGGTGCCCGCCGCGCTGGCCGGCCTCGCCTTCCCCTCCATCAATGGCCTCATCAGCACCCATGTGCCCGCCACCACGCAGGGCGAATTGCAGGGTGCATTAGGCAGCATCAGCGGCATGACCGCCATCATCGCCCCGATTGTCATGACCCAACTCTTTGCCACTTTCGCCAGCCCCACCGCGCCCATCCATTTTCCCGGTGCCGCCTTCTTTGCCGCTGGGCTGCTTGAACTCGGTGCTATCGCGCTGCTGGCCCAGGTCATCCGTCGCGCCGCCGTTGCAGCACCCGCCTAGCGAACCCATCATCTTTCCTTGACTCCACCGCTCCCCACCGCTTGCATCAAACCTAAGACTTTCAGGTCACAACGGGGATAAACCATGAGCATCCAGCTTTTTCTGCTCAATCCGATATTGCGCTTCCGCATCAAACGGCGTTTCAAGAAGAAACCCGATCTGCTTGAACTGCGCCCGGTGATGAACGAAGCGCTGGCCATGCAAAAAGCCCCACCCGCCGATATCAACATCGAACAGACCATGCTGGGCGACGTCCCCGCCGAACGCGTCTCCGCCCCCGGCACCGACACATCTGCCGCCTTCCTCTATATCCACGGCGGCGGCTGGGTCGCAGGTTCGCCTGAAACCCACCGCGCCCTCACATGGCGTCTCGCCAAAAAGATTGGCATCCCGGTCTATGCCATCGACTACCGCCTCGCGCCTGAACATCTCTTTCCCGCTGGCCTTGATGATTGCGTCACCGCCTATCGCACCCTGCTTGAGCGCGGCATCGCAGCCTCCTCCATCATCGTCGGTGGCGACAGCGCAGGCGGCAACCTCACCATGGCGCTGGCGCTTCGCCTCAAGGCCGAAGGCTTCGCGCTGCCTGCCGCCCTCATCTGCCTCTCGCCCGCGCTCGATTTCACCTATAGCGGGGCCTCGATGAGCGAGAATGCCAAAGCCGACACCTTCTTCATCCCCGAAATGATGACCACGGTGAAAGCGCACTATTACCCTGACACCGATGCCAAACATCCCTATCTCTCGCCGATCTTTGCCGATGCCTCCGGCCTGCCGCCCACCCTCTTTCAGGTCGGCGCAAAGGAAATGCTGCGCGACGACAGCATCCGCATGGCCGCCAACATGAAAGCGGCCGGCAATAACGACGTCACCCTCGAAGTCTGGCCCAAAGTGTGGCACGTCTGGCAGATCATGGCTGACCAGCTGCCCGAAGGTGAACAGGCCGTCACCCGCATTGTCGCCTTTGCCAAAAGCCATCTCCCAGCCAAACAAGACGAACAAGCCAAACGAACACAACAAACCACAGGAAGCCCCGCGCAATGATCAAGGTCCACCACCTCAACAATTCACGCTCCCAGCGCATCCTCTGGCTGCTGGAAGAATTGCAGCTCCCCTACGAGATCATCAAATACCAGCGCGACGCTGTAACCAATCTCGCACCGCCGGAGCTGAAAAAAATCCACCCCCTCGGCAAGTCGCCCGTCGTCGAAGACGAAGGCCGTATCATCGCCGAGTCCGGTGCCATCGTCGAACTCGTCACCCAGAAATACGGCAAGGGAAAACTCGCGCCCGCCGCTGGCACGCCCGCTTACGACCGCTACATCGAATGGCTGCATTTTGCCGAAGGCTCGGCCATGTTGCCGCTCATGCTGGCGCTCTACACGGGCCGTCTGGGCGATGCCGCCGCGCCCCTTCAGCCGCGCATCACCAGCGAACTCGACAATTATTTTTCCTACATGAACAGCCTCGTCGAAAAAGGCGGCTATCTCATGGGTAAAGAATTTTCCGCTGCCGACATCGAGAATTCTTTCGTTCTTGAAGCGGGAAAAATGCGTGGTTTTCTTAGCCACTACCCGAACCTTCTCGACCTCGTCAATCGTCTTCAGGCCCGGCCCGCCTACAAGGCCGCATTGGAAAAAGGCGGACCCTACGCCTTCGCTTAAACGTCAAATAAGACGTATAAGGATGAAACAACAAACCCCGTCCATGCAAATGGCCGGGGTTTTTTACAGTTTTATGACAAAAAATCTGGAGCCGAACACAAGTGTCCGCCACTGTGACAAAGCGAGCACTGTAACAAAACCTTGTTTTGACGACGGCCTCGCTCAATGGCTTTTGTGACGCCATGAACCAGATCGGTACGGATAAGTTTGACCCAATGACGCGCCCCATCGGCGCCACCGGCCCGGATTCCACGATTCGTAATTTCCAATTCGAGGGTGCCACATCAACGTCGATGTGCCCCCACCGCCTTTCTCGCCACCCGCTCAGCCTGAATTGTGAGTCTCCCTCACAAGCCAAAAGACTCGCTGGGGCCGAGAAATCCCGCCGATTCCCCCACTCCCTTCACGATCACCTTCATCCCTCGACCGTGAAGCGAATCGGCAAATCCGCCCGATCTGGCCCTGCGCAGCAGGTCTGGACCGTTCCTCCGGCCCACTTAGCTGGCCATCATAAAAATGTCACTCAAACGTCGTAGTCAGGGGGGCGTCGCACCACTGGCAAAACACGACACTGGAGAATTTCACGATGTTGAAACAATTTGGGAAAATCGGCCTCGCTGGCCTGTTTGCCGTGGCCGCTCTCGCTGCCTCGACAACGGCTCAAGCCGGCAACATTTCCGGCGCTGGTGCCACCTTCCCCTACCCCGTCTATGCCAAATGGGCCGAAGCCTATAAGGCCAAGACAGACGTGAGCATGAACTACCAGTCCATCGGTTCGGGCGGCGGCATCAAGCAGATCAAAGCCAAAACCGTTGACTTTGGTGCATCCGACGCCCCGCTAACGGGCGACGAACTGACCGAAGCGGGCCTAGCCCAGTTTCCGATGGTGATGGGCGCCATTGTGCCTGTGGTCAATCTCAAAGGCGTGAAGCCGGGCGAAATGGTCCTCACCGGTCATGTCCTTGCTGAAATCTATCTCGGCAATATCAAAAAATGGAACGACCCGCAGATCACAGCCCTCAACAAGGGCGTTAAGCTTCCCGATCGGGCCATTGCCGTTGTCCATCGTTCGGACGGTTCGGGCACGACGTTCAACTTCACCTACTACCTGAATGCCGTTGACGCGAAATGGGCCGACGTTGGCGTCAACAAATCCGTCCAGTGGCCGGTTGGTCTTGGCGGCAAAGGCAACGAAGGTGTGGCCGCTCTCGTCAGCCAGACATCGGGTTCCATCGGCTACATCGAATATGCCTATGCGCTCCAAAATAAGATGTCTTATGCCGACATGCTCAATAAGGCTGGCAAGCGCGTAGAGCCGAGCCTCGCCTCGATCCAGGCGGCAGCTGCCAATGCGAAGTGGGATTCGGTCCCCGGCTTCGGTGTCATCCTTGCCGATCAGCCCGGCGCGGCAAGCTGGCCGATGACGGCGGCGACCTTCATCCTTGTTTACAACAAGCAGGACAAGCCCGCCAACGGCAAAGCCGTGCTCGATTTCTTCGGTTGGGCCTATGACGACGGCGACAAGCTCGCTGAAGACCTCGTCTATGTGCCGATGCCTGACAGCGTTGTCGATCAGGTCAAGGCAAGCTGGAAGAAGATCACCGACGAAGCCGGCAAGCCGATCCTTTAATCGCTTAATGGTTCATGATACCGGCAAGGGAAGGCGCAAAATTTATGTGCCTTCCCTTCGCCACTTAACCAAAATGAATTGTTCGAATATCGCCAAAAAAATTGCGCCCAACTCGGCATTTTTTTGAATCAGACATAGGACAGTCGACATGACTGACATTGCCGCACGACACTCAAGCCATCGAAGATGGCGATTTGGCGATCCCCTGTTCAAATATCTGACCTTCTTCTTTGCCATGATGGTGCTCGCCATTCTGAGCGCCATCGTCATTACCCTGACAGTCGATGCTTGGCCCGCGCTTGAGACCTTTGGCCTACCCTTTATTTGGACTGCAAGTTGGAACCCGGTGACCGAACAATTCGGGGCGCTCGTACCCCTTGTCGGCACCATCGAAACCGCCGTCATCGCCATCGTCATCGGCGTGCCCTTCAGCTTCGGCGTGGCTTTTTTCCTGACCGAAATGTGCCCCCACTGGTTACGGCAGCCCATCGCAGTGGCCGTCGAACTTCTCGCCGCCGTGCCCAGCATCATTTACGGCATTTGGGGCCTCTTCGTTCTGGTGCCCCTTTTCCAGCACTATGTTGAGCCCGCCATGATCGCCACGCTCGGCAACATTCCGATCCTCGGCCATCTGTTTCAAGGTCCGCCCATCGGCATCGGCGTCTTCCTCGCCGGCATCATTCTCGCGCTGATGATCCTGCCCTTTATCACGTCGGTGATGCGCGAAGTCTTCGCCGCCGTCCCCGCAGTCTTGCGCGAAAGTGCCTATGGCCTTGGTGCCACGCGCTGGGAAGTCGTGTGGCGCGTCGTTCTGCCTTACAGCCGTGTCGGCGTCGTCGGCGCGATCATGCTCGGGCTGGGGCGCGCGCTTGGTGAGACGATGGCGGTCACCTTCGTCATCGGCAATGCCCATCGTTTGAGCCTGTCTCTCTTGGCTCCCGGCACCACCATCTCCGCGGCGCTGGCCAATGAATTTACCGAGGCAGATGGCGACCTTTACACCGCCTCATTGATTGCCCTTGGTCTGGTGCTCTTTGTTTTGACCTTTGTCGTTCTCGCCATCGGTAAACGCATGCTTCTGCGCACTACCGGCAAAGGAGGCATCGCATGACCACGCCGCAAGCCCCCACAGCCAATCAGATGCAACTCGACAAAAAAATCCAAACCCGTCGCGCCCATATTCGTAAACGTCATCGCTTCGACTACGCCATGACCATCATTTCCTATTTGATGACGGCGGCCGTTCTGGCCACTCTGGCCGCGATCCTTGTCACGCTTTTCTACAATGGCATTCAAGCCATCAAGCCCTCGCTCTTTCTGGAGAGCACGCCCGCACCGGGCAGTCAGGGCGGCCTTGCCAATGCGATCTATGGCAGTCTGGTGATGACCAGCATTGCCGTTGCCATAGCCGCTCCTGTTGGCATCATGGCCGGAACTTTTCTTGCCGAATATGCGCGCAAGAGCAAACTTGCCGAGATCGTGCGCTTTATCAATGACGTGCTCTTGAGCGCGCCCTCCATCATCATCGGCCTCTTCGTCTATGCCGTTGTCGTCTTGAGCATGGGCCACTTCTCGGCTTGGGCAGGCATTGCAGCACTCGCCATCATCGCCGTGCCAATCATCGTGCGCACGACCGAAGACATGCTCACACTAGTGCCCGACAGCTTGCGCGAAGCAGGCGCGGCACTTGGTGCCCCGCGCTGGAAGGTCATCACAGCCATCAGCTACCGCGCGGCCTTTCAGGGCATTCTGACAGGCGTATTGCTTGCCATTGCCCGCGTCAGCGGTGAAACCGCGCCTCTCCTGTTTACGGCCCTGAACAATCAATTCTGGAGCACCGACCTCAACGCCCCGATGGCCAACCTACCGGTTGTCATCTTCCAGTTTGCCATGAGCCCCTATGAAGACTGGCGTAGTCTGGCATGGGGCGGGGCCCTCCTCATCACAACAACCGTCCTGGCGCTCAACATCGTTGCCCGCCTGTCCGCCAAGGGAAAGAGAGCATGAGTATGAACGACGATGCATTGACCGCGTCCTCCCTCGGGGCGAGCCATCGCCCGACGCTCGATGGCATGCCCTCCATGCCCGAAAAAATTGGCGTGAAGGGCCTCAATTTCTACTATGGCGATTTTCATGCGCTAAAGGACATCAACATCTCGATCCCCGATCGCCGTGTCACAGCGTTCATCGGCCCGTCGGGGTGCGGCAAGTCCACGCTGCTACGCACGCTCAATCGCATTTATGAAATGTATCCCGGCCAACGCTCCACCGGCGAAGTCGTGGTCGATGGCCAGAACATTCTCGCGCCCGGTGCCGACCTCACCGAATTGCGCACCAAAATCGGCATGGTCTTTCAAAAACCAACCCCCTTTCCCATGTCGATTTTTGAAAACGTCGCCTTCGGCATTCGCCTCTACGAAAAACTCTCGCGCACCGACCTTGAAGAACGCGTCCATTGGGCACTAACGCGCGCCAATCTCTGGGGCGAAGTCAAAGACAAACTCAATGCCATCGGCACCAGCCTTTCAGGGGGCCAGCAGCAGCGCCTCTGCATCGCGCGAGCTATCGCCGTCAAACCGCAGATCCTGTTGATGGACGAACCGGCCTCCGCCCTTGACCCCCTCTCAACGGCAAAGCTCGAAGAACTGATCGAAGAACTACGCGAGGAATTCTGCATCGTCATCGTTACCCATAACATGCAGCAAGCAGCGCGCGCGTCGGACTACACCGCCTTTATGTATCTGGGTGAACTAGTAGAATTCGACACATCAGAGAAGATTTTTACCAATCCCTCCAACAAGCGCACCCGCGACTATGTGACCGGTCGATTTGGTTAAGCTCTGCTTGCTTTTGAGAACCACTTGCAGATAGGCTGACGTTTTCTAAGCGCACCCTGCTGGAGTTTGCATCTCATGTTGGCCACTCTCGTCATTGTCTTTCGCGAAATGATCGAAGCCGGATTGATCGTCGGTATCGTCTTGGCCGCCACTAAAGGTGTGTCCATGCGTGGCCTCTGGGTCACCTATGGTGTCGCAGGCGGTGTCGCGGGGGCCTGTGTCGTCGCCCTTTTTGCAGGCTCTATAGCCAGTCTGTTTGCCGGCTCGGGTCAGGAACTCTTCAACGCCTCCATCCTCATGCTCGCCGTCTGCATGCTCGCTTGGCACAATGTTTGGATGGCCTCTCACGGGCGCGAAATCGCACGCAACATGGAGTCTCTTGGTGTTGGTGTTGCCAGCGGCAACCGAACCCTCACTGCTCTTGCGCTCGTCGTCGGTATCGCCGTGTTGCGCGAAGGCTCAGAAGTCGTCCTCTTCCTTTACGGCATCGCCGCCTCTGGGGGCACAAGCACTGTGGCCATGTTGATCGGCGGCGCCGTCGGCATAGCGGGCGGCGCATTGGTCAGTGCCCTGCTCTATTTTGGTTTGCTCTCGATCCCCACGCACCGCCTCTTTGCCGTGACATCAGGCCTGATTACATTGCTGGCCGCAGGCCTTGCCGCCCAAGCCATCCATTACATCCAGCAGGCAGGCTTCTTGCGCGTCTTCACCACGCGCATGTGGGACAGCACATGGCTGCTCGATCAGCACGGTCTGGCGGGACAGATGTTGCACACATTGGTCGGTTACTCCTCGCGGCCCTCCGGCGCGCAGCTCATCGTCTATCTGGCGACGGTCATCATCATTGTCGGCCTGATGCGCATGACCGGCCCACGCCGGACACCCATCGCCGCTGCCCCAGCCGCTGGCGACTGAGGCAAACAACTGGCAGGATCGTCAGTCCACCAACTTGAAACGCACCGGAATATTGAGCGCCTGACTTTGTTGCGTCATCGCATCGGGAAACGGCGGCAAGGGATCAGCGCGGCGAAAAGTTGAGAGCGCCGCCCTGTCATAGGCCGCACTCCCTGAACTGCGCGCCACCGCCAGCGCCGTGATGTGGCCGTTGCGCTCAAATTCGACATGCACCAGCACAAGACGCTCGGCCTGACGCGATCCGGCGATGCGCGGATACTTCTTGTAGCGCTCCAGATGCGCAAACAACTCGCTCAGATAATTGGGTGTGACCGCCGCCCGCGCTTCAATCGGTGACTGGGCCTTCACCGGCGCAGCAGGCGCTGCCCTCTGGTTCACAACAGGTGCGGGCTCTGGTTCTTTGGGCTTAGGCCGCTCAGGGCGTGGCTTAGGCTTTACCTTCTTCAACACCACTTCGGCTTTTTCAACGACCGGCAATTCTTTGGGTTTGATGTCGGGTTCAATCACGCGCTTCTGCACCGACGCAGGCGGTGTCGGCTGCATGTCGATCAGAATCGCGGGCGGCGGTGCTTCGGGTTTGATCGGATGCACCGTCCAGCCGATGAAGAAGACCGCTATCCCCGCATGCAGACCTAACGCGATGACAAAACTTCGTCGCCAACGCTTTCGCATTTCCCCGTCACCGACGAGACCATAGGGGGATATGTCGATCACATTCACGGTTGAGGTGCTTCGAGACCGATCAGCGCCACCTTGAGATATCCCGCATTGCGCAAGCTGTTCATCACGTCCATCAGATCGCCATAGGGGACCGTTTTGTCGGCCCGCAGAAAGATCCGCTGAGCCTTGTCGCCACCTGTTGCAAGCTCGAGCTTTTTTTGCAGGAAAGCGCTCGAAACGCTCTCATTTCCGAGCGCAAGGCTAAGGTCCTGTTTGACTGTCAGCATGACCGGCTTGTCAGGCCGGGGCGTCTGGTGCGTGGCAGCGGTTGGCAGATCAACCGGGATATCCACGGTCGCCAGCGGCGCGGCGACCATAAAGATGATCAGCAAGACCAAGATCACATCAATGAACGGCGTCACATTGATTTCATGTGTCACTTCCAAATCATCGCCAATACCATGGTTGAGACGGACACCCATCGCCGTTACTCCGCCGCTTTGCGCGACGCTTGTGCGCTCTGCCGATCGAGATCACGCGATACTAAACGTAGCACCTCAGCCGCCGCATCCGCCACCACGCCGCGCTGCACCGCGATCATCCGCACAAACATATTGTAAATCACCACCGCCGGGATCGCCGCCACAAGTCCCATCGCGGTCGCCAGCAAAGCCTCGGCAATGCCGGGGGCTACCACCGCCAAATTGGTCGTTTGGGACTGCGAAATACCAATAAAGCTGTTCATAATGCCCCAAACGGTACCAAACAGCCCCACAAAGGGGGCCGTTGCCCCGATGGTGGCCAGCACCCCGGTCCCAAGCCCCAGCCGTCGCCCAACGGCTGCTTCCAGCCGTTCCAGCCGCGATCCGACGCGCTCCTTGATGCCCTCCTTGTCCGCCGCTGCACTTTCGGCCGACAGGCGCATTTCAAAATCAGCCGCCTGCACCAAAGCCTGCACCGCACCGCCGCCCTTGCCAACCGCCGCTAGGGCGTCCTCAAGCGTGGTGGACGCCGATAGTGCCGACGATGCCGCCAGCACCCGCCGCCGCGCCGCCGCAAGCTCCAGGCTCTTGGCAAGCCACACCGTCCAAGTCATCACCGAAGCAAAGGCAAGCCCGATCAGGACTAGCTTCACAACGACATCTGCCCCCATAAACATGCCCCAAGGCGACAAATCGCGCGGCAACAGCGCCAAAAGACCAGCATCGACTGGGGGAGGCGCTGCGACATCGCTCGCCGCACCAAGCCCGTCGGCGCGCGCCAAAACGGGTGCAAAAACAACAACCGCCACCGCAGCGGTCAGGCCGCCCTCTGTAAGCCGTCGCACCAGATTTGAACCAAACCTCAACACACGCATTCTCCCTTTCGCCACCTCAGGCAGCCACGCAGACCCCCATTCTGACAGAAAATGAGGGGTTCTCCGGGCACTTATAACAAGAAGTCACCACCGCCGCGCGGCTAACGCACGACAGATCGCCGTCAGTCTTTTCCCGCACCAACGATAATTGTATAGCTCATAGAATTTTCGCATCACGCATCCAAGCAGCCACCATTCTTTCCACCTCGACGTCAAATTCATGGTGCTCACAAAATACCCTTGATTTTAAAGGGGAAAGCCGCACCCGAGTTCATCATTGACAGCGCAGGGTGGCCCCGTAATATTCCACAAACTGCTAGGCGACAGCACACATTGGGGTGGCGTTTAATGCTAATCTCCACCTCAAATACTCAAAACGCTCATTCTTTTCCAAGTCCAAACGGCGCGTAACACATGCAATACAAGATCAAGGAACTGGCCGCGCATTGCGCAAAATACCGAAGGCCAGATGCCTGGCAGGCGATCAGGCAGATTGTGACGACAGCCCTGCCCTTCTTGGCGCTGTCAATCGCCATGTATCTGAGCCTTAAATACAGCTATTGGCTGACGCTCGCATTGTCAGTGCCAGCGGCAGGCTGCGCCTTGCGCTTCTTCATCATTCAACACGATTGCGGTCACGGCTCGTTCTTCGCCTCAAAGCGCGCCAATGATTTGACCGGTCGCGCGTTGAGCCTCTTCACGATCACGCCCTATGCCTATTGGCGCCGCCTTCACGCGCTCCACCACGCCTCCTCGTCCAACCTCGATCGGCGCGGCTTTGGCGACATCGATACGCTGACAGTGGCCGAATATCGCGCTTTGCCGCCGATACGTCGCCTGACCTATCGCATTTACCGCAACCCGATCTTTCTGCTCGCCATCGGTGGCCCGATCCATTTCCTGTTGTTGCAACGCTTCCCAATCACCTTGAAGCGGCCTATCTGGGAAATGTGGTCAAGCGTGATGACCCACAATCTGGTTATGGCGCTGTTCTATGGCGCGCTGCTTGTCGTGCTCGGCTGGGAGCATTTCACCATTCTCGTCTTGCCGATCCTTGTGGTCGCCGCCGCCATGGGCGTCTGGCTGTTCTATGTTCAGCATCAGTTTGAGAATACAAGCTGGGAAAAAAACGAAAATTGGGACCGTCAAACCGCCGCTCTTCTCGGCAGCTCCTACTATGAACTGCCGCGCATCCTGCAGTGGTTCACAGGCAATATTGGGTTGCACCACATTCATCATCTGTGCAGCCACATCCCTAACTACCGCCTGCAGGAATGCCTCGACGCCTTGCCGGAACTCAAGTCCATCAACCGGATGACCATCCTGCAAAGCCTCAAGACGGCACCCTTGGCTCTTTGGGATACCGACAAAAACAAATTGGTCAGCTTTCAGGGTGTTTGATGCTCGCGGGCTTTGGCAGAGGCGTCCAACCCGCTAATCTCACGGCCATGCAGAAGCTCTGGTATCTCTACATTCTTGAATGCGAAGGCGACCGCCTCTATACTGGCATCACCATCGACGTGGAAGCACGCTACAAGGCTCATGCCAGTGGACGCGGCGCGAAGTTTACGCGGAGCTATCCGCCACGCCGCATTGTGCTGGTTGAAACCCACGCTGACCGCTCGGCCGCTTCAAAAGCCGAATACGCCATCAAGAAGCTGACTTCTGACGCGAAGCGCAAGCTCATAGCTGACCAATAGGAATCGCGCATGTCCGACATCCAGTTACTGAGCGACCGGATCGACAAGATGGAAATTCATCTCGCGCACCAAGATCAAGTAATCGACGATCTGAATGCCGTCGTCGCGCACCAATGGAGCGAGATCGAGGCCATGGCGCGTCGCCTCGCCAAACTCGGAGACCGTGTCTATGTGGTTGAGGAACAGGGCGGCGAGCCCGCACCCGCCGAACCACCGCCGCCGCATTATTGATTTAACGCCTCATGCAAAACCAACCCGTCGGCCTTCTCAATTATCAGCCGCCCAAAAGCCCATGGCTCTCGGTGATCCATCGCGACGACGATATTTTGGTGCTCGACAAGCCAAGCGGCTTGCTATCGGTGCCCGGCAAACCCGAAGCCCATGGCGATTGCTTGCAGGAACGCGCGCGCAAATTCTATCGCGGCGCGATGACAGTTCACCGCCTCGACAAGGACACGTCCGGCGTCATTGTCATGGGCATGACGCGCAAAGCCCATGCCCATATCAGCATGCAGTTCGAGGCCCGACAGACGACCAAAACCTATATCGCGCGCGTCTGGGGCAAACTCGAAGGTGATGAGGGTGACATTGATTTGCCGATTGGTAGCGACTGGGCAAATCGTCCAAAACAAATGATCGACCACGCGGAAGGACGCGCCGCGCAAACCCATTGGCAGGTCATTGAACGCGACGAGCGCACGACGCGCCTACGCCTAACGCCCACCACCGGCCGCTCACATCAGTTGCGCGTCCATTTGTTGAGTTTTGGGCACCCCATTCTGGGTGATGTGTTCTACGCTCACGCCGAAGCGCTGGCCGCCTCAGACCGTCTACAACTTCACGCTGAAACGCTGACATTTACCCATCCAGGCACAGGCCAAACCTGCACGTTCAGCGCGCCCTGCCCGTTCTAATAGCGGCGGCGCGCAAATCCAACGCCTGTATCCAGCCTAGCCGCGCAATTCAACGCTGTTTGAATTGCTGTTGCTGTTGCTATTCGAATTCCCATTGGAATTGCTGTTGTAGTTTCCGTTGCTGTTGGAATTCATGTTCCAGTTCCAATTGGAATTGAACCCACCACCTCCACCACCTGCGTCGCAGGCATAAGCCGGTGTCGCCAGCATAACAGTCAACAGGCCCGCAACCGCCAACAGGCTTGTCGCGCCGCCAAACACAATCCAGCGCCGCAAAACGCTCAATTCGATAACCTTGCGCATCATCTGACCCATCATTGAACTACATCATCCCATTTTAATACGAAACTGGCATATTTCCGGTCGAAATTTGCCTTTGGCCTGATAACGAGCAAGGGGCGTGCCGACAACGAATGTTTGGTATTTTGATGGGAAATGGTAGCGGAGGAGAGACTCGAACTCCCGACACGCGGATTATGATTCCGCTGCTCTAACCAACTGAGCTACTCCGCCCCGGAGACGCCTAGATCCGCTCGCGGGCCTAGCATCTGGAGAGATGGGGATATAAAGGGCAGGCCCGAAGCCTGTCAAGGTTCGGCCACCACCTAAGCGAAAAAGAGGTTCAATAAAGCGTCAGACGGCGGCGTTTTGTTCTGCCTCGCCCTCATTGGCGAGTATTTCACCGTCCATCGCCTTGCGGAACCGCAGCATGGTGAAGAGGCCCATCGGCTGTAGCGACCTCGTCTCAATGAGATTGAGTGTGGTCATTTCCGTGATCGTCTCGATCCGGAAATCAGGATGCCAGCCTAGCGCGCGTGCCGCTGGCGCCATCCACCGTTCAACCGCGCCGCGAATACCGTGGTCTTGTGCAAAATGATTGACGATGATGACTTCGCCGCCCGGCGCGCAAACGCGCTCCAACTCGCGCAATACCTTGTGCGGGTTCGGCACCACGGTCATCACATACATGGCAACAACGGTTTTGAAAGATGCATCATCAAAGCGCAGCTCGGACGCATCCATTTCATAAAGACCGACAACATTGCGCAATTTGCGTGTGCGCTTACGGTGGCGTGCCTTGCGCAGCATGTCAGGCGAAAAATCAATGCCGGTGATCGACAGATGGCGCGCGTAACGCGGCAAAGCCACCCCAGTGCCGACGCCCACTTCCAGCAGCGTGCCGTCACGTTTATTAATGACGTCGATGGCGCGCTTGCGGCCAAAGTCAGCGATGGGCCCAAACGACCAGTCATAGATTGGCGCCCAGCGCGCATATGCCTTCAGAACAGCCTGTTCGTCGATACGCGCTATACCCGTCAACTCAATCTCTCCACTTAATCCCCGCCCACTCTAATGTGGAGGGCACATTACCTTGCTCGCAAGCAATTTTTGTCAATTAATTTTTTAAAAGTCATGTAGCTAGCGAGATCATGCGTCATGACCCATAAGCCCATGCCCCGTAAACTCAATGTGCCGCCGCCTGCATGGCCGCGACTTTTCCTTCATTCAGCGCATCAAGATGGGCTTTAGCAATAAAACCGCCGCCCAGCACACGCCCACCGTCCTGCGAGTAAAAAACACACGCCTGCCCCGCCGCAACGCCTTCTTCGCCGTCCGTAAGATCAATCTCGACATCCCCACCGGGGAGAACGCGTAAACGGGCCTCAACAGGCGCCGCCGTCGAGCGCACGCGCACCATAAGGTCAAGCGCGCCTTCAAGGGGCGACAAAGGCTCATCGCCCAACCAATTCACTTCACGCAGTGTGAGGCGGCGCGTCAGCAGGGCCGCCTTTGGCCCGACGATCACACGCTTGCGCGACGCATCCAGCTTGATCACAAACAAAGGCGTCGCCTCTGGCTCGCTGGCCCCAAGGCCAAGGCCCCGTCGCTGGCCAATCGTGTAATGACTGACACCCTTGTGCCGCCCCAACACACGGCCATCAAGATCAATAATATCACCTTCGCCATCGCTGCTGGGACGCATGCGATCAATAATGTTGGTATAGCGCCCGGTCGGGACAAAACAAATGTCCTGACTATCGGGCTTTTCGGCCACAACAAGGCCCATGCGGCTCGCCATAGCGCGCGTTTCCGCCTTCGTGAGATCACCAAGCGGAAAGCGCAGATAATCAAGCTGGGCCTGCGTTGTAGTGAACAAGAAATAACTCTGGTCGCGATCAAAATCGCGCGGACGATGAAGTTGACGCCCACGCGGGCCGGGGCGGCTGGCAATGTAGTGGCCCGTGGCAAGCGCTGCCGCGCCAAGATCGCGCGCCGTCTCAAGCAGGTCGCGAAACTTCACCCGTTCATTGCAACGCACGCAAGGGATCGGCGTTTCACCAGCCACATAGGAGTCTACAAAATCATCCATGACAGCGGCGCGGAACCGCTCTTCATAGTCCAGCACATAATGAGGGATGTCGATGCGCGCCGCGACGGCGCGCGCGTCTTGAATATCCTGTCCCGCACAGCAGGCGCCCTTTTTCTGGACCGCGACGCCATGGTCATAGAGCTGCATCGTCATGCCAACGACGTCATAGCCTTGCTCTTTCAGCAAAGCAGCCGTCACCGAACTGTCAACGCCACCCGACATGGCCACAACAACCCGCGTCTCCTCGGGACGACCTGGGAGATCAAGGCTATTCAGACCGGTTTTTTCATCAAAAGGTTCGCGCATGGTTCTAGCTATGGTGTTCGATTTTCAAACCGCTACCTTCCGCCCGGCCAGCAACAAGCAATCTGGCTCGACGACGTGGCTTGACCCGGCAAAAAATGCCTGATCGGCAGGAATATCGTCGCGGAGCCGCCTCGCGTCAATGGGCAAGTCATTGAATTTCCCATGAAATTCGCCGCGCGCCTCGTGGCCCGCCCCTTGCTTCCTATGGTTTAACCCAAAAGGCCTCTGTCGTCTGAGGCCCGGAAATTGTTTAAACAAGGTGACATGCTATGGGCCTGCCAACCCCTGTAAGTTTTCGTACAAGCCAGCCGAATACTGCTGCGATCCTGCCCGCCGCGCCGCAAAAGACCGACACCGCGCGCGATCAGAACCAATTTGAGCGTCATCTGGACGATAACAAGACCCAAGGCAATAGCAACGCAGACCGCCGCGAAGCCAACAGACGCGCCGATCAGCGTGATCAAGATCGTATCGCAAAAGACCACGCCGACAGTGCTCGCGACACCCAGAAAACCGATAGCGACACGGTGCCGCAGAGTGATAGCGCTCCCAAGGTAGCCGACACACCCGAGCCCGTTGCCGCGCCCGCAGACGCCCATGCGACACAGAAAGACAGCACCAAAGCAGCCGCAAGCGACGCCGCCAAAACCGACGCCAACACCACGCCTGAACCAGATACCGCCGCGCCACTGACGGCCAAGGCTGCCAACGCCGAAGCTGATCAGGCCCAGGATAGTGCCGCTGCACCCGACGCATCAAAGATCGCCGACACAACGCCAACGCCAAAGCCAAAGCCGAAGACCGACAAGACGAAGGAGACAGACGAGCCCTCCGCAGACCTTGCCGGTCTGGCGGCAGCGACCGTTGCAAAACCTATCGAAACACGCAAAACGGAAGTCAAAACGCCAAGCACGGAGCCGAAGGGTGCAGCAGCACCCGCCCCTGCCGCCTTGGCCCCTCTTGCTGCCGACGCTGCAAATACGGCAGCAAAAGCCAACACCGCGCAGCCGAAGACAGACGATGGCGACCCGAAAGCTAACCTCTCCATCTCGTCCAAGGAAGGTCTCGGCCACGAAGCCGCCGCCAAAATGGCCGACAAGAACGACGCCAAAACCGCGACGGCTCAAGCAAGCGGGCCCAATGCGCCAACGCCAGCGCAGGCCACACCGACAGCAAGTGCGACAACACAGAATTTCGCCAAGATGGTCGCCGCCGCAAGTGGGGGCGAAGTTTCGTCCGTCACATCGAGCGGCAGTGGATCAAGCAGCGCCAGCGCCTTAAGCGACCTGCAGAACATCGCCACCACGACGCAAAGCCAGAATGCCAATGGGACCACGGTCCGCATTGGCACCCTTCCCGGCCAGACGACACCGACCCAGGTGCCCGCCATGACCATTGCTTTGCAGGTTGCGCGCAATCTACAAAAGGGCATCAACCGCTTCGACATCCGCCTTGATCCCGCCGAGATGGGCCGCATCGACGTCCGCATGGATGTGAAAAAGGACGGCAGCGTCACCACGCACATGGTCGTGGAACGCCCTGAGACGCTTGAGCTTCTGCGTCGCGACGCCACCGCATTGCAGCAAGCTCTGAACAACGCTGGCCTTCAAGCCAACCCAGACAGCCTGAATTTTTCGCTGCGCGACGGCAATGCAGGCAATCAGGGGCAGAACTTTGCGGGCAATGCGCAGGGGTCTAGCGGTTTGAGTAATTTTGAATCGGCACCGGACAAGGTCGTACTCAGCCCGATCTACAACATCAATACAGCCGCCAATGGCGGCATCGACATTCGCGTCTGAGCGAGAGGAATACCCAAATGAGCGTTGATTTAGTCGCCGCGGCCCAGGCCGCCCAAACAGCCACCACATCGCAATCTGCGGCGGCCAACGCCTCGACAGCTCTGTCAGGCAATTATTCGATGTTCCTCACGCTGTTGACGACCCAGCTGAAAAATCAAGACCCAACAGACCCGATGAAGTCGGCAGATTTCACCAACCAGCTCGTTCAATATTCGAGCGTCGAACAGCAGATACAGACCAACAAAAATCTAGAAAGCCTCTTGAGCGCCAATATTTTCCAGGCTGCCAACACCGCTGTTGGTCTCATCGGTAAGCAGGTCCAAGCCTACAGCAATGGCTCGACGCTCAAAGATGGGCAGGCCAGTTGGAAAGTCGATCTTGCCGACGACGCCCCCAATACCACCGTGCAGGTCCTCGATAAAAATGGCGCAACGGTCTATTCCGAAAAGGTCGATGGCAAGAGCGGGGCTCAAGATTTCAATTGGGATGGCAAGAATTCATCCGGCACTCAAATGGATGACGGCAGCTATTTCCTGCAAGTCGCCGCCAATGACGCCGCCGGTCAACCCGTGACATCCGATGTCCGCATAACCGGCATTGTCACAGGCGTCGATATCACGTCTGCAAATCCCGTCATTACGGTTAACGGCGCGCAAATCAAATATTCCGACGTCACAAGCGTAACGAATGCGCCATCCGGCTCGTAATAACGGCCTGTTTTGTCCTGCCCTTGTCCCAAGTTGAAACGGTTAAGTCTTTGAATTCGATCAAATTTTACCCTGCAACTTATCCGTTTCTTAAGTGGCTTGAATGTAAGTTCGGGTTCAACAACGAGTATGGAGAACCTGTTCGATGAGCGAGCAGCATCAGATCAAAATCAACTATGTGATAGGTCCCGATGGGACCCCGCTCACCGTGGCTGATTTGCCGCCACCCAACACCAAGCGCTGGGTCATCCGCCGCAAGGCCGAGGTTGTCGCGGCCGTGCGCGGTGGCCTAATCAGTCTTGATGACGCCTGCCGCCGCTACACACTGACAGTGGAAGAGTTTTTGAGCTGGCAGCGGTCCATCGAACGCCATGGACTGGCTGGGCTTCGCGCAACACGCGTCCAGCAATACAGGCAGTAAGATAGACCCTGTATCTGCGTACTTGCTGACCTGCCAACGCCGACGAAGATTCCCTTCGTCGGCGTTTTCTTGTTTCGTTCACGGTCAAACTTCGCCTTCAGGTTGCAACCGGCAGAAATTGCCGACCGCGTTAAGAGTCTGTTTAGGCTAACGCGGTAATTTTTTCCCACCGGCACAGGAACCGGGTCTGCATGGGCGCATTGGGCACTTCAGCGGCAGACCCCCGGAGGCAAAGAATTTGTCGAAGGCCTGGTGTCTTGCACTTGCAATCATCCAAGAACGGGGTGAACGCATAGAGCGGTGACACTTGAGGTGGGAACGTGGGCGGATTTTCAAATCTGTTGAAAACGCTGGGCCCTGTAAGGCTCGCAACACTCGGTCTGGTCGCAGCAGCGCTCCTGGGCTTCTTTGCCTATTTGGGCATGAAGATGTCCGCGGAGCCGATGGCGCTTCTCTTTGCCGATATTGCACCCGAAGACGCGGCCAAAATGACTGGCGCGCTCGATGCGATGAAGATCAACTATCAGCTCAAAGGTGACGGGACGACAATCCTGGTGCCCGAAAGCACCGTCTTGAAGCTGCGCATGGCACTGGCGGCCAAAGGCCTGCCCGCTGGGGGCACAGTCGGTTATGAAATCTTTGACAATGCAGACGCACTCGGCACGACGAGCTTTCTTCAAAACATCAATCATCTGCGTGCGCTTGAAGGCGAATTGTCGCGCACCATCCGTTCAATCGACGGCATTGAGGCAGTGCGCGTCCATCTCGTGCTCCCCGAACGCGAACTCTTTTCACGCGACAAGCGCGAGCCAACCGCCTCGCTGGTCCTCAAGGTTAGCGGAAAACTTGCCAGCGCTCAGGTCAAAGCCATTCAACAACTCGTAGCTTCTGCCGTCGAAGGTCTGACGCCCGGCCATGTCTCCATTGTCAATGAACACGGCATTTTGCTTGCAAGCGGCATGGGTGACGACAGCCAATCCATGATCTCATCAAGCATCGACGAGCGTCGCGCCTCTTATGAGCAGCGTCTGCGCACGCATGTCGAAAATATCGTCAGCCGCGTTGTCGGCGTCGACAAGGCGCGCGTCGAAGTGACCGCGCAGATGGATTACAACCGGGTCACGCAGACATCTGACAGCTACGATCCCAACGGACAGGTCGTCCGCTCGACGCAGACGGTTGAAGACAAATCAAACAATTCCGATGGCAAGGACACGCAAGGCGTCTCCGTCGCCAACAACCTGCCGAATGCCGGTGCTAGTAGCGGAGACAATGGCTCCGTATCGCGCCAGCAGTCCAATCGTAACGAAGAAACCATCAACTACGAAATCTCGCGCACCACAAAGACTGAAGTGCTCGAACCCGGGCGCGTGAAGCGTCTATCGATTGCTGTACTCGTTGATGGCACCTACGCAAAGGGCGCAGACGGCCAGACCATTTATACGCCACGTTCGGACAAGGAAATCTCGCAGATCGAGGCACTCGTCAAATCGGCCATCGGTTTTGACAATGCGCGCGGAGATCAAATTCAAGTCGTCAATCTGCAATTTGCAGCACCGACGCCCATCGAAGAAATTGCGCCTGAAGTTGCACCCTTCCTCAACCTCACCAAAGCCGACTACATGCGTATAAGCGAATTTGGTGTGCTCTCCATTCTCGCGCTAATCGCCATGTTCTTTGTCTTTCGCCCTGTCTTGACCCGCCTTGCCAGCGTTGGCGGCGGCGCGAGCCGCGGCATGATCGGCAATGCAAACGCCAGCCACAACGGCGCGATCGGATCAACTTATGGCGACGCCAATCCAGCCTTGCCCGCGCCCGATGGCAGTGACGGCGGCGACGACAGCTTGATCGACATTGCCCAAGTCGCCGACAAGGTGAAGGGCTCATCCGTTCGCAAAATAGGTGAACTGGTCACAGTCCATCCCGATGAATCCATTTCCATTCTGCGCAGCTGGCTGCACGAAGCCGTTTAAGGATCTGAAACGTGGCAACCGCACCGAAAAAAGTTGATGACAAAGGCCTGACTGGCCCGCAAAAGGCGGCCGTATTCATGCTTGCACTGGGTTCCGACGACGCCTCCTCGCTCTGGGACATGTTCGACGACGACGAAATCCGCGAGATGTCACAAATCATGTCAACGCTGGGCACCGTTCACGCTGGAACCGTCGAAAAATTACTAATCGAATTTGCCTCCAAGATGTCGGGTACCGGTGCTTTGGTCGGCTCATACGAATCCACCGAGCGCTTGCTGTCAAAATTTCTGTCCGAAGATCGCGTCAACTCGGTCATGGACGAAATTCGCGGCCCCGCTGGTCGTACCATGTGGGAAAAGCTCGCCCACGTGAACGAGCAGGTTCTCGCCAGCTACCTGAAGAACGAATATCCCCAGACCGTTGCGGTTGTTCTTTCGAAGATCCGTCCTGACCATGCCGCACGCGTCCTGCCATACCTGCCGGAAGAGTTTGCGCTTGAAGTCGTGACCCGCATGTTGCGCATGGAGACGGTGCAAAAGGACATTCTCGACAAGGTTGAGCAAACACTGCGTGCCGAATTCATGTCGAATCTGTCGCATACCAACCGCCGCGATAGCCATGAACTCATGGCCGAAATTTTCAACAATTTCGACCGCCAAACCGAAGGCCGCTTCCTCGCCGCCCTCGAAGAACGCTCACGCGACAGTGCCGAAAAAATCAAGGCTCTGATGTTCACGTTTGAAGACCTTGCCAAACTTGATCCAGGTTCCGTGCAAACCCTTCTGCGCGCCATTGACAAGAACAAGCTCGGCATCGCGCTCAAAGGCTCGTCGGACACAATGCGCGACCTCTTCTTTGCCAATATGTCGGAACGTGCAGCCAAAATCTTGCGCGAAGACATGGAATTGATGGGCCCTGTGCGCCTCAAGGATGTCGATGAAGCCCAAATGACAATGGTCAATATCGCCAAAGACCTCGCGCAGAAAGGCGAGATCATGATCGCAGCCAATAATGAAGAAGACGAACTTATCTACTAGTCCAACACCAACAGTATTTATCGGGTCTTTCCGAACAGTCAGTTGAAATGTAATGACGATGAAACAGGCCGTAAAATTCACCTTCGACACCCGTTTTGACGGCTTTGCAGAGCCGTCTGCCGCTGGTGCTGGGCAGGTGAAGGCGACGTTTACCCAAGAGGATATCGAGCGCGCCCGCGCCGAGGGTCATGCTTCGGGGTTTCTTACCGGCCAGATCGACGCCAATGCAACATCTCAAGCAGAGACCGCCACCGCCATGGAGCTCTTTGCAGAAAATGCCAGAAGTTTGCTCTCGGCACTCCAAGCCGAAAGCGCCGTTATTCGCGGTGAAGCCGCCGCGCTGGCCATGATCGCCGCGCGCAAGCTGGCGCCCGCCCTTGTCGCCACCCGGCCGCAATCAGAAATCGAAGCCGTTTTGCGCGATTGTCTTACGCATCTCAATCGCGAACCTCACATCGTCTTGCGTGTGTCAGATCAACTCGTCGAGCAGTTGAAGGCAACAGTTGACCACATGGCGATGGAACGCGGCCTCAGCGGTCGGATTATCTTGCTCGGTCAAAACGACATTGCTGAAGGTGATTGCGTTGTTGAGTGGGCCGACGGCGGCGTTGTTCGCTCCGCTGCCGACATCGAAAAAGAACTGACCGAAATCGTTGATAGATACATCGCAACCCTCAACGCCCCGAAATCCGATCTCAACCGTCTCGAAATGTCCGAGACGCGCCAGACAAACTCACTCTAGGAACTGAGCCATGTCAGACCAGGACGACGAAATCAACCTGCCCGACCTTGCAAGCGCGGAACCGCTCGCTGCCGACCTCGCCCTCAATGGCGATCAGGACGACGCCGAGCGCGTGCGCATGGCTCAAGATCTTGAAGCCGTGTTCGATGTACCGGTCAATGTTTCTGCAGTGCTGGGCAAAACCCATATGGAGGTCGCCGAACTCCTGAAGCTGGGCCGCGGCACCATCGTCGAACTTGATCGCAAAGTCGGTGAAGCCATCGACATTTACGTCAACGACCGACTGGTCGCACGCGGCGAAGTCGTCGTTGTCGATGAGCGCCTCGGTGTCACCATGACTGAAATCATCAAGGGCGGCATGAACTAATCGCCGTCCTACGCTGAATGTTTTTTGTAACGAGCTAAGAATGAAAGAAAGAGGAGTGTCGCATATGCGCCTTCTGATCGTCGGAACCCTGAACGGCCAGCTTTCCACCGCCACAAAAATGGCGATGGCCAAAGGCGCCAAGGTCATCCACACCGAAACGGTGGCTCAGGCCATCGACACGCTGCGCTCAGGTCGCGGTGCCGATCTCCTCATGGTCGATGTTCGCTGTGATATCGCAGAAATGATCCAGAGCTTGGCTGCCGAACATATTTGCGTGCCCGTCGTCGCTTGCGGCGTCGATACCGATGCGCGCGCTGCCGTCAATGCAATCCGCGCAGGTGCCAAGGAATATATCCCCCTGCCGCCCGATGCTGAACTCATTGCCGCCGTGCTCGCCGCCGTTGCCGACGATGGCCACTCCTTCATCTTCAAGGATCCGAAGATGGAAGAGATGATCCGTCTTGCCGATCAAGTCGCACCGTCAGACGCTAGCATTCTCATCACCGGCGAAAGCGGGACGGGCAAAGAAGTCATGGCGCGCTATCTCCACCGTAAATCTCTGCGTCGCGACAAGCCGTTCATCTCGGTGAACTGCGCCGCCATTCCCGAAAACCTCCTCGAATCCGAATTGTTCGGCCACGAAAAGGGAGCCTTCACAGGCGCCGTCGCGCGCCGCATCGGCAAGTTCGAAGAGGCCGATGGCGGCACGTTACTGCTCGACGAAATCAGCGAAATGGACCTGCGCCTTCAGGCCAAGCTTCTGCGCGCGATTCAAGAACGTGAGATCGACCGCGTCGGCGGCAAAGCCCCCGTCAAGATCAACATCCGCATTCTCGCGACCTCAAACCGCGACCTTCAAGGTGATGCGCGCGCCGGCCGTTTCCGCGAAGACCTTTACTACCGCCTCAATGTCGTCAATCTCAACTTGCCGCCCCTTCGCGAGCGGCCCGCCGACATTCTCGCTCTCGCCAATCATTTCGCCGAACGTTATGCCCGCGCCAATGGCCTCGCCACAAAACCTATTTCCGTTGACGCGCGCCGCTTTCTGGCTCGCCACAACTGGACCGGCAACGTGCGCGAATTGGAAAACACCCTGCATCGTGCCGTTCTCCTGTCCACGGGACCGGAAATCGATGTGGAAGCTATCCGCCTGCCCGACGGCAGCCGCCATGACGAAACAGCATCGACCCACGGTATTGCTCAAAAGGCAGCTGTGGCAGCCGACGCCGTCACACGCAATTTCATCGGCCGTACTGTGTCCGAAGTCGAACAGGACCTGATCCTCAAGACCCTCGACCATTGTCTGGGCAATCGCACACATGCTGCCAACATTCTCGGCATCTCGATCCGCACGCTTCGCAACAAGCTGAAAGAATACGGCGAAAACGGCATCGCCGTTCCGCTGCCCGGCGGCGAGCAGCGCGTCAGCTTCGGTTAAAGCAGCCTAGAAACACCAACAAGACGATCAGAGAACCGATCACATGAGCGACGCAACGACAGCGAACAAACGAACAGGCGGAATACTGAGGAACTTTGGCCTTCCCGGCCTGACGCCTCTTGGTGTTTTGAACAACCTGTCTAAGCGTGGCGACCTCTTCCTTGCCATTGGGATCATGACGATCATTGTCGTTTTGATCTTGCCGATGCCCGCCTTCCTGCTCGATTTTTCACTCGCCATCTCGATCACCTTCTCCGTGCTTGTCTTAATGACAGCACTTTTCATTCAAAAACCGCTTGAATTCAGTGCGTTTCCGACCGTCTTGCTGATTGCAACCATGTTACGTCTCGCGCTCAATCTTGCTTCAACACGCCTCATTCTGGCGCACGGCCATGACGGTACGGATGCAGCCGGTCAGGTCATTCAAGCTTTTGGCAGCTTCGTGATGCAGGGCAATTTTGTCATCGGCGTCATTGTCTTTGCCATCCTCGTCATCGTGAATTTTGTTGTCATCACCAAGGGTTCAGGCCGCATCGCCGAAGTTGGCGCGCGTTTCAGCTTGGACGCCATGCCCGGCAAGCAAATGGCAATCGACGCCGATCTTTCCGCCGGTCTAATCGACGAGAAAGCGGCCAAGCAACGCCGCAGCGATCTCGAAAACGAAAGTTCCTTCTTCGGCTCGATGGACGGTGCGTCGAAGTTCGTGCGCGGTGACGCGGTGGCGGGCTTGCTCATCACCTTCATCAATGTCATCGGCGGCATCATTGTTGGCGTTGCACAGAACCACATGAGCTTCTCCGAAGCCGCCCAGACCTACACCATCATGACCGTCGGCGACGGTCTCGTGAGCCAAATCCCGGCGTTGATCGTTTCAACGGCGGCCGGTCTTCTCGTTTCCAAAGTCGGCGTCGAGGGCGCTGCCGACCAGGCGCTGTTTAACCAATTGTCAGGCTATCCGCAGGCGCTGGGGCTCTCGTCCATCGTTATGGGCATTATGGCCTTCCTACCTGGCCTGCCGATGCTCCCCTTTCTCACTCTGTCAGCCGTCACCGGCGCCATCGCCTATTACAGCAAGAAATCACATCGCGAAAAGGCAGAAGCCGAAACGCAAGCCGAAGTCACTGAAGCCGCCGCTGTCCCGGTCGCCGATGAACCCATCAGCACCGCCCTCAAGATGGACGAACTACGCCTCGAAATCGGCTATGCCCTTCTGCCGCTCATCAACGGCAAAGACCATCAGAAACTCACCGACCAGATCAAGGCGCTGCGTCGCCAGATGGCGAGCGACATGGGTTTTGTCATGCCGTCCGTGCGCATCCTCGACAATGTACAGCTTGAAGCCAACGCTTATGCCATTCACGTCAAGGAAGTCGAAGCGGGCCGCGGCGATGTCTATGTCAATCAACTGCTCGTCATGGACCCGCATGGCAGCCAGATCGAACTGCCCGGTCTGCATACTACCGAACCTGCCTTCGGTCTGCCTGCGACATGGATCGACGAAAATCTGCGCGAGGAAGCCTCGTTCCGCGGTTACACAGTGGTCGATCCGCCGACCGTGCTGACGACACACTTGACCGAAATCATTCGCGACAATATGGCAGACCTGCTCTCCTATGCCGAAGTCCAGAAGCTCATCAATGAGCTTGGGCCTGAGCACAAGAAGCTCGTTGAAGATATCGTCCCGGCACAGATCACTATTACGGGTATTCAGCGTGTTCTGCAAACGCTTCTGACAGAGCGCATTTCGATCCGCGACCTGCCCACCATCATGGAAGGCATCGCCGAGGCCGTCGGCCACACGCAAAGCCTCAACCTCATCACCGAGCATGTAAGGGCACGCCTTGCGCGCCAGATTTGTGCCGCCCATGCTGACCAAGACAACGCTCTGCCTATGGTCACTCTGTCACCGCACTGGGAACAATCATTTGCCGAATCCATTGTTGGACAAGGCGAAGACCGTCAACTTGCCATGCAACCTTCAAAGCTGCAGGAGTTCATTGCTGCCTTGCGTGACGCCTATGACGAGGCCGGACGCGCAGGCGAAGCCCCTGTGCTGCTAACAAGTCCCGGCGTGCGTCCCTTTGTGCGCTCAATCGTCGAGCGCTTTCGCCCGCAAACATTCGTGATGTCACAGAGCGAAATTCATCCCCGCGCCAAGCTGCGCACCATCGGCACTGTCTAGATCAAGCCTCCGACGCGAATGTGCTAGCCGTAATGGCGGCAACTATAAGCACTACAGCTATGGTTTAGACCTTCGCAACCGCCCTTGGATGAATTTTTTGCGTCGCACACAAACTGTTTTTACAGTGCAATTCAGTGGACGCTGTCCCAAATTGGTCTACCCTGCGTTTTGCTTTGAAAGCGTGCAATCTGCCGCATTCAAAGGCATGGGGAAAAGTTAAGGCTTTTTGGGGGAATAAGTATGCAACTAGCCAATATAGTAAATGAAGCCATCGCTCTCGGGCATCAAGGCTTCGGCACCGTCGATTCCGTACAAGGTATCGTCATCGCGGTCATCGCGGCGGCACTGATGCGTCGCTATGGTCAAATCATATTCTTTGCGGTCGCCGCAACGATCATCCACGAAATCGTCACCATCGGACGTGGCACAATGGGCGGTGGCACCATTGCCATTCCAGATTTCACAAACATCGAAGTTTTGAAGGTGATGGGCATCCGCTTCGTGGGTTATCTGATCGCCATCAGCCTAGTCTACCTCGTCCGCCGCATATTGATGCGGGGCTGATCAGACATCTGCGGCTCAGTCGCGGAAATTTTCGTATTGAAGAGGCTGCTCGATTTTCAGCTCCTTGACGAATTGGATCGCAGCCTGAAGGTCGTCGCGTTTCTTTCCTGACACGCGCAGCTCGTCGCCTTGAATAGCGACCTGCACCTTCAGGCCCGATCCCTTAATATCTTTGACGATACGTTTAGCCAGTTCCTTCTCGATCCCGTCTTTGATCAAGACTTTCTGGCGCACGCTTTGGCCTGCAGCCCGCTCCGGGTCCTTATAGTCCAGCACGCCCGGATCGACCTGCCGTCGCACCAAATGTCCTTGCAGCAATTCGTGCATCTGCTTGAGCTTCAACTCATCGTCGGCATTGATCGTGATCTCCTGATCCTTGCGCTCAATCGTGCATTTGGATCCTTTGAAGTCATATCGTTGCCCGATCTCCTTCACCACGTTTTGCAACGCGTTGTCGACCTCGGGAAAATTGGTTTTAGAAATGATATCGAAAGAAGGCATGACGCTCCGCCGCTCAGTTAATCGTAACTGATGCCATCCTATCAAAACAAAAGCCTGTTGGGTAGAGATGTAAAAGAATCAGGAAATCTTACCGCGGTACGCCATTAGATTTTAGTGACGCCGATGAATGCCAAGCGCAACTTCATCGAGTTGCGTCTGTTCGACATGTAAAACAACCTTACGCACCTTGCGCTTGCGGTTGTCCTCGATAACTTCATATTTTTTGAGTTCACGAAACGCGTCTGACAGTTCTTCTTTCGCACTGTCAAGCTGGCGCACGATATCATCGATCGACGCCAGAATGTTCTGGCGACGCCGGATCACAGATTTGGCAAACATCGGATAGGCGAAGTGAGCGACATCCGAGACGCCCGCCTTTTTCTGTTCAGCCTCGACCTGGGCTTCAAGCTCGCGCTCTCGAACGCGAAACTCCTGCGCCATCAACTCAAGTTCGGCAAGTTTACGGCGTTTTTCATCGACCTGGAATCGGTGCAGACGAATGAGAGAGTCACGGTTGCGCATCATTCAGTTCCTCAGGAGTCCACGTCTCGAGATGGTATAGGTTGCGCAAGAATGCTTTCGAGCATGGCATAGCCAGTTGCCAGATCGGTGGCCTCATCCTTGCGTTGAGCCAGAAAATTATCGAGAGCGGATTGGTAAAAAATAGCTTCGTCAACAAGCTCGTCCGAGCCTGCGCGATAGGCACCGAGACGGATCAATTCTTCCATGTCGTCATAAGTAGCAAGCAACCCGCGCGCACGGCGGATCAACATATTTTCTTCATCATTGTTGCAACCCGGCATGGTACGCGATACGGATCTAAGAATATTGATCGCCGGGTAACGGCCACGCTCGGCAATCGAGCGCTCCATGACAATGTGACCATCAAGGATGGAACGCACAGCGTCCGCCACGGGTTCATTATGGTCGTCGCCATCAACCAGCACCGTAAAGATCCCGGTAATCGTCCCTTGACCCGCACCGGGCCCGGCACGTTCCAGCAGCTTTGGCAATTCCGCAAAGACGGTCGGCGTATAGCCTTTGCTCGTCGGCGGCTCACCGGCCGAAAGACCGATCTCGCGCTGCGACATGGCAAACCGCGTGACACTATCCATCATGCAGAGAACGTCTTCACCTTCATCACGGAAATATTCAGCAAGTGTCAGTGTCAGATAGGCCGCCTGTCGGCGCATCAAGGCAGCTTCATCAGAAGTCGCCACGACCACAACAGAGCGCGCTAACCCTTCGGGCCCCAAATCGTCTTCGATAAATTCTTGTACTTCACGGCCACGTTCGCCGATCAAGCCGATCACAGCGACACCGCAAGCCGTGTTGCGCGCCATCATCGACAGCAATACGGATTTGCCAACACCTGAGCCTGCAAAAATGCCCATACGCTGTCCACGACAGGTCGTGAGAAATGTATTGAGCGCACGCACACCTAGGTCCAGCTTGCCCTTCACACGCTGACGCGTATGAGCAGGCGGCGGCGCAGCACGCAGCTTATAGGGCGTCGCTCCCTGTTCAATCGGGCCCTTCCCGTCAATCGGTTCGCCCATCGCATTGACGACGCGACCAAGCCAGGCACTCGTTGGATAAACATGCGGCTCTTCGGCGATGACAATGGCCTTGCAGCCGACGCCGATGCCGGCAAGCGAGCCAAATGGCAAACAAAGCGCGCGCCCATCGCGAAACCCGACGACCTCACAATCAATATCTTCGCCAGTTCGACTGGCCACAGCGAGCCGACTGCCGACGCCCATCGCATGCAACGGGCCAGCAATTTCCACCATCAGACCTTGGATGGAAACCACCCGGCCATAATGCTGAACCTCGGCGAGTTCGCTTATTTCTGCCAACAGCGCTTGCACGTCCCTAATTCTCCGCACCATGAAACCGCCCTTGGAAAGAACGGCTCAATTCCAGGTCGTTAAGCCAACCCGGTTCATTTCATCGGCAATATTGAAGGTAAGAATTTAAGACGACGTAAACCCTGACAGCAGAACTTGTTGATAAGCGACCTTTGCCGTTCCGCTTTCAAAGTAAATTCCTAGCGGAATGCTGAGGTTCATTGAAATTAGCCAAATTCCTAACTAAAAATCTGGTTAAACAAGTCTTTGAATAATTATCTAAAATTTTCTCAATTTTTTTGACTTCGGTTAACCTTTATTAACCAAATAAGGTTACCGTCCTGATTGTGGATAATTTCTGAGACTGAGCGGTGACAAGCACCGCGCGACCGCAAAGAGGGGCACCATGCGAGTTCTGCTCATTGAAGACGATAGTGCAACCGCTCAGAGCATCGAGTTGATGCTGAAATCTGACGGTTTTAATGTGTACACCACCGACCTTGGTGAAGAAGGGGTCGATCTTGGCAAGTTGTACGATTACGACATCATTCTCCTTGATCTGAACCTGCCCGATATGAGCGGCTATGAAGTCCTCAAGTCGCTTCGCGTCGGCAAGGTCACGACACCCATCCTCATTCTCTCCGGCCTCGCCGGCATTGAGAATAAGGTCCGGGGTCTTGGCTTTGGCGCCGACGACTATATGACCAAGCCCTTCCACAAGGACGAGCTTGTGGCGCGCATCCACGCTGTGGTGCGTCGTTCCAAGGGTCATTCCCAGTCAGTCATCAACACCGGCAAGCTCACCGTCAACCTCGACACCAAAACAGTCGAAGTCGATAACAGCCGCGTTCACCTGACGGGCAAAGAATATCAAATGCTGGAGCTTCTCTCGCTCCGCAAGGGCACCACGTTGACCAAGGAAATGTTCCTCAATCATCTCTATGGCGGCATGGACGAGCCCGAACTGAAGATCATCGACGTATTCATCTGCAAGCTCCGCAAGAAGCTGGCAGCGTCCACGGGCGGCGAACATTACATCGAGACCGTGTGGGGACGGGGCTATGTTTTGCGCGATCCGGTCGAAGCATCAATTCCTGTTCAGGCTAGTGCCTGATCGACCTTTCACTGACACAGAAACACCAAAGGGCGTCTCTCACGAGATGCCCTTTGCATATTCAACCATTAAAACTCACCACCTACGCAACCGGAATAGCTTCGATCAGAAAGTCGTCGCCTTCCATGCGCGCATCGATCGACACCCCCAACTCGCGCGCGACTAAACCCGTAAAATAAGGCTGCGAGCCGCGCGCATCCAAAAACCGATCTGACGCCCGCCCGCCAAGAAACGCTTTGGTTTCGTCTGGCACACGCGCGGCTTGCCCGTTTGAACGGACACGAATGGTTGGCGCTTTAAGGTCTCCGACAATCGACAGAACGACGTCACCGCCACGCGGAATGGCCGCTAGACCGATCAGCAGCATATTGAGCGCCAGCTTGACGAAATCTTTTCCGAGTGTCGCATGCGGTGCGTCCCAAATGAGATTGGCTTTCTCGCTCTTCATCAGGCCCTGCGCTACATCGCGCGCATCACCAAGATCCAGCTCCGCCCCTGCCGACCCGGCGGCCCCAAAAGCAAGCCGCGCAAACTGGAGCTTGGCCGACGCCTGTTGCGCGCTTTGGGTAATCAGCGCCATCGCATGAACCCGCATTTCAGGGTCGTCGTCGTCTTCCAGAACCTCAAGCCCATTGGTAATCGCACCCACCGGACTGATGACGTCATGGCAGACCCGGCTGCACAACAGCGCAGCCAGCTCAAGTGGCGAAACATCGTCTTGCGTATTGCTCATTCGCTGCCCCAAATTTGCGAAAATGCTCTGACACCAAATGATGCAATCGGATCATCCGCTGCGATTTAGCTCCATAGCCTGATAGCATCGCACCGCAAAAGAAACCAGCCTTCAAGCCACATCAGAGCGATCAAGACAACCATGAATGCTCTGGCCCAAAGCGCCCTTGACCAGCCCCGGCGGGGATGGTGTTCTCCGCCCTGCGAACCCAGATAAACCACAAAGACCGATACAGCCCGAGAAAGCTCAATATATGTCCGTCGATCATGCCACGCTGATACACGACCTTTGCTGCCTCTCCTTAAAGGCGGGTACCTCTATTATGAGGCATTACGTAAACGGCGTAACGGCCACCAAAAAGAGCGATAACTCACCTGTAACGATTGCCGATCAGGACGCCGAGCGGATCATTCTCGACGGTTTGAAAAGCATTGCGCCCGGCATTCCCGTGGTCTCAGAAGAACAGGCATCCGCAGGGCACATCCCGGAAATTGGTGAGCGATTTTTTCTGGTCGACCCGCTGGATGGCACCAAGGAATTTTTGAACAAGAACGGCGAATTCACTGTCAATATCGCATTGATCGAAAACCGCGTACCCACCGCAGGTGTCGTCTACGCACCGGCCAAAGAACGCATGTTCTATGCCAGCGGACCGGGCGAGGCCTATGAACTCAACATCGCGCCCAATGCGGAAGGGTCGCTCGAAAACGCCGCACAGCCGCATCGGATCGCTGTTCGCAAACCGGCTGCAGACGGTCTCGTCATTATCGCCAGCCGTACGCATCGCGATCACAAGACCGAGGAATATCTCAACCACTATCATGTGAAGGAATTTCTCGCTGCCGGATCGTCGTTGAAATTCTGCCTGATTGCGGCCGGTGAAGCCGATCTCTACCCTCGTCATGGCCGCACCATGGAGTGGGACACGGCCGCGGGTCACGCCGTCCTCGCGGCGGCAGGTGGCTCAGTCACCGAACTCAGCGGCGCGCCCCTCTTCTACGGCAAATCGGAACGCGGTCTCGATAATCCGTATTTCGTCGCCCGTGGCGGCGTCCTGTCCTGACCAACATGCCCAAACGAAAAACGGCGCTCCCTGGGGAGCGCCGTTTTCGTGTGGATCTGTAGCAAGTCATCCAGACCCGGTGCTGTCGAGGCCACGGATATAACCGACCGACGCGAACGCTGCCTAAGGCCCCCCGACCTCTGACGGCCCGCGCCGGCCTCGCCTGCCACGCATAACGCAGCGGCGAATGCGGTTGCCTGAACGGGTTGCAATCACCGTGCCCAAGCAAATCAAGCCTAATTGTCCCAGAAGGACCCATTTAATGCCAGAGGTTAAATTAATTTCCCGATTATTATTATGCCGCCACCATTTTGACCCGATCCGTCCGCTAGACTCTTCAAAAGTGAGTCGTCCCTACCGACAAAGGATCAGCCCCCATGCCCTTCAAGCGCCCGTCGCTTTTGCTCGCCGTCCTTCTAGCCAGCTTCGCTCTCTCCCTCGCGATAGCGCCCATCGCGGCCCGAGCGGACGAAGTGCGCCCCGTCATCAACAATCACGCCGACACCTACAGCGAAGATGAAATGATGGTGGAGGCTGGTCAAGTTTTTGGCAGCACCGCCAAGGGCCTGGCCGACGCGGTTCATTCCGTCTTCAAAAAATACGGTGAGCCAAACGCTTACATCAAAGGCGAAGAGGTCAGCGGTGCGTTTGTTCTGGGGCTGCGCTACGGCGTTGGCACACTAAATATGAAATCGGGCGGTGCGCAGAAGGTCTATTGGCAAGGCCCGTCGGCGGGGTGGGATTTTGGCGGCAATGCTGTCAAAGTCTTCACGTTGATTTACAATTTGCCCAATGGAGACACCATCTACCAGCGCTTCCCCGGCGTTGAGGGCAGCGCCTATCTGATTGCAGGTATCGGAATCAACTATCAACAGCGCGACAAGGTCATATTAACCCCGATGCGGGCAGGCGCGGGCTTGCGTCTTGGCGCGTCCGTCGGCTATCTCAAATACACCAAGAGCCGCGAATGGTTGCCCTTCTGACACGCTTGGGCGCGACATTTCCATATAGGGTGCTAAAGGCTGGAAGAATTTCAACTTTTCTGGCAGGGTGACCTCGGTTTTGCTGTGGCGCGACGCGCTGCGCACAGCACGGAATGCAACGTGGTAAAGAGGGCCTCATGCTCGAAAGCATCATGCTGATTGCACTTGGCTTCTTGACAGCCACATTGTTCGCTCTTATCGCCATCCAGTTCGTCTGGCGGCGCGCCGTCAAGGTGACGACACGCGATCTAAGCGACAATCTCGACCTCGATGATCTGAAGTCGCAAGCCGCACGCGCCTCAGCCTTGGACATGACGTTGCAGGAAAAGCGTACCAAAATCATCGCGCTTTCAGACAAGAACGCTCAAGTAGAAGAGACGCTGGCCAACACGCGTCGGGAGGCGGATACCCTTTCGCAAGATATTGTTGATCTACGAGCAAACCACGCCGATGCGCGCGCCGAAGCCGAAACACATTTGCATAATCTCACGCTGCTGCATGCCCGTGTCGACGAACTTGAAACCGCCGCCCGTGGCGACATGGAAAAGCGCCGCCATATCGAATCCCAACTGAAATCACTTGCCGAAAAAGCCCTACAATTGGTCGCTGACATGGGCGCAGTCGCTGTTGACTTCGCCGACGCCGCGCCCGAACCGCAGGCCGCGCCAGCACGGCCCGACGTCCCCATATCGCTCACGCCATTTCCTGCCGATGATCTGGACAACAAGGTCTCCGACGACAAACACAGCACCGAAATGCCTGACCTCGCCGAAATCAAAGCTTCGCTGTCTGACCTGGACGAGACAGAACCTTCCAACGATCAAAATGACGGTGAATCAGACAACGCTGAAGCGCCGCCGCATGCATCCGAAGGCTACCTCGCCGATCGCATTCGCGCGCTTAAAGAAGGCTTCAGCGCCCCGGCCTGATCTGTATACAAATTAATATAGTTTGAAAACCGACGGTATCTCTAAGGGAGGTAATATTATTCTTATATATCAGATACTTAGGACAAAGTATGATCAAGAATGAACCCATGAGTCTCCAGGCTTTTCGATGGCGTTGGTCGCACTTTTTATGAGCTTACGATCTTCGATTTGTATGACTTGCTTTCGATATTCTCGGCCAGATAGATTTATAGCCCAGCCCTATAGTGAACGTTTCCCCAACGTTAGGCCACTTGGGCTGCTGCCTGTTTTGTAGACGGCAAGTTAAGCTAACAACATTTTCTTTTCGGACTCTACAAGGCTTAGATTCCAGAGCCTCAAGTGCCGATGCCGGGGGTTATAACGGCAAGCCCAATATCTTCAATACCGACTAAGGCAGCCAGTTTACCAGCACAGCCTTCACCGAAGTTTTGCTCCGTGAAAAGATCGCGATCAACATGGGCGGCAGAGGTGTTCGGTTTGTCAAAAGCCAAGCGGTGAATCTGGTTTTGAGGGTTGCCCACGATTTCAGAAGACAAGCAAGACTTTCCAGGGGGGCTACCGGATCGTTAAGTCTTTGCTAAATTCAATAAGGAGCGTGAAATGATATTGCGATGCGTCTCGTTCGCACCAGAATAAATGCTGGCGGCGCGCGTACTAAGGTACTTTCGCATAGCTTGGCTAGCATTTAAGTAGAGAGGGGTATCCTCGTCGAGGCTATCCGCCCTGCCGATGCCATAAGGCCCCGCTACCTCAATTCCCAGTTCGGTGATTTTTTGGTGTAGCTTGCTCGCTATGCACTTCATGAGAGATGACGCGATTTCGTCGTCACCGGAAAGACGACCGGAAGTGAGAAGACGCAGTTCGAAGCTCTCGAAACTTCGAATATCTATTTCAAGTGTAGCCTTGCGAAGGATGAGCGCCGGGTCTTTGAGTTGTTGGTCGCCTGTCACCTCCTCGACTCTGCGAAAGGCGCGGCAGAGGAGCCCGCTTGTCGTGTTGTTTGACCGCACAAATCGCATCAGATGTTTGGCCACAGTCCAACCATCTCCCTCGGTGCCAATACGATTTGCCTTTGGGACGCGCACATCGTCAAGAAAAACTTGGTTGAATTCGTGCTCGCCATCAAAGCAGAGAATCGGCTCAACCGTGATCCCAGGGTATCCATGTCGATGAAAAGGAAGGTAATTCCTTCCTGTGACCGTGAGCCCTGTGATGTCCTGACCAGAGCAAACATGCGGTTTGCGTAATGGGCACCCGTCGTCCATATCTTGGATCCGGCTACTATATAGTCATTGCCGTCTGACTTAGCACGGGTGGTTAGAGCCGCAAGATCGGAGCCCGCGCATGGCTCTGAAAAACCCTGACACCAGAGATCTTCACCCTTGAGAATTGGGTTCAGATATCGCGATTGCTGCTCCGGTGTTCCCATAGCGATGAGGAGCGGCCCGAGACTTCTAATGCCGCCGGAAAAAAGAATGGGAGCATCGTTGAGGGCACATTCTTGCTCAAAGAGAAAGCGCTGTGGTGGCGTCCATCCCGTGCCACCGTAATCGGAAGGCCAAGCTGGCGCAATCCATCCACGTTCATAGAGCCGCTGATGCCAAATGTGACATGCTGCAATATCAGAATGCGTGCCAACGGTATGTCGCCCCGCAAGACGGAGGTCAGGCGTGAGATTTTCGGAGAGGAAAGTTCGCACTTCCTTGATGAAAGTCTGCTCCCTATCCATTTTCATCGACCCCCAAGTCCATTTACGCTCTTGTCTACGTCTCGCACGTCGTTCACCGCAATATTCTGCGGTATTTTAAGTGCCGTAGGAGGAAGGCCATCATCTAACCGCTAAACTTCGCCTTCTTCATGCAGAGCCCTATGCCCGACTAGGGGCATCAGTTTGGTATTTTCCGCTTCAAATGGCTCAATGTCCGCCGTCCTCTATCGTATCGTTCGAGTTGGATGAAACCTTGTTGCCCTCTCGTCTAAGCTTCTTTCTCCTGTATTGGCCTTCTACGATGTCGCTATAGGGCGTTTAGGCTCTGTCAAATCACGCAGGTGCGCTGAATAGGTGATGTCATTTCCCGAGCCTACTTTTGTAATTGTGGCTTCTGCTGGAAATGCCTCACCGTTTTTTCTTTGGCCTGTGATCGCACCGCGCTGGTTCATCCATTGTGAGGCGACTTTGCCTTTGCCAAAATTTTCTATCATGGCCTCATGGGCCATGCGGAAGCGATCCGGCAGCAAGATATTGAGGGGCTTACCCAATATTTCTTCGGCACCATAACCGAATATCTTCTCCGCCTTGAGATTGAAAAAGGTAATTTTGAAATCAGGACCAACCGAGATAATGGCGTCTTCGGCGACCATCAGAATGCGGGTGGCCTTTAAGTTGGCGTCCTTGAAAGCCGCGTGCTCGGCACGGCGTGCGGTATTGTCGCGTAACGTGATGATGAAATGAGGTGTGCTACTGAGACTGATTTCAACGACACGCACATCAACCGGCATCTCATGGCCCGATTTAGTCTGACCAATCAAATCCAGAAAGCGCTGTTGCGTGTAGTCCGGTTCTGCAGCCCAGCGTTGCAGCCATTTGACCGGGTCGGCGCGGCGGCCCGGCGTTTGCGGAACTAGCATGGAAATATTCTGACCAATCACTTCCTCGGGCGGGTAACCCAGAAGCCTTTCCAAAGCACGGTTGATATAGGTAACTTCGCCCTCAGGGGTCGTAACGATGATGGCCTCAGGAGTATTGGCAACTAGGGTTGCATAAAATACCTCGGATGCACTGCCATCGTCGCTGGTCATGTCGTACCTATCTGATTGGACTGCGTTTGCCTTGAGCGGAAAAAAGCAGCCCGCCGCGGTCTGTGACGGCGGCGGGCTCAGTTTGCTATTCGGCGGCAGCGAAATCGCTGTTTGGGGAGCCGCCTTCCATCGCGTTGAGGACGCGAAGGTCGTCAAATATCGGAATGCCGGCCTCTTCATACTTCTTGAGTACCGTCGGCGTGATGAGCCCGACGCGGGCGATCGCAGGCATCATCAGGTCTTTCAATGCATGGACCTGTCCCGGCGGCAGGGTCTGGGCGATCCCGTCTTCTTCGGCTTCCTTGAGGCCTTTGAAGAAATCCGCCGCATCGATGTTGCTGTTTTCCAGAACCTGCATGAAACCAGGGTCAACTTTGTTGGCGATAGTGCCGGAGGTCTGGGCGTTGACCAGAATGTTGACCGCGTTGAAAGCAAACTCAGCGAGGTCTTCCACTTCGTCCTTGTGAAGGTCCTTGATGACCGGCCCGAGGAACACATGACCGAAGGAGACATGGCGCGATTCATCGCGCATGACGTTGAATGTCAATTGTTTCAGAAGCGGGCATGTTGTGGACCGATACATATTGTTGAATGCGCCGAGGGCGAGGCCTTCGACCACCATGTTCATGCCGATCATCACTTTCTCATAGCGATCAGACTGGAGTGTTACGTCGATGAGCTCCTTGAGCCAAGGCGACATCGGATAGATCATCGCGATCTTCTTGCAGTATTTTGCATAGACCTCGACGTGGCGCGCTTCATCCATGGTCTGGGTCGCGGCATAGGCTTTTGCGCCTGAGTCCGGCACAGAGTGGGTGACGCAAGCTGCCGTCATCAACGCCCCTTGCTCGCCGTGTAGGAATTGCGACAGAAGTTGCGCGGTCGAATGTGCGGTAAAGGTTTCGCGCTGTGATTTCGACAACTTCTTGAAGAAAGACATCTTGTGATAGATGTCTTGCTCATTGTTGATGAGCGGTTTGGAGGGATCAACAGGCGTATCCCAAGGCAGAAGAGTGTCGGAATCCCACTGATTCTGCTTGGCGCGCCGGTAGAGATCTTCGACTTTTTCTTCGCCAAACTCATAAGCAAAATGCCAAGCGATATCCATCGGATGACGGTAGATGTCATCAGGTGTCATTGTGACGCGCCAATTGTCTTTGTTGGCTTCAATGCCGGTCTTGGGGTTCATCTCTCATCCTCCAAAATTGGTCGCTCCATTTTTTGCGACCGAAAGTGTTATCCGGTTCAGTACTGACGCGCAGGGGTTCTGAGCGTCAGCCCTTCCATGCTGTCGTCGATCTTGATCTGGCAAGAGAGGCGGCTGTTTTCCTTCACGTCGAATGCAAAGTCGAGCATGTCTCGTTCAAGATCATCCATGGGTGGAATTTTTTCCATCCATCCGCTCTCGGCATAAACGTGGCAGGTTGCGCAAGCACAGGCACCACCGCAATCACCTTCAATACCTGGAATCGTGTAGCGAACGGCACCTTCCATAGCGGAGAGGCCTTGTGGCACATCAACCAAATGTTCGGTGCCGCTGAATTCGATATATTTTACTTTTGTCATATCGCGCGTCGTCACCTTGACGTGTTCTAAACCAGACATCTTTCTGAACGACACGGATCGTTCTCAATGCCTGTGAAAAACTATAGGCACGAAATTCGAACGAGATGCTGCGGCAGAGTGTCCATTGCAAGCACAGGGACTGCGACAGAAAGTCTGCCGCAATGCAGCGATCCTTGGACGGAGGAAAATTATTTCTGCGACGTTTGGTTTGATTTATATTCGCAAGTTGTGCGGTACTACGAATCTATCTCAGAGGTTCTGCGAATTAGATCGGTTCCAAGCGCGCACGGATTGCGCGATCGAGGGGCCTTGCTGGTCTTGGTTCATCTGCCGGAGATCGTCGCTGCGGACCTTGTTGCGCTAGGCGCCAGCTTGTTGTTTCAATTTTTGTTTATAACATGCATTTTATATGCATGTTTATATTGAAATGTTTGCAAGATAGGCTATGAGTGAGACAGAGAGTTGTATCTGAACTTGAAAAGGGACCTTGGTGCCGCCTGACTAGAAGAGCGGCAGAAGCCGAAGCAGACTTGTTTTCACCCAGGTTTTGAGCCCTCTTTCTCATACGCCTGTTTGATCGAATATCGGGGATATGATCGATGGCAATTCAATCAACGTTCGTCGAAGATACTAAATTTCTCGCGAGTATCTGTAATGGATATGGGCATCGCACTCGCGACGCTGGTTCTGGCCGTCGTCATCTAGTTCGGTGGAGTGACGATGGCGGCGTTGTCCGCCTTGCGCCAGATCGATCTCGGCGAATTGTTTATGCAAGCATCTGAGATCATTGAGCGACGCTTCGTTTGGCAGGTACCACGCGAAATACCATGAGGGATTGTTATGGTCATACAGACGACAATTTGGTGGATCACGATAGCGGGGCTGACGGTCGTTTCGGCAGCATTTCTCTATGTTATTGCGCGATCAGGTAAGGTTGCGGATGCAGCCGAGGTGCAGCGCGGCGCGAACCTGATACGGCGATGGTGGTTCTGGGCGTTGATCGTCTTTGGTGTTGTTGTTGCCTGGGTGACGTTGGTGCCGTTTCCAATTCCCACCCAAGATGCCGCGCTTAAAGCTGATCAAGTGATCGAGGTGGTCGGGCATCAATGGTACTGGGACCTCAGCGAATCCGAGATCAAAGCCGGGTCAACTGTTGAGTTTCGGGTCACCAGCGAAGACGTCAATCATGGTTTTGCGATCTATGCTCCTGACGGCCGCATCGTCATTCAAACGCAAGCCATGCCCGGGTATACGAACAAACTATTATATACGTTCAGCAAACCTGGAACTTACCGCATCCTGTGTTTGGAATATTGTGGTGTCGCGCATCACAATATGGAAACTGAACTTGAAGTGGTCGCTGCCAATGGAGGAATGTAAGTTATGAGCAATCCAACGCTTTATCCTCAGAACGAGCGGCTTGTCGGCGCCGAGCGCGTCATTTTCAACCTCTATATCATCACAGCACTGATCGTTTTTGTTTTAATGATGGTTCTTGGCCTTGCCATGCGTATGGCACAGGGGACTTGGATTGATGTTCCTCCTGATCTGTTTTACATGATCATGACGGCGCATGGCGCTGGAATGGTCGGTGTCACCGCCTTGGCTTCTTGCGCGGTGATGTGGTTCTTTTTGCGCAAGTATGTGCGCTTGAACTTGGCGATTTTTACCGCGAATTATGTTCTGTTTCTAATTGGTGCCGTGTTGATTTTGGGTGCCGTCTTTTACGGTGGCTATGCTGGCGCATGGACTTTTCTTTATCCATTGCCGGTAGAGTCGCAGGGCACGTGGAGCATCGCTTCCGCCGTTGTGTTCATGTTTGGTTATCTGTCGATCGGCGTCGGCTTTTTGCTGTTCTATCTTGATACCATGCGGGCTGTTATCCGCGTGTATGGCAATCTGGGGCGGGCGCTTGGTCTGCAATGGTTGTTCGGCGGCGAGATTGACAAGTCTCATCCAAAGACCGTGGTCGCCAGCACCATGGTGATGATCACCAACTCGATCGGGACTTTGGCAGGTGCTATCGCGTTGGTCATGTCCATTATCAATGCCTACAATCCGGCTTGGGTGCCCGACGCGCTTATCATCAAGAACTTCATTTATCTATTCGGTCATATGTTCATCAATGCCACCATCTACATGGCGGTCATCGCTGTATATGAGCTGCTGCCACGTTATACTGGACGAGGCTGGTCGATTTCGCGACCGTTCCTCTGGGCTTGGGCCATTTCCACAGTGATGGTTCTGACCGTATATCCGCATCACATGTTGATGGATTATGTGATGCCGCACTGGATGCTCGTGATGGGCCAGATCGTTTCCTATACAAGCGGAATTCCGGTATTCGTGATCACGGCCTACGGCGCGCTGACTAATGTTCATCGCTCGGGCATACGTTGGCGTATGCCGTCCAGATTGCTCATGTTGTCGATGTTCGGCTGGAGCGCGGGTATTGTCCCGGCCATTATTGATGGCACTATTCGGGTCAATGAGGTCATGCACAACACGATGTGGGTGCCTGGGCATTTCCACTTTTATATTTTGCTCGGCGTCCTGCCGATGTGCTTTGCATTGATGTTCCACGTCATCAATAGCCGTGCGCCCACAGCCCAAAGTCGAATTGGTAGACTTCTGGCATTCAACGCTTACCTACTCGGCGGGCTGGTCTTTGTCATGATGTTTCTGGCTGAAGGTCGCGTCAGTGTACCGCGCCGGTTTGCGGTGCATTTGCCAGAATGGATCAGCTATGACCAGTGGGCGTCAGGTGCAGCCATAGTGGTGATTGTGGCCATGTTGGTGTTCACCGTGCAGATCATCAGGGGGTTATTGAAGTCAGGCGATGACGCAGATACTGCGCACACTACTGGCTAGCGCCGTCATTGCGGCAGTGGGTGTCGGTGTCTTGGCGGAGGGGACTGATCATTTTTCAGCCTTTACCACCGAAACCGCACGCCGGGTGGAGATCCGTAACCATCCGGTGCAGCTGCCCAATGTAACGCTGGAAACCCAAACCGGCACGCGTATTGCTCTTGCCGGTTTGCGCGGTCGCTGGCTGGTAATTGATTTCATCTACGCGCGCTGCCCAACTCTATGCTTGGCATTGGGTACTGATTTTTCTCGCCTGCAAACACAGCTGGCAGGGCCGATTGCGCAGAGCAAAGTTACATTGCTAAGTATCAGTTTTGACCCCGGTTTCGATACGCCGTCCGAGCTGACGAGCTATCTGGAACGTTCCAACAGCAACGGCCGTGGGTGGCTAGCGGCGCGGCCGACCGATGCCACCGGTTTGCGCCAGTTGATACAACGCTTCGGCCTGACTGTTATCCCCGATACGTTCGGCGGTTATACGCATAACGCTGCCATCTATATTGTTGACCCTCAAGGGCGGCTGGTTGATATCGCCGACCTGGGTGATCCCGACCGTGTTGTCCAGATGGTGCTAAGCAGGTTGCAGCAATGAAGGGATTTAGCTGGCTCTGGCCAATAAACATAGCGGTCATTTTATTTAGCATTCTGCTGATGCCGCCCGTTAAGCATGCTCTTGAAGCAAGCATGACCGCGCAGATGCTAGTGCAAATACCCCTGCTGGTGTTGGTCGGCTGGTTGCTCCATAGCGCAGTCCCCGAACGCTTGCAGGCTATTATCGCTAGATGGAACGGCTACGGTATCACCGGCATGGTGCTGACCGTGTCGGCTGCGGCCTATTGGATGTTGCCGCGTACTCTTGATGCCGCAACCAGCTATACCTTGGTTGCGCTGGCCAAATACTCATTGGTGCCATTGTTGATTGGTCTGCCATTCTCACTAAGTTGGCCGCGTATGAACTTCATCGTCAAGGGTGTGTTCTTGCTTGAATTTATTGCAACCTTCTTCCGTCTCGGTTGGCTTTATGTCAGCTCGCCATCACGGTTTTGCAACAACTATCTCCTTGGCGACCAACAGCGTCTGGGACAGTACATGCTGATTATTGGTTGCGTGCTGTTGGTGTGGATTGCCTACAAACTGATGTTTGGCCGTTTCGTCAGCGATTAGAGCGATAGGTACCCGGGATTAGATGCCCAACCTGTCTCGTAGTGCATACCACCACGAGCCTGCCACCGAATAGGGAACCCGAAACAACCGACCGCCGGGGAAGGGATACCATGGCACGTTTGCAAATGCGTCAAAGCGGGTTCTGTCGCCATTGATTGCTTCGGAAAGAATGCGGCCAAATGTGTGAGAACCCGTCACGCCGTGTCCACTGAAGCCATGTACAAAATATGTATTGCTGCCAATGCGGCCCATCTGCGGAACGCGGCTGAAGGAGAGAGCAAAGTTCCCGCTCCAGGCAAAGTCAATTTTTGTTCCCTTGAGCTGCGGAAAGACCTTTTCCATATTGGGTTGCAGCTTGGCCCGAATGTCGCTGGGGTCGGTGCCACCATAAACCAGCCCGCCGCCGAACAGCATGCGCTTGTCAGCCGACATCCGGTAGTAGTCCAGAATATAACGCACGTCCTCAATGCAGACATCCGTGGGCATCAGGTCGTGCGCTCGATCTTCGCCCAGTGGTTCTGTCGCAATGACCTGAGTTGAAACCGGCATAACCCGTGATGTGAGTGTGGGGACGACATGACCCAGATAGGCATTGCCGCACAGAACGACTGTGTTGCAAGTGATTGAACCATCGCGCGTTTTAACCACGGGCTTGGCGGCTTCTGTAGCCACATGGATGACGGGAGAGTTTTCATAGATGACTCCACCCAGCTTTTCAAAAGCGGCAGCCTCCCCCAGAGCTAGGTTAAGCGGGTGCATGTGTCCGCCGGTGTGGTCGATAACGCCACCGACATAGACATCCGAATTCACGTGCTTGCGAAGCTGCTCCTTGTCGAGCATTTCCTGATTTTTAATGCCGTAACCTGCCCAAAGATTCAGCCTGTCTTCCAGCTCGCGCATATGCGCACCAGTATAGGCGGTAACGACATTGCCTTCCTTCAAATCGCAATGGATGTCATAGGTCTTTATGCGTTCACGGATAATCTCTCCACCTTCTTGCACCAGTCCGGCAACGAAGTTGGCTGTGTCCGCACCGTAGCGCTTTTGAATGGTTTGCAGGCTGGCGTTCAAACCATTGACGATCTGCCCACCGTTGCGACCCGAAGCGCCCCACCCCACCTGTGCGCCTTCAATAATGGCGACCTTGTAGCCCTTCTCAATCAAATGTAGGCCGGTGGAAAGGCCGCTATAACCAGCACCGACAATGCAAATATCAATGTTTTGGTCGCCGCTAAGCGGCGGGCGTTTCGGAGAGGCATTGGCACTGGCTGCGTAATAGCTGGTGGTGTGATCCGTGGCACTATTGCCGGCGTAATTCTGTGTGTTCATCAGATAACCTCCAGATAGCTGTCACACTCAAAATCATTGGCGCGGCGTCACGCCCAACTTCTTGCGGCTCGGCAAACCATCGAACAATGCCTTTATCGAAAACCTCTTTAGCAAGTTTCGCGTGGAGTGTCTTAATGCCATTCGGTTCCTCAGTCTCGACGAAGGGCATTCAAGATGCGAGACTTGTCGTAGAGACTACAATGAGGTCCGGCCAATTGGTACCATCGGAGATAAAGCGGGAGTTTATTGGCCCATATGGTCCAACGTTGGGGACCAGTTCAATCTCGCCGTAATTTTAATCCTGAATGGGGGAAGCTTCAATGGCAGGTCATCAAATATCGGTCGAGGTGGAGACTTGCGGGCTGTGAGGCAGGGACATTCGCCTCGTAGATGAGGACAAAATCTTCGGCGAGGAAGCAGCTTATCTAACGGGGCAGCAAGCACGGAGAGGCGTACCATAAAGAGAGTCCCCGGGTAATCGTCTGTTCTGACGGCTGTGCCGCAGAGGCTCAAGCGGTTATGTGGTGCCACCAACCCTGAAAGACACGCAGGCCCAGCTGATGCCGTGAAGCCTAAAGATTTTTTACAACTGAGCCGTGTCGTTTTTCAACTCTTATCACCTACTCCGTGTGAGTGGGCGATGCACATCGAATGATGCCGGTATTAGACCGGTCCGGGTTTGCTTATGCAGCTCAAATTTCAGTCTAGGGGCTCTTTGCATACGGTCCCCCAATCTGGGTTTGACGCAGACCTTGATTGGTCCGCTTAATGAAGATGGCGTTCAAATGCAATTCTTGTGCAACCTCCACTCCGCGTTGCACACCCAGAACCATGAGCGCGGTTGCCCAAGCATCCGCATCCATGCAGCTTTTCGCAAAAACTGTCACGGAAGCTAATGTACTATCAAGAGGCCCGCCTCGTGCGGGGTCCATCGTATGCGAGAAACGTCGCCCACCAATATCGACCCAGTGTCTGTAGTCGCCAGACGTTGCCACGGCAGCATCTTCCAGTTCTAGAATGGAGAGCGCCGCTCGCTTTTCATAGTCCGGCCGCTCCAGCGCTATTGTCCACGGTCTGCCGTCGGGGCGCAGCCCACGCGCGCGCATCTCGCCGTCCAAGCCGACGAGGGCATTGGCGATCCCGCAACGACGCAGCACCGCCATCATCTGGTCCACCGCGTAGCCCTTGGCGATCCCGGACAAGTTGAGCGTGATCGGTGCTAGCTTGCGAACGCGAAGTGCTACGCGGTCAAGGTCCAGAACTTCATGCGCTACAGAGTGGACACAGCTGAGGGCAGCCTGCATCGCACCCTCATCAGCATCGCGTGATCCGAACCCCCATGCGGTGACGGCATCTCCGACCCCAATATCAAACGCCCCGCGTGAAAGCCGCCCGATTTCCATCGCACGCGCCAGAACCTCCATGATCTCCGCAGGTAAGCAAACCCATTCCTCCACCGGCGTGCGGTTGAGCCGCATCAGATCACTGTCAGACTTCCATGTGGACATCTGACGGTCCACCCGGTCCACGCTTTCGGCGAGAGCCGCACGGATCGGGTTGGGATCAATCTCGGCGGAGGCATGAAATTGCGCCGACCAACGTGTGCCCATCGTGGGGCCATTCAGTGTGTGGCGAGTGAGGTCAGTAGATATCTTCGACATAACGTCCCTCCGCTTTCAATAGTGCGAGTGTTAGCCCGAGGGGCGCCAGAATATCACTCAAGGCATTGCCAACGCCTGCGGCCATATCGCGGCCGCCGCAGACCAGCACCTGCGCGCCCTCATCGATCAGACGAACAATCTGCGCAGTATCAGCGCACAAGGCATCCTGCACATAGGCGCGCGCGCTGGTGCGCGAAAAGGCCGTCGTGACCGAGGTAAGCCGCTCGTCTGCCTGCCAGGCCCGAAATTCCTCGCCATAGAACAAGTCGCTGTCGGGATGTCTTGCGCCGAAATAGAGATGCATCGCTCGCCCTGGGTGGTTGGCACGGACAAACCCTACAAGCGGCCCAATACCGGTCCCAGCACCGATCAGGATCACCGGTTTTGTGTTATGCGCAGTCCGAAAGCCGGGGTTGCGACGAACAAATTCCTGAACACTCTCGCCCGGTACCATGTCCAGAAGTTGCCCCGAACAGAGCCCGCCAGGATGACGGCTAACGCAGATTTCTACAAAATCGTCGCCATATTCTGAGCCCAACGAATAAAAGCGCGGCACAGGCGAACCTTCGGGCACGATGCCCAGCAAGTCGCCTGCCGAAAACCGCGAAAAGCCGCGCCCTGTCAGTCGTGCGACAAGCCCGGTTTTGGGGATGACAAAGCGCAGGATCGCCGCCGGTGCCTGCACCTCAGCACCGTAATCGCGACGAGAGATCAGGGTCAGCGTGTGATTGCGCGGGATTGTGTGGACGTGCAACAGCTCCAACGGATGGCCGAGCGCCTCACCCAGATCATGCCCCCAACGGGCAAACTCCTGTGAGGATTGGCGATCCACGGTTGCCGTCGGCAAAAGTTGCGGCCAGCTCTTTTCCTGCGCGAGGCGTGCTACATCGACGGCAAAGCCGCAGAATTTGGAAAACTGTCGATCGCCAAAACCCAACACCGCCAGCGGTATCGCCGGGGCTTGCGTTAAGGCGGCTAGCCGGTCAGTGAACCCCTTGGCTGAAGCCGGGGCCGCACCTTCGCTATAGGTGGCAGCTAGCACGATCACCCGTTTAGCACGCCTGTAGCGCTCGAGCGCGAAACGGGACATTGCAGTGGTATGGACTTTGTGGCCCGCCTGCGTCAGCGCTATATGCAACGTCGCAGCAAAACCCCAAGTACTGCCACCTTCGCTGCCGACCAGCAAGATTGTGTCGGCCTGTCCCATAGCGATATTTTTCTTAATCCGCGGCCGTGCTCGGCGGGCTTGTACCCACAGAATGACGCCGGTGAATGCCATGATCGGCGCGCCAAGCGCCATCAGCCCAAGGATTAGGCCCAGCCAAGCGGCCCCTTGCCCGGTGTGCAGCATGTAAATTGTCTCGGTCAAATGCTGCCAAGGACCGTGATCCACCCAAGCCAAAGTAACGCCGGTCCCTTGATCGAGATAGCCTACGCCGCTGTCAGTCTTGAGCGCAAAAATATCGGTCGGATCGCCGGGATAGGGAAAGGTCAGTTCACGCAACGTCTCCACCGGGGTACTGCGCAGCAAAGACATGGCGCTGGGCGCGGCCCTCATCTGTCCGCTCACCTCGGTTGGAAAGATGGGTCGGGCGCCGTCCTCTGGAACGAGACCAAAAGTGCTGGCTGTCATAAACAGCGCGGTGATGGACGAGAGCAGTAAACCGACCACTGTCAGTCGGGCCACCTCGACATGCAGCCGCCCCATGAGTGGACCACGCAGCCGCACAAATATCCGTCGCCAACCGCCGACACGTCGCACAGTGAGCATGAGGCCAGACAGCGACAGAACCAGCAACGAGGCCGCTCCGGCCGCCGCCGCCAAACGTCCGGCATCGTCGAGAAACAGCGAACGATGCAGGTTGATCATCCAGCGTTGAAAAGTGGAAGGCTCATAACTTACCACCCCCAGTCCGGTCGCAGGGTCGATCACCACCGCGCCGGGCCGTCCCTCATCGAAATAGAAAGCAGTAACCCGACCTGAAGGTGCGCGGCGAATCTGCTCAACGCCGGGATAGGCAATGGCCACGCGCTCGGCCAGTGCGGCCACCGTCAGAGCCGGTTCAAACTGTGCCGGGGTCTGCGCTCCTTCCAGCGCCGGAAAAACCGATAGCACCGCGCCACTGAGCGTCAGGACAACGATCAGCAGAGCGGCGATGAGACCGGGGATCTTATGCAGTGAACGCAGCATGGCGCGATCCTTTCTGCAGCCCTACATGTCGTAGCTGAAGTCGCGGATATAGCGGCGGCCCGAAACAGCCTTACCCGCCCCTTGGCTAGTCAGTGGCACGACCACCTCTGACGGGCTGTCGCGCATGTCCTCAACCGCGGCGTCGATATGCAATTCGTAGCCTGCATCAAACAGCGCATCAGCCAGATCAAGCGTGATTTTCAATTGCTGCCCCGCGCCGACACTGGCACCTGTAATGCCGTCTATCTCGGTCGAGTTTCCACCGGTAGCGCGGTACCAATCGCTCAAGTGCTCGTAGTATTTGGATTTATTGCCCGCCATCCAGAGGCTGCCCTTATAAGCGCCGCTGGCATCGGTGACATAAAGCGCCAGATAGGCACCATCGCCACTGTAAGTGTTGAGATTGGTGGTAAGCGTGACGGGTTTGGCCAGTGCAAGTCCAGGAAAGGTAAGAGCAGTACCTAGCGCGAGAGTGGACAGAAAATTTTTCACGGCAGATCTCCAATGTTGATTTACATTGGAGTCAGAATGCCTTGCACACCTGATTTCTGCCTGACGAGAACGGAGAAACTGCTTCAGCCTACTGTCAGGTTCTGTCAGTCAAAAAAGCTCCACCACTCTGGAGGGAGTAACAGAGGAATAGCGCAAACCACAGAAAGATGACACTTGCGCGGAACCATGAATTGAAATGAGGTGATGTCGTCCGGCGCTTTCCTTTTTTCGCTTTTGACCTTCTTTTGAGACTCGTAGCGACTGCGTCGTCCGTTCCAGCAAGACCCTATCCCGCATCAGACGCACTTTCTGAGTGCATTCAGCGGCGCCTCGGCAGGATTCGTAGCAAGGTGTCGTCGCGGAGCACATAGTGATGGATCAGCGCCGCTGCCGCATGCAGGCCGATCAGGTAGTAGCCGATGGTGCCGATCGTCTGGTGTATCCCCTTGAGCCAATCGTAGAGTTCCTTGTCCTGACTGATCAAGACGGGCAGCTGCAGGCCAAAGAAAAAGATCGGGGCACCTTTTGCACTCACGGCAAGCCACCCAAGCATCGGCATGCCGAGCATGAACGTGTAGAGCGCGATATGCATAGCCTCGGCTGGCCACTTCTGCCAACGAGGTAGTGGGGGCGTAATGCGTGGGGCGGGTCCCGAAAACAGGCGTGTTGCAAGACGTGCAACCACCAAGGCGAGGACGCTGAGGCCAAGCATGAAATGCCAGACTTTCAGCTCTGCCCGCAGATCACTTCCTTTGGGAGCAAAGTCATGCAGATTGATCGCCACATAAACTGCAACCAACAACAGCAGCATCAGCCAGTGCATGTCGATTGATAGTGACCCATAGCGGTCGGCAGTATTTTTCCAGTTCATGACATTTATTCCTTCGTTGGTGCTGTCTTCAAGATGACAACATCACCTTGAACCACGCTTCAGTTGGCCAATTTGGCAACAATGAATGCTATGAACTACGAGATACTTGATACCGGGATCAGCACCATCAAACGCATATCCCGGGCCCCGATCATTGCTTGACCACAGGTTTGGTGCCCGGCGTAAAAAGACCATTGGCGGGAGGCACCACGGTTCCGCTAGGGACGCCATTACGATCCGCGTCACGGCTATCACCACCCTTATGTTTCATTTTGACAATGGCCAAGGTTCGGGGGTCGATCTTGACCTTAATCTCGCGGCCCTGTGCATCGCGCCCCTTGATCTCATAGCAGCCATCATCAATTTTGATCCGGCGCACAGCCCAGCCTCGACTTTCAGCCATCTTCTGGACCGCCTCGCGAGGCTGCCAGTTGGCCATGGGGACAGCGCAATCATCATCGTCGGCATAAGAGGCGCCAATCGCAGTAAGACTTACGATGCCAACGATCAAGAAAGCTGTCATCAGAGATTTTTTCATTTTTTCATCTCTCATATAAAATGATCGTAAGTTCTTGTAGACCAGTATTCTGACGGACACCTGAAGCAAAATATCCATATTGCTTCAGGTGTCCGTCAGCTTTGTAGGCAATAAGAAATGACAGGCGGAATAGGACGGGTGCGACATGCGCGTGCTGCTGATCGAGGACGACACGATACTGGGGGCTGCTGTTCGTGATCAGATTGCCGCCGATGGCCATTCGGTGGACTGGAGCAAGCGGCTCGATACCGCAGGCGAGTATTTGGCCGCGGCGACCTACGATCTGATTTTGCTCGACCTGATGCTACCTGACGGACGCGGCCAGCCCTTTCTACGCGCGTTGCGTGAGCGGGGCGATGTAACGCCGGTTATCATTGTGACCGCACTTGACCAGATCAGTGATCGGATCGAAGGGCTGAATGCGGGAGCCGACGATTACATGATTAAGCCTTTTGATCTGTCTGAACTTTCGGCGCGGCTCAATGCAGTTGCGCGACGTTATTCCGGCAATCCCAATCCACTGATTACATGGGGCGATCTGGAGATCGACCTAGCGGCCCGATCTATCCGCCACAAAGGCAAGCCAGTACCCCTGACCGCACGCGAATGGGTGCTACTCGAGGCCTTTCTCCAGCGGCCCGGGCAATTATTATCTAAAGCCCAGCTTGAAGAACGACTCTACTCCTTCCATACAGAGATCGAGAGCAACACCATCGAAGTGCATGTCAGTCGGATACGTAAAAAATTAGGGCACGACATAATCGAGACGGTGCGCGGCCTAGGCTACCGGCTAGGTGCAGCATGAAAAAACCTACGTCCCTTCAGGTGCGACTCGCGCTGGTGATCGGGTTCGGCATTTCGGTGCTATGGATTACGACCGCCTTGGTTACGGCGGCCATCCTGCGCCATGATATGAATGAGGTCTTCGATTCGACACTCGAGGAGACCGCACAACGCATCCTGCCACTGGCGGCACTTGATATCATCAATCGCGAAGAAGAGGGCGTCAGCCAGCGTATCGCCACTCTGCGTCCGCATGAGGAATTCTTCACCTATCTGGTGCGCGACAATCTTGGCCGCGTGCTGCTTCGCTCGCACAAGGCTGAGGATGCAGACTTTCCACCCTTCGACGGCATGGGGTTTCGCCAGACAGCTACGCACCGGTTATATTATGATGCGGCGTTGCAGGGCACGATCACCATCGCGGTGGCGGAACCGCTAGACCATCGGACCAAGATGGTGCGAGAGACGTTGATGGTACTGGTGCTCCCGCTGCTGTTCGTGGTTCCTGTCGCCTTATTAGGACTATTCGCCGTCCTTCATCACGGTCTACGTCCCATACGTCTTTACAGCTCCGCACTTTCAACTCGCGGTATCGGCGATCTGACACCTGTTGCAAGCGACAAACTGCCGAGCGAAATGACGCCTGTCGTTCATGCCGTCAACCAATTGCTCGAGCGGCTTCGCCGCACGCTGGAGACAGAACGCAGCTTTGCCGCCAATGCTGCCCACGAGTTGCGCACGCCGGTGGCAGCAGCCCTAGCTCAGACACAAAGACTGATTGTGGAAACCACCGACCCAGCGACCAAACAGCGCGCAACCGACATTGAGACGGTACTCAAACGTCTGAACCGACTTTCCGAGAAACTTCTGCAACTGGCACGCGCCGAAGGTGGCCGCCTGAGAACCGGGATTGACATGGACATCCGTCCGATCCTCCAGATGATCGTCGCAGATATTGACGCGGGTCATGAGAATGCCGTCCTCGAAATTCCGGCAGAGCCGGTGCTATCTGACATCGACCCAGATACCTTTGCTATCTTGAGCCGCAATTTGATCGAGAATGCCGTCAAACACGGTGCCAATAGGACGTCTGTGCGTGTAATCCTGACTGACAGCGGCCTGTTTCGCGTAATCAACGACGGTCCATCGGTTCCTCCCGAAACACTGGAAAGGCTCACCGCGCGTTTCGAACGTGGCCAAGCTATTGCGCGCGGGAGCGGGCTCGGTCTTTCTATCGTCAGGGCCATCGCCGACGGCGTAAAGGGAACCCTGATCTTGCACTCACCCGCAGTCGGGCAGACGGATGGTTTCGAAGTGGCATTCCAATTACCGAAATCACATGATGTCTGACGCCCTAGCTGTAGGTCAATCTGCCCCATCCCGGTGCAGGCGGGGATTTCCTACTATCACCGTGGTAACTTCGATGTAGCGCGAGCAAGCCACTGGTGTGACACTCCGTTCAGCCGCACAACGACTCCGCAATGCAATTTGGCAGCGAATTAGCAAAAACTAGGATCCCCATGTCGTCCCTCGAAACTCCCGCGCACGCCATCCCGCCTAATGACATATTACCCTTGGTACCGATGCCCGTTCTGCTACAGGCACGACATCTTGGTTTCGTCATTGACGGTCGCACGCTATGGCAAGACTTGGATATTTCACTGCGCCCTGGCGAACGTTTGGCGGTGGCCGGCGCATCTGGCAGCGGCAAGACACTGCTGCTGCGTACACTGGCTGGACTAGAGCCGGTACAAACCGGCGAGTTGACATTTCATGATCACCCACTTTCAGACTGGCCGATGCCCGCCTACCGCGCTCGCGTGGTCTATGTGTCACAGCGCCCAGCGCTGCCAGAAGGCCGGGTGGAAGCCGCGCTGCGAGTGCCGTTTCAATTTCATATACACCAACACCGGGCATTCCCTTCAGGCCGTGTTCGAGAGTTGCTGGCAATGCTGGGACGTGACGAGAAGTTTCTACAGCTGCGCACCGAACGGCTCTCCGGCGGCGAGGCACAAATCGTGACCATGTTGCGCGCGCTGCTGATTGGCCCTGACGTGTTGCTGTTGGATGAGCCGACCGCATCGTTGGATGATCGTGCCGTTGGCGCCATTGAGGCACTCGTTGCCAACTGGCTGCAGGAACAACCGCAGCGTGCCTGCGTGTGGACCAGCCACGATCACCAGCAACTGCAACGCGTCAGCGACCGGGTGCTATCGCTGGGGCAGGTCGTATGACGGCCGGCTATATAAACTTGGACAACTGGCAGCTCGGCATAGCCGCGATGCTGATTGCGCTCAACCTGGTGATCTCCGTCTGGCTACGCTTGGGCTTGGCGCGCAGCCTGCTGGTCGCCAGCGTACGCATGGTGGTGCAGTTACTGCTGGTCGGCTTTATTCTCGAGTTTGTGTTCGCGCTAACCAGCCCGCTGCCGGTGATTGGGATCGGCGTGCTGATGGCTGCACTAGCCAGCATTGCCGCCGTGCGGCGTACACGCCACCGCTTCCCCGGTATCTACTGGAACAGTCTGCTGTCGACCATGGGGGCCGCCTTCGTGGTCACTGGCGCCGCATTGGCTGGTATCATCAACGTGCATCCGTGGTTCGCGCCGCAATATGCAATCCCATTGTTAGGCATGGTGCTGGGTAATCTGCTAACCGGCATTTCGCTGGCGCTGGATCGGTTCATGCAAGGCGTCGCGCGAGAATCTGGCGTGATAGAGAGTGACCTAGCCTTGGGTGCCACGCGCTGGGAAGCAGCGCGTCCGCTGGTCAGCGAGGCACTGCGCACTGGCATGATCCCAACTATCAACGCCATGATGGTGATGGGTGTGGTCAGCCTACCGGGCATGATGACCGGCCAGATGCTGGCCGGTGCCGCGCCTACGGCCGCAGTCCGCTACCAGATCGTGATCATGTTCATGATCGCGGCGGCCACCGCACTGGGAACGCTGGCGGTGATCCTGCTCGCGTTCTACCGGTTGTTCAATCGCCGTCACCAATTATGTGCAGCGCGCATTCAGACCATCGACCACACCGATTAAAACAGCCGTAAACTGAGCCTTTCTTTCAAATTCTGAAGCATCTCGCCATATTAGCGTTGGACAGATTTCAATGAACGCTCATGTTGGGTCATTGGTTGCTGTGTTCCAATCTCAATTTTACTAGCTGCATGAAGCGCCACCCATGACGCAGAATTTTGAACAATAGGGATGGTTCAGCTGCACGGGCCGGTTTGCTTCAGCTAGGGAATGCCCCATCTCAAATTGTTGGTCGTAGGGCAGCAATGTACAAGAAACCACCACCGGTTGATCCGCACCCTTGCGCTTAACGACCATGCGGGATGTTGCGCACATAATGTCCGATGGAATTCTACCGAGAATGCCCCAGCAATGCTCGGATATCTCCGGAACGTCCGCGGCGTTATCCATTTCTGGAAAAAGAACGAGGCGGTGAGGATCCCACGCTTCTATGCGAATGTCGTACTCAGAAAAAAGCGCCGCAAACCCCCGCCGAATGGCGTCTTCGTCAGTACAGTTTAAAATACGAGCAGCTACGGCAATGTCGAAGCCATTACTCGAAAGCCATTGCAGACCGCCGATTGCCGGTTCCCAAGAATGAGATCCGCGCACGCGTTCATGACCGTCTTGAGAAAAGTCGTCCAATGATACCCGAAGAGAGAGCTTGTCGGGGTAGCGGGCCTGTAATCGAAGCAGAGAAGCCCGACGGTGACGCATGGGCAGCATGGCGTTGGTCAGGACCAGAACGCGGTACCCGGCCCCGAGCGCGGCCTCGAAAATTTCCACAATGTCGGGGTTCATGAACGGTTCGCCGCCGGTGAAACCGATCTCGGCAAGGCCTGGATGATCCCGCTGCGCTTCATCCAGATATTGGCGCACGTCATCTGGCGTCAGATACACCAAACGGTCATTACGCGGACTGGATTCGATATAGCAACCTACACAAGTCAAGTTGCAGAGCGTGCCGGTATTGAACCACAGGGTCGTCAAGCCGGTTGGTGCCACCACCGCGCGGGCCTCACCCTTTGATGTCCAGTTGGGATCCTGGAACTTCCCGGGCAGCACACCGCTTACCGGCCCAATTGAATGAACGTCGGGATGTTTTAAAATAACAGTCATAGAAACCCCTAAACTCGGCCAGCCATCATAGCGAAAGCTGGGCTCTACTTAAGTTATTCGCTAATGCGTTTCAAAAAGTTACTCGGAGCCAAATGCCTCTAAATGCGCCTAGACGCCCAAGGGAGCAGGCAGATCAATCAGGGAAGAAATTTGGCGATCAGGCTTCCTTGGCAACCCTTCCTAGCGCTGGCCATACCAGTTACACCAGACAACATGCATACCGAATGCCGATGCTGCTTAGGCATCCCAAGTATTGGGTGATTGGAATGATATCGCCCTTGGCTCAACTCCAAAGTGATCCCACTTTTATCGGGGTTTTAAGAAAATGGGACTTTTAGAGGCAAAAAACCCAATGAAATCAATGGCATTTTTTGCGACTGGTATCCCCAAGGGGAATCGAACCCCTGTTTTCGCCGTGAGAGGGCGACGTCCTGACCGCTAGACGATGGGGACAGATCAGGTTGGCCGTTTCGTATAGGCCGACTGGAAAAGCCGATCAAGCCTTATCATCCCCTGCACTAAGTGGAACCAATCTAGGGATTGCACCCTAAAAAAATGCATATGCACTGCGGCAAACAGGCGCATATATTAGATGGGTGTATTAAACCTATTCATTTTTGTCTTATTTTTCCTTTTATATACAATAGCTTAGGAGAAATCCATCTATGATTTCCGTCATTTCATTGTTCTGCATTGCACCATTTTTCAGTTTGACATTTTGTCATGTGATCGCGATAACTGGTTCACGAAAGTTGATCGATCCTCCTCCCCGATCTTGGCTTTCAGTAGTTGCCGCCAGCGCCATCCTCCCCCTCCCCAAGGTGCTGGCGGCACCCTCCCCCTCCCAAAGAGAAAATGACCACACAGCGCAAGGCTCGGATTGCGTGCTGTTTCCTGCACGAAAACGAGCCTATTCATGCCGAGCCTTAGTGAGCTCAGCATGGGCCAATCAGGCCCCGAACAGGATCGGCAAAAAACTAATCCTCAGGGATTGGAGGCGTCAGCAAGCCCGGTCAGGGCGCGCAGCTGGAAGCGGCCAAGTTCGGCACCAGTCTTCACATTGACAATAATGATATCCTCGCCTTGCGACCCGGCAATATGGATGGCCATGCGATCTTCATTGAGATTGACCGAGCGCACGATATCGCCTTTATCGATATGAACATCGCTCACACCAAATTGCCCGCCCGGCCCGATGACCCGCGTCGCGGCCTGCGGATTGGAGGCGCGGCTCACAATCGTCGCCACAACAAGCCCGAAGCCGGCCACCAGCAGGATGCCCATGACCGACACCGCAATCTTGAGAACCAACATCCGTGGTGCCGGTGGAATTTCCATCTCAGGCGACGAGGCGGTATCTTCAGGCATGACGTCATCTCCAGAAACACAATCAGGCGGTCAACGCCATCTCTTGATCGTTGACCCGGCGCAAGCGGGAACGCGCCTCGACAAGTATCTCACGGAGGCCCTTGCGTGCAAGGCGGCAGATGACGAGACGGGCGTGAGCGAACCCCTATCGCGCGCGCGCCTAAAGACGCTGATCGACGAAGGCCGCGTCTCGCGCCTCACCGACGGCACGCCCACGATCTGGATTGATGCCTCTTACCGCGTCAAGGACGGCGAACAATTTGCGCTGGACGTGCCCGCGCCACGCCCGGCCCGCCCGGCCGCCCAAGCCATTCCACTCGACGTTGTATTTGAAGACGACCACCTCATCGTCCTGCTAAAACCAGCGGGCCTTGTGGTGCATCCCGCGCCTGGCAACCACGACAACACGCTGGTCAACGCGCTGATTGCCCACTGCGGCGCAAGCCTTTCTGGCATCGGCGGCGAAAGACGCCCCGGCATCGTCCACCGCCTCGACAAGGATACGAGTGGCCTGATGGTCGTCGCCAAAACAGATCGCGCGCATCGCCATTTGAGTGAGCAATTTGCCGCCCATGGCCGCGATGGTCGCCTGACGCGCGCCTATACGGCGCTGGTCTGGGGCGGGTTGCTGCCGCACGTCGGCACCGCGGACGCCAATATCGTGCGCTCGTCGCACAACCGCACCAAGATGGCGACGGCTAAAACCGCAGGTCGCACCGCCATCACGCATTACAAAGTGCGCCAACATTTCGGCGATCCCATCGAAGTATCCATGGTCGAATGCCGGTTGGAGACAGGCCGGACGCATCAGATTCGCGTTCATCTGACAGCGCTCGGCCACCCGCTGCTGGGCGACAAAACCTATGGAACCGGCCAACGCACCCGCAAGGCAAAGATTTCGGTGGAGGCGCAAGCGGCCCTGGAACGCCTCGGCAGGCAGGCGCTCCACGCCCATCATCTGGGCTTTCAGCACCCCGCAACCGAGGAGCCGATGGCCTTTGACAGCGAGCTACCGCCCGATATGCAGGCGCTGGTCATGGCGTTGAAATAGCCCGCACGACCGTATTTTTGGTCGCTTAAGCACCCTTTGGCCCCAATATGGCGCTAAACCAGCTGATTTCCTAGTTTAGAAGTAATATAATCTTTTTGCCTTTCGGTCCTTTTTTGGCCAGATTCTACCCCTATATATGGGGTCGTGGCCTTAGCACCCCCTTTGCGGGGCGGCCCAAGACCACAACGACAGGGCAGCCAGGGCAAGGCGCCCGCGAAGGGGTATAGAGACATGGCAACATCCAACATATCGACATCCAACATATCAACGAAACTTGTTCCGGCACCCAGTCCGGAGGCTTCACTTTCGCGCTACCTCCAGGACATCCGCAAATTTCCAATGCTGGAGCCGCAAGAGGAATACATGCTCGCCAAACGCTGGAAAGAGCATGAGGATTCCGACGCCGCCCATCAGTTGGTGACGAGCCATTTGCGCCTCGTCGCCAAGATCGCCATGGGCTATCGCGGTTATGGCCTGCCCATCGGCGAAGTCGTTTCGGAAGGCAATGTCGGCTTGATGCAAGCCGTCAAACGCTTTGAGCCTGAAAAGGGTTTCCGTCTGGCAACCTATGCCATGTGGTGGATCCGCGCCTCCATTCAAGAATATATCCTTCGCTCCTGGTCGCTCGTAAAAATGGGCACGACGGCGGCCCAGAAAAAACTGTTCTTCAACCTACGCAAAGTGAAGGGGCAAATTCAGGCCATCGAAGAAGGCGACCTGAACCCGGAAAACGTGACCACCATCGCCACGCGGCTAGGCGTTAGCGAAAGCGAAGTCATCTCGATGAACCGCCGCATGTCGGGCCCCGACAATTCGTTGAACGCGCCGCTACGCGTTGATAGCGAAGGCGGCGAGTGGCAAGACTGGTTGGTGGACGACACGGCCGATCAGGAAATGGAACTTGGCGATAAACAGGAAATGGGCTTGCGCCATGAGATGCTGAAAAGCGCGATGCAAGCGCTCAACGATCGCGAAAAGCACATTTTGACCGAACGCCGCCTGAAGGATAATCCGGCCACGCTGGAAGACTTGTCTCAGGAATACGGCATCAGCCGCGAACGCGTGCGCCAAATCGAAGTACGCGCCTTTGAAAAACTGCAAAAGGCGATGAAGGCAGAAATGCGCGACCAATCGGACGCGCGACGCGAGGCATTGGCGAGCGTCTGATTATCAGTTAACAGAATAATGGAAAGGGCCGCTCTGATGAGCGGCCCTTTTTTGTTGGGGATTTGGTGAAGGTGGGTTTGGGGTTTGGGTTGGGTGATGACGGCTCTGAGGTTTGGGTGACGGCTGGTTTGGGGTTGGGGTGGCTGATGACGGTTTGGCGTTTGGGTTTCATCTACCCCACACGCCGTCATGCCCCGACTTGATCGGGGCATCCATGCGGCGGTTGAGGCAACAAAAGTGGATCACCCGGTCAAGCTGGGTGATGACAGTTCTGGGGGTGGATGAGATGATGACGGCTCTGTGGTTTAGGTTTCGTCTGTTGCACACGCCGTCATGCCCCTGCCCCGACTTGATCGGGGTATTGACCGAGGCATCCAGCTTGTCGACACTTCCGGGATGAAAGGCGGCTGGATTTACATCATGACGAACAAGCCACGAGGGACGCTCTATGTCGGCGTGACGTCCAACATAGCCAAGCGGGCATGGGAACATCGCGACGGTGTCGTGGATGGGTTCACAAAACGCTATGGCTTAAAGCAACTTGTCTATATCGAACGGCATGAAGACATCACAGACGCGATCCAACGCGAAAAGAGACTTAAGCACTGGCCGCGCGGCTGGAAGATTGATCTCATTCAGTCGATTAATCCGGGCTGGGATGATCTTTTTGACACGTTGCAGGGGTGAAGATGGATCACCCGGTCAAGCCGGGTGATGACGGGTTTTTTTTGGGGTGGGATGAGATGATGGCGGCTCTGTGGTGGCTGAGGTGATGGCAGCTCAGTGGTTTGGTTCCATCCACCCCACACGCCGTCATGCCCCGACTTGATCGGGGCATCCATGCCGCGGTTGAGGCAGCAAAGGTGGATCACCCGCCCCCCTTCATTCAAAGGTGGCCGGGTGATGACGGAGTAGATTGAGAAAAGGCAAAGCTGAACGTGCCTATTCCGGTAGCTCCTCACCTGAGCCACCCATTTCGGCCGGGAAGTCTTTAAACTTCGGCAAGCCGTCTTTGATGTGCAAAACAGTTTCGCCGTAATTGACATGAACGCCCGGCTCGAATTTTAACGTCGGAATGGTCGCGGCAAAGACATCGACGAGGCCCATGGCGGGATGGTTGGTCATCAGATGCCCACCGCATTTTTTGCAGAATTAGCGCTGGCTGTTATCGGTCTTTTGATACATGCCGATATGCTCTGCGCCCGCCTTCACTTTCACCGATTCCGGCTTCCACAGGCTAAAGGCATTGACCGGCCCTGCCGACCAAGAGCGGCAGGACTCGCAATGGCAATAGCCCATGCCTTCCGGCGAACCATTGACTTCCAGCTCAACCGCGCCACAAAAACACTTTCCAACATGTGCCATCTATCTCTCCCTATTTTTCATTTTTTTAAATGCTGTTCGTCGTCAAAGGATGCCTCTAGAACCTGCGCCTGCCCAGCTAAAAATAAACAGCCACACTTATCTTTGTCTTTCTTGCAGATCGCTGCTCGCTATACTGCGCTGAAGCGAGGACGACCTCCCCCAATTGGGAAGCATGCCGGGACGGCCCGACAACCTGCGGGAACCATCATGCGCACCGTCAAAGACCGTATGCGCCACGCGATCAGCTTTGAAATCCTCGCGCTTTTCATCGTCACGCCACTGGGCGCCTGGCTATTTAGCACACCAATCCACGACATAGGCGTCGTCGCCGTTGTCAGCGCGAGCATCGCCACGGCATGGAACTATTTCTACAATCTGCTTTTTGACCACGCGATGATGCGGTGGCGCGGCAAAGTTCAAAAGACATGGGCCATACGCGTCGGCCATGCGGTGCTCTTTGAAGCCGGATTATTGCTCGTTCTTATTCCTTTTATCGCCTTCTATCTCGGCATCGGCCTATTGCCCGCCTTTTTTATGGATATCGCCTTCGCAGGCTTTTATCTCGTCTATGCCTTTATTTTTAATTGGGCCTATGACGTGGTTTTTCCTGTGCCCGCATAGGGGGAATACGGACAGTTTGTGTTAGAGGAATGAAGGTGGATCAGTACACACGTCGTTATGCCCCGGTTGAGGCCGTGAAGGTGGATCACCCGGTCAAGCCGGGTGATGACGGTTTTGGGGGGTTGGGGGCTGGGTGACGGGTTTAGGGTTTGAGTCTCATCTACCCCACACACCGTCATGCCCCGACTTAATCGGGGCATCCACGTCTTCGTCACACAACGAGGCAAGACGCGGATACGCGGCCTCCTTTAATTAAAGGTGGGCCCGCGCATGACAAGTACTTTTAATATTTATTCCGCCGCTTCGACGCCTGTGCCGATTGAGCAGGTGACGCCGGTGCCGCCGATGCCGCAATAGCCAGCCGGATTTTTGGCGAGATATTGCTGGTGATAGTCTTCGGCAAAATAGAACTCGCCTGCGTCCGCGATCTCGGTGGTGATGGCGGGGAATGCGGCTTTCTCAAGCGCCTTGGCATAAGTGTCGCGCGAGGCTTCCGCCGCTTTGCGCTGGGCGGGGCTCGTCACATAGACGCCCGAGCGATATTGCGTACCGACGTCATTGCCTTGACGCATCCCTTCGGTGGGATTGTGATTTTCCCAGAAGGTTTTGAGCAGGCTCTCATAACTGACCTTGGTCGGATCATAAACGACGAGCACTGTTTCATTGTGGCCGGTACGGCCTGAGCAAACTTCTTCGTAAGTCGGGTTGGGCGTATAGCCGCCTGCATAACCAGACGCCGTGACGATGACGCCCGGCACCTGCCAAAATTTCCGCTCGGCACCCCAGAAACAACCAATGCCGAACATCGCCACTTCCGACCCTGCCGGATATGGCCCCTTGAGGCTTTCGCCATTGATGAAATGACGCGCGGCAGTGGGGATCGCAACAGCGCAGCCCGCAAGCGCCTCAGTGGGCGCAGGTATTTCGGCTTTTTTGCGCAGATTGAACATGGATTTTTTCCCTTTCAAAAGACCCATCTAATGTAGGCCTTCCAAGGGCATAGGAAAAGGCTTGGCGGGCGCGAACCAGCGTTTACGCAGGCTTTGAGGGGCTCGAACACAAGGATTACGGGAGAAAGGGGCGGGAGAGCTACATCGCGTCGAGCGCTTGGGCGAGAGCGCGCCAGGGCGCAAGGGTCCAATAGCGCGTGGCCGCGCCTGAGGGCGAAGGGAGCACAAAGACGGCGGGAAAATCCGCCTGAGCCGATTGCAAACCCAAAGTGATTTTGGACGTAGGCACGCCAAACCAAAGGCTCGCGGCTTTCTTGGAAGTAAAGGCAATCACGCGCGGGCGATACACGCGCATGGACGCGGCAAACCGTGCCACATCGACCTCATATTTCGCCACATTATGATCCATGCCGGAGCCAAGTTTGGACATGTCGGTGAAACCGATACCGAGCGCGAGCAGAGCGCCAAACTCGCGCGGTGCATAAAGGCGCGGCGTCAGACCGACCTCATAAAGCGTCGACCAGAAACGATTGCCCGGATGTGCGTAGTAAGCCCGCTCGGCAACGGAGCGGTGCGACGCCGCTGTGCCGACAAAGACGAGACGGAGAGCGGGCGCGAGCAGATCGGGGAGCTTGTCAGAATGAATCATCTTTGAATTGCGATATTTTTGTCAGCCTGAAATTATATTCAGCTTAATGACACACCGCCCCTATTCAATTGCACTCAAAACACTTAACACCCATTCACTTACTCCCCCCGAATTTCGGCGGCCACACATGACCATCTCGAAATTCCGTAACCCTATCATCGAGTATATATCCATGTTCACATCTTCTGCTCTGCGCTCTGTCGCGCTGGGGGCCCTCATCACATTCGCCGGTATCAGCGCTGCCGTCGCGGGCGATGCGCCTGCCGTCTCCGCCCTCAACGGCAAAGCGGCGATTGTTGGCACTTACAATAATCAGGATAATCAAGACGGCGAATTCGGCGGCTTGTTCCTTGGCTCGCTGACCGCGCCGCTCACCCATGAGTTTGGCTTTCAGGGCGACACGGTGCTTGGCACGCGCGATGGCAACGATGTTGCTGGCGTCGGCGGCCATCTGTTCTGGCGCGACCCGACAACCGGCCTCGTTGGCCTGACGGGCAGCTATGTCAATATCAACAACGCCCACGCCACACCCGACCAGGCCGTCACGCGCTTTGGCGGCGAAGGCGAGTTCTACCTCGACCAGTTCACCATCGCGGTGACATCGGGCTATCAGAACGGCCAGAATGTTGACGATGGCTTTTATGGCTCGGCCATCGGCTATTGGTACGCCAATGACGACCTGCGCTTTAACATCGGCGCGACCAACGATCCGGTGCTCAACACCGCCGCTATTGCGGGCGTTGAATATCAGCCGCGCTTTGCTTCGCTGCCCGGCATGACTTTCTTTGCTGACACGACGGCGGGTGAAAACCATTACACCACCACTCAGGTCGGCCTGCGCTTCTACTTCGGCGGCGACAAGAGCCTGAAACTGCGCAACCGCGAAGACGATCCGATCGTCAACCTGCCCGGCGATGCGATCACCAGCGCAACGGCGCAGAACCCCCAGACGCCAGAACAAGAATGCGCAGCGCGCGGGCAATACTGGCAGTTGTATCACGGGGTTTGCCAGCAGCTAACCTGATAAGCGGCCAAAACAAAATGCAACGCCCGCGAAGGAAATATCCATCGCGGGCGTTTTGTTTAGACAAGAACGAGAAGGACGGGTGTGATCAATCATAGAGTTAGTTCTGTCAATCATATCAAGCCCCTCACCCAACCCTCTCCCAAAGGGAGAGGGCTTTTAAGGGTCAAGGAATCGGGTTCTCCCGCTTGCCGCCAAGCGCCGCGTTCGACGCTTTATTCGCTTCACGGTCTTCTTCGAGATAAATCTCGCCGCCGGAGTTTTTGAACTCGGTGGCCATGTTCGCCATGCCGCTTTCGGCGTAGTCGCGCACGTCCTGCGTGATTTTCATCGAGCAGAATTTCGGGCCGCACATGGAACAGAAATGCGCCACCTTATGCGCGTCTTTGGGCAACGTCAGGTCGTGGAACTGCTTAGCGCGTTCGGGGTCCAGCGAAATGTTGAACTGATCTTCCCAACGAAACTCAAACCGCGCGCGCGACAACGCATCGTCCCGCATCTGGGCCGCAGGGTGCCCTTTGGCCAAGTCGGCGGCATGGGCTGCAATCTTATAGGTGATGACGCCCTCTTTGACGTCAGCGCGATCTGGCAGGCCTAAATGCTCCTTGGGCGTCACATAGCACAGCATGGCGCAACCGAACCAGCCGATCATGGCGGCCCCAATGCCGGACGTGATGTGGTCGTAGCCCGGCGCAATGTCGGTGGTCAAAGGCCCAAGCGTATAGAACGGCGCGCCACCACAATGTTTGAGCTGCTTGTCCATATTGACCTTGATCTTGTGCATCGGCACATGGCCGGGGCCTTCGATCATCACCTGCACGCCCTTGGCCCAAGCGATCTGTGTCAACTCACCCAACGTTTCCAACTCAGCAAATTGCGCTTCGTCATTGGCATCGGCAATGGAGCCGGGCCGCAACCCATCGCCCAGCGAAAAGGAGACATCGTAAGCGCGCATGATGTCGCAAATATCTTCAAAATGCGTGTAGAGGAAGCTCTCCTTGTGATGCGACAGACACCATTTGGCCATGATGGAACCACCACGCGAGACGATACCCGTGACGCGCTTGGCGGTCATCGGCACGTAAGTCAAACGCACGCCCGCATGGATGGTGAAATAATCAACGCCCTGCTCGGCCTGTTCAATCAGCGTGTCGCGGTAAACTTCCCACGTCAGATCTTCGGCGACGCCATCGACTTTTTCCAAAGCCTGATAGATCGGCACCGTACCAATCGGCACAGGCGAATTGCGCACGATCCATTCGCGCGTGTTGTGAATGTTGCGGCCTGTGGAAAGGTCCATGACGTTATCTGCACCCCAGCGGATGGCCCAGACCATCTTGTCCACTTCCTCGGCGACAGAAGAAGTGACCGCGGAATTGCCGATATTGGCGTTGATCTTGACCAGAAAATTTCGGCCAATGATCATCGGCTCGACTTCGGGATGATTGATATTGGCCGGGATAATGGCGCGCCCAGCGGCGACTTCATCGCGGACAAATTCGGGCGTGATGAATTCAGGCACATTGGCACCAAAGCTCTCGCCCTCGGCAATCTTGTGGGCGGCGTTTTCAAGCGCGGCTTTGCGGCCCAGATTTTCGCGCTCGGCGATATAGGCCATTTCGGCGGTGATGATGCCCGCCTTGGCATATTCATATTGCGTGACGAGGCGGCCGGGCTTGCCTTTGCGCGGCTGATTCACAATCGGGAAGGCGCGCGCGAGATGTTTTTCGCCAACATTGCCGTTGTCTTCCGGCTTCATGTCGCGGCCAACGTAAAGCGCGGTATCGCCGCGTGCTTCGATCCATGCCGCACGGGTGCGCGGTAGGCCTTTTTCAACATCGATGGCAACGGTCGGGTCGGTGTAAGGGCCTGACGTGTCATAAACACGAACCGGCGGCTCTTTGGCCGTTTCATGCAAAGCGATTTCGCGGAACGGCACTTTCACGTCGTCAAAGCCAACAGGCGAGGTGAAAATCTTGGTGCTGGCGGGCAGCGGGCCCGTCGTCACGTCGCCTAACTCAGGTTTGGGAGCTTGAATATTCATCATGGACCTCCGTCCTCAAGGGGTGGAAAATCCGGGAATAGCGGGGGATGGCGTCGTTTCCCGTCCCTTCGCCGGCATGACCCGGTGCAGGTTCTAAGGGTGGTGGATCAGCATCAGATCCATCTCAGCCAGCTGCGCTGGCCCCCCTCGGAAGAACGCCTAGTGTGAACCCTGTTGGAGGTGGGGTAAAGAGGAGGAAGACACGCGCGCCATATAAACGTGTCATCCCGGGCCCTCCTTTAATGTAAAGGTGGCCGGGATCCAGGAGCGGCAAGCACCGAGCAAGCGGCTCTGAATCCCGGCATAAAGCCGGGATGACAACATCATATTTTGGGAAAACGCCTATGATATTCCCCACACGCCTCACGGCCCTGCTCAAAATTAGCCTCCCCATCATTCAAGCCCCCATGGCGGGCGCGGCGACGCCGGAATTGGTCGCCGCCGTCGCCAATGCAGGCGGGCTGGGCTCCATGGGCGTCGCCATGATGAACGAAGCCACTTTGCGCGAGAATATCGATAAATTGCGCGGGCTGACCAATGGCACGTTTAACCTCAATTATTTTGTGCATCACGAACCCGACCTGACAGGCTTTGACGCCACGCCCATGCAACAGGCCTTGGCGCCCTATTATAAGGCCCTCGATCTCGGCGCGCCGCCTGAACCAAAATCATCGGCACCTGCCTTTAATGTAGATGCGCTCAAGCTATTGCTTGAGCTGGCGCCCCCAGTTGTGAGTTTTCATTTTGGTTTGCCCGACGCTGACGCCATCAAAGCGATCAAAGCCAAAGGCATCATCATCTTGGGCTGCGCGACAACAAGCGCAGAGGCGCGCGCGCTGGAGCAAGGCGGCGCGGACGCCATCATCGCGCAGGGCCATGAAGCAGGCGGCCATCGCGGCACCTTTCTCGATCATGTCGATCGCGGCACGGTCGGCACCATGGCGCTGGTGCCGCAAGTGGTGGACGCGGTGAGCGTGCCTGTGATCGCGGCGGGCGGCATTGGCGATGCGCGCGGTATCGCCGCTGCCTTCATGCTGGGGGCCGACGCCGTGCAGCTTGGCTCGGCCTATCTGCATTGCCCCGAAACGCATATGCATCCGCTGCACCGCAAGGCGCTGACGGAGGTTTCCGATTACGGCACGGTGGTGACGAAACTTTTTTCAGGCCGCCCCGCTCGCGCCATCCGCACCCCCCTGATCGACGGCTTGCATGATGTGGAAGAAAAGGCCGCGCCCTTCCCCACTCAGCGCGCCATCATCGCGCCACTGGTTGCAGCAAGCAGCAAAGCGGGCCGCACCGAATCTATGCAGTTTTGGGCGGGGCAAGCCGCAAGCCTGTCAAAGCCTGAACCGGCAGCAGAAAAGACCACGCGCCTGATGGCCGAGGCCGCAGAACGGCTCGCCAAAGGCTAAAGGCGCCCCATAATGCCGATTGGCACATTTCAGGCTAACCTGTCCACCATTGGGTCCGATTCGAGAGGCCCAGGGCAAAAGGGGAGAAAATGCCATGACAGTAGAACTGAGTGCCATTGCCTATAGTGCGATCTTGATGCTCGTGCTGATCATCATTTCGGCGGGCGCCAATGTGGTCACAATGGGCCAGCCATGGGGCATCGGCAACCGCGAAGACACACCGCCATCCAGCGGGTTCGCGGGCCGCGCCAAACGCGCTTATATGAACCTACTCGAACAATTGATGATCTTTTCGGCCCTCGTTATCACCGCGCATATTGCGGGCATTCACTCATACCTCACCGTGCTCGCCGCCCAGCTTTTCCTAGCCGGTCGCGTGGCCCACGCCATCGTCTATCTGGCGGGCTGGACCTTCATCTCGATCCGCACATTGGTCTGGACCGTGGCGCTGGTTGGCACAATCATCATGGCTTATGTCGTGGTGACATCAGGCGCGCTGATCATCGCGGTGCCTGCCGTGATGTAATCACACCGTCCACGGACAAATAAAAGGCCGCGAGGGGAAACCTTCGCGGCCTTATATTTTTTTGAGGGCAAGCCAAAAATGTTATCGCTGAAAAAAGACGCACCTGACGCTGTCATTTCAGGTTAGCATTGATGCCACACGTCATCTCACACGAAGAGAGGTCCATCCATGTCGAGCGAAACCCTGCATGTCCCCCGCGAAAACCTATCAAAGAAAACATTGCATCTGCATTACGCGATCACGTCATTGATGGAAGAACTAGAGGCGGTGGACTGGTATCGCCAGCGCGCTGACGACACCGATGATGCGTCGCTAAAATCGGTGCTGCTGCACAATGCTCATGAAGAGGCCGAACATGCTTCAATGATTATCGAATGGCTGCGGCGCAATGACGACGTTTTTGCTAAGCAGTTCAAGACCTACCTCTTCAGCGAGGGGCCTATTTTGGATGTTGAGAAAAAAGCCGAGGGGAAAAGCTAGCGGCCTCAAAAGGCAAAAAGCAGTATCAAAATGGCAAAGCCGTTATTGGCGGCGTGAAGGGCAATCGATGGCCATATCGAGCCGCTCTTGAGATAGAGCCACATCAGCACGCCGCCAAGCAACGCCACCTCTGTTGTCATCAATAGCGCCACCGCACCGCCAGCCAATGTGTATTGCAGATGGATGGCGACGAAAACCGCCACCGCCAGAAAGGCAGCGGCAAAGACGGACATGCGTTGCGCCAGCGCGCGGAAAAGAACGACGCGGAAAATCATCTCCTCAAGCACCGGAATGACGAGAACGAAGAGGAACACTGAGGCGATGTTCCAGCGCCAATCGCTGGAAATGACGCCGTTCATTGTTTCCACGCCTTGGGCGGCAATGGAGTCACCTGCGAGATAGGTCAGCCCGGCAGAAAGAGCGCGCGTGGCCAAAAACGCGAGAACGGTGAGCCACAGCCATTTAACAGGTGGCACAACAAAACCAAAAGCGCGCCATCCAATGCCCTTGCGTGACGCCATGCGCTTGAAAAGCACGATCACCGCAAGGCTACAGGCCACACAGCCGATCACCACCAAACGATTAAGCCCATCAGGCGTGGTGATCAAGGCGCGGCCTTGCGTCGAGCCAAATCGAGCGAAAAGGAACGCGACATAGGCAGCGATGGCCAGCAGCTGCACACCGATATAAGCAGCGAGCAGCCAGAGAGGGTCACGCAGCCGGAACGGGTTTTGGCGCGGCGCGACGAGCGGCGGGTCGTCTGGCAGAGTCTCGGCGTCCGTCATGCGCAATCCTCGTCGCGTTTAATCCGTGTCAGGCTCAATCCTCAAACGGATCGGTCATCAAAATGGTGTCTTCGCGGTCTGGCGAAGTGGACAAAAGCGCAACCGGCGCTTCGATCAGTTCTTCCAGATAGCGGACATATTTGACGGCGGCGGCGGGAAGCTGCGCCCATGAGCGCGCGCCTTGCGTGCTGTCATGCCAGCCTTCAAGCGTTTCATAGATAGGCGTGACCTTGGCCTGCGCGCTCATGCCCGCCGGAAAATGATCAAGGCGCTTGCCATCGAGTTCATAGGCGACGCAGACCTTCAACTCGTCAAAGCCATCGAGCACGTCGAGCTTGGTGAGCGCGATGCCGGTGATGCCGCCGGTCTTAATGGCTTGGCGCACCATGACCGCATCAAACCAACCACAACGCCGCTTGCGCCCCGTGACGGTGCCAAACTCATGGCCGCGCTCGCCGAGCCGCTGGCCGGTTTCATCGGTCAGTTCAGTTGGGAACGGGCCTTCGCCGACGCGCGTCGTATAGGCCTTGGTGATGCCGAGCACATAGCCGATGGCGGCAGGCCCCACGCCTGAACCCGCAGCCGCTTGGCCGGCCACTGTGTTCGACGAGGTGACGAAGGGATAGGTGCCGTGATCGACATCGAGCATGGAGCCTTGCGCGCCTTCAAACAGGATACGCGCGCCATGGCGCTTGGCCTCATCCAGCAAACGCCAGACGGGCGCAGCAAAAGGCAGAATGCGCGGTGCAATTTCTTTAAGCATCTCGACCAGCGTGCCGACTTCAAACTCTTCAAGGCCGTTGCCACGCCGCAGCGCATTGTGATGCGCGAGCAGGCCTTCGACTTTGAGAGTGAGCGTATCGGGGTCGGCCAGATCAATGACGCGGATGGCGCGACGGCCCGCCTTGTCTTCATAGGCCGGACCGATGCCGCGCTTGGTGGTGCCGATCTTGACGCCTGAATTGGCGCTTTCGCGCGCTTCGTCAAGTTCACGATGGACAGGCAGGATGAGGACCGCGTTTTCGGCAATGCAGAGATTGTCTGGCGTCACGGTCACGCCCTTGGACGCAATCGCCTCGACTTCCTTCACAAAGGCCCAAGGGTCAAGCACCACGCCATTGCCCAGCATGGAGCGCTTGCCGGGGCGCACGATGCCCGACGGCAACAGCGAGAGCTTATAGGTGACCCCGTCGATGACGAGCGTATGGCCCGCATTGTGCCCGCCCTGAAAGCGCACCACCACATCGGCGCGCTCTGACAGCCAATCCACAATCTTACCCTTGCCTTCGTCGCCCCACTGGGAGCCGACAACCGCTACATTCGCCATAATTTCAATGCCTTAAGGGGGGCCGCAGGGCGGCCTAAACAAGCCAAAAGCCCCCGAGGGCCTATGGCCTGAGAGCTTTGGCATTGTCTATCCGATTGGGGCGACAAAGGAAAGGAGATATGCGCCTCGGCGCTCCTTGTGAGCAGAAAGCAGGGAGGCCAAACAACGCACCCAAAAGCTCAGGAATATGGCTATCGCCGCTAAAACAAGCTAGACCGAAGTCCAATGAAATCCGCCAGAGTTTGATCTGTTCGCGCTATGACCCTTGCCCTGCCCATCAAAGCGCCAGAGCCTTTGAGCGCACATGAGCCTTTGAGCGCGCCAGAAGCAACCGAAGCAGGGCTTGATGCCTTCATCACCATGGTCATCCTGTCGGTCTGCTTTCACCTGTTGCTAACCCTCTATGGGGCCTACCGCTATGCCACGCCACCGGTGGCTTGGCAGAACCCACGCGTTTGGACCGCACCTATCGACGCCGAACTGGTGCCACCACCTGATACGCCTGCGGAAGCCATTGGCGAGGCGCTGAAGGCGGCCAAAGACAAATTACCACCTGTGGACACCAAGCTCGTCAGCAGCCTCAAGGCCGACGCCTTCAAGACGCTGTTGCGTTGCCGGGGCTGCACACTGGCAGGCACAAATTTCAACGGTTCTTTTTTGCGGCTCGCCAGCCTGCAACATGCCGACCTGCGGCAGGCTAAATTGATCGGCGCGGACCTCACCGGCACGCTGCTGGCACATGCCAACCTCGAAGGCGCAGACCTGCACGGCGCCAATGCGGCGGGCGTCGATCTCAGAGGGGCAAACCTTAAAGGCGCAAACCTGAGCCATGCCCGGCTCGACGCAGCGATGCTGACCGACACGGATTTTACAGGCGCAACATTGGTGGGCACGAATTTCCGTGTCGTTGAAATGGTAAGGGGCCTGACACTCCGCGACAGCGATGCGCGCGGCGCAATCTTTCGCTATGCCTTTTTGCGCGGTGTCGATTTTCGCGGCGCGAACCTGTCGGGTGCAGACTTTACCCGCGCCTTCGGCCTGAGCAACACACAATTGGCGTTAGCCTGCGGCGACGCCAAGACAAAGCTACCGGATGGCTTGCGGATTCCAAAGTGCAAGGATGAAACCGTCACCAAATAATTGTTCATCCACCGCCTTCAAACACGGAGATTCAATTGGGTTTCTTTCTCGTGACCATGTCCCACCCCGACGGAGACGGCTGGGCCACGCATCTCAAGGCACATATCGACTATCTTGAGGCGCTAATTGACAAAGGCACGCTGCGCGCCTCCGGCCCTTTAAAGGACACACGTCTGCGCACGGGCTTCCTGATCATCTTGGCCAACACCAAGGCAGATGTGGAAGCCATCGTCGCCAACGATCCCTTTGCCATTGAGGGCCTGATCGAGGAATTGACGATTGTCGAATGGGACCCCCTATTCGGCGCCTTCGCAGATGAGTCGAGCCGCAAGGGAGCGCCTACTAGTCGAGGATAAAAAGGGTCCCGCTCCTTGGGGGTGAGGGTTCTTACATTAAAAAAATAAACCTCATGCTGAGGAGCCGCGCAGCGGCGTCTCGAAGCATAGCCGCAGATACGAAGTGTGCGGCTTCTGAATCCCAGCATTCGCTGAGATGACAACATTGGCTGTGGTGAAGGCATCACACAAACCAAGACCCTCAACCCAACCTTCTCCTCCTTTTGCGCCCATGCCCTGTCTATTACGCACTTACTCAACAGAAGAATGAAGGGATTCGTCCAAAAGAAAAGCGGCGCCCGATGGAGAGGGCGCCGCTTTCTATTATTCAATTGTCTGTCTCGATCAAAAATCAAGCTCTTTGGCCTGCACCACATGCGGCAGCGCCTGAATTTCAGCGATGACGGAAGCAGGGATGGTGCTATCGACCTCAACGAGACAGATAGCATCGCCACCGGCAGCATCACGACCCAGATTGAAGTTCGCGATGTTGATATTGGCCTTGGAAAGCACGGTACCGAGCGCGCCGATGAAGCCCGGCTTGTCCTGATTTGTCACATAGAGCATGTATTTCCCCAGCGAGGCTTCCATGTTCACACCCTTGATCTGGATGAGACGCACCTTGCCGCCCGTGAACACGGTGCCGGCAATCGACTTCTCGCGCTTTTCCGTCCTCACGGTGAGGCGAATATAGGTTTCGTAAGCGCCGCGCTGTTCGCGCTTCACTTCTGACACCAAAATACCGCGCTCCTTAGCGATGACCGGCGCGGAGACGGTGTTCACATCTTCAAGCTGCGGCCGCAGAAGGCCTGTGAGCGCGGCGTTGGTGAGAACGCGCGTGTTCATTGTGGCAACCTCACCTTCATATTCGAGCGTGACTTCGAGGATGCCTTCTTCGGTGAGTTGTCCGGCAAAAGACCCAAGCTGCTGCGCCAATTCCACAAAGGGTGTCAGACGCGGGGCTTCTTCCGCCGAGATCGAGGGCACGTTGATCGAATTGGTAATCGCGCCATCAAGCAAATAGTCCGACATTTGTTCGGCCACCTGAAGTGCCACATTTTCCTGTGCTTCATTGGTGGAGGCGCCCAGATGCGGCGTCGCGATGATCTGTTCCATGCCGAACAAAACGTTTTCCTTGGCGGGTTCTACTTCGAACACGTCAAGCGCGGCACCAGCCACCTGCCCGCTTTCAATCGCGGCTTTGAGGTCGGCTTCGACGATCAGACCGCCACGAGCGCAATTGATGATGCGCACGCCCTTCTTGGTCTTGGCAAGATTGGCGGCATTCAAGATGTTTTTCGTCTGCGGTGTCATCGGCGTGTGCAGCGTGATGAAATCGGCGCGCGCCAGCAGATCATCAAGCTCGACCTTTTCAACACCGAGGTCTTCAGCGCGTTCGGGCGTCAGGAAGGGGTCAAACGCAATGACCTTCATCTTGAGGCCAATGGCGCGTTCAGCGACGATGCCGCCAATGTTACCGCAACCAATGATGCCGAGCGTCTTAGCGGTCACTTCGACGCCCATGAACTTGGATTTTTCCCATTTGCCAGCATGGGTCGAGGCACTGGCCTGCGGCAGATCACGCGCCAGTGCAAACATCATGGCAATGGCGTGTTCTGCCGTCGTGATCGAATTGCCAAACGGCGTGTTCATTACGATGACGCCTTTGGCGGTGGCGGCAGGCAGATCGACGTTATCAACACCGATACCCGCGCGACCCACCACTTTGAGTTTTTTGGCCGCTTCAAGCACAGCGGGCGTGACCTTGGTGGCCGAGCGAATGGCAAGCCCGTCATAGTCGCCAATGATCTTGATGAGCTCGTCTTTGTCGAGGCCGATTTTTACGTCAACCTCAATGCCACGGTCTTTGAAGATCTGCACGGCGGCGGGCGATAGTTTGTCGGAAATTAGAACTCTGGGCATGGATGCCTCCTAGATATGTCGGATGCTTCGAGACGCACGCGCAAGGGGCGCGCGCTCCTCAGCATGAGGAAAATTTTTCTAAAGCCTCATCCTGAGGAGCGAACCGCCGCTAAGCAGTTCGCGTCTCGAAGGATGTCGGGGAACCGCACAAGGTTGCTTAGAGCGCGGCCTTGGCTTCGGCGAAGGCCCAATCAAGCCAGGGCATTAAGGCCCGCATGTCATCGTTCTCGATGGTCGCCCCGGCCCAGATGCGAAGACCCGCAGGCGCATCGCGGTAGCCGCCGATGTCATAAGCAACGCCTTCCTTGTCGAGCAGATCAGCAAGCTTTTTGGCGAAGGCTTTTTGTGCATCACCGTCAAGCGCGGTGATAGCAGGGTCGACAACCTTGAGGCAGACCGACGTGTTGGACCGCGTATTGACGTCCTCGGCGAGGAAATCAACCCAAGCGGTACGCTCCACCCACTCAGCGATAACGGCGGCATTGCCGTTGGCGCGTGAAATGAGCGACTTCAAACCGCCGATGGACTCAGACCAGTTCAGCGCATCAAGATAATCTTCGACGCAAAGCATGGAGGGCGTGTTGATCGTCTCACCCTTGAAGATGCCTTCAATGAGTTTGCCGTTCTTGGTCATCAGGAAAACCTTGGGCATGGGCCAGGCTGGCACATAGGTTTCGAGACGTTCGACCGCGCGCGGGCTCAGCACGATCATGCCGTGCGCCGCTTCGCCGCCCAGTGCCTTCTGCCATGAGAAGGTGGTGACATCGAGCTTGGCCCAAGGCAGCTCTTGCGCAAAAGCGCCTGACGTCGCATCGCAGATCGTCAGGCCTTCGCGGTCTGCCGGGATCCAGTCTCCATTGGGCACACGCACACCAGAGGTCGTGCCGTTCCACGTAAAGACAACGTCGTTCTTGAAATTCACGGTGGTGAGGTCAGGCAGCTTGCCGTAGCCCGCTTCGACCTTGCGCACGTCTTTCAGCTTAAGCTGCTTGATAACATCGGTAACCCAACCAGAGCCGAAGCTCTCCCAGGCGAGCATATCGACGCCGCGCGCACCGAGCAGCGACCAGAGCGCCATTTCAACCGCGCCCGTATCAGAAGCGGGCACAATGCCGATCTTATACTCGGCGGGAATGCCGAGGATGGCGCGGGTCTTGTCGATGGCTTCGGCCAAACGCGCTTTGCCCGGCTTGGAGCGATGGCTCCGACCGAGTTGGGCTTTTTCGAGATTTTTGAGGGTCCAGCCCGGACGCTTGGCGCAGGGACCAGAAGAGAAGCACGGATTGGCCGGCCGTATACGGGGAAGCTCTTGCGCAGTCATGTTGTCTATCCTTCCAGATAGGAGCCTCCCGGTGGGGGGAGGTGGCCCGCTGCGGGATATATGCCTGACGGGAGAGGCTGTCAAATGACGTTTTGATGCGGGAGGTTTCCCTAAACTGCGCCTGTCACCCCGGGCTCGTCCCGGGGTCCAGAACCACACGCTCAGAGCAAGCGGTTCCTGGATCCCGGCATAAAGCCGGGATGACAGCTATTTTTGGAGCAAAGCCTCAGACATCAATCTCGCCTTGCAGATAGTCCGCGCACCGCCCGCGCAGGATGACGCGTTCGCCAACATGGCTGCACCAGAGCGTGCCGCCACGCGCTGAAATTTGGCGGGCGACAAGATCGTTGCGGCCGAGTTTTCGCGCCCAATAAGGCACAAGGGTGCAATGGGACGAGCCAGTCACGGGGTCTTCATCAATCCCGACCACGGGGCCGAACATGCGCGAGACAAAGTCGATACCGCTGCCCTCGCTGCCCGGCGCGGTGCAAATCAGGCTGAGACGACCCGCTGCAATCTGCACCCGCTTCAGCGCTGCCATATCGGGCGCCAAAGCCGCCACATCTGCCGCACTGGCAAACAACGCCATCAGAAATTTACTCTTGGTAACGAGGATGGGCTTGGCCCCAAGCGCACTCACCAGACCGTCAGGCTCCATGCTGGGCTTGGCAATGTCCGCAGGAAAATCCATAGCGAGCTTGTCGCCATCCCGCATCACGGTGAGGCGGCCGCTCAAGGTCTCGAAATAGATGTCAGGCTTTGTATGGCCGAGGTGCGCAAAGAGAACATGAGCAGTAGCCAGCGTCGCGTGGCCGCACAGTGGCACCTCAATGGCCGGCGTGAACCAGCGCAGGCAATAGCTTTCTCCATCCGGCACGAAGAAAGCGGTCTCGGCTAGATTGTTCTCAGCGGCAATCGCCTGCATCACATCGTCGGCCAACCAATGCGTGAGTGGCACGACCGCTGCCGGATTGCCCTCGAAGGCTTTTTCGGCAAAGGCATCAACTTGAAAGAGACGCAGTTTCATTTTTTCTCCAATGATCACTAAGCTGATGACAAAGACATAAGATAAAACCAATATAGCAGTCAGGGCCAGAAATGCCTGTTGTATAAGGCTAAATCGCACGCCGCAACTTGATGCTTACAAAGAATAGCTCCGCAGAGCCGTATTTTTATGTTACGCTGACTCAGAGGAGGATGAGATGGGATCATTTGTACCACCCAAAAAGAAAATCATGCTGCGCCCAGCTTGGCCTGACGAAGGCCCTGTTCTGTCCAGCATCGCCATGAAATCCAAAGCCCATTGGGGCTATGATGACGTCTTCATGGAAAGCTGTCGCGATACGCTGACGGTTACACGCGCGCGCATCGGCCGCGAGCGCATTCGCGTTATCGAAGTCAATGGCGTGGTTGCGGGGTTCTCGTCCATGAACGCCTTGCCCAGCAAAGCCAGCGTCGAAGACTTGTTCGTCCTGCCAGAATTTATCGGTTCCGGCATCGGTCATTTGTTGATCAACGATCTGCTGCATCATGCGCTGCGCCACGGCATTCGCCTGCTGCATGTCGAATCCGATCCCAATGCCACCGCCTTTTACGCGCGCCAAGGCTTCACCCATTGCGGTGAAGTGGCCTCGCAATCCATCCCGGAGCGCAAACTACCGTTGATGGAAATTCGCTTCTAATTTTCGGGATCATCCAGACGCAGCGTATGCGCATGGTAGAGCGGCCCATGGCCCTTGCCAAAGCCCGGCGCTGTGCGAATGGCCTCCTGCACATAATCGCGCGCAATCTCGACTGCATCGCGTAACGGCGCGCCTTGCGCCATCAGCGCAGCAATGGCAGACGCCAGCGTGCAGCCTGTGCCATGGGTGTGGCGCGTGTCGATGCGTGGCGCGGCCATGACCTCAATGGTTTCATGTGTCGCCAGTACATCATAAATCGTGTCACCCAGCATATGCCCGCCCTTGAGCAATACCGCATCGCAGCCAAGCCCGAGCAGCGCGTCGGCGGCGGCTTTTTGTTCGTCCAATGTCGTGATCACACGGCCGGTCAGAGCTTCAGCCTCGGGCACATTAGGCGTGATAAGGGTCGCCAGCGGCATCAGCGCACGCTTGAACGCATCCACGGCATCGCTTTGAAGCAGCGCCACACCGCCCTTGGCGATCATCACCGGATCGACGATCAGCCCCGCCTTGGGTGCATAAAGCGAGATATCTTCGGCCACCGCCTCGATGATCTCAACCGAATGCAACATGCCAGTCTTGATCGTATCGGTGCCGATGTCTTCCAGCACAACCTTGATCTGGCCACGAATAATGTCGAGTGGGACTTCGTGAATGGCATGAACGCCGAGCGTGTCCTGCACCGTGATCGCCGTCACCGCTGTCGTGGCATAACCGCCGAGCGCCGTCACAGTTTTGATGTCGGCTTGAATGCCCGCACCGCCGCCCGAATCCGAGCCGGCCACAATGAGGACACGGCCGCGTAGATCGTTAAATGAGAATTTCGAAGACATCAGGCAGCGTGACTTTCAATGGCTGAGCAAATATCGCGCACCACAGCGCGCAGCAATGTCTCATCATCGCCCTCACCCATTACTCGGATCAAGGGCTCGGTGCCTGATTTGCGGATAACGAGGCGTCCTGCCGCACCAAGGCGCGCCTCGCCCTCGCGGATCGCAGCCTTGACGTCCGTTTCGCTCAACGGTTCACCCTTTTTAAAACGCACGTTCTTGAGCAATTGCGGCAAGGGATCAAACAGGTGGCAAAGTTCCGAGACCGGCTTGTTTTCAGTCTTGAGCACGGCCAGCACCTGCAACGCAGCCACCAGCCCATCGCCCGTCGTGCCAAAATCTTTGAGCACGATATGGCCCGACTGCTCGCCACCAACATTGAACCCGGCTTTGCGCATATGTTCGACCACATAGCGGTCACCAACCTGAGTGCGGATGAGATCAAGCCCCAGCGTGGCGAGATAACGCTCCAGCCCTAGGTTCGACATGACGGTCGAAACGATGCCGGGCGCAGTGAGCTTGTCGGCGGCTTTCCATGAGCGCGCGATCAGCGCCATGATCTGGTCGCCGTCGATGATGTGGCCGTTCTCGTCGCAAATAATCAAGCGGTCAGCGTCGCCGTCCAGCGCAATGCCGATGTCGGCGCGGCGCTCGCGCACCGTGGCACACATGCGCTGCGGCGCGGTGGAGCCGCAATCATCATTGATGTTGAAGCCGTTGGGTTCTGTACCAACAGTGACAACATCAGCGCCGAGTTCATAAAGCACGGCGGGCGCGACCTTGTAAGCGGCCCCATTGGCGCAATCGATGACGATACGCAAGCCTTCCAACGTCAGATCGCGGGGAAAGCTGTGCTTCACATGTTCGATATAACGCGCTTGCGCATCATCGATGCGCTTGGCGCGGCCCAGATCACGCGAGCTTACCAGATTATCAGCATGGCCGTTGTCGATATGATGCTCGATCTCAAGTTCGATCTTGTCTGACAGTTTGAAACCATCGGGCCCAAAGAACTTGATGCCATTGTCTTCAAATGAATTATGCGAAGCCGAAATCATCACGCCAAGGTCCGCGCGCAAGCTGCGCGTCAACATGGCAACCGCAGGCGTCGGCAACGGCCCGAACAAAAACACATCCATGCCCATGGAAGTAAAACCGGCGGTCAGCGCTGGCTCCAGCATATAGCCAGACAGGCGCGTGTCCTTGCCGATCACAACACGATGGCGATGGTCACCACGGCGAAACACGCGGCCCGCCGCCATGCCGACGCGCAATGCCGTTTCTGCCGTCATCGCGCCTTCATTGGCTGTGCCGCGAATGCCATCTGTGCCGAAATATTTGCGCGCCATAGTGTCCTGTCGTTCCGCTCATTTAATGATGGCGAATATAGAGATATATCCCCAACACGGAATTAACGTTTTCTTGCGGTTTCTTTCAACGCCGCCAAAACTGCCAGCCCATCGCGCAAAGGCGCGGGCTCATGGGTGCGAATAAAGTCAGCGCCCGCCTCTATAGCCTTCAATTCAGCCGTCAATGTGGCCGCCCCCGCCTCTCCCGCCGCACGCCCAGTGAGCGCGCGCAGGAATGACTTGCGCGAGACCGACAGCAGAACCGGCAGGCCAAAACGCGCTTTTAGTTCGCCAAATCGCACTAGGACCGCCAACGAGACCTCAGGCGTGGGCCCCAGAAAAAAACCCATGCCGGGATCAAGGATGAGCCGCTCGCGCGCCACCCCGGCGGCGACTAGCGCCGCGATGCGGGCCTCAAAGAACTGTGAAATATGCTCAATGATGTCACCCACGGGGGCTGCGCGGTGGTCGGCCTGCCCATCCTGAATGGAATGCATGACGACCAGCGGCGTCGTGGCCTCGGCGAGGCGTGGATAGAAGGTGGCATCGGGAAAGCCGCGGATGTCGTTTAAATAAGCGACGCCGCGCGACAAGGCATAGCTTTGCGTTGCTGGTTGGTAGCTGTCGAGCGAGACAGCGATGCCGTCTCCAAGCAGCGCATCAAGCACGGGTGCGATGCGCGCGATCTCGGTGTCAGCTGGCACCGGCGCGGCATCTGGATTGCTCGACGCTGGCCCCAGATCGATCACATCTGCACCCTCGGCGATCAGTCTGCGCGCATGGGCAATCGCGGCATCGGGCGCCAGATAGCGCCCGCCATCGGAGAAACTATCCGAGGTGATGTTGACGATACCAAAGATGATGGGCGCGTGTGTCATTTCCGTGTTTCTAGCACGCTCTTTCAGCAAAGCATCCATCAGCGTTCAAGCCTCTGAGGTATCATCAAATCCGTTGCCCATGGTCATGCGCACAAGCTGGTCGATAAAAATATCGAACTCACGCTGGCTCGCACCGGCAAACTGCATCAAGGCCACCGTATGCCCGCCACCAATAAAAAACCGCGCAACAGCTTTGGCATTGAGATGTGCTGACACACTCCCGTCTCGTTTGCCGCGGATGAGTAGCTTCTGTGCCATATCATTAAAGCTCTCGCTCAAGGCGAGATAGCGCGGCCAGAGATCGGCTCGCACGCCCGTGCTCCAATCCAGCCAGACTTTGATGAGATCGGTCTCATCGCGCGCCTCTTCGGCAAACTGTACGGCGAGCGCGGTGAGACAGTCGCGCACGGAGCCCGGCCCCTCCAGCGTGTTGCGCACAAGATCATATTGCCGGGCCTCAACCGCGCTGAGCACCGCATCGACCAGATCCTCACGCGTGCGAAAGTAAAAATGCACTGTGGACACCGAGGTGCCCGCCCGCCCGGCCACATGGCTGTGAGTGGCGCGCGCCAGCCCATGCTCAGCAAAAGCGGGAATAGCACAAGCAACAAGCTGGGCGCGCCGCTCATCGGGCTGCAATCGTGTTCGTCTGGTTTTGGCGACGGGCAACGGGCACGGCCTTTGGCTAGAGGAATCGGGAAAATCAGCCTGAACTATAGAGAATAACAGCGTCAGCCGGGAGGCCCAGCGAGTCTAATATTTCTATATTGACATTTTACGCAATAGCTACTGATACTATACTCAATAGCGTGCTCGTCGATGGAGCCAGCGACGAGCACAGCGATACGAGAAGCCAACCTGCCCGTGCGCCGTCACGCCTGATTCAAGGAAAAAATATGCCGACCATCAATTATATTGAACCCGACGGATCGCAAATCCAGGTTGAGGCCGAAAACGGCATTTCAGCAATGGAAGCCGCCGTCAGACAGGGTGTGCCGGGTATTGACGGCGATTGCGGCGGTGCCGCGGCTTGCGCCACTTGCCACGTTTATGTCGACCCCGCATGGCTTGCAAAGACAGGCCCAGCGGGCGACGGCTTGGAAAAAGACATGCTCGATTTTGCAGAGGACGTGCGCGAGACAAGCCGTCTTGCCTGCCAGATTTTGATCACAAATGACCTCGACGGATTGGTTCTGAAGCTGCCAGAGAAGCAGCACTGACGGCATCGGGAGACGCCGGACGGAGAAAAAGGGAGGCTTTGAAGAAGGCCTCCCTTTTTTAAAACAACCACTAGGAGACGAGATGGCGGGCATCGAGACACCACAGCCCATATGGCTACTAGCCCTATATTGACATCCCTTCCCCGAAGCCGCGCTAATGGACTTAACGATAACGTTGAAAAATCTATGGGAGAATGAAATGAGCACTGCAACGCTTGAAGCCAGCCCCGCCATGTCCGTGCCTCTCGACAAGATCGATGTGAGCAACCCGGATTTTTTCGTCAACGATACGGTAGGCGAGTATTTTGCGCGCCTGCGCAAGGAAGACCCGGTGCATTATTGTGCTGAGAGCGCCTATGGTCCCTATTGGTCGATCACCAAATATAACGACATCATGGCGGTCGATACCAACCACAAGGTCTTCTCGTCGGAAGCCGGCTATGGCGGCATCATCATCGACGACAATAATGTACGCAGCGAAGGCCTGCCTCTGCGTAGCTTCATCACCATGGACCCGCCTGACCATGACGCGCAGCGCAAAACGGTGAGCCCCATCGTCGCGCCAAGTAATCTCATGGTGCTGGAAAAGACGATCCGTGGACGGATGCAAGATATTCTCGACCGCCTGCCGGTCGGCGAAGAATTCGACTGGGTAGACAATGTATCCATCGAACTGACAACGCAGATGCTGGCCACATTGTTCGACTTTCCTTTTGCCGAACGCCGCAAGCTGACGCGCTGGTCTGACGTAACGACAGCTGAACCCGGCAGCGGCATCATCGACAGCTGGGCACAACGCACCGAAGAGCTACAAGAATGCGCCGCGAGCTTCATGACCTTGTGGAATGCCCGCGTCAACGCCAAGGAGCCCGGCAATGATCTGATCTCAATGCTGGCTCACTCGCCCGTCACGCGGAACATGCCGCTTGAAGAATTCCTCGGCAATATTTTGCTGCTGATTGTGGGCGGCAATGACACCACGCGCAATTCAATGACCGGCAGCGTGCTGGCCATGAACCGCTTTCCAGCAGAATTTGAAAAGCTAAAGGCCAATCATGCGCTGATCGACACCATGGTGCCCGAAGTGATCCGCTGGCAAACACCGCTCGCCCATATGCGGCGCACGGCGTTGGCTGACCAAGAGGTCGGCGGCAAGATGATCAAAAAGGGTGACAAAGTTGTGATGTGGTATCTGTCGGGCAATCGCGACGAGGAAGCGATCGACCGACCCGAAGACCTCATCATTGATCGCGCCCGCCCGCGCCAGCATCTCTCCTTCGGCTTCGGCGTCCATCGTTGCGTCGGCAACCGGTTGGCGGAAATGCAGCTGAAAATTCTCTGGGAGGAAATCCTCGCCCGCTTCTCCCATGTCGAAGTGCTAAGCGAGCCGACCCGCGTGCGCTCAAACTTCGTGCGCGGCTACGCCGAAATGAGGGTCAAGCTCCACGCCTGACACGAGAGATTTGAGACATGTGAAAAGGGAGGCTCTGGAGCCTCCCTTTTTTATAGAGCGAGCGCGATCAGTCTGCGTCAGAGGCGGCCCTCAGCAACCATCCAATCATAGCAGTCCTTCACCATTTCTTTCAGCGGCACAACCTTGTAGCCAAGCTCGCGTTGTGCCTTGGCCGAGGTCACGGTCATCGTATGGCTGAAGGCTTCGACCATCTCGCCCGTCACGGCGGGCTCCTTGCCGGTGAAGCGGCTGGCGACACCGCCCACCATCGCGGCGACACGCATGAGCCCCAAGGGCAGTGATTTTTTCGGCGTGGACTTGCCCAGCAGATGACCGATCTCATTGACCAACGCCAACATGGATCTATTTTCGCCAGCCAAAATATACTGAGCCCCATTCTCGCCTTTGTCGGCTGCCGCAATATGCGCGCCGACAACCTCGCGCACATGCGCAAAACTGAGTGGCGCGGGCGGCACGCCCGGCAGCTTGCCATCACGCACCATGATAAACATGCGCGACCAAGTGCCGATGTCATAAGCCCCCATGATCGCACCGGGTTGCAGGATGACAACTTCCAGGCCATCACCGACCGCCGCGCGTGCGATTTCCTGTGCTTGCCATTTTGTGCGTTCGTAATTGACGTTGGAACGCTCAGCGCGGCTCGGCGTCTCCTCTGTGACTTCGCCTGACACCCCGCCATAAGCAGAAATAGATGACGTGACGATCAAGCGCCGAACGCCCTTCGCCTTGGCGGCCTCAACAACATTCCGCGTGCCCTCGACATTGTCACGTGTCTGCTCGGCATTGTGCTGACGCCACATGCTGGTATTGCCCGCCACATGGAACAATATATCTGTGCCTTGCGGTATGGCTGCCAGCAAGGAAGCACGGTCGGTGATCTCGCCAACGGTAAGACGTGGGCCAAAACGGTTGAGGAAAGTAAGATCAGACGTCGGCCGATGAAACGCGGTCACGTCCCAGCCCTCCGCCATCAAGCGCTGGACCAGATTGAGGCCAACAAAGCCGGTGGCACCTGTCACAAATGCGGTACGGGCCATAAAAAACATCTCCAACGATAAAGGGGGTAAGCGGAAGAGTGCAACATAAGCGCCCGATCACGTCAAATATCGGCCCCCTGCCCGCCCTATTTCTAAACATGAAAAAGGGAGGCTCTTGAGCCTCCCTTTCAATGGCGTTTAATCGGCGATCACGTCCCAAGCGGTTCGGGCGAAATGCCGGGACCTTGTTCAGGTCGACCTGTCTTGGGCACAGATGAAACAGGGCCCGTATCGGGTTTAACCAGATCGTCATTTTCACGCACGGGCGGCTCGCCTTTCAGCAGGCCTTTGATCTCGTCGCCAGACAACGTCTCATATTCGAGAAGGCCCTTGGCGATGATGTGAAGCTCATCAATGTCATCAGTGAGGATCTGACGCGCCGTGTCATAGCCCTCATCAACGATACGACGCACTTCTGCGTCAATCACGCGTTGTGTTTCTTCCGACATATTCTGTTGGCGCGTTACCGAATGACCAAGGAACACTTCTTCCTCGTTCTCGGCATAGGCGAGCGGCCCGAGCTTATCGCTCATGCCCCAACGCGTGACCATGGCTTTCGCCATCTTGGTCGCCATCGAAATATCCGATGAAGCACCAGACGTCACCTTACCGTGGCCAAAGATAAGTTCTTCAGCGATCCGGCCACCCATGGCAACCGCGAGGTCGGCCTGGAGTTTTTCACGCGTCACCGAAATTTGATCACGCTCTGGCAAACGCATCACCATGCCGAGCGCACGACCGCGCGGAATAATGGTTGCCTTATGCACAGGGTCAGACGCCACCATCTTAATGGCAACCAGCGCATGGCCGCCTTCATGGTAAGCGGTGAGCTTTTTCTCTTCTTCGGTCATGACCATGGAGCGGCGTTCCGCACCCATCATCACCTTGTCTTTAGCGGCTTCAAACTCAGACATGGTGACAAGACGCTTGCCACGACGCGCGGCCAGAAGCGCGGCCTCATTGACGAGGTTGGCAAGGTCAGCACCAGAGAAGCCCGGTGTGCCACGCGCCAATGTGCGCGCATCAACGTCCGGCGACAGCGGCACCTTCTTCATGTGGACTTTGAGGATTTTCTCGCGGCCAACAACATCAGGATTTGGCACCACGACCTGACGGTCAAAACGGCCCGGACGCAGCAACGCAGGGTCCAGCACGTCAGGACGGTTGGTCGCCGCAATCAAAATGATGCCTTCATTGGGCTCAAAGCCGTCCATCTCAACCAACAACTGGTTCAGCGTCTGCTCACGCTCATCATTGCCACCGCCAAGACCGGCGCCACGATGACGCCCCACCGCATCAATTTCGTCGATGAAGATGATGCAAGGTGCGTTCTTCTTGGCCTGCTCGAACATGTCGCGCACACGGCTCGCGCCGACGCCGACAAACATTTCAACAAAGTCGGAACCCGAAATCGTAAAGAAAGGCACACTGGCTTCACCCGCTATGGCACGCGCCAGAAGCGTCTTACCAGTGCCGGGTGGGCCAACAAGCAGCACACCCTTGGGAATGCGGCCACCAAGGCGCTGGAACTTGGCCGGGTCGCGCAGGAACTCGACGATCTCTTCAAGGTCATCCTTGGCTTCATCAATGCCAGCGACATCTTCAAAGGTCACGCGGCCATGACGCTCGGTCAGCAGCTTCGCCTTGGACTTGCCAAAGCCCATAGCCTTGCCGCCACCGCCCTGCATCTGACGCATGAAGAACACCCAGACACCGATCAGCAGCAACATCGGGAACCATGACACCAACACGCCAAGGAAAGACGGCACGCCGTCGTCAGACGGCTTGGCCGAAATCGACACGCCCTTGTCATAGAGGCGGCTCACCAGCGAAGGGTCAGACGGCGCATAGGTGCGGAAAGCCCGACCGTCCGAATAGTGACCGGTGATCGTGTCACCAGCGATTGTCACATCGCGCACACTCCCGCCATCAACTTGGCTGAGCAGTTGCGAGAAGTTAATCTCGGTCGATGCGGCCTGCGGCGTCGGATTTTGGAAAAGGCTGTAAAGCGCTACGACGAGCAGCGCGATGATCACCCACAGAGCAAAATTCTTGATATTGGACAACTATTTGACCTTTTGTCGCTTGGTAAAACGCAGCTTCGGAGACCCTAGCAGGAGACATGCCAGTATCAACTGGTCTCGTCTTTTTAACCCTGTGGCTTCGCGTCTCACTCTTCTACATTGAAGATAGTGACCGGGGCCACAATAACCAAGTGGCCTTTTCCCCGGTTTTCCCTGCAAAACCCACTCTAAGCATGGCAGTTTCAGGTAAAAGCACCCTTACGATCCAGCAAATAGTCCGTGACGCCGGATTTCTGCTTTCAACACATAATCAGGATCGATTGTGCCAAAATGTGGGGCAGCGACCAGCTTGTCACCCTCCCAGAGCGCGGGAAGCGCAGGAAGCGCTGCTTTTGGGGCCAGCGGCGCTTCAGGCGCTAGGCTCGCCAGAGCCCGCAAGCCCTCCATGCCCAGCGCCCGCACCACAAGCGAGCCTGCCCCTTTGGGCCGACGCTTCAACGTCACGATGAAGCGCCCATCCCAAAGGACGGGCTGAGCGCGCTTCACGCTGACTGGCTCCGCCTTCATCGCCGCCGCGGCCTCGCGTATCACCAGCAATTGATCACCGCACAATTGCAGCTTGCAGCCGTTCAGCGTCCGCGCCCGCGCGAGCGATCCATCAAGCAGGGCAGCCCATAGACCGCTCAGCGCATCAAAGCGCGGCGGGTAGGCGCGCGCGCCGACATGTTTCAGCATTTCAGCCAGAACGCGCAGCGCGATCTCGTCGGGCACATCGAGAAGGGCAGACACTTGCGCCTCGATATGGCCGGTCGAATAAAGCGTGGCATGGGCGTGCAGCCAACCCGTCGTCGCGGTGTCCAACGCCTGACGGGCGCGACCCATATGCCCCGCCGTATCAGCCAACCGTTGCGGGCTGACGCCAAGCACCGACAGATCGGCGAGCAACTGACGCGCCTTCACCCGGTCAAATCGCAGATTGTTATTGCTCGGGTCCTGAATGGCCTGCAGCCCCGCCCGCGTGACAACCGCACGCAAGGCGGCACGCGGCACATCAAGCAAAGGCCGAAGCAAACGCAATGGTTGACCGCCCCCCACGCCCTCAAGCTGCCGCACGAACGCCATGCCTGCCAGACCATCGACACCGCTGCCACGCGCCAACCGCAACAAAAATGTCTCGGCCTGATCTTCCATGTGATGAGCAACGAGGAGGCTGTCGATCTGATTAGCGCGGCAGGCTGCACCAAGTAGCGCATAGCGCGCCCCACGCGCTGCCGCCTGAAGACCGCTGGCCGGTTTTGGCCCCTGCCAGCGCAAAGTGCGATGCGGCACGCCAAGCGATTTTGCCATGCGCGCGCATGTTCTGGCTTCGACTGCCGCTTCCGCACGCAAACCGTGATCGACGGTAAGCGCCACAACATGACGATGTTTTGATTTTTTGGCCCATTGTGCAGCAAGGATAAGAAGCGCCAGCGAATCCGGTCCGCCTGAAAAGGCAACCGCCACCCGCTTGCCCGGATCAAGACGCGCCAACCGCTCACCAAACGCTGCCGCGCTCAAAGGTGCGGGAGATTTTGGCGCAGCACTCATGTCTCGATCTTTCCGGCTATGCGCAGGCAGCCTCAGCAGCCGACCCTCTGGCGTTCCTGCTTGTTGCGCGCCACGATGGCGGGTGATGCAGAGGGAAACTGTTCCTTCAGCTGACCAAATGTCGCGCAAGCTGCATCTTTTTGTTTGAGCGCGGCCAGTGTCATGCCGAGCTTTAACAGACTATCAGGTGCCTTGGCGCTTTTGGAATAGGTCGTATAGCCCTTGAGGAAGCTGTCTGCCGCGTCCTTGTACTGACCCTGCACATAATAGGTCTCACCAAGCCAATATTGCGCGTTGCCTGACAGAGCATCTTTGGGATGCTGTTGCAGGAACTGCTGAAAACTATCGCGCGCCTTAGGAAAATCGCCACGCTTCAACAGATCAATCGCAAAATCATACTGAACCTGCGGCGTCCCGGTGGGTAGCGTCACGGTTGGCGCAGCAGGTGCCCTCGACGTTGACGAGGCGGCAGCAGCAGGTGCCGCGCTGGGGCCAGCAGTGGCCGCAGCTCCATCCGGCGCGGTCCCCTTCTGGATATCTTGAAGACGCATGTCATTGGCTTCCTTGAAGGACTGCAAATCCATGTTCGTCTGATCGAGCTTATGGCCCAGTTCTTCAACGCGGCCCGTCAGCGTGCGCACTTGGTCTTCCAGATCGTTCAAGCGAAGCTGAAGATCGCCCGCGCCCGCACCGCTTACCGGTGCCGCGCCACCCGACGGCGCACCGCCACTGTAATTTTGTTGAATGTCGTTCAGAGCGCGCTCAACGCGATCAAGACGGTTGTTGACGGCGCGCAAATCGCCGTCATCAGCCCGTGCGCCATGGGGCCAGAAAGCAGTAGCGCCAATAAGAACGGCCAAGCCGCCAACGATGAAAAATTTTGTCCTAGTCACCTGATCCGCCTCAAGACGATATTTCAACTGCGAGCCCAACCACCCGCACTGGCTGGCGATAAAAGCACTGATCCCGCCTCATTCATCCTAACCAGAACTGCGACCAAATTTGGGCGCGCCAAAGGTATAGGAAATCCTGTCCAGAAATACAAAAAGCGCCCTTTCGCGTGATGCGAAAGAGCGCTCTCGTATTCTCAGACCTGCCAGACGCGGTTAGCTACCGGCGCCGTCAGCAACAACCGTCACAGCGCGACGGTTCTGGGCCCAGCAATCCTCATTGGATTCGAGGCACACCGGACGTTCCTTACCGTAGGAAACCGTGTTGATGCGCGAACCATCAACGCCGAGGCTCACAAGGAAGTCTTTCGTCGCGGCGGCACGACGGCCACCAAGCGCAAGGTTGTACTCACGTGTGCCGCGCTCGTCGGCATGGCCTTCAAGCGTGAACGTGAGGTTTGGATAAAGCTTCATCCACGCAGCCTGACGCTGCAATGTGGCTTTGCCCTCATCCGTTACCAAGGTTTTGTCGGTGTCAAAAAACACGCGATCACCAACATTGGTAACCAGATCCTGCTGGGTGCCGGGCGTCACGGTTGAGGTTGACGAAGACGGCGTTGCGGTTGTTGTCGCGTCAGTCGAGCTGCAAGCGGCAACCATAAAAAAGGCAGCGGCCACGGCGGCGAACCGCAGGCCTGCATACGGGGACTTCATTCGGGTGCTCTCCATTTTAATCTCAACGGCCAAAGCGGCTCAGTTGTCCTTAGTGCTGTTGGGCGGCAAACATCCCAATACGATGAAGGTAAACTCTCTTCACAGTTGGAGAATGATCGCTTAGCGCAGTTGACCAGAAGGAGCTGGGTTGCCTTACCGCAACAAAACAGTATCTACAGACCTTAGGGTTTGCAAGAGCATCACAACATTTGCGACATTTAGGCCAACACACAGTTACATTTTTGCATCTATACGAATTGCGGCGTCAGAAAAGGCTTCTCCCAACGTCTCCGCGCCTTCATTTCGACCCTAGCCTGATCTGATGAAGGCTTTGTGTTAGCCGACCCATCCACCCTGAACCTAACAAGTCGTCCCGCGGCTCCGATCACTGGATGCGGGGCGACCAAGCAGGGTCAGAGGCAAAGGTCGGAGCCGGTACAGGCCGCTGGTTCTGGCCGGTCAAATCCACCGACCACAGGCCTGGCCCGCCCTGCGCACCACGCGTCTCACGGAAGAACATGAGAACACGACCATTGGGCGCCCAGGTTGGGCCTTCATTGTGAAAGCCCTCGGTCAGAATACGGTCACCCGTGCCGTCCGGCTTCATCACGCCGATCACGAACTGGCCGCTGATCATCTTGGTGAAGGCGATATAATCACCGCGCGGCGACCAGACCGGGGTCGCATAACGACCCGTCCCGAAGCTGATGCGATGCTGGTTGGAGCCGTCGGCGTTCATCACATAGATCTGCTGGGCACCCCCACGGTCGGATTCGAAGGTAATCTGGGTCCCGTCAGGCGAATAGCTCGGCGAAGTATCAATCGCGGCCGTATTGGTGAGGCGGGTCACTTTGCGCGAGCGCAAATCCATCGTGTAGATATTGGCATTGCCGCCACGTTGCAGGCTCATAATAATCTTCTGACCATCCGGCGAAAAACGCGGCGCAAAGGTCATGCCCGGAAATTCACCAACCACCTCCTGCTGACCCGTCTCGATATCGAGCAGGTAAACGCGCGGGCGGTTGTTGTGATAGGACAGATAAGTGATTTCCTGCGAATTCGGGCTGAAACGCGGCGTCAGCACAAGCTCGGCCCCATTGGTCAACATGCGCGGATTATAGCCATCCTGATCCATAATGGTGAGGCGCTTAACGCGCCGGTTCTTCGGGCCGGTTTCAGACACATAGACAATGCGCGTATCGAAATAGCCTTTTTCACCTGTCAAACGCTCATAAATCGCATCCGAAATTAGATGCGCTACCCGCCGCCAATTGTCCGGCGTCGTGAAAAACTGCAAACCCGTGAGCTGCTGCTCGCCATAAACGTCCCAGAGACGAAATTCGACCCGCAACCGTCCATCGGCTTCAAGCTTGGTCTGGCCGGTGACCAGCGACTGCGCCTTGATAATGCGCCAATCACCAAAGCGCGGTGGCACATTCATGTCGGAAATTTTTTCAATGAACGAGTTTTGTGGCAGCGGCGCAAACAACCCCGACCGCTCAAGATCATTGGTGACCACTTTGGCAATATCGATCCCGGCAGAGGCCTCCTGGCCCGCACCACCGATAAAATCGGTGACCGCAATAGGCATGGGCTCGCTGGTGGGCGAATTGATGTCGATATGAATGGCGGCTTGGGCCGGTCCGGCAAGGCTGGCGGCAAAGGCGATGGCCAGCAGCAAGGTTGCCGCCCCACAGCTTGCCGCGCGGCCAAAGGCCAAACGCCGAAATCCACCCATCACGTCAAACATCGTCGTTCTCCTGCCAGTAGGCCAAATTCATATCTCGCACCCGCGGACGTTATGCACGCGGGCGGAGGATGGAACCACAATTTGTCAATTCTGCGAACAGGTCTCGCATTTAACAAAATTGACCGATTTTAGCCCTCGATTACCTCATTCCTGCCACGGTGAAGCGGGCCGTCACGTCTTTCCACGTCTGATATTTATCCCGTGGCAGCTTGTCATAAGGTGAACAGGACACCACAGCCTTGCGCGCGATCACGGCCAATTGATCAGATGCGCCGGGGCCACGTCCATCAATCGATGGCACGCCGCGCACAGACCCGTCTTCAGCCAATTCAAAGCTGATATCGGCATAAAGGTTATCAGCGTCCTGCGCAGCTGCCAGAAAACCGGCGTTGAAACACTGGTTGATCTTCTGACGCAGCGCGTCAAGCTCGCTCACCGTCATCGGCAAATCAGGGTCATCCGTTTCCGGCGCATCGGCTTTTTCATCCGACGACTTGGCCTCGTCGGGTTGCGCGGCTTTGTCGGGTATCTTGTTGAGCAGCGCCGCGATATTGCTCGGATCGAAGGCAGGCTTCTTCTTTACTGGCTTTTTGACAGGTGCAGGTTTTTTCTGCTCGGGCTTTGGTGGCTCGGGCTTTTTCTCTTCGGGCTTTTTTTCAGCGGTCTTGTCCGGGATCGGCTCGGCCTTTTCCTCAGGCGCTGGCGGCGTCGGCACCGGTTCTACCTTTTCAGGCGTCGGCGGCACGGGCGTCGGTTTTGGCTTTTCCAGCTCGGGCTTGGGTTTTGGTGTCTCAATGGGCTTGGGCTTTTCGGCTTCTTTCTTGGCCTGCCGCTTGAGATTGGTCATCTCCGCGACGGTCAAAAGTTCCACCGGCAGAATACGCGTCGGCACTGGATCAAACTTCCGCATCGGCAAGGCAACAATCGTCGCCGCCACAATGATGAAGTGGATCAGAGCTGAATAGATGAGCGGCTTGCGCATACCCAAAGTTTATTTTGACCCGGCCTTAGAGGGGGCCCCCGTCGTGCCTTCGGTCACCAGACCAACCTTGCTGAACCCGGCAGAGCTGATGCGCCCCATCACATCCATGACGGTGCCATAGTCAATGCCGCTATCAGCACGCACGAAAATGCGTTGCTCATAGCCGTTCTTGGCAATCGCGGTCAGGCGCGGCACCAGTTCGTCCGCTTTGACAGTCGTTTCCTGAAGAAAAATCTGTCCCTTGCTGTCGATGGAAATGGTCAGCGGCTCATTGTCGCCCGACAAGGCGGCAGCTTGCGTCTTAGGCAACTCAACCGGCACACCGACCGTCAACAGGGGCGCGGCCACCATGAAGACGATGAGCAGCACCAACATGACGTCCACCATTGGCGTCACATTGATCTCGGCCATGGGCGCGCGCCGAAACTTGCTACGCCCGCGGCCGCCCGATCCACCTTGAGCAGAAAACGCCATCAATCAACTCCGCTCGTCAAGTTGGCGAGACAGGATCGCCGAAAACTCATCGGCAAAACTCTCCATACGCGAACCAAACCGACCAACCTGATTGGAAAACCGGTTATAGGCCACAACGGCGGGGATAGCCGCGACAAGGCCGAGCGCGGTCGCAAACAGAGCTTCGGCAATGCCGGGCGCAACCACCGCAAGGTTGGTATCACGGCTAACGGCAATGGCCTGAAAGCTATTCATGATGCCCCAGACGGTGCCGAACAGACCCACGAACGGCGCGACGGAGCCGACGGTGGCAAGAAACAAAAGGCGCGCTTCCAGCGACAGCATTTCGCGGCTGATTGTGACCTGCATCACCTTGTCCACGCGTTCCTTTAAACCAAGGAAGCTGTCAGTGACGATCTCCTGCGAGCGGCGCCATTCGCGCATGGCGGCAATGAACAGCGCCGACAATGGATGACCGGGGCGATGGCCGACTTCCTGATAGAGGTCTTCCAGCGAACGGCCCGACCAGAAGGTGCGCTCAAACTGATCAGCGCGACGCTCGACGCGGTTAAAGCGCCACCACTTGTCAAAAATGATCGCCCAGGACCAGACCGAAGCAAACAGCAGGCCCAGCATCACGAGCTTGACGATCGTGTCGGCATGCATGAAGAGACCGAGAATGGAAAAATCGATGGGCGCAGCGTTGGCAGTTTGATTAGCAATGACCTGCGCCGTATTCACGCCAGTATCGATATGTTGAGTAATCGTCGGGTCCATTATGAGTCCATTTCCGAGAGCGCGCCCATTGATCGGGCAAGCGGCACAGTGGGCAAAACAACAAACAGACGCCAGACAGGTGCCTGCGCGACTGCGTGCCGATACATGCCCATATACCCCCAAATTAAAGGTGAAGTTATTCCACGAAATGTGGCCAAACAGTGGCTCATATCTCGTTTATCACGAAGTCCAATAGCTTAGCGAGCCGATGTTGCAAGCGCACAACAACTTGACCGGTACGTGGCATCATTTTCAGGTTTCGTCCACATAAGGCAGAAGCGCATCACGCGTCGCAAGAGGCAAACGACGCGGCCGTCCCGATCCGTCGATACAAGCCGCCAGAACCTTGGCCCGCCAGATCTCAGTGAGGGTGTCACCCTCCCCGACCAGCCAAATCGCCTGATCGACCTCAAGTCGCGCGCCACCCGCTTTGACATAGCGCGTGTGCACTTCCAGCCGATTATCGATTCGCGCCGGGCGCACAAAGTCGATCTCCATGCGGTGAATAGCAAAGGCCAGCGGCTCATCTGCCTGAAAGAGGTCAGTGTGATTGACGCCGGTGAGTCGCAGAAAATCAGACCGCCCCCGCTCGGCAAAGCGCAGATAATTGGCGTGATAAACGATGCCGGAGAAATCCGTGTCCTCGTAATAGACCCGAACTGGCAGGATATGCGTCTTGCCGTCAAGGCGCCCGGCAATGTCAGGCCATGCCATCGCACGCGTGCTCATAGGGCCTCGTCATCGCTGAAAAGGCCGGTTTGGCCTGCGATACCGCCCTTGGGCAACGGCAGCCCCAGATGCGCGAAAGCCGCCGCCGTGAGGATGCGGCCGCGCGGCGTGCGGTTCACCAACCCCTGCTGGATAAGATATGGCTCGATGATTTCCTCAATGGCGTCACGCGGCTCAGACAACGAGGCGGCAACCGTCTCAACCCCCACCGGCCCACCCGAAAAGCTGACCGCGATGGCGCGCAGATAGCGATGGTCGAGCGCATCAAGCCCAAGTTGGTCAACCTCCAGCCGCTGCAAGGCTTTATCAGCTGCCTTGGCATCAATCCGCGCCGTGCCATCAACGGCCGCAAAATCGCGCACCCGGCGCAGCAAACGGCCCGCCACACGCGGGGTGCCGCGCGCGCGCCTAGCAATTTCATGGGCCCCGTCAAGTGTCACGTCCATACCGAACAGGCCAGCGCCACGCCGCACGATCAATTCAAGTTCCGAAATTTCATAAAAATTTAGGCGCAGCGGAATGCCGAAACGATCACGCAAGGGCGTCGTCAAAAGCCCCGTCCGCGTCGTCGCCCCGACCAGCGTGAAGGGGGCAAGGTCGATCTTGACCGACCGCGCGCCCGGCCCCTCGCCGATGATCAGATCAAGCTGGAAATCCTCCATGGCCGGATAGAGGATTTCTTCGACCGCAGGTGTGAGCCGATGGATTTCGTCGATAAAGAGAACATCACGCGGCTCAAGATTGGTCAAAAGTGCGGCAAGATCACCCGCTTTGGAAATCACCGGGCCGGACGTCGCGCGAAAATTGACGCCTAATTCACGTGCCACGATCTGCGCCAGCGTTGTCTTGCCAAGGCCGGGAGGCCCTGCAAAAAGCACATGGTCAAGCGCTTCGCCGCGCGCACGCGCCGCTTCAATAAACACAGCAAGGTTTTCGCGCGCCCGGGCTTGGCCGACAAAATCGGCAAGCACCTGCGGCCGAAGTGAGCGCTCGGCTTCGTCTTCTTCGCGTTTACGCGCACTGAGGAGGCGGTCAGTCATGGGCCGCTACCGCCTGACTATCTAGCCCTCCCCCTAAATCCCTTTTGCGCCTACGCGCAATGTGAGGGGGGAGGGTTGGGAGGGGGTGAGGCCGCAAGTGTAAGACTCTATCGAAGAAGCCCCCCCTCCCGGATCGCAAGCGCGATCCCGCCTCCCCCTCTAGGGGGGAGGAGAAGAAAGAAAGATCCATCACCCCGTTCACCGTGCCAATTCCTTCAAACCTTGCCGGATCAATTGTTCGGCGCTGCCTTCACCATCAAGGCGTTTGACGGCGGACGCAATCGCCGCCGACGCTTGCACCTGCGGATAACCTAGATTAGTGAGCGCAGACACTGCATCCTTCATGGCGCTCGACACAGCGACGGCGACCGGCGCGCCGTTCGTCTCCAACACATCAGACAACGCCGAGCCTTGCGGCACCTTGTCTTTCAATTCAATCACAATACGCGCCGCAACCTTTGGGCCGACACCTGGCGCCGACGACACGGCTTTCTTATCTTCCAGCGCAATAGCGCGGCCAAGATCGGCGGGTGACAGCGTTCCAAGTACGCCAAGCGCGACGCGCGTGCCAACGCCCTGCACACTCAACAAGAGCCGGAACCAGTCACGCTCCAGATCAGAGGCAAAGCCGATAAGGCGGATCGCGTCGGCACTGACTTTCGTTTCGATAGAAAGCGTTGTCGCTTCACCAACCTGCGGCATAGCCGTCAAAGTACGGCGCGAGCAGGTGACGTGATAGCCGACACCATTGACGTCGATGATCACCCAATCAGGCCCCACCTCATCGACCAAACCTTTAAGACGCCCGATCATGCGCGTTTTGCCTTTGCAGCCCCAGCATCACGCAGCAATGCTGCCGCGATGCGCTCATTGGCCCCGCCCGAATGAGCATGACAGATGGCGATGGCGAGCGCGTCGGCGGCGTGTTCGGTACCGACACCACAACCGGGAAGCAGCATTTCAACCATCATACGAATCTGACCTTTGGCGGCATGGCCCGCGCCAACCACCGACTTCTTGATGTGATTGGGCGCGTATTCAGCGACTGGTAAGCCTAAGCGCGCGGGCACAAGCAGCGCGATGCCACGCGCCTGTCCAAGTTTCAGCGCCGCCAGCGGGTCGCGCGCTACAAAAGCCTGTTCAACCGCCGCCCCATCGGGCGCATAGGCTTCAAGCACCTGAATGAGACCTGCCTCGATCTCGACCAGACGTTCGGCAAGGCTCAAACGATCCGTGGACGTGATGGTGCCATTGGCAACATGGATCAGCCGCGCACCAGACACGTCAATGACGCCCCAGCCTGTCGCGCGCAGGCCCGGATCGATACCGAGAAAACGAAGAAAGGCCGACATGGCATGGGCCTGTGGGGGTTGGGGCCTGTGGGGGTTGGGGCCTGTGGGGGTTGGGGCCTGTTGGGGTTGGGGCCTGTGTGTTCAGGTCCGCTTGTCGCGCTGGCAAAGGGTCCGCCTCAGGAAGCCGACATCTTTTCCATCATCGAATCGGACAGCTCAAAGTTTGAATAAACTTGCTGCACATCGTCGTCGTCGTCCAGCGCTTCGAGCAATTTAACAAGGGTTTCGGCCTTTTCGTCATCAACTTCGATGGCGTTTTGCGGCTTCCAGACAATCCGGGATGATTTTGGCTCTCCGAATTTTGCTTCCAATGCCATCGTCACTTCATGCAGTGCTTCGGCCTCACAGAACAACTCATGGCCATCTTCGCTCGATATGCAGTCTTCGGCCCCGGCTTCGATGGCCGCTTCGAGCATCGTATCGGCATCGGCCACATCGGGTGCAAAGTCGATCTGCCCAAGGCGGCTGAACATGAAGCTCACCGAGCCTGTTTCGCCGAGATTGCCACCATTTTTGGAAAAGAGTGAGCGCACGGAGCTGGCCGTCCTGTTGCGATTGTCGGTCAGCGTTTCGACAATGACGCCGACGCCGCCGGGCCCAAAACCCTCGTAGCGCACTTCATCGTAGTTTTCGCCGCCTTGATCGGAGCTCTTCTTGACGGCGCGCTCAATGTTGTCGCGCGGCATGTTTTCAGCGCGCGCCGCCAAAATGGCTGAGCGCAAGCGCGGATTAAAAGCCGGATCAGGCAAGCCCATCTTCGCCGCAACGGTGATTTCCTTGGCGAGTTTCGAGAAAATCTTGGAGCGCTTTTTATCCTGCGCGCCCTTCCGGTACATGATGTTCTTAAATTGGGAATGGCCGGCCATTCTGTCTCCAAAGATTTGAGCGTCGCGCCGTCATCGGGCACCGATACCGCGCTTTATAATGGCGCGCCCCCACAAAATCCAGCCTTGCGGGTTCCCTCCATATTGGGCGGACTGTGCAATCAATGCTCGTAAAAAGTGTTGTCGATATTTTATTGCTCGTTTAACGTGCGTTTAACGATTCGAACCTACTGTGAGGATGTTCCGGCTCCATAGGAATGGGTGCCCACCATTCGAGCCTGAACATTTCGTAGCAGCTCCGTTCCGTGGTTCCGCCCAAACCCACGGTTCGGACACGGCTCCGCAGAATGCGGCGGCCACCGCACCCCGTCCACGGTATTTCGCCCACCTCGAATGCCCTGGGCGGGGTGTCCTGCTTTTTTGGAAGATTTTGCGGGTTTTGGGGTCGTCAGCCGCCATAAACGGTGATCGGCCAGCCATAATCGGCGGCATCGATCTGCCCGAAGGTCGCCTCAACCAGAAAAAGCGCCACCACGCGTTCATTGAACAGCGCATGATATTTAGCATGGCCGCGGGCAGCCGTTGCCTGACGTTCAGCCTCATGGGCGAGGAAATAGCGCAATCTTTGCGCCAGATCATCGGGCCCGTCGTAAAAAGCAAACTCGTCGTTGGTAAAAATATCATCGTAGCCGCTCGACCGCGCGACAAAGACCAGCAATCCATTGCCCGCAAACTGCGCCAGACGATCAGACGAATAGAGGTAATCCTCATCTGACCGGTTGAGATTGAGCCCCATGCGCGCATGCGCAATGGCATCAAGATAGGCCGAGCCGAACACTGGCCCCTGCCCGTCCAGCCCATAAAAATCACACCGCGCTTGCGGCACCGCCACTTTCAGCGCCCGCATCGCGTCGGCCCGCCAAGGCGTGCCCTTTTCGCTACCAATCCCCGCCAACACATCAAACGGCTGATCGTTATGCGCATGGCAAGTCAGCGTCTCAATCGACGCATCGGTCGGGTTCGGCATGAAGACCATGCGATGGCTTGGGGTCGCATAATCGGCGAGCTTGTCGCCTGCCGTGGTGATGAAAGTGATGTCGGCCACTTCGCCAAACCGACGAATACGTGGCGGGTTTTCGCCAAGAAACAGCGGATCAAGATTGACGACAGCGATGCGCGGCGCAGGTGTCAGCGTTTTGATTTCACTAAGCGTCGCATTGCTGATCTTGTCGGCATGTACCAACACCAAAAGCGCGGGTCGAAACTGGCGACACAAGGCGATAAGCCGCCGATTGGCTTCTGCGTCGCCCGCACGGCCGATGCCGAAACGGCCCTGTTCGCGCGCCACATCGCGGTCACTAAAGGGAATCACCATATGCCCGTTGCGCGTGAAGCCATTGGCGATTTTGCGCACGGTGGCATAGAAATTTGCGCCCGCTTTGCGCTCGTTGAAATTGCCGGCGACGACGATGCGCATGGGTTTTCCCGTCAAACTGTCGGCAGCGTTGGCTTCAAGCGGCCGCCGATACGCACCGGCTCGATACGCGTGGCAAGGCCACTGCCGCGTTCCGTCTCGACATAAACGCCACAGAGCGTGGCAGGCCCAAGCGCGGGCGTGAAGCGCCCACTTTGAAGTTTTGTCACGAAACGATTGATCGGCTCATCTTTTTCCATGCCGATCACGGAATTGTAATCACCACACATGCCCGCATCGGTTTGATAGGCCGTGCCGCCGTCGAGAATCTGCGCGTCAGCGGTCGGCACATGGCTATGCGTGCCCACAACAAAGCTGGCGCGGCCATCACAAAAATGCCCCATCGCCATTTTTTCAGAGGTCGCCTCGCCGTGAAAATCCACCACGATGGCGTCGGCTACTTCGCCAAGCGGGCAGGCGTCGATCTGCACTTCGACGGAGGTAAAGGGATCATCCAGCGGGTCCATGAAGACACGGCCCATCGCATTAATAACCAAAACACGCTCGCCATTAGCTGTTTCCAGCAGGCTAGCGCCACGCCCCGGCGTGCCTTTGGGGAAATTCACAGGCCGGATCAAACGTGGTTCGCGCTCGATGTGCACCAGTGCTTCGCGCTGATCCCAGGCGTGATTGCCCAGCGTGATCGCGTCGATCCCGGCGTCAAATAGATCATTGCAAATCTGCGCCGTGATGCCGAAACCGCCCGCCGCGTTCTCACCATTGACGATGACGAAATCGAGGCCCAGTTGACGCCGCAAGCCCGGCATTTCGGCAATAATGGCATCGCGCGCGGAGCGCCCGACAATGTCGCCGAGGAATAGCAGCTTCATTCGTTCAATCCTGAAAACGCCGACGCCCTCTTTAGAAAGCGCGCGCACTGCGTTCGGTTACAATCCAGTCGAGAGGTTCATCCTCCGGCTCTACAGGAAGGTTTGTCACTTCCTGCGCCGCAAAAGCAAGGCCGACGGCGATAATTCCGGGCTTTTGCGCCCGGAGCGCCTCCAGCGTGCGATCATAATAGCCACCGCCATAGCCAAGCCGGTGACCGTCGGGCGAAAAGGCAAGAAGCGGCATGATGACGAAATCAGGCTGGGCTTCAGTCGCGCCGCCGGGTTCCAGCACATCAAAAGGGCCCGGCACCAAAGGCTCACCCGGCGACCAAAGGCGAAATGAGAGCGCCATGTATGGCCCCAGAATACGCGGCAGCGCGATCTGGCAGCCATGCTCGGCCAATAACGCAACGAGGGGGCTGGGGTCGGCTTCAGTGCCCTTGGCGACATAGGCGGCCACCACCTGACCGGGGGCAGGATGCAGCGCGCCGGTGAAGGGCTGAATGAAGAGGCCGCCGCCAAGCCCCTTATAAGCCGCATGGGCTCGCGCGCGCCGCGCCTTGGCCGCAACCCTTGCGTCAGATTTTTGTGTGCGGAGGCTCATCCTTGCCCCGCCAAAGCGCGGGATACTATTGCGGGATAATACGGGTGGATGCGGCCTTCCTTCGAGACGGGCCTTCGGCCCTCCTCAGGATGAGGTCTGCAAATAAAGTGGGCCCGCCTTGGCCGTTGAAACTGTGATTCTCGGAGACCTACTGTTGTAGGTGGGCGTCGTGTGAAAGAGACCACGGTCTCAACCAGGGACAACTCCCTGAAGAATCGTAAGGCCCCGAGATATACGTTTTTCTGACGAACCAGGCAGAACCCGAGCACATATCGGGCTTTGCTAGGGGTAACGTCAAGGGGCACGGTCATCAAAACGCAACTATGCCGCCTCAACGCGGCGCGCAATGTCCTCAATCCGCCGCGCAGCATTGTCCAAAACATCGGCCAACAGGTCTTCGGCCTCGCGCGAGCGCTCAAGCGCGGTGATCCGCGTCTGGGTCAATTGCTCGATATCGGCTTCCAGCATCTTCACTTTGGCCTGTGCTTCGGTCAGTTCGTCGGAAATCAGCAGCGAGGCCATCAGCAAAAGGCGGGTTTCGCCCACCTGCCCCACTTCACGCGCCAGATCCGTGACATGGAGATTGACGGCAGCGGCCAGCTCCTTCAGATGGGCTTCTTCGCCATCCCCGCAGGAGATCATATAAGCCTTGTCGTTCACATGAACCGTGACTTGTCCCATAGCTTGATCTTCCCAATGAGGCCTATTCGGCCAAAACGGCGCGCAGGCCGTCGATCGTCGTGGCCAGCGTTTCGGACGCGCGTTCGTTCAATTCGTTGATGCGACGGCCCTCGGATTTCAATTGATCCAGTTCCTCGGCAAGCCCGGCCCGGTCGATTTTGAGGGCGTTGACTTCACTTTCAAGCCGACCTGCCGATTGAGCACGCACGATCTGGCGATGGAGGCCAGCCTCCAGCCGGTCAAGTGCGCCCTTAAAGCGCTCCGTGGCTGAATCGAGTTTGCTCATGTCTGTCCAATATATGCCACAAGCGCGGCACAGCCCGCGTCTTCTCCGCCAAGATAGGCGCGACGGTGAAATGAGGTCAATGCATCACGGTGGCCAAAGCGACGTCAAACCGCAGAAAAGCGCGGCAATTTGCATGAATCGGTCATTGACTCATCGAAAGCCACATGGTCAATGTGACGTCACTTGCCCGCCCCCTGATCGGACGCGATTCCGGCGCCCATCCGCAAGCGGATTTATGGCGCATATGTGTGGCGCGGGTCTCCAAACGGGCCCAAAAGGGCCACCCTGACGCTCTTGGAAGAGTTTAGAGACATGACGCTAGCAGATCAGTCGGCCGCCCCGGACACAACGCGGAGCGCCGCGCCTGCGCCAAACACCAATTCCACATCTCATAATGACATGGCCAATGCCATCCGCGCTTTGGCGATGGATGCCGTACAAGCCGCCAATTCCGGCCATCCCGGCATGCCGATGGGCGCTGCCGACATGGCGACGGTCCTTTTTAGCCAGTTTCTCAATATCGACCCAGCCAACCCCGCTTGGCCCGACCGCGACCGTTTTGTGCTGTCTGCCGGTCACGGCTCGATGCTGATTTATGCGCTGCATTATCTCCTTGGCTACAAGGACATGACGCTGGAGCAGATCAAAAACTTCCGCCAATTGGGCTCGATTACCGCTGGGCATCCCGAACATGGCCATGTGCTAGGCGTCGAGACAACCACCGGTCCGCTCGGCCAAGGCATCTCGACAGCAGTTGGCATGGCGTTGGCTGAACGCATGTCAGCAGCTCGCTATGGCGCTGATATCGCTAACCATTTTACCTATGTGATCGCGTCCGATGGCGACCTCATGGAAGGCATTAGCCATGAGGCGATCAGCTTGGCGGGCCACCTGAAGCTCAACAAGATGATCGTTCTCTATGACGATAACGGCATCACCATCGATGGATCGCTTGATCTGTCGGAATCGGGCGATGCGCTGATGCGCTTCCATGCCGCAGGCTGGAACGCCACGCGGATCAATGGCCATGACGCTAAGGCGATTGCCGCAGCCATCAAAACCGCCCAAACGTCTGACAAACCAACGCTGATCGCCTGCAAGACCGTGATCGGCTATGGCTCGCCCAACAAGCAGGGCACATCGGGCTCGCATGGCGCAGCGCTCGGTGCCGATGAAATCACGCTGACGCGCAAGGCGCTTGGCTGGGCGCATGAGCCATTTGTTATCCCGCAAAACATTCTCGACGCCTGGCGCAAAGTGGGCGCACAAGGAGCCTCGAAATCAGCGAGCTGGAACGAGCGTTTCCTGCAGCTTTCGAGCCCAATTCAAGCCGAGCTTAAACGTGAGCTTGAGGGCACCCTGCCCGCCAACTTCAAAGCCGTGATGAACGCCTATAAAAAGAAGTTGTCCGAGGATAAACCCTCCTGGGCGACACGGAAGTCATCTGAAGAAGCGCTGAACGTCATCAACGCCACTATCCCCGAAATGGTCGGCGGCTCGGCCGACCTGACGGGATCAAACAACACAAAATCAAAAGGCCAAAAGCCCATCACGCCAACGGATTTTTCCGGCTCCTTCATCCATTACGGCATCCGCGAGCACGGCATGGCAGCGGCCATGAACGGCATGGCGCTGCATAAGGGCTTTATCCCCTATTCGGGCACCTTCCTCGTCTTCACCGACTATTGCCGCCCCTCCATTCGCCTCGCCGCCCTGATGAAGCAGCGCGTTATCCATGTGATGACGCATGACTCGATCGGCCTTGGCGAAGATGGGCCGACGCATCAGCCGGTTGAACATCTGGCGAGCCTGCGCGCTATGCCGAACCTCAATGTGTTCCGCCCGGCAGACGCGGTGGAAACCGCTGAATGCTGGCAGGCAGCCCTTGAAGCTAAAGAGACGCCATCCATCATCGCGGCGTCGCGCCAAAACCTGCCGACAGTCAGAACAACGCATACGGATGAAAATTTGTCGGCCAAAGGCGCTTACGAATTGAGCCCCGCTAGCGCAAAAGCAAAAGTGACGCTGATCGCCACCGGCTCAGAAATCGAAATCGCCATGAATGCGCAAAAGCTGCTTGAAGCTGACGGCATCGCCACACGCGTTGTCTCGATGCCTTGCATGGACCTCTTCGAAGCGCAGTCGGCCGATTACAAAAAGAAAACGCTGGGCGAAGGCACCGTCAAGGTCGCCATTGAAGCAGCGATCCAATTCGGCTGGGACCGCTATATCGGCATGGATGGCGCTTTCATCGGCATGACGGGCTTTGGCGCGTCGGCCCCTGCCAAAGACCTCTACAAACATTTTAACATTACTGCAGAAGCCACAGTGGCCGCCGCCAAGGCGTGCCTCAAGGCTTGATTTGACCAACCTCAGGAGACAATAAATGGCAATTCGCGTCGCAATTAACGGGTTTGGCCGCATTGGACGTTTGGTCCTACGCGCCATCGCGGAATCCGGCCGCAAAGATATTGAGGTCGTTGCAATCAACGATCTGGGCTCGGCTGAAGCCAATGCGCACCTGCTGAAATGGGACAGCGTGCATGGCCCCTTCCCCGGCAAGATCAAAGTGACGAAATCATCTTTCGATCTGGGCCATGGCCCGATCAAGGTGCTGGCCGAACGCGACCCATCCAAACTACCGTGGGCAGAGCTGGGCGTGGACATAGCCTTTGAATGCACAGGCATCTTCACCTCGAAAGAAAAAGCGGGCATGCACCTCACCGCTGGGGCCAAGCGCGTTCTGATCTCGGCCCCGTCAAACGACGCCGACCTCACGGTCGTCTATGGCGTCAATCATCAGGCGCTGAAAAAGAGCCACAAGATTGTCTCGAACGCCTCTTGCACGACAAACTGCCTTGCGCCCGTCGCCTTTGTGCTGAACAAAGCCGTCGGCATCCAGCAAGGCTATATGACGACGATCCATGCCTATACGGGCGACCAGAACACCGTGGACACGCTGCATTCAGACCCGCGCCGCGCGCGCGCTGCTGGCGTCTCGATGATCCCGACCTCGACGGGGGCTGCCAAGGCCGTCGGCCTGGTGTTGCCGGAACTCAAAGGCAAACTCGACGGCACATCGATCCGTGTGCCGACCGCCAATGTCTCGGTGATCGACCTCGTCTTCAACGCCAAGAAAGCCACCACCGTTGAAGAAGTGAACGCCGCCATCATCGCCGCCTCTAAAGGCCCGCTGAAAGGCTTGCTGGAGACGACGAACGAAGCGTTAGTTTCCATCGACTTCAACCACAACCCGGCATCGTCCACCTTTGATCTGACGCAGACGCAGGTGATCGGCGGCAAGCTGGTGCGGGTGATGAGCTGGTATGACAATGAATGGGGCTTTTCCAACCGCATGGGCGACACCGCGCGCGCCATGGGCAAGCTGCTGAAGTGATGGGTTGATTGCCACCACCCTCCTTTTTATCCTCCCCCCTAGAGGGGGAGGTCGATCCGCGAAGCGGATCGGAAGGGGGGGCTTCTTCGTGAGACTCTTTCACTTGCGGCTTCACCCCCTCCTTGGCCCTCCCCCCTCAAGGGGGAGGGTAAGAAAAAAAGGGAGAGGATTTTATAAAGACCCAAACTAGATGGCCACACACAAGACCCTTGATGATCTGTTCAAAGCCGTTCGATTGCAGGGCCTGAGAGTGCTGGTGCGCGCAGACCTTAATGTGCCGATGGGCAATGGCGTCATCACCGATCCGACGCGCATTGAACGCGTCGCGGGCACGCTGAAGGAACTGAGCGACCACGGCGCGAAAGTGATTGTGCTGTCGCATTTTGGGCGGCCCAAGGGAAAGCGTGTTGACGAATATTCGCTCGCGCCTATTGCGGCAGCCCTCGAACCTTATCTCGATCATGAGGTTGCTTTTACCAGCGACTGCATCGGCGAGGTCGCGGCCAAAGCGATTGAGGCGCTGCCCGATGGCGGCATCATCGTTTTAGAAAACACGCGCTTTCACGCTGGCGAAGAAAATAACGACGCTGTCTTTGCCAAGGCACTGGCGGCCAACGGCAATGTTTATGTGAACGACGCTTTTTCTTGTGCGCACCGCGCCCATGCCTCGACCGAAGCCATCGCCCATGATCTGCCATCTTACGCGGGCCGCGCCATGGAAGCCGAATTGAAAGCGCTGGACGTCGCGCTGGGCAACCCAACCCATCCTGTTGTTGCCATTGTCGGCGGCGCGAAAGTCTCGACCAAGATTTCGCTGCTCGGCAATCTCGTCAAGAAAGTCGATGCGCTGGTTATTGGCGGCGGCATGGCCAATACATTTTTGGCCGCGCAAGGCCACAAGGTCGGCAAATCACTTTGCGAACATGAATTGCTCGACACGGCGCGGCGTATTCTCGCCAATGCGCGCTCGGCCAATTGCGAAATCATTTTGCCAACCGACGTCGTTGTCGCCAAGGAATTCAAGGCTGGTGCGCCCTGCCAAACTGTCTCCATCACGGACGTACCTGACGATGGCATGATCCTCGATGTGGGCAAAGATACGCTGGCCTATATTGCAGGCCGCATCGACACCGCCAAAACGGTGGTGTGGAACGGCCCGTTGGGCGCGTTTGAAATACCGCCCTTCGATACAGGCACCGTGACCGCCGCGCGCCATGTCGCTATGATGACAAAAATGGGTACGCTCATTTCGGTTGCAGGTGGTGGCGACACCATTGCCGCGCTGAACAATGCCGGCGCGGCAGATGATTTCACCTATGTGTCCGCTGCGGGCGGGGCCTTTCTTGAGTGGATGGAAGGCGTTGAATTGCCCGGCGTGGCAGCACTGCAAGTTAACGAGTTCTCAAAGGGAAATTTAGAGACATGACTGAATCGCTTGAACAAATTGCGAAAGCCATGGTTGCACCCGGCAAGGGCATTCTTGCGGCCGACGAAAGCTCTGGCACGATCAAAAAGCGTTTTGACGCGATCAAAACGGAATCAACCGAGACGAGCCGCCGTGACTATCGTGAATTCATGTTCCGCACCACGGACGCCATGACAAACCATATCTCCGGCGTCATTTTGTTTGATGAAACCATCCGCCAGAAGGCCGCCGACGGCACGCCACTGGTGGACATCATCAAGGCGGCAGGCGCGCTCCCCGGCATCAAGGTGGATGCAGGCGCAAAACCGATGGCAGGCTTTCTTGGCGAAACCGTGACCGAAGGCCTCGACGGGCTGGATGATCGGTTGGCTGACTATTATAAGCTCGGTGCCCGCTTTGCTAAATGGCGCGCCGTGATCGACATTTCGCCGGTCATTCCAACCACTGCTTGCATCGAAGCCAATAATGAGGCGCTGGCGCGCTATGCCGCCCTTTGCCAAAAGAATGGCATCGTGCCGATTGTCGAACCTGAAGTGCTGATGGATGGCGACCACACCGCCGACCGCTGCATGGAAGTCACCGAAGCGGTGTTGCGCTCGCTCTTCAATGCTTTGGCGCGCCATAACGTCAAGCTCGAAGGCACGATCCTGAAACCCAATATGATTGTGTCGGGCAAAAAATGCGCCACGCAGGCGAGCGTCGCCGAAGTCGCGATAAAAACCATCGCGGTTTTCAAGCGCACTGTGCCCGCCGCCGTGCCCGGCATCGTCTTTCTGTCGGGCGGCCAATCCGATGAACTGGCGACTGCGCATCTTGATGCGATGAACAAGATCGGCAATCTGCCGTGGGCACTGAGTTTTTCTTATGGCCGCGCCTTGCAGGCCGCACCGCAAAAGGCATGGGGCGGCAAGGCGGAGAATGTGCCTGCGGGGCAGAAGGCTTTTGCCCATCGCGCCAAGATGAACGGCCTTGCCGCGCAAGGGAAGTGGGATGCGGGGATGGAGAAGGCGTAAGGTTTTTTCAGACGTGAGATTGAGAGCGCCTCGTGGGGAAACTCACGGGGCGCTTTTTGTTGTCAGAGTATGTGGCCATCCTTCGAGACGCGGCTTTGCCGCTCCTCAGGATGAGGCATCAAAAAACAGAAACCTCATCCTGAGGAGAGCCGTCAGGCTCGTCTCAAAGGATGGCGACGCCACGGAAGAAAGACGTGGATGGCCGGGTCAAGCCCGGCCATGACGATAAAAATAATGAAGCGCGACGCCAGACGCGCTAAAAACGACACCCGCGATTCCCCTTGAGAAAGAATGCCCCCTGTGAAATCCATCAATGCCCGTATTGCCGAAGAACTTGCCGTCCGCGAAGAGCAGGTGGCCGCTGCCATTGAGTTGCTTGATGGCGGGGCGACGGTGCCGTTTATTTCGCGTTATCGCAAAGAAGTAACGGGATCGCTGGATGATGCGCAATTGCGCACGCTGGAAGAGCGCCTCACCTATTTACGCGAGTTGGAGACACGCCGCGCGGCCGTGCTCACCAGCATTGACGAACAAGGCAAACTGACCGATGCGCTGAAGCTGTCGATTGCGAAGGCTGAAACAAAAGCACGACTTGAAGACATCTACCTGCCCTTCAAGCCCAAGCGCCGGACCAAAGCGCAGATCGCGCGCGAGGCGGGGCTGGAGCCGCTGGCCGATGCGCTGATGGCCGACCCGACGCTTGATCCGCAGGTGGTCGCCGCGACCTATGTGGACACCGACAAGGCGGTCGCTGACGCCGCTGCCGCGCTTGATGGCGCGCGCTCCATTTTGATCGAGCGGTTTTCAGAAGACGCCGACCTTGTGGGCGCATTGCGCGAAGAAGTATGGACGCGCGGCAAGATCGCCTCGAAGGTGCAGGCGGGCAAGGAACAAGCGGGCGAGAAGTTTGCCGATTATTTCGAATTCTCCGAACCACTGACGAAACTGCCATCACATCGCATCCTCGCGCTGTTTCGCGGCGAAAAAGAAGACATGCTGTCGCTGACGCTGGTGCCCGAAGAGGTCGCACCGGGCCAAGAGACGGCCCCCTCGTCCTACGAGCGCCGCATCGCGCATCACTTCAACATCACCAACAAAGACCGCGCCGCCGACAAATGGCTGGCTGACACCGTGCGCTGGACGTGGCGGACGAAAGTCTTGCTGCATATCAATCTTGATTTGCGGATGCGGCTGCGCCAATTCGCCGAGGATGAAGCGACCAAAGTCTTTGCAGGAAATTTGCGCGATCTGCTGCTGGCAGCCCCTGCGGGCACACGCGCGACGCTCGGCCTTGATCCGGGGTTTCGCACCGGCGTCAAGGTGGCCATTGTCGATGCGACGGGCAAGGTCGTAGCGCATGAGGCAATCTTTCCCCATCAACCGCAAAACCGCTGGGACGACGCAATTGCGACCCTGGCGCGGCTCTGCAAAGCCCATCATGTTGATCTCGTCGCCATCGGCAATGGCACGGCGAGCCGCGAGACCGACAAGCTGGCAGCTGAACTGATGAGCCGCCACCCCGACCTCAAGCTCACCAAGGCGATGGTGTCGGAAGCGGGCGCATCGGTTTATTCGGCGTCTGCTTACGCGAGCGCGGAACTGCCCGACCTTGATGTGACAATCCGTGGTGCGGTGTCGATTGCGCGGCGCTTGCAAGACCCGCTGGCCGAGTTGGTGAAGATCGATCCGAAGTCGATCGGCGTGGGGCAATATCAGCACGACATTGGCGAGTACAAACTTTCAAAGTCGCTCGACGCTGTGGTCGAAGACTGCGTCAACGGCGTCGGCGTGGACGCCAACACCGCGTCGGTGCCGCTGCTGGCGCGTGTCTCGGGCATTGGCGAGAGCCTGGCCCAATCCATCGTCGCACACCGCGATGCGACCGGCCCTTTCCGCACACGCGCAGGCCTGAAAGACGTGCCGCGTCTGGGCGCCAAGGCCTTTGAGCTTTGCGCGGGCTTCTTGCGTATCCCCAATGGCGACGATCCGCTGGACGCCTCCAGCGTTCATCCCGAAGCCTATCCAGTGGTGCGCCGTATCATCGCCAAAACGGGAGATGAGCTGAAAAACATCGTCGGCAATGCGGGCGTGCTGCGCAAATTGAACCCTAAAGATTTCACCGACGAGACATTTGGCTTGCCGACCGTCACTGACATTTTGAAGGAACTGGAAAAGCCGGGGCGCGATCCGCGGCCCGCCTTCAAGACGGCGACCTTTAAGGACGGCGTTGAAAAGCTGTCGGACCTTACACCCGGCATGATGCTGGAAGGTGTCGTCACCAATGTGGCCGCCTTTGGGGCCTTTGTGGACATTGGCGTGCATCAGGACGGGCTGGTGCATATTTCGGCCATGTCATCGACATTCGTCAAAGACCCGCGCGATGTCGCCAAGCCCGGCGACGTGGTGAAGGTCAAGGTGCTGGAGGTCGACGTGCAGCGAAAGCGCGTCAGCCTGACCATGCGGATGGACGACGAAGTGCCCGCACCGGGCGAAAAGCGCGAGCGCACGCCCAATCGTGCCAATCAGCAGCGCCAGGTCAACAACGCGCAGCCCAAGCCAAGCGCGCCAGAAGCGGGTGGCGCAATGGCCGATGCCTTGCGCCGGGCGGGGCTTGGTAAATAGAGCGGGCCTTGGCAAATAGAGTGGACCTTGGCAAATAGACTGGCGAGACGCTACAAAGGCCTATGAGAAAAAAGACCAAACCCAAGCCAAAGCAGGCCGAAAAGATCGTCGAGACAAACGATCCCTGCCGCCTCTATCTTATCACGCCGCCGCGCTTTGAGCCCAAAGCCTTTGGCGAAACGCTGAAGGCCGCGCTGGACGCAGGCGACGTCGCCTCGCTTCAACTTCGCCTCAAGGCCGAGGATGGCGGCTATCCGACAGACGACGCCGTGCGCCGCGCCGCCGAAGCGCTGATGCCGATTGCGCTGGAAAACAACATCGCCTTCATCATCAACGACAGCCCGAAGCTGGCCGCTGAACTGGGCGCAGACGGCGTGCATGTGGGCCAAGACGACGCGGCCTATGCGGACGCCCGCAAGATCGTCGGGCCTGACAGTATTATCGGCGTCACCTGCCATGCCAGTCGCCATTTTGCGATGGAAGCCGGCGAAGTGGGCGCGGATTATGTCGCCTTTGGCGCTTTTTTCGATACCGCCACTAAAGAGGCAAAGAGCCACGCCGAAATCGACCTGCTGCAATGGTGGAGCGAGATGTTCGTGGTGCCCTGCGTTGCCATAGGCGGCATCACAGTGGAAAACGCCGCTCCTTTGGTCAGCGCAGGCGCAGACTTTTTGGCCGTCTCAGGCGGTGTCTGGGCCCACCCTCAGGGGCCAGCCGAAGCGGTACGCGGCTTTAACCGCCTCTTCACGGCGCTCTTTGAAAAACCATAAAGGCATGGTCATTAGGCCCGCTTGATGCTATCAGAACGCGGCTTGCGCCCTGCACATGGGTCCGCGCAGCCAACCACGCCAAATCCCTGGAAAGCCAGTCCATGCCCAAGATCAACGGTAATGAAATTCGCCCCGGCTACGTCATCGAGCATCAAGGCGGTCTATGGGCTGCCGTCAAGGTGCAGCACGTCAAACCCGGCAAAGGCGGCGCGTTTGCGCAGGTTGAACTAAAAAATCTGGTCGATAACCGCAAGTTGAACGAACGGTTCCGCTCGGCTGAAAGCGTCGAACGCATTCGCCTTGAGCAGAAGGACTTCCAGTATCTCTATGAGGTCGATGGCATGTTGACCTTCATGGACGAAGAAAACTTTGAACAGATCGAACTGTCGCGCGAATGGATCGGCGACCGCGCCGCCTTCCTTCAAGACGGCATGAAGGTCACGGTCGAAATGCACGAAGGCAAGGCACTGGGCATTTCGCTGCCCGATCATGTGACGCTAGAAATCACCGAGACCGAGCCTTCCGTCAAAGGCCAAACGGCAACAAGCTCTTACAAGCCCGCCATGCTGGAAAACGGCGTCCGCGTTATGGTGCCGCCCTTCGTCACTTCAGGCGAGCGCATCATCGTTGATACCAATGAAATCACCTACCTGCGTCGTGCCGACTGATGTCACGTCACACCCCTGCAATGACCGTCATGGTTGCCGCCGTCCGCAAAGCCGCGCGGGGGCTGCAACGCGACTTTGGCGAAGTCGAGAACCTGCAAGTCTCGATGAAAGGCCCCGGCGATTTTGTCTCGGCGGCTGACAAAAAGGCTGAGAAGATCCTCTTTGATGAACTCAGCAAGGCGCGCCCCGGCTATGGCTTTTTGATGGAAGAAGGCGGCGTCGTAGAAGGCGCTGACAAATCACATCGCTGGATCATCGACCCGCTCGACGGCACCACTAACTTCCTGCATGGCATTCCTCATTTTGCCATTTCGGTCGGGTTGGAACGCGATGGCCAGATGGTAGCGGGCGTGGTTTATAATCCGATTACAGATGAACTTTACCTTGCCGAAAAGGGCCAAGGGGCTTTTCTCAATGATCGCCGCCTGCGCGTCTCAGCGCGGCGCGACATCACGCAGAGCGTCATCGGCTGCGGCATTCCTCATATTGGACGCCCCGGCCACGATACCTTCCTCAAGGAAGAACGCGCCGTGATGCAGAACACATCAGGCTTGCGCCGCATGGGCGCGGCCTCGCTGGACCTCGCCTATGTCGCCGCTGGGCGCTTTGATGGCTACTGGGAAGCCGCTCTTGCCCCCTGGGACATGGCGGCAGGCATCGTGCTGGTGCGCGAAGCCGGTGGCACGGTGAGCGACATCGAAGGCCGCGACGACATGCTGAAAAGCGGTGGCGTCATTGTCGGCAACGAGATGATTTACGGCCAGCTCTCCAAAGTGCTGAAAGCCGCCCGCAACGGTTAACCATTGCCGCCCGGCCCCTGCCGTCCAACTTCCGCCGAAATTACGCATTAGTCATGAGCCTGCAAAAAGCATGGCGCGCCCTGTTCCCATGGTGCGAACCTGCTTAGACTGACGCTTCGTGACAAGCGCGCGGGTTCGTTGCACCTAGGTTCATTGCGCCAACGCCATTTCAAGGCCGGGATAACGGGGACATGACTTCAATCATCCGAACACAGGCAGAACACGCCCCCCCCTTCCTGTTGATCGCAGGACGTCACTTGGCGCTATGGTCGTTCGGCCTTGTGCTCGTGGCGGGCATGAGCCTGATGAGCCCTGCACGGGCCGACAACAATCTGCCGGTCGATGCCGCGCCACTCAATGTGCCATTGAGCCCCATCCGCAACACCATGCAGAATGCCGACGAACCACCGCTCGCCGCCCCGGCACAAACAGGCCCCGCAGCCGTCCCGACGATAGAGGGCGCGCTAGAAGAGACGTCACAAGCGCCTGAGCGTGCCATCTTGCGTATTCTGTTTAACGACGACAATGCGACGCTGAGCGATGATGCTCATACCGCGATCATCGGTTTTGCCGACACTTTCAAGACCAGAGGCGGTCGCGTGGCGCTTAAGGGCTATGCAGGCAGGTCGGGCTCGACAAGCTCTAACGCGCGTCGCCTATCGTTGCGCCGCGTGCTGGCCGTGCGCGAGCTGCTACTGGCGCAGGACATCAGCGCCGACCGGTTGGAAGTGCGGGCGCTGGGTGGTGTAACAGATGCAGGGCCTGAGGGCCGCGTTGATATTGTGAAATCAGGCCGCTAGGAGACAGGCTATGGCGAAGGATTTTAGCGGGGGCACCACACTTTCCAATGCGCGGCCTTATCTCATGCGCATGTTCATCTTTCTGGTGATGGTGGCATTGCTGATGACGGTCTTGTCCCCCAAGCTCAAAACCGCCTTTTTCACCAATCCCGGTTTGAACAGCCTCATCATCTTTGTGCTGGTGCTGGGCGTCCTTTATGCCTTCCGGCAAGTGCTGGCGCTGGGCCGCGAAGTGCGCTGGGTCAATCAATTCCGCCGCGCCGATCCCGGCATGGGTACATCCATACGCCCCCCTGAACTACTGGCCCCTATGGCGACCATGCTGGGCGACCGCCGGGGCCGGATGCAACTCAACGCGCTGTCCATGCGCTCGATCCTCGACAGTTTGGGCTCGCGGCTTGATGAACAGCGCGAAACCTCACGCTATATGATCGGTCTGCTGATCTTTCTTGGCCTGCTCGGTACATTCTGGGGCCTGCTCACCACGGTGACCTCGGTCAGCCAGACCATCCACAATCTCAATGTGCAATCGACCGACCCCGTGGTTGTGTTTCAAAACCTCAAAGCAGGGCTGGAAGGCCCGCTCGGCGGCATGGGCACCTCGTTTTCATCCTCGCTGTTTGGGCTGGCCGGATCGCTGGTTCTCGGCTTTCTCGACTTGCAAGCGGGACAAGCCCAGAACCGGTTTTACAATGAGCTAGAAGAATGGCTCTCGACGGTCACTGATATTAGTAATGATTTTGAACGTAGCCCCGGCATGTTGAGCGACACGGTGAAGCGGCTGGAGCGCATCGAACAGGCGCTAACAAACAGCGCAGGCACCGCCAACAACGCGCCTATGATGGCGCTGGCAGGCCAGATCACCGCGCTTACCGAGCAGATGCGCAACGAGCAAGAGTTGATCCGCCGGATGGCGCAAAATCAGGAAGCCTTGGTGCCTCTGCTGGAACGCCTCACCGCGCAAAACAACAAAGGATGAGGGCGTAAACGCAATGGCCCATTCCAGACGCATACGCGGCCGCGCGCCAAGCGGCGACTATTGGCCGGGCTTTGTCGACGCCATGTCGAGCCTGCTGCTTGTGCTTATTTTTCTGCTGACCATTTTCATGCTGACGCAATTTGTACTGTCGCAACTGGTCTCCAACAAAGACAGCGCACTGCAATCGCTACGCACTCAGATCGCCGAACTGATAAGCCAGTTAGCCCTGTCAAAACAAGAAGGCGTTGACATGCAGGCAACCATCGCCAGCCTGCAACTGGATTTGGCTGACGCCAATGCGGCCAAAGACAAGCTGGCGGCCAGTGCTGGCACGGGCGCGCAAGTCGCCACCTTGAGCGACGAACTTTCAAAACAAAAAGACATTTCCAGTCAGGCGTTGGCGCAGGTCGAATTGCTGAACCAGCAAATCTCCGCCCTGCGCCGCCAATTGGCAACATTGGCAGCCGCCCTTGATGCCTCTGAACTGCGCGACAAAGAAAGCCAAGCGCAGATCGCCGATCTCGGCAAACGTCTCAATGCCGCGCTTGCCCAGAAGGTGCAGGAATTGGCGAAATATCGCTCTGAATTTTTCGGACGCTTGCGTGAAATTCTTGGCAACCGGCCTGATATCGAAATCGTCGGCGACCGCTTTGTCATCCAGTCAGAAATCCTGTTTGGCTCAGGCTCGGCCGATATCAATCCATCGGGCGAAGCGCAATTGCGCAAGATCACGGAAGCGGTGCTGGAAATTTCAAAGCAGATCCCTGACGATATTTCATGGGTGATCCGCATTGACGGGCATACCGACATTCAACCGATCCATACCGCGCAATTCCCATCCAACTGGTATCTCTCCAGCGCGCGCGCCATCGCGGTGGTCAATTTCATGGCCAAGGAAGGCATCGATCCAAGCCATCTGGTGGCCGCAGGATTTGGCGAGTATCAGCCGCTGGCAAAGGGCAACAGCCCTGAAGCGCTGAAGCGGAACCGGCGGATTGAGTTTAAGTTGACGGAGAGGTAGCTGTCGCTACCTCTCCGTCATGTGCGGGCACTTGACCCGCGTATCCACGCCTATGCCCCATTGAAAGCTGTAAAGACGTGGATGGCCGGATCAAGTCCGGCCATGGCGACGTTTTATATAAAATCAGTAAGCCCGAATTTCCTTCGACTGCTTGCAAACCAAGATGTTTGGATCATAGGCATTGCCGAGCAGCATCAGGTCGCCATACCCCGCTGCCACGGTGGCGCCGGAAATCTGTTTACCCAGATTGAGATAGATCGTGCCGGCCCGCCCGCCTCCACCTTCCAACGCAGGTTCCACGCGTACAACTTGGCTGGGCGCGAGGTTTTTAGCGTCACGCACATGCGCCAGCAAGGCCATTGATTTGGGATGGGCGGCGATCAGCAGCGAGCCATCCTCTTGGACGTCGATATTGTCGAGAGCGGTGCCCATACGCGCATAGTCACCCGGCGTCAGCACACCGGTTTCGATGTTGCGGTCATAGAAGTGGAGCGTGAGGCCTAGCGATTCAGCAACATAGATGGTCTTGCCATCGGCGCTTTTGGCAATGCCATTGGCAAACAAAAGATGATCGCCGGCAACGCTCATTGTCTTACCGTCGTAATAGACGAAATTGGCACTGCGCAAGAGAAGGAAATCGGCGATCATGGCGCGGGTTGGATTAGCCGTGCCGTGGTCATTGGTGGCATAGAAGCTCTCTGGGCCAACCGCCACGACATCATTGGGCGACACCAGCAAGGGATCGCTAACGCTGCGCACCAGCGTCAACCCGCCATCAGCCGCCACATCGAAAATATCAACCGACTGACCGCCATCGCTGTGATGGTTGACGGCGAACAAACGCCGCATCCCGTTGGGGCCGACATAAAGGCTGATGCCATGGGGATGAAAATCAGCGGGCGCAGCGGCTGTCACCGGATGCACCTGCCACTGATCGACGGGCGCGGTGAGGTCAATCATATAGATGCCGCCACGCGCGGCTTTGTTGCCCGCAAGGATCGCCCGGCGATCGGTGGCCGAGACAAAGGCCTGACCATGGGTGCGGTCGATTTCGATGTCTTCAGGGCCAGGCGGTGAGGCAACCACGCTGCATTGAGCTGCGACCTCTTGTTTGATAGCCGTGAAATAGCCCGCGGCGGCAAGAAAGCGCCACGTCAGCAAGCTCGCAATGCCAATCAAAATCACCGCCGCGATGAGGAGGCGACGCAGGAGAGTGCTCATGAATTTTGTCTCCGAGGCTAAAACAAGAGCCCAAAATGGAAGCCCAAGATGAAAGCCCAAAAAGTGAAATTAGTGAAAGGCGGCCGTGGCAGGTTCGTCGCCAAGAATATCGCCCGTAAACTGCAAACGCGCCAGACGAGAATAGAGCCCGCCCTGCCGCATCAATTCGTCATGCGTGCCGCTGGCGATGATGCAGCCCTCGTCCATGACGATAATGCGGTCGGCTTTGAGAACGGTGGCAAGCCGATGCGCGATAACAAGCGTGGTGCGGCCTTCCATCAACCCTTCGAGCGCCGCCTGAACCAGCGTTTCGCTTTCAGCGTCCAGCGCACTGGTTGCCTCATCAAGCAACAGCACCGGCGCGTCGCGCAATATGGCGCGCGCAATAGCAATGCGCTGGCGCTGGCCACCTGACAGGGTGACGCCGCGCTCACCGACCGGTGCGTCATAGCCCAGCGGCAATGACAAAATGAAATCGTCGATACGCGCGGCCTTGGCAGCGGCATGGACATCATCGTCAGACGCATCAGGACGGCCATAGCGGATGTTCTCGCCAATCGTCATGCCAAAGACGATGGTCTCTTGCGGCACAACAGCAAGGCGGCGACGCACATCAATGGGGTCCGCACTGGCGACATCGACGCCATCGACCCTCACCGCGCCGGACTGCGGATCATAAAAACGCAGCAGAAGCTGGAAGACGGTGCTTTTGCCGGCACCCGACGGCCCGACAATGGCGACCGTTTCACCCGGTGCGACGCTGAGCGAAAATTCATGCAGCGCAGACGCATCCGGCCGTGTTGGGTAAAAGAAGGTGACATCGTCAAAGGCGATGGCCCCGCGCGCCGGCACCGGCATGGCAACGGCATGGGCGGGCGCACGAATGACGGGCTCGGTTGAAATCAACTCGATCAGACGCTCAGTGGCACCAGCCGCCATCTGCACATCGCCCCAGACTTCCGACAGAGCGGCAAGCGAGCTGGCGGAAAACACCGCGTAGAGGATGAACTGCGCCAGCAAGCCGCCGGTCATGTCACCGGCGATCACATCTTTCATGCCAAACCAGAGCACCCCGACAACGCTCGACATGCCGAGGAAGAAGACAAGAGCCGTCAGGATGGAACGCGCGATGATGCGCGACCGTGAGGTCTCAAACGAGCGCTCGACGGTGGCAAAGAAGCGCTCGCGGTCGAGCTCTTCATGGGTGAACGCCTGCACAGTCTGAATGGCATTGAGGCTCTCGCTGCCGAAAGCAGACGTGTCGGCTAGACGATCTTGGCTCGCCCGCGACAACCGCCGCACCCAACGCCCAAAAATGACAAGCGGCAAAACAATCATCGGAATGGCCAGCAGCACCAGACCCGACAGATGGGGGCTCGTATAGACCATCATCGAGGAAGCGCCGAAAAACAAAAACACATTGCGCAGCGCAATGGAGGCAGATGAACCGACCACGGTCTTGATGAGGGTTGTGTCGGCGGTGAGGCGCGACAGCACTTCGCCGGTGCGCGTGACCTCAAAGAAGGACGGCGAGAGTTTCAGCACATGCGCATAGACGGCCGCCCGCAGGTCAGCGACCACGCGCTCGCCGATCCAGCTGACAAAGTAAAACCGCGAGGCCGACGCCACGCCCAGCACCAGCGCCACCGCGATGAGGGCGAGAAAATATTGGTCCACGAAATGGCCTGTGCCCACCACGTCGTTAGTCTTGAGCATATCGACCAAGCGGCCACCGGCCATGGGAAAGGCCAGCGTTGCCAAGGTCGCAAAGATGAGGGCCACCAGAGCGGCGGCCACCATGCCTTTGTAGCGGCCCACATAGGGCGCGAGCTTGAGGATGGGTCCGACGGCCTTGGCGGGCTTTCGCCGCTGGGCCTCTGCTTCGATGGCTTCGATAACGGGATTCGATGCTTCGCTCATAAGGACCGGCTCTTTTGGAGGACGGGGACCCGCGCCTTGGCGCGCGCTTATCGCGCTTTGGTATAGCAATGAGGGCGGCAAAGCGCCATGAAGGGGGCCCATTTGGCCCTGCGGCATGGCCGCGCAAAGCAGGGCGATGCCGACTTGCCAAGCCCCCGATGCATACTTGCCAAGGCTGGGCGGGTTCGCTATAAGCCCCCTTTCGGTGGCGCGCCTAAATGGCTGCGCTCCTTTAATCCGCGCGCATCTGAGAAGTTAAGAGCCATGAAGAAAGACACGCACCCCGATTACCACATGATCACCGTGACCATGACCGACGGGACCACCTTCCAGACACGCTCGACCTATGGCGCAGCAGACGCCAAGCTGGTCCTCGATATCGACCCGAGCACACATCCGGCCTGGACCGGCGGCGGCACACAACTGCTCGACCGTGGTGGCCGCGTCAGTCGCTTCAACAAGAAATTCGGCAATGTCGGTAGCGTGAAAGCCTAATCGGGCTTTATCGACCCGCTTCAAAGCAAAAGCCCCGGATCAATCCGGGGCTTTTGTTGTTCATAACCATCCCAGTTCGGGACGGGTCGCGCGCCATCAGCCGCGGGCTATTCTTTCCTGAAAAAATGCCTCAACGCGGCTCATCTGCTCGACTAGAGGGTGCGCGGCATCGCTGGTATCAGATTGGCTGCGCATCTTGCCATCAAGCCGTGCCACGCGGGCATAGAGCCGTTCAGACTGCGAGATCAGCTCCAACAGGCGCTCAGGCAAAGCCGCTGCACCTTCAAGCCGGGCGGAGCGGGCAATTTCCTTGGATGCGAGGCGATATTTTTCTGAACGCGCCTCGTCCGCCGAAATCTCGCCTTCGTGCAGAGCCTTGCGCACCAGCAACCATGCGGCGACCTGCATCAGCCGCGTGGTGAGCCGCATGCTTTCGCCCGCATAGGCCAGAGAGGCGTCACGCGACAGATTGCGCGCTGCCGTGCGGCCCGGCCCATCCAGATAGGCCGATGTTTTCTCAACAAGCTGCATGCCTTCGCTATATGTGCGCTGGAAGACGCCCGACGACATGAACTCAGCCAGCGTGACCTTGTCGTCATCGCCCGCAAACATCACGTCGCCATCGTCAAATGTATCGGTACCCATCGAATTCCCCTTAGATCGCGCCCCGCGTGCCAGTGCGGCACACCATGAGCTTGAGGAATCAACTTTCGTGCCAAAGAGCAGACCCTAGAAGACAAGGCCGCTAAAGCAGTCTGTGAGCGCTTGGACTTTGCACAAAAAAGAGCCGCGGAAAAGCCGCGGCTCAGTTCTAACAGGGAGGCGTCAAACAGAGTGGATCGCACCACTCACATCCAGAAATACTGGATTACGCAAGGTAACTATAGTTCTCCATATCTAACAAGGAGTTAATCCAGCATCAATCAAGCTGTCATGGTGGGTTTAACGAGAGTCTTCAATCCCATCTCATCCGCGCTAAAATTCGAGCAAATTGAACGGTTTAGACGGGTACACCCTATTTTCTAAAAAGCGCCTCAGCCGCCGAGCGTGTCCCTTCCTTTCGGCCCAATTGGTCCCGGATGCGCACAATCTCGACTTCGAGCGCCGTGATTCGGTCATGCAGTTCTCTGACACCAAGTAGATCGAGATCCTCGCGCGCCAGCGCAGCCAAGGCCTCGCCACGCCTCTTGCGCGGCTCCAGATCGTCCATGTCCATATGCTTGCTCCTTGACTGGGCCAAACCTCACAGAACGCCTATTGTTGCGGCGAACGCGGCGGAACGCTAGACCTGCGACACATGACATTGAACAAGAGGTGACGCGACGTGACGATCCCAAAGACCATGAAGGCCATCGCCATCACCGCGCCCGGCGGTCCTGACGTTCTCCAACTCACCGAAATCGCAACGCCGGAACCCGGACCCGGCGAAATCTTGATCAAGGTCGAAGCGGCGGGCGTCAACCGCCCTGACACCTTCCAGCGCATGGGCTTTTATGCGCCGCCGCCCGGCAGCCCCGACACGCCCGGCCTCGAAGTCGCGGGCAAGGTCGTGGCTTTGGGCGCGGGCGCGAGCCAATGGAAAATCGGCGATCCGGTCTGCGCCTTAGTCGGCGGTGGCGGCTACGCCGAATATTGCGTGGCGCACGAAAGCCACGCGCTGCCTGTGCCGCATGGCTTTAACGCGATTGAAGCGGCAGGCCTGCCGGAAACTTTTTTCACCGTCTGGACCAATGTGTTTGAGCGCGGCGCACTGAAAGGCGGCGAAACTTTCCTTGTGCATGGCGGCTCCAGCGGCATCGGCACGACGGCCATCCAGCTTGCCAAATTTTTCGGCGCGCGGGTTTTCACCACCGCAGGCTCACCTGAAAAATGCGCAGCCTGCCTCGAACTGGGTGCCGAAGCGGCCTTCAATTACAAAACGCAAGATTTTGTCGCCGAGGTGAAAGCGCTGACCGACAATCGCGGCGTTGATGTGCTGCTCGACATGGTGGGCGGCGATTATATTTCCCGCAACATCGACGCCATGGCGCGCGATGGGCGCATTGTCTCCATCGCTTTCCTCAATGGCTCAACGGCGGAAGTGAATTTCATGCCCGTCATGCTGAAACGCCTGACGCTGACCGGCTCGACGCTGCGGCCCCGCTCGATCGCTGAAAAAGCGGCGATTGCCGAGGCGCTACATGAGAAAGTCTGGCCGCTGCTCAGCTCAGGTCGGGTCAAACCCCTGATTGATGCCACTTTTCCGCTGGCCGACGCCGCTAAAGCCCACACACTTATGGAAAAAAGTACCCATATCGGTAAGATCATTCTGACGCTGTGAGGGTTTAAGACGCCCCCCACGGCAGAAGGCAGTGCCAACCATAGGGATTCTCCTTCCTTTGGCAGGGTTTTGCCCTTATATATCGCCGATACCCAATCTCATTGACGAGACATAGGGTTCGTCCGGTGGCCCCGGATGGATCAGAGGAACCCATATGATTCAGCCCCTCATGCCCAAAGCGACAGCCGTTTGGCTCGTCGAAAACACCGCGCTCACCTTTGACCAGATCGCCGATTTCTGCGGCCTTCATGTGCTCGAAGTGAAGGGCATTGCCGATGGCGACGTCGCGCAAGGCATCAAAGGCATGGACCCGATTGTCTCTGGCCAGTTGACGCGCGTCGAAATCGAACGCTGCCAGGGCAATCCGGCAACCCGCCTGATGCGCGCCGAAAGCAAATATAAGATGCCGCCCATCGTGTCGCGCAAAGGCCCGCGCTATACGCCCGTGTCACGCCGCCAGGACCGCCCGGACGCCATCTCATGGCTGCTGCGCAACCACCCGGAGCTGGCAGACAGCCAGATCGCCAAACTGGTCGGCACGACGAAGCCCACCATTGAATCGATCAAGGAACGCACGCATTGGAACTCAGCCAATATCAAACCGGTTGACCCTGTGACGCTCGGCCTTTCGACCCAGATCGAACTCGACGCCGCTGTGCAGAAGGCTGGCCGCAAGCTCGAGCGCGAACGCAAAAAGGCCGACAAGCTAGCCGGTCGCACCAGCGAAACGCTGCTGCCCGCGTCTGAAACAACGGCACCCGAAACCCATCACGCCACCATCGCCGCGCCTGAAGTGAAGCACGAAGAAGACGAGAGCAAAAAGAGCTACGACGCCGCCAGCGTCTTCGCGAGCCTCAAGGACGTGAAGATCGAGGACGACGACGAGAAGTAAGATTTTTCTCAGTCGGATTGATCTGAGGAATTTGAAAGACCCTTCGCTGGAAACAGCGGAGGGTTTTTCGTTTTTAATGAGGATCTTGCCGAGAAACAAAACATGCGCCAATAATCAACGCTCAAAAGTAGGCCCATACAGATGGCACCCGACGCGACTTGGAATTGGCTTGATCTAAACTTTCCATGGGTGGGGCTTGGTGTGGCCATCGTGCTGGCCGTCTTCATGTTTGCGACAAACCGCCTGCGCCATGACATGATGCAAACGCGCTGGCCGCTCTTCTCGCACGCCGTTACCCGCTTATCGGCCTTTCGGTTTACAGCGTGATCTTTGTCAATGCGCTCGTCCATATCGGCCCGATGCTGGCGACACAAAGCATAATCCGAGCGCCTTTACCGCTGTGTTAATTTTTATCCCCGCCTCTTTTTGGGTCGCACACACTTGCTTTGGCGCAGGCAAACTGAGCTACAAAGCACTCGCGTTGATCGGCGTCATAGGCGTCATCGTGCATGTGGTGTTGATGGGGTCCGTCATGCTCTTCACGCATGGCTTCATAAGTGCCGACGCGCTTGTCTTCATTCAAATGATGAATGCGGCCCTTATTCTCATCACCCCTTGGGTGGGAGAAAAGAATTTAGAAATGCGTCATCGGACATGATGAAGAGTTTTTGTTTTGACGAAAGCCCCCTCACCCAACCCTCTCCCCAAGAGGGAGAGGGCCAAGGTAAGCTAGACTTGAAGCCTACTTCAGCCCCTTAGGGTAATTCCCCTTGGTCGTGAACGTCTGCATCTTGTGCTTCGTGCCCAGACGTCTGCCTTCGCCGCCCTTGTTGCCGGTGCCCGCGGGCTGCCAGTTGGGGATCAGATGTTTCTTGCCCGGCCCGATCAGATCGGCGCGGCCCATATTTTTCAAGGCTTCACGCAGCAGTGGCCAGTTTTCGGCATCATGATAGCGCAAGAATGCTTTATGCAGACGACGCTGCTTGATGCCCTTGATGGTGGAAACTTCTTCCGACACGCCGCGCCTCACCGCCTTTAGCGGGTTCTTGCCGGAATGGTACATGGCAGTGGCAAGCGCCATGGGGGATGGCAAAAATGTCTGCACTTGGTCCGCGCGATAATTGTTGCGCTTGAGCCAGATCGCCAAGTTCATCATATCTTCATCTTCCGTACCCGGATGGGCGGCAATGAAGTAAGGAATGAGGAAATATTTTTTACCGGCCGCCTTGGTTGCCGCGTCAAACATTGCCTTAAAGCGATCATAGGTGCCGATGCCCGGCTTCATCATCTTGGTAAGCGGGCCACGCTCGGTATGTTCCGGCGCGATCTTCAAATAGCCGCCAACATGATGCGTGACGAGCTCCTTGATATAGGTCGGGCTTTCGACTGCAAGATCATAACGCACGCCTGATGCGACCATGACTTTCTTGATGCCCGGAATAGCGCGTGCCTTGCGATAGAGCCCGATCAACGCTTCATGGCTGGTATTGAGGTTGGGGCAGATGGCGGGATAGACGCAGGACTGGCGACGACACAACGCTTCGATACGCTCATCCTTGCAGGCCATGCGATACATATTGGCGGTCGGCCCGCCAATGTCGGAGATGATGCCGGTGAAGCCATCGACCTTGTCGCGGACGGCTTCGATCTCTTTTAAGATCGAACCCTCCGAACGGCTCTGAATAATGCGGCCTTCATGCTCGGTGATGGAGCAGAACGTGCAGCCGCCAAAGCAGCCGCGCATGATAGTAACCGACGTTTTGATCATGTCCCAAGCGGGAATCTTGGCCCCCTCATAGGCGGGATGGGCCCCGCGTGCATAAGGCAGATCGTACACCGCATCCATTTCCGGCGTGGTGAGCGGAATGGGCGGCGGCGTCAACCAAACATCATGGTCACCATGGCGCTGCACCAGCGCACGCGCATTGCCCGGATTGCTTTCACGGTGGAGCACGCGAGAGGCACGCGCATAGGTTTCAGGGTCCGCCGTGACCTGATCATAAGACGGCAGACGAATGACGGTCTGCGCATTAGCGCTGCGACGCCCACCTTCATCGTCATTGTCGATATCGTCGGCATGGGCTTCGGTCCAACCATCCGGGATCGCCGATTTGATGACCGCAACGCCGCGCACGTCATCAAGTGTGGAAGCCTTTTCGCCCTTGGCCATGCGATGCGTCACTTCAACAACGGCGCGTTCGGCATTGCCATAAAGCAGGATGTCGGCTTTCGCATCGACGAGGATTGAGCGACGCACCTTGTCGGACCAATAGTCATAATGCGCGATGCGGCGCAGCGAGCTTTCGATGCCGCCGAGCATGATCGGCACATCCTTGTAAGCCTCGCGGCAACGCTGGGCATAAACGATGGTTGAGCGGTCAGGCCGCTTGCCGCCCTCGCCGCCCGCTGTGTAATTGTCATCGCGGCGCACGCGGCGGTCGGCCGTATAGCGGTTGACCATGCTGTCCATATTGCCGCCGGTGACGCCAAAATAGATGGCGGGCTTGCCCAGCGCCTTGAACGGCTCGGCCGACTGCCAATCGGGCTGCGAAATGATCCCGACACGGAAACCCTGCGCCTCAAGCAGACGCCCGATGATCGCCATGCCGAAACTCGGATGATCGACATAGGCATCGCCCGTGACCAAAATCACGTCGCATTGGTCCCAGCCCAGCAGGTCCATTTCCGCCCGCGACATGGGGAGAAATGGCGCTACGCCAAACTTATGCGCCCAGTGCTTGCGCCATGAAAAAAGAGGTTTTGCAGCTTCCATGGCGGCAAGATGCTGTGGAAAGGCAGAAAGGTCAAATGCGGCATGGTGGCGCGACGGAAATAAAGAAATTCCGTCATTTTTTCGTCATGGCCAGATTTGATCCGGCCATCCACGTCTTTGCCACACATAGGGAGAAAGACGTGGATGCGCGGCCTCCTTTGATTCACGGTAGGCCCGCGCATGACTGCTTCATTATTTACCGTTACTTTTTCCCCAGCCCTACCCCGCTCAGCACTTCATTGATTTCCGTCAGGATTGCCGGGTCGTCGATGGTGGCGGGCGCGGTCCAATCCTCACCGTCGGCGATTTTGCGCATGGTGGCACGCAGGATTTTACCTGAGCGGGTTTTGGGGAGGCGCTCAACGACCAGCGCCATCTTAAAGCCTGCCACCGGACCGATCTTATCGCGCACCAGAGCGACGACCTCTTTTTCGATTTCGCTCATCGGACGGGTGACGCCTTTGTTGATGACGAGGAAGCCAAGCGGCACTTGGCCTTTCATCGCGTCGGCAATGCCGATGACGGCGCATTCGGCCACATCGGGATGGCCGGCCAGCACTTCCTCCATGCCCCCGGTCGAAAGCCGATGGCCCGCCACATTGATGATGTCATCGGTGCGGCTCATCACATAAAGATAGCCGTCTTCGTCGAGAAAACCGGCATCCGCCGTTTTGTAAAATCCGGGATAGTCGGCGAGATAGGCCGCATGGAAGCCCGCATCATTTTCCCACAATGTCGGCAGACAGCCTGGCGGCAAAGGCAACTTGACGACAATCGCGCCGGTTGTACCTGCGGGCACGGGCTTGGTGGCCTCATCCACAACCTGAATATCATAGCCGGGCACGGCGACGCCGGGAGAACCGTATTTGACGGGCAAAGGCTCAATCCCCATGGGGTAAGCCGCCATCGGCCAGCCGCTTTCGGTCTGCCACCAATGGTCGATTACCGGCACGCCAAGTGCTTTCTCCGCCCACTGAATGGTATCAGGATCGCCGCGCTCGCCCGCCAAAAATAATATTTCAAATTTTGAGAGGTCGTAGTCTTTCATCAGTTCGGCTTTAGGGTCTTCTTTCTTGATGGCGCGAAAGGCCGTGGGCGCGGTGAACAGCGCCTTGACGTTGTGCTCGGCAATGACGCGCCAGAAGGTGCCCGCGTCCGGTGTGCCTACGGGCTTGCCTTCAAACAGGACCGTTGTGCAGCCATGCAGCAGCGGCGCATAGACAATATAGGAATGGCCCACCACCCAACCGACATCGGACGCCGCCCAGAAAACATCGCCGGGGTTCATACCATAAACATTCTGCATCGACCATTTAAGCGCCACCATATGGCCGCCATTATCGCGCACCACGCCCTTGGGCTTGCCGGTGGTGCCCGACGTGTAGAGCACATAAAGCGGGTCGGTGGCGGCGACCGGCACGCAAGCAGGCTTCAAGCCCGCCGCGCGTGTTTTTTCCATTTCCATCGACCAATCAAAGTCGCGCCCTTCGACCATCATAGCTTCGAGCGCGGCGCGCTGCATGATGATGCAAGTCTCGGGCTTGGAGGTCGCCAGTTCGATCGCTTGATCAAGCAGCGGCTTATAGGCAACGACGCGGCCCGGCTCTAACCCACAAGAGGCACTGACAACGAGCTTGGGGCGCGCATCGTCGATACGGGTGGCAAGTTCCTTGGCGGCAAAGCCACCGAATACGACCGAATGAATGGCCCCGAGCCGCGCGCAAGCGAGCATGGCAACCACGGCCTGCGGCACCATCGGCATATAGATGACAACGCGGTCGCCCTTCACGACGCCGTGGCGCTGGAGCACGCCGGCAAAGGTCGCCACCTTGTCCAACAATTGGACATAGGTGAACGACTTGACCTTGCCGAGCATGGCGCTGTCATAAATCATCGCTTGGCGCTCGCCATGACCCTCGGCAACGTGCCGGTCGAGCGCGTTCCAGCACGTGTTGCAACTGGCATCGGGAAACCAGCCGGCCGGCCCATAGGCCTTGCTCGGCGCGCGGGTCCAGTCGATGGCGCGCGCGGCCTCCATCCAGAAGGCGTGCGGATCGCGTGTCCAGCTTGCGTAAGCCTCAGCATAACGGCCCATAATTTCAGATCTCCCTCGTCTCGATAGCGCGCTTTTCGTCTCTCAGGCCTTCAATGTTTCAGTCCGGAACACTGAACGCAACATTGGATATCGGTGCCCAATTTAGCTTTCATTAGGCTCGATTGCCTAATCTGCAAGCCTCATTAACGAGGCCCGATCATGTCTGCCATTACCCGCATGCCCCATCTGCGCGAAGTTGCCCAATGGGCACGTTCGGCTTTTCCTCATCCATCGCCGCTGGCGTGGACGGCATTAACGCTTGTCGTTTTGATTGATGGTGTCTGGATCTACGTCGGCGGTTATCGGATTTCACCCGATTCTCTCACCAATCTGTCGCTCGGCGCATTTTGCATCGTAATACTGGTGGCCTTTGCTATTTATGGGCGCGGGCGGGACGACCTTCAGGGCATCGTCAACTGGGCGTCAGCGACACTTTTTGTCGTCCCCTTTTCCATTGCTGGCTTCGTGCTGAGCTATCTGGCCGCAACCGTCAATCTGCCGCTGGTCGATGCACAACTGGCTGCCTTTGATCAGGCACTCGGCTTTAATTGGTTAGGTATGCTGGACTTCGTCAATAGCTACGCCATTTTCGGTCGCCTGACTTCTGCGATTTACTACACAGCATTGGCACAACTGGCGCTAATATTACTCTTTCTCGGTTTAAAAAAACGCACTGACGCGTTACGCGAACTAATCGACATTTACTGGATCACACTGATAATAACGATCGTTCTATCGGCAATCGGACCAGCGATCGGTCCATTCGCGTTTTATTCTCCCCCATTGGAGCATTTTTCCGTCGTCAAACCGACGGCTGGAATCGTTTTTCTACCGGACTATCTGGCGCTAAGAGCAGGTACGTTCCACACATTCAACTTTGGGGCCTTGCAAGGCATTATAGAATTTCCGTCGTTCCATGCCGCCCTTGCTCTGATGATGACATGGGCGTTGCGTCATATTCCCTGGATGCTGATTGTTGGTTGTATCTACAATGGCTTGATGCTCCTCGCCACGCTGACGGAAGGCGGACATTATCTATCTGATGTCATCATCGGGAGCCTGATCGTTTGCGCGGTAATTGCGCTTCGTCACTGCTTGACACGTCCAAAATCCGTCGCCGGAATGACTGCCCCATTGCAAGCCTTGCGCGGGTTTGATTAGCTGTTCTTTGATTTGTGCAAGGGGCCAACTGATGACGACCAAAAATCCGTTTGAAACCGATCTGGACCAGAACCCGGCCAATCATCAGCCGCTGAGCCCATTGTCGTTTCTTAAACGCGCCGCCGAGGTCTATCCCGAGACGATTGCGGTGCTGCATGGCGACCTGAAGCGCAACTATGCGGAATTTTACAGCCGTTGCCGCCAATTGGCCTCCGCGCTCACCCTTCGCGGCATCGGCGTCGGCGATACCGTCTCGGTGATCGCGCCCAATACGCCTGAAATGCTGGAACTGCATTATGCCGTACCGATGACCGGCGCGGTGCTAAACACCCTGAACGTCCGCCTCGATGGCCCGCTGGTCGGCTTCATGCTCGACCATGCAGAGGCAAAGTTTCTTTTTGTTGATCGCGAATTTGCAAGCCTCGGCAGGGACGCGCTGGCAGCCGCCAAAGTGACGCCGATAGTCGTCGATATTAACGACCTAGAATATGACGGGCCGGGCGAGAGCATCGGCGAAACAGACTATGAGAGCTTTCTGGAAGAAGGCGATCCAGAATTTGATTGGGCATTGCCATCGAATGAATGGAACGCCATCAGCCTCAACTATACGTCTGGCACAACCGGCAACCCCAAAGGCGTCGTCTTCCACCATCGCGGTGCTTATTTGCTGGCCATGGGCAATATCGTCACCGCAGGGATGACGCATAATTCGGTCTATCTGTGGACCGTGCCGATGTTTCACTGCAATGGCTGGATCTTCACCTGGTCGATGAGCGTGGTGGCGGGCACACATGTTTGTTTGCGTCGCATCACTGCCAAGAATATTTTTGAAGCCATCGAGCGCTATGGCGTAACGCATATGGGTGGCGCGCCGACCGTGATGGGTTTCCTTATCAACGCGACCGAGGAGGAAAAAAAGCCGCTGCCCAACACCGTGCATTTCTTTGCTGCCGCCGCCCCACCGCCCGCCGCGACGATCCGCAAACTTGAAAGCGAAGGCTTCAACGTCATCCACGTCTATGGCCTCACCGAAACCTATGGACCTGCCGTGGTGAACGCTTGGCATGATGAATGGGACGAGTTGGAGCCGGACGAACGCGCGCAGGTAAAGGCGCGCCAAGGCGTCAACTACCCGGTCCTTGAAGGTCTATCAGTGCGCGACCCCGACACCATGGCCGAAGTGCCGCGCGATGGCGAAACCCTGGGCGAGGTGATGTTTCAGGGCAATGTCGTGATGAAGGGCTACCTCAAAAACCCCAAGGCAACGACAGAAGCCTTCGAGGGTGGCTGGTTCCACTCCGGCGATCTTGGCGTCTGGCATGCCGACAATTATATTCAGCTTAAAGATCGCTCCAAGGACATCATCATTTCTGGCGGTGAAAATATCTCATCGCTGGAGGTCGAGGATATTCTTTATAAGCACCCTGACATCATCGAGGCCGCCGTCGTCGCGCGTCCAGACGACAAATGGGGCGAAACCCCTTGCGCCTTCATCATGCTGAAGACGGGTGCAGAATTATCAGAAGCCGACATCATCGCCTATTGCCGCGAAAACCTCGCGCATTTCAAATGCCCCAAAACGGTGGTGTTCACCGACCTGCCCAAGACATCGACCGGCAAGGTGCAGAAATTCAAGCTGCGCGATATGGCACGCGCACTTTAAACGGCGCCGATGACGAATAGGGGGTGGCCTGAATACACTTGCGCCGGGCTTCCGGCCCGGCGCGGTTGAATTGAGACCATTGGTTAGGGGGATTTAAGCCGAGACCTGTTTAACAGGACTCCAGCTTTTCGATCTCTTCCTTCAGCCTGAGTTTCATCTTTTTCAACTCAGCAATGTGCAGGTCGTTGCTTGCGGGACGGAGAAGTTCACCCTCAATCTTGAGTTCGAGGGCTTTGTGCCGATTATTGAGTTCGGCTATATGGGACTCCAAAGCCATAATCTACCTACCTTTGTTTGTCGGGGTGGGCGACACATAAGCATGACCCTTTTTTGACATCCTGTCGAACCTATATCGTATAAATCGAGCATCATTCGCATAACGCAGACATAAGAGTTAAATCTGGTTTACATGTCGGAAAACAAACGTCTCATCGTAGGAATTTCAGGGGCCTCGGGCGTCATTTATGGCGTGCATCTTTTGGAAATTCTTAAAGCTCTAAAGATCGAAACGCATCTGGTAATTACCAAGGCAGCCGAGCTGACGCTTGGCCATGAGACGGGCCTATCGGTACGTGACATCGAAGCCCTAGCGCATACGCGCTACCAGCCGAGCGACATTGGCGGCGCGATTGCAAGCGGATCGTTCAAGACGCTCGGCATGGTGGTCGCGCCCTGCTCCATTCACTCCATGTCGGAAATAGCTACTGGCGTCACCTCAAACCTGCTGACGCGCGCCGCCGACGTGGTGCTGAAAGAACGCCGCCGTCTTGTACTTATGGTGCGCGAAACGCCGCTACACACAGGCCACCTGCGCACGATGACGCATCTGTCGGAAATCGGGGCCATCATCGCGCCGCCCATGCCTGCCTTTTATGCCGACCCCAAATCCATCGACGATCTGGTAACGCAATCCGTAGCGCGCGTACTGGACCTATTCGATATAGAGGCAGGCAAAACAAAACGCTGGGGCGAAGACCTCAAAGGTGGCAAACGCCGCGCGGTGGCCAGCAAAACGGTAAAGCCAAAGCCGACAAAATCGGCCAAACCAACCAAGCACTAAGCAGGAAACGCTGCTGCAACAAGCATCGCCACCGCCTCGCGCGGAGCCTCGCCGTTAATACCTTCGGCGGCAAACCATGCGGCAAAATTCGCTGCCGCAATCGCCCGCGAAGGTTCATCACATAACGGACCATCAATCGCAATCAGCAGATCGGCCAGCGCGCCTTGCATGGCTCTTTCGGCAGCCAGTTCAATCACCTTGACCTCATCGCGCAAGCGGGCGGCATCCTTGTCTTCAATGGCGCGCGGTTTCATCAGCCGCCGCGCGGTGCGTAGATGCCCGACGACTTCATGGCCCCAAGCCAATCCGACCGCGCGCATGGCTTCAATCGCTGGCGCATCAAGGTGGATGCGCCGCTGGGCGGCAAACAAACAGAAAAGCGCCAGATTAACTTCGAACCCGTCGCGGTCCTGAAGCGCCAAGAGCGCAGGCTCGATACCGCGCGCGGCATAAAGCGTGGTGGAGAACTGCCAGAAAGCGGCCCCCATCTCAGCACGCATCTCATCGCTCATAGGGTAATCCTTGAACTCTCAAATGGGTCCCCAGACAAAAGGGCTCACCGCAATGCCGTCGCCAGACTGACGACAAACGCGCCAAGAGGCAAATATATCGCGGGCAAAACAGCGCGCCGGGGCTTGCCCTCAAGGCTCAGCTTCGCCACCATGTCGCCCAAGGCGCAAGACGTCCCTTTACATCAAACGGACAAGCGCTTTCTCAAAATTGGGCGAAGATGACCGAACAGGAAGAGCAAGAGCTGCAGCAGGCTTTGGCCCAGCTCAAAGAAGAGCACCGCGACCTTGATGCAGCCATTTCTGCACTTGAAGGCGTGCTTCGTCCTGACTCTTTGCAGATCAAACGCCTGAAAAAACGCAAACTCTACCTGCGCGACCGCATCCGCGAGATTGACGATCAGATATTACCCGACATCATTGCCTGAGTTAAAAAACCGGGCTTGAATTTAAAGAGTGAGGATTATTGCGGCTGCCGCTTGGCTTGATACATCGCCCGGTCAGCTTCGTCCAAGGCCTGCTTTGGCTCCTGCGTGCCATCCAGTGCAATCGCCCCAACCGAAATCGACATTGGCACTTCAATACCATCCATCATCAGCGGATGCAGCGTCACCAGCAGACGCAACGCTTCGGCCTTGGCTTGTGAACTCGCCAGATCGCTGCGCACCAGAATGACGGCGAACTCGTCGCCACCAAGCCGTCCCATGACATCGGTTTCGCGCACATTGGCGCTGACAATATCGACCAAATGGCGCAAGGCTGCATCGCCCGCTGCATGGCCAAACGTGTCATTAATCTGCTTAAAATTATCGATGTCGAGATAAGCAAGGCCGGCCGGCTCTTTATAGCGCCGTCCAAATGCGATGACGCGCGTCAGCTCTGTCATAAAGCCGCGCCGATTGAGAATGGGCAGCATCACATCATGGTCGGCAAGTTTCTCAGCTTCACGGATACGCTGGTGCATTTTTTTGGCATCGCGGCGCAACTGCTCGACCTCGGCCATCAGGGCCATCAAGGCGTCGCGCACAGACGGCGTGATTTCGGTTTCGGGAATACCCATGAAGCTGACGGCATCTGAAATGACCCGCCCGGCCCCTGCCGCGGGCACGCCGGGGCTAGAAAATGACGACGGCTGCACAGAGCCCAATCCACTGGCCGCGCGCTCGGCTGCCGGTGCGGTTTTTGCTCCCATTGGACTGGTATCGCCTATTTTCATGGTCTGTCTGCCCGACAACGCATGCCAATTCGATCACGAACGGGAGGGCTAATGTCCCAAAAAACCATCCCCCGAAAACGAATCAAAGATGCCATTATTTGGAGAAAAACGCCAGAAGCTGCGGGTTTGGGACCAGATACGACATTGTGCGATAGATCAGGCACAGTCTTCCAAGCGAAATTTCTGTCGTTTTCGCCCGTTTCAGGATAGAAATATCTTAATAACAGACAAATTGTCAGTTTTGAATGGCTGATTTCGCCGTTTCGGGAAGGTGATGAAGAGCATGGCACTGGAACATTTCGACGTTCTGATCGTAGGCGCTGGCATATCGGGCATAGGCGCGGCCTATCATCTGGGCGCCAATTGCCCCCGCAAGACCTATGCGATCCTCGAAGGCCGCGAAAACATAGGCGGCACATGGGACCTGTTCCGCTATCCCGGCATTCGCTCTGACAGCGACATGTACACGCTGGGCTATTCCTTTAAGCCCTGGACGCAAGCCAAGGCCATCGCCGATGGTTCCGCCATTCTCGACTATCTCCATGAGACAGCCAAAGAAAACGACATCGAGCGCTACATCCGCTTCCGCCATCAAGTTAAGCGCGCGGCATGGTCCACGGAAAATGCCGCATGGACGGTCGATGTTGAAGTCGGCGAAGACAAACAGGTCATGCAGTATTCCTGCAACTTCCTTTTCATGTGCTCGGGCTACTACAGCTACAAGGGCGGTTATACGCCTGATTTTCCGGGTGCGGATAAGTTTAAGGGGCGCATCGTCCATCCGCAAAAATGGACCGATGATGTCGATTATAAAGACAAGCGCGTCATCGTGATCGGCTCGGGGGCCACCGCCGTGACGCTAGTACCGGCATTGGCGAAAACCGCCACTCACGTCACTATGTTGCAGCGCTCACCCACCTATGTCGTCTCTCGGCCTGCCGAAGATGAACTCGCCAACAAGCTACGCAGATACCTGCCCGCCAAGCTCGCCTATGGCCTGACCCGCTGGAAAAACGTGTTGTTTGGCATGTATTTCTTCCGTCTAGCCCGCAAGAAACCGCAGCAGGTCAAACAATACATCCTGAAAATGGTCAGCGACGAACTGGGCGAAGATGTCGTCGCCGAGCATTTTACACCGCGCTATAACCCCTGGGATCAGCGGCTTTGCCTGGTGCCCGACGGCGATCTGTTCGAGGCCATCAAATCGGACCGTGCCGATGTTGTGACCGACCAGATCGAAACCTTCACCGAAACAGGCATCAAGCTGGCATCGGGCAAGGAACTGGAAGCCGACCTCATTGTGACGGCAACCGGCTTGAACCTTGAAGTGCTGAGCGGGCTTGAGATCACGGTGGACGGCACGTCCGTCGATCTGAGCAAGACCTTCAACTACAAAGGCATGATGTATAGCGACGTGCCAAACCTCGCCTCGGCATTTGGCTATACCAACGCGTCGTGGACGCTGAAATGCGACCTGACCTGTGAATATGTTTGCCGCCTCCTCAACCACATGGACAAGACCGGCAACCGACAGGCAACGCCGCGCAACACCGACCCGACCCTTGGAGCCGAGCCCGCGCTCGACTTCACGTCGGGCTATGTGCAGCGCTCCATCGACAAGTTTCCCAAGCAAGGCACGCGCGCGCCTTGGAAGCTCTATCAGAACTACGCGCTCGACATCGTCAGCCTGAAATTCGGCAAGATCGAAGACGGCACGATGGAATTTAGCAACAAGGCGGTACAGGCCAAAGCGGCGGCTTGAGAACAGCCTCCGCCTTGCCAATCGGGCCTCTATGCCTATACTGCGCCGCTTTCCGCGCCTTTACAGGCGCCAAGCGATAATTCGGAAAGCCACATGGCAGAGCAAGCATTGGTCGGCATCATCATGGGCAGCCAGTCTGACTGGCAAACCATGAAACTTGCCTCCGACGTCCTGAACGAACTGGGCGTCGTCCATGAAACACGCATCGTCTCGGCCCATCGCACGCCTGACCGGCTCGTCGAATACGCCAAGTCAGCGCGCCAGCGCGGCCTCAAAGTCATTATTGCAGGCGCGGGTGGTGCAGCCCATCTGCCGGGCATGTGCGCGGCCATGACGCCGCTGCCTGTGTTTGGCGTGCCGATCCAATCCAAGGCGCTGAGCGGACAGGACAGCCTGCTCTCCATCGTCCAGATGCCCGGTGGTATTCCCGTTGGCACCTTGGCGATCGGCAAGGCCGGGGCGAAGAACGCAGGCTTACTGGCGGCCGCCGTGCTCGCCCTTAATGACACCACCCTCGCTGACAGGCTCGATGCCTATAGAGCCGCACAGACGGACGCCGTCGGTGACACACCCATCGATGAGTAAGCCTCGACCCTCTCAAAGCATTGTGCCGCCCGGTGGCCGCATTGGCATTTTGGGCGGAGGTCAGCTTGGCCGGATGCTGGCGCTTGCCGCCGCTGAACTGGGCCTGACCAGCCACATTTATTGCCCCGAAGGCAGCGCGCCCGCCATTGATGTCGCCGCAGCGGCCACGCAAGCCAGCTATGACGACGCCGAAGCGCTAGAGCGTTTTGCCCGCAACGTCGATGTCGTCACTTACGAATTTGAAAACGTGCCTGCCGAGACCGCGCGCATTCTGGCCACCCATGCGCCGGTGCGCCCTGGCGTTGTGGCCCTGGCGACCGCGCAGGATCGCATCGTCGAAAAGGCATTCATTGCCGCCCGGCCTATCGCCACCGCGCCCTTTGCCGACATTCCAGACGAAGCGGCCCTGATAGCAGCAATCAAAACCATCGGCACGCCAGCGATCCTGAAGACGCGCCGCTTTGGCTATGATGGCAAGGGTCAGGCAAATATCGGCACGCCCGCCGACGCGCTTGCTGCCTATGACGCCATCGGCCGCGCGCCTGCGATCCTTGAAGGCTTCGTGCCATTTGAGCGCGAAATTTCGGTCATCGTTGCCCGCGCGCTGGACGGCACCATCGCCACCTATGATCCTGTTGAAAACCAACACAAACACCATATCCTCGACCGCAGCCTTGTCCCCGCGCGCATTGACACCGCACTAGCCGACGAAGCCCGCGCCATTGCCGCACATATTGTGGCCGATCTCGACTATGTGGGGGTAATGGGCGTTGAAATGTTTGTGCTGCCCGCGAGCGCCAGCGGGCCACGCCTGCTGGTCAATGAAATCGCGCCTCGCGTTCATAATTCAGGCCACTGGACGCAAGACGCTTGCGCCATCAGCCAGTTCGCGCAGCACATCCGCGCCATTTGCGGCTGGCCCTTGGGACCGACAACGCGCCACAGCGACGTCGTGATGACCAACCTGATCGGCAACGACGTGGAGGCTTGGCAAGCCTTGGCCGCAGAGCCCAACACAGTGCTCCATCTCTATGGCAAAGCCGAAGCACGTACAGGCCGCAAGATGGGGCATGTCAATCGGCTCTATCGACTGGGACAGGCCCCGCAAACACTCCGTTAAGCATCATCAGTGCAAACTGGCCTGATCATCGGATGTGAGACGGGCATGCAAAACTCATCAATAAAAATGGAAGCAGAAATCGATAGCGTGACCGACTGGCGCACGCTGGCGGGCTTCTCTGAGTTTTTCAATTATTGGCAATCTTTGCGCCACGGCGGCGGCCTGCCACATGCTGAAGACTTCGATCTACTCGCCTTGACGCCATGGTTAGCCGAAGTGACTCTGTATGACATTAAGGGTCCGGAAGATATTGTCTGCCGTTTCGTCGGCACGGCCATTGTGGAGCGCATGGGACGTGACCTCAGCCAACAGAACACGCTGCCCCAACATGCTGACAACACGCGCGACCGCGTCCTCAAAACCTATCTGGCAATTACCAACCTGCCTTGCGGCACCGTCGCACGTTTTTCAAACCACTATAGCTCCGGCCAATCAGGCGTCATTCGCTCACTATATTTGCCATTGACGGTCAGTGCGACGGGTGCGAACTCACGCATGGTCTGCATATCTTCGCGCGAAGACCGGCGGACCTATGCCGCACCGATTGAACAAACGATCAGCGCCACCGACATTACTTCACTTGAATGGATCGATCTCGGTTTCGGCATTCCCGGCGACGATATTTAAGCGCTCAAGAGCGCCGGTAGCGCAAGCGCCCCAGCAGAGCAATCGGATCGGGCAAATATGCGCCGAGCTTCTGCACGCTGGCTTTGGCTTTTTCGATTTTCATCACATCGGCAATGCGGCGATCCAGAAACGCCCATGTGTCGGCATAGTTTTCGCTCTCATCGCCAAACCATGTGATCGTCACTGCGGAATAGACGCCCGCTAGAATGGCGCGCTTGGTATAGAAATTAAAATCGGTGGAGGTGTCGCCCACCGCCCGCCAAATTGCATCCACCGTGCGATAGAGCGCGTGCGGTCCTGTGGCCCCTGACAGCGGCAAAGCCAGCAACGTCACAGCGCGCCGCACCGCTTCGCGATCCTTGCCATCGACCTCAATGCGGGTACGCACGCCAAGCGTGATGCGCTCGCGGATTTTCAACGCCCCAAGATCGCGCGCCGCCAGCGCCTCTTCCATACGCCGGTCACCATCGGCCAAAAAGCAATCCACAAGGTCTGTGACGCCACCGGGAAAGGCGAGCCGCATTTCGCCGTGACTGACGCTTGCGCTATCGGCGGCCTCACGCATGACTTTGGTTGTCCACCCATCAAAGGCGGCATTGGGCAACGCCGCCTTCAGAATCGCCGCGCGCGCCTTGACGATATGATCATCGCTGCGGGGCTTGCTCGAACCGGGTTTGGCTTTTGTTTCAGGCATCGGCTGCTTCCTCTTCTGCGTCGGCTTCCGCCTCGATCCGGTGGCGCACTTCGCTTTCGAAAATCAACTCACCCAGATCCGTCATGCGCTGGGGATAGAGCACACCGTCCAGATGATCGCACTCATGCTGCACAACACGGGCATGGAAGCCCTTAGCGCGGCGCTCAATCGCTTCACCGTCAAGCCCGACGCCACGATAGATGATCTCGGTATAGCGCGGCACAAGGCCCCTGAGGCCCGGTACAGAGAGGCAACCCTCCCAGCCGTCTTCCATCTCAGGCGTCAAAAATTCAATTTCAGGATTGATGAGGACGGTAAGCGCCGCCATGTGGTCAAAGCTCTCCTCCTCGTCGATGCCCTCTGGCGCACGCTCAGGCGGTGCCTGAAAGACCACCACACGCAAAGGCACATGCACCTGAGGAGCAGCAAGCCCTGCCCCATCGGCGTCGATCATGGTCTCGACCATATCGGCGACAAGGGCGTAGATTTCGGGCGCTGTCGGGTCCGCGACGGATTGAGCAACCTCGGCGAGAACGGGATGCCCCATGCGGGCTATTTTGCGTATGGCCATAGGCAGAATATGGCGGTGAGCGGACCAAACGGCAACTGGTGAGAGGTCCTGAAATCGCCTTCCGCGACAAAGAAGTCACCTTTTCCAGCGTTTCTAGAGGGTCCAACGGTGGACAAGAGCCGATTCCTTTGCTAGAAAACGGCTCTCACGCATTGGGGTTCGCCCCTCTTGCGGCTAACATATTGATCCCGATAGGGAAATCCCAGACAGGATTTGGCTCGTGCAGGTACTCGTTCGCGATAATAACGTTGATCAGGCCATGAAGGCCCTGAAGAAGAAGCTTCAGCGCGAAGGCGTGTTCCGTGAAATGAAGCTCCGGAACTTCTATGAGAAGCCTTCCGAGAAGCGCGCCCGTGAAAAGGCCGAAGCCATCCGTCGTGCCCGCAAGCTCGCCCGCAAGCGTCTGCAGCGCGAAAGTGGCATCGTGGCAAAGCCCCGCACGCAGTCGTAATCTTCTCAGCTTCGGCTAAACGAAAAACGCCCCCGATTTTCGGGGGCGTTTTTGTTTGTGCAGCCTCAGCCTGACAAACACCACAAACTCCGCGCAAGCCTAGCTGCCGGAGGAATCACAGAAAAACAAATCGACGCCCAAAAGAAGGCGGCACGGAGCGGCGGCGACGCCGCCTTATATATTTAGTATGGCGGGATTGCGTCCCTTCCGACGCTCCGCGCGCAGCGATTTTAGGCCCTTCCAACCCTACTCCAGGTCGCACCGCTTTTATCGGCGGTACGCCTACTAGGTCGTAATGCCTAGCCCACATGTTAGGCCTCCCGGGGCGCATGGCTGGTAATCCATACGACGCAGGACGCTGCTCCCTCTCCACGTATTCGGCCAGTCCGGACACGCCCTTCATGAAGCGAGACGCCCTTAGTATGTCGGCCTCGAAACGGGTGGGGATTAGTTTGTGGCGCGGCCAATGCCCGTCAGGCGCGTGACAGTTTTTTCGCGCCGAACACCAGCAGGACGACAAGCACCAGCTCGATGACGATGGGCGCGATGATGCCCGCAGGCGGGCCATCGACAACGACGCCGATGAAGCGGCCCGTGACAGCCAAGGCATAAAGCGCGGCGGCTCCCCAGAGCCAATGTGGACGCCTAGCAAACAGCGCCAGCACACAGGCAATAGCGCTGGCCAGAAAGAACGAGCCCATGTCGGCCCGCAGCGAGTTCAGCCCCAAGAGTGGCAATGGCGTGGAAAACTCAAGGCCAAGCGCCACCCCCAATTGCGTGGGCGACACAATCGCCATCACGCCCATTATTAATGAAAAAAGCCCCGCCAAGACGACGCCAATACGAGCAACCCAGATCATGTTCATTCCCCCATTTTTGTAGGGAAAGCCTAGAGCAAACCGGGGAGAGGTCCAGATAATTTGTGGGACGGGTCAGGTGAGGGTCTTCCAAAATATAAAAAGGGCGGCACTTCAGATGAAGGCCGCCCGTTTCGTTGTCATGCGATGAGAAGGCCTAAAGCGCCTTGATGATCTGCTCGACCATCTTCTTGGCATCGCCAAAAAGCATCATCGTGTTGTCCTTGAAGAACAGCTCGTTCTCAACGCCCGCATAACCAGCCCCCATGCCGCGCTTGATGAAGAGCACAGTGCGGGCTTTTTCCACGTCGAGGATCGGCATGCCGTAAATCGGGCTGGCTTTGTCCGTCTTGGCAGATGGGTTCGTCACGTCATTGGCACCGATGACGAAAGCCACGTCAGTTTGCGCGAACTGGTTGTTGATGTCTTCAAGCTCGAAGACTTCATCGTAAGGCACATTGGCCTCGGCCAGCAGCACGTTCATATGGCCGGGCATACGACCAGCGACCGGATGGATGGCGTAGGAAATTTTGACGCCTTCTTTTTTCAGATGGTCGGTCATTTCCTTCAACGCATGCTGGGCCTGCGCCACCGCCATGCCGTAGCCCGGCACAATGATGACAGAGCCGGCATTCTTCATGATGAAAGCGGCATCTTCCGCTGAGCCTCGTTTGACGGGGCGCGTCTCAACTTTGCCGTCGCCTGCCGCTGCCGGGTCTGCACCAAAGCCACCGAGAATGACGCTGATGAAGGAGCGGTTCATGGCTTTGCACATGATGTAGGAAAGGATCGCACCTGACGAGCCGACCAACGCACCTGTGATAATGAGCGCGAGGTTGCCAAGCGTGAAGCCGATACCGGCCGCTGCCCAACCTGAGTAGGAGTTGAGCATCGACACGACGACGGGCATGTCGGCACCGCCAATCGGGATGATAATGAGGAAGCCGAAGACAAAGGCGATGAGCGTGATTGCAAGGAACAGCTCAACCGACTGATGCGAGGGATCCATGCAGAGATACACAACGCCGCCCACGATGGCGGCAAACATCAAAGCGTTGATGACGTGGCGGCCCGGCAGCATGATCGGCGCGCCCGACATATTGCCGTTCAATTTCGCGAAAGCGATGATCGAGCCCGAAAAAGTGATCGCGCCGATGGCGACGCCAATCGACATTTCCACAAGATTGCCGGGATGGATCGCGCCCGACGAGCCGATGCCATAAGCAGCAGGCGAGAAATACGCCGCCCAAGCCACCAGCACCGCGGCAAGGCCAACCAGCGAATGGAAGAAGGCAACAAGCTGCGGCATCGCTGTCATGGCGATGCGCCGCGCCACCACCGCACCGATGCCACCACCGATGACGACGCCGATAACAACCAGTGCCCATGTGGTTTGATTTTGCACCTGAAGCACAGCAAGCGTCGTGGCAATGGCAATACCCATGCCGATCATGCCGAGGCGATTGCCCCCGCGCGAGGTTTCTGGCGATGACAGGCCACGAAGCGCAATGATGAACAAGACGCCCGAGACGAGATAGAGCAGGGCCGAAATATTGGCTGACATGTCTGGTTGTCCCCTCAGCGTTCTTTTTTCTTGTACATGCCAAGCATGCGTTGGGTGACGAGGAAGCCGCCAAAGATATTGACCGATGCTAGGATCACAGCGACAAAGCCAAGGCCCTTAGACATCCAACCCGCTTCGCCCGCCGCAACCAAATCAACGCCGACCGCAATCAGCGCACCAACGATGATGACGGAAGAAATGGCATTGGTGACGGACATCAGCGGCGTATGCAGCGCAGGGGTCACAGACCAGACGACGTAATAGCCAACGAAAATGGCCAGCACGAAAATGGCCAGTCGGTAGACGGTCGGATCAAGTACCGTTTCCATCTCAATTTCCTCCTTCACGGAATGCAGGATGAACGACCTGCCCGTCTTTGGTCAGGCATGTGCCGGTGATGATTTCATCTTCCCAATCGATCTTGAGCGCCTTGGTCTCAGCGTCGATCAACGGGGTGAGGAAGTTCAAAAGATTTTTGGAATAAAGCGCGGAGGCATCGACCGCCAGCTGGGCAGCCACATTGAAATCGCCAATGATGGTGACGCCATGCGTGACGATGGTCTTGCCGGGCTCGGTCAGCGCGCAATTGCCGCCGCGTTCAGCTGCCAGATCGACAATGATCGAGCCGGGCTTCATCGACGTCACATGTGCTTCACTGAGAAGCTCTGGCGCAGGGCGACCGGGGATCAACGCCGTGGTGATGACGATGTCCTGTTTTTTGATATGTTCGGCAACCAGGGCCGCCTGCGCGGCCTTATACTCGTCAGACATTTCCTTGGCATAGCCGCCTGCCGCGTCACCCGATTCGTCTGATTCAACCATGACGAAAGTGCCGCCAAGGCTTTCGACTTGTTCTTTCGTGGTGGCGCGCACGTCGGTCGCCGAGACGATGCAGCCCAGACGCTTGGCCGTGGCAATGGCCTGAAGACCCGCCACGCCCACGCCCATGATGAAGGCGCGCGCAGGCGCAATGGTGCCCGCCGCCGTCATCATCATCGGGGTGGCGCGCGTGAAGGCCGCTGCCGCATTGATAACGGCCTTATAGCCCGCGAGATTGGACTGCGACGACAGCACGTCCATCGACTGAGCGCGCGTGATGCGCGGCATGAATTCCATGGCAAAGGCATTGATGCCCGCGCTCGCATATTTTGCCAGACGCGGCTTATCATCATAGGGGTTCAGAATGGCGGCCAGCATCGCGCCTTTCTTGGCCATGCCAATCTCTTCGTCGCTCAGGCCACGCACCTTGAAGATGATGTCGGCGTCTTTGAGCGCGTCAGCTTCGCTTGACGCAATTGTCGCGCCCGCTGCCTGAAAAAGCGCATCGGAAATGCTCGCATGGGCACCTGCACCGGCTTCCACCGTCACATCGAGGCCAAGGCCGACCAGCTTTTTCACTGTGTCGGGCGACGCGGCGACGCGTGTTTCGCCGTCCTGCCGTTCTTTTGGGATCGCAAGTTTCATGAAAAATGCCTTGATAGAGGAGCCTTGACCGCTGGCCTACAAATTTTGGCCAATTTAAGCGGATATCGCTTGAACAAAAAGTGCCATGCAACCGATGGATTCGAATTTAGAACTGTTCTAATTAAATGCCGGGAGGCGCACAGTCAATCCCAGCACACGCATGACACATCGGGCGACCGGTGTTAAATCCAGCTGCCACCACATCAATATCTGTTCAGAGCAAGAAAAACGCCATCAGAACGAGCAACACCACGATGGAACCGCCAGTATATTTCGCGCCGGTGATGAAAGCACTATAGGTATCGATATGCTCATCAGCTTTCATTTCGGGGGCCCAAGCGGAGCTGTTCGTTTCGTTCGACATCATTAGCCTCATAAATCTCTGTTCTCAGCCCAGTTTCAGCCCTTGGGCGCTGGCCGGACTATAGCAAAGCGAGGGCAGACGGCAAGGTCAGGCCCAACAACGCGGAGCCAACCTTGTGCAAAGCAAATGCTCAAATTTGCACAAGGCGTCTTTCGTCAATGGTCTCGTCATTGCCCAAAAGGCGATCCTTGCGGAAAATCAGTGCGCCGGACGGATTTGGAATGGTCCCAATCAGCCAAAAGAGCGCGCAACGCCGACACAAAGGCCAAAGGCTGATCGAGCATCACATGATGGCGGGCTTGCGGAATTTCGATAATGGGCGCGGTGCGGCCCAAAAGTCCGAACATATAATCGCCAATCTCGGCAGGCACGAGCACGGAGAACTCACCGCGCATGATGGCGATGCGGCAGCGCGTAGCCGCCAGCCTTGCCGCCATATCGCCAATGTCAAAACGCTGCCAGATGGCGGGATCAAACTTCCATGTCCACCCAGGGCCGCCGTCAGAAGCGACCACCTGCTTGAGCGAATGATGCGCGATGTAATCGACGATATATTTATTTTCGCTGGGCTGCGGCGGCGCTAGACGAAAGCGCCCCAAGGCTTCCTCGATGGTCGAATAAACCCGATGCGCCCGAAAGGCACGCGACGGCGGGCCACCGGGCCGCTCTGGCGGGTTGACCGGGCTATCGACAATCACCGTGCCCGACAGCCGGCCGCCGTAGAGCGCGCCGGTGAGAATGGTGATGAAGCCCCCGAAGGAATGGCCAACAATGATCGGCGCTTCGTCATTTTTAAAAAAGCCCGCATCCTCGCAGACTGCGATCTGTTCTTTGGCAAAGACCTCCAGCGAATAGCTTTCGCGCCAGCCGCTGTCACCCATGCCAGACGTATTGATGGCCGCGACCGAATATTCACGCGCTAAAAATGGCGCAATGAACGACCACCAGCGCGCATGTGCGCCATTGCCATGCGCTAGCAACAGGCCGGGTTTTTCAGGATTGCCCCAGCGCAGATATTCAACGCGCGTGCCCTCAACCTCGATGGAACGCACTTCAGGCTCAATGGCGATGGCGCGCGTGAACCATATCGGTGCGTCGGTAATGAGCGCGCCTTGCTCGTCGCCCGGCGCAATGGAAGGCAGATGCTGTTCGCTCATGCTTTGCCACCATCAAGCGGCGGCCGATCGCCCAGCGCTTTAAAGACAGCGCTGCCGGTAAGGATGGTGCGCTCGCCCGACCAGATGCGGCCTTGCACCGTATAAAAATCATCTTCCTCACCAACAATCTCGCCACTGCCTTCAATCCATTCGCCCAGTTTGGCCCCTGACAAGAAATCTGTGAGCAAGCGTACCGTCACCCAGTATTTGTGGGCAGTCAGAGAAATCACATGGCCGAAAGCCACATCAGCAAAGGCCATCAACATGCCACCATGACAATTGCCCATGCCATTGGTGTGATGCTCCTCGACCATGAAGGCACGGCTATAATCGCCGGTGGTGTCAATTTTTTCGTAAAGCGGCCCCATCTGACGGCCAAACCCGCGATGCCAGTTCATCTGCTGATAGCCGTCGGGCAACTTAAAAGTGGATTCTTCAAGCAGGTCATCGGTCATGGCAGGCACTCATAAAAGGATCAAAAAATTCAGACAGGCAAAGGCACGCGCGCCTTCTTTAGCGCTGCAGCTTGCCGTTTGCCAAGTTTGGCGACGTCAAAGCCCTCAATCGCCTCGTTAAAGAGCTTATAGAAATTCAACTCCGCACCGAGATGCAAAAAGACACCGCCAAGCCCGATGGCCGCACGGTCCATAAAGACAAACTCGCGCGGCGGCGTCACCGGCCCGAGCTTCTTCAAGGCCTGATGGACCTCAAAGGCTTCGCGGCGGCCATAGTCGGCAGGCGCGATGCCATCGGCAATCGAGCGCACACGATTGTCGAGCATCGGCGCATAGATAAAACGCGCCCAGACATTAAGCACGTCGATCAATTCATTGCTGAGTTTAGCAAAACCCCAACGCCGATAGGCCTCTGCCGTGCGGTCACGATCATCGGCTTCGAGCGCGCGGTAAAGTTCAACCACACCCTCGACAAAGGCAGGCGGGAAAATGCGGATGCAACCATAGTCGAGCAGGTTGATGCCGAGATTTTCGCGTACAGTGTAGTTACCCAAATGCGGGTCCCCGTGAATGACGCCGTATTGATTAAACGGTTTCCACCAGGCCACAAACATCGCTTCGGCAATGGCATTGCGCTCATCCAGCGTATGATCACGGAACGTGAGAAGCGGCGCGCCTTCAAGCCAATTCATGGTCAAGAGGCGCTTGGTAGAAAGATCTGGAACAACTTCAGGCACAGCGATGCGCGGCTCGTTGGCAAAGATATTGGCATAGAGCCGCATATGTGCGGCCTCGCGCTCATAGTCCAACTCCTCGACGAGACGCGCTCTGATTTCGGCATAGATTTCGCGCGTATCGACCGTTTGGTCGAGGCGACGATAAATGGAAAAGATAAGACCTAATTGATTGAGGTCGGCTTCGACGGTAGACTGCATGTCGGGATATTGCAGCTTGGCGGCGAGCGAACGCCCATCAAGGCCGATGGCGCGATGCACCTGACCCAGCGAGGCGGCAGCCGCCGCTTCGTGCTCAAACGATGTGAAACGCTGCTCCCAGCCTGCACCCAGTTCAGCCCGCATACGCCGCTTGACGAAAGACCAGCCCATCGGCGGGGCCGCAGACTGTAACTCCGACAATTCCAGCGCAAATTCAGCTGGCACCACATCGGGCACGGTGGCCAACATCTGCGCCACTTTCATGATCGGGCCTTTGAGGCCGCCCAGCGCGTTTTTTAATTCGCGCGCCGTCTTGTCATTGTCGGGCGTCAAGCCGAAGACACGCTGCCCGGCGACCTTGGCGGCAAGACCGCCGACACCAGCACCGACCTGCGCATAGCGTTTCATGCGCTGCCCTAAGCGGTTTTTTTCTTCGTCGGAGCGCTTGTCGTTCATGCCGCATCACTCATTCGCTGGCTTCCAATTCGTCGATCAACCCGCGAATGACCGAAAGGCCTTTGTCCCAGAAGGCGGGATCGCTGGCATCAAGCCCAAAGGGGGCGAGCAACTCCTTGTGGCGCAGCGTGCCGCCCGCCCGCAACATCGTGAAATAGCGCTCTGCAAAGCCATCAGACGCCTGCGCGTAAACCGCATAGAGCGAATTCACCAAGCAATCACCAAAGGCATAGGCATAAACATAAAATGGCGCATGGATGAAATGCGAGACATAGCACCAGTAAGTCTCATAGCCTTCACCCAGATGAATGGCAGGCCCAAGGCTTTCGCTTTGCACGTCCATCCAGATTTTGCCGATCTCGTCAGCCGTCAACTCACCCTCACGCCGCGCGGTGTGGACACGCCGCTCGAATGTGTAAAACGCAATCTGGCGCACCACAGTGTTGAGCATGTCTTCGACCTTGCCCGCGATCATCGCTTTGCGGCGTTTCGGGTCGATCGTGTCGGCCAGCAACTTGCGGAAGGTCAGCATCTCGCCAAACACGCTGGCGGTTTCAGCCAGCGTCAGCGGCGTATCGGCCATCAGCGCGCCCTGCTCGCCCGCCAGCACCTGATGCACGCCATGCCCCAACTCATGGGCCAGCGTCATCACATCGCGCGTTTTGCCTTGATAATTGACGAGGACATAAGGATGCGCACTCGGCACGGTCGGGTGCGCAAAGGCACCCGTCGCTTTGCCGGGGCGCAGCGGCGCGTCGATCCAGCCTTTGTCAAAAAATTGCTCGGCAATGTCAGCCATTTGCGGTGTGAAACCACGATAGGCAGACAGCACCGTCTCGCGCGCCTCGCCCCACGGTATATGCGCATCAGCAGCGTCCGGCAGAGGCGCATTGCGATCCCAATATTCGAGCTTGTCGCGACCTAGCCATTTTGCTTTGAGCGCATAATAGCGATGCGACAATTGTGGATAGGACTTCTGCACGGCATCGACCAGCGCCGCAACGACCGGCGCTTCGACGCAATTAGCGATGTGGCGACTGTCGGCGATGTCGCCAAACTTGCGCCAGCGATCCTCGATCTCTTTATCTTTGGCGAGCGTGTTGATGACGAGCGTGAAGGTACCAATATTTTCTGCAAAGACTTTCGCCAAGGCATTGGCAGCCACTTCGCGCTTGGCAGCGTCGCGGTCGGACAATTGGCTGAGGGCCGCTTCCAACGGTTGTGGCTGGCCGTCGATCTCGAAGGTGAGACGCGACAGCGTTTCATCGTAAAGCCGGTTCCACGCTCCACGCCCCGACACACTCTTTTCATGCAGCAGCGTTTCGATCTCGTCTGATAATTGATAAGGCCGCATAGTTCTGAGGTCGCGCAACCAAGGTGCGTAATGCGCCAGCGCGGGCGAGGTCAGCGCTGCTGCCATGGCCACATCATCCAGACGATTGAGCTCCAACGTGAAGAACAAAAGATCGCTGGAGATGGCGGTCACGCGCTCCTGCATGTCGCCATAGAATTTGGCATTCACTGGATTTGTGTTGTCGGTCGCATAGAGCAGCCCCGCATAAGACATGACGCGGCCAAGCCTATCTTCCAGCGCCTCATAGGTGCGCAAGGCCGTGGCGATATCGTCGCCACCATGCGCACGACCCGCAAGGGCTGCCAGCTTGCCCCGCCAAGCCTCGGCAAAGGCACGCGCGTCGCCTGCAGCGCTGTCGAGATCGGCTTTGAGCGCTGGCGCGTCGGGGCCCGCATAAAGATCAGACAGATCCCAGACCGGCAGCACATCGCGCGCGGCAGAGGCGACAGCGGGCTCAGCGGGAGAAGACGCGGATCGGGACATAGGGTGCGATGGGAGATGCAACATGGAGGCTCCAGGGGGGAGGAAGGGGCCGCAGGAAGGCGACCCATTGCTTATATCGCGTGAGAGGCGCCCATGTTCAACATTCCACGGTCGAAAAGGTGATGAGGTGGATGAAGCACGGGTCTCGCATCAACCCTTTTTGTAAACAAAAAGGCCCCGGTCTTGCGACCGAGGCCTTTCTATTCTTGATCGACGATGCCTTACGGGCAGGTCGTCACAACTGCACGGCGGTTGAGCGGCTCACGCACGCCGTCGCCTGTGGCAACTGCGAGGTTCGTTTCACCGTCCGACGCCACAGAGCAGGTGCTCTTGCCGTTGGCTTTCAACGCATTAGCAACTGAGTTTGCACGACGGCTACCCAGCGCTTCGTTGTAGGCATTGCTGCCCGACGTATCCGTGTGACCCACCACGCCGAACGAAGCGTCGTCCAGCTTGGAGATTTCCTGAACCACAGCCTGAGCTTCAGATGTCAGGTTCGACTTGTTGAAGCCGAAATAGATGGTCCAATCTTGCTTGGCCTTAAGGTCGCAGGCTGTCAGCGCTTCATAGAAGGCTGCTTTTTCAGCTGCTACGCGTTCCGGCTGAACCGGGCCGCCTTCGCCGCCGAGCCATGAGCCATTGACGCCGAGCTTGTTGTCGCTCGCCTGTTCGACCCAACCATCATAGTAGCGCTGTGCCTTGGCACACTGGCACGCACGCGGGCCGGTACGACCGTCTTTGTCGAGAACGCTAAGAAGTTTGGCACGGGCGTCCTGCAGTTCAGGCAGATCGGCGGGAAGAACGCCGCGTGTTGCCGGATCCCAAGGAAGGACCGTTTCGCCAGCGGCCGCAGCGCGACCCTTGGCAACGATTGTTGCTGTGTCCACCCAGTTGCAATCAACATATGCTTCTGACGTGGCGCGTTCCTGATACTCGCGAGCGAGGCACGCATTGAAGGAGTCGCCGCTGATCGTTTCATGTAGATACGATTCGGCAGTCCAAGTGCCGCAGCCTGCCAACACGAGGAATGCTCCAAGTGCTATAAGGCGGGATATCATTTTCATCCCAATCTCCGTCGTTATTTATGCTCTACCCCCCGCCACAACAGCGAGAGGCCCGGACCCCACCGGTAACTTGCTTCAACCCCACTTAATCGCATGGATTCAGCGTAACCATCAACCTGAATTGACGGAATGCCTCAAGTTCGGCTTACAAAGTTACTTGATGGCAACACTGTTCCGCTTGCGTGACAATGTTGGCATTAACCATTTCGAGCGCGGGTCTTTGCCGATTTATGGGTAAAGTGACACAAATACTGAAAGACTTGAGGAGTTAACATCGTCTTTACCAATCCGCCCCATTATGGGCCGATAACGCCATTAACCCATCTATTCTGACACCGAGGCAAGCCGATGACTCAGGCCATCTTGATCGTGGACGACGACCCCGCCCAGAGACGCATTCTGGAGGAAGCGGTCAATCGTGATGGCTATCGCGCTGTCCCTGTGGACGGCGGCGAAGCGGCGCTGGCCTATCTTGACGGGCCAATGGGATCTGAAATTTCTCTCGTCGTGCTTGATCTTGTCATGCCGGGTGTCGATGGCATGGCCGTGCTGAAACATGTCCATCCCAGCAAACCAAACCTCCCCGTCATTGTCCTGACCGCCCATGGCGGCATTGAGACAGTGGTCAACGTTATGCGCGAAGGGGCGACAGACTTTGTCATCAAACCGGTGAGCCCTGAACGGCTGCATGTCTCGATGCGCAATGCGCTGAAGGTCAATGCGCTGACGGGTGAAATCTTACGCCTGCAAAAGAAACAATCCGGTCGCTTGACCTTCAAGGACCTGATTGCCCGCAGTGACAGCATGGGCCAAGTGATCCGCCTTGGCAAACGCGCCGCGCAATCCAACATTCCGATCTTGATCGAAGGCGAAAGCGGCGTTGGCAAAGAACTCATCGCCAGCGCCATTCAGGGCGAAGGCGAGCGCGCGGGAAAGCCGTTCATCACCGTGAACTGTGGCGCTATCCCCGAAACGCTCGTCGAGAGCATTCTATTTGGCCACGAAAAGGGTGCCTTTACGGGTGCCAGCGACAAACATGCCGGCAAATTTCAGGAAGCAAGCGGCGGCACGCTGTTTCTTGACGAAATCGGCGAATTGCCACTCGATATGCAGGTGAAGCTGCTACGCGCCCTGCAACAGGGCGAAGTCGATCCGGTTGGGTCCAAAAAGCCGGTGAAGGTTGATATTCGCCTCATCTCGGCGACCAATCGCGACCTATTGCAGATGGTCAAGGAAGGCCGCTTCCGCGAAGACCTTTACTATCGCCTCAATGTCTTCCCCATGCATGTGCCGCCGTTGCGCCAGCGTAAAGACGACCTGCCCGATCTCGTCGCGCATTTCATTCGTCGCCTGTCGGCTGAAGAAGGCAAGGCGGTCGTGGGCATTTCACGCGACGCTATAACCATGCTGGCCGCCTTTGACTGGCCCGGTAATGTCCGCCAGGTCGAAAACAGCATCTTCCGTGCCATCGTGCTGAGCGACGGTGAGACCTTGCAGGTGTCTGATTTCCCGCAAATCGCTAGCTTGGTTGACGGTCATGCAGAGGCCGCCGTGCCGTCAGGGATGCGCGAACACGCCCCGACCCCTGCATCGGCACCCATCTCGCCATCTGTGGCACATGACTATATTCCCGCAACATCAATGCCCGCGCAGACAGAAGCCCGCCACACGCTGGCCGATTTTGCGCGCTCTAACTTCTCCGACGGCATTGCTGTGACCGACGAGGCGGGCAATGTGCGCAAACTGGAAGACATCGAAGCGGAAATGATCCGCCTCGCCATCGAGAAGTACAAAGGCCATATGACAGAAGTGGCCCGCCGCCTCGGCATTGGTCGTTCAACGCTCTACCGCAAGGTGCGCGATCTCGGCCTGGAAGTCCGCGAAAACTGATCCACGGCCCCGCGCGCTTGGCGCCAAAAGGGTGGCCTCATTGTTGAGGCATTACGAGACATAACAAGACATTACGGTGCAAGAGCTCACTCTTGCGCCGTTTTTTCTGTGGAAACGCGCCATCGCACAAAGGCCAACGGGGCGACGATTGATAAGCGGCGCGAAAGGATGCTATCCCTCGCGCCCCCTGCAACGGCGTGATGAAATTTCCCATGAAAATGGCGCTCCTCCCCTTCCTGCTCGCCATTGCCGCCGCCGCGCTGACAAGCGTCGGCGTTTGGAAATTTCTTGGCGCCCCTGTTGAGATGGTCAATGCGCCCGCCGGTAAAGTGCATTGCGTGAGCTACACGCCCTATCGCGGCAGCGAAACGCCCTCCGATCACAGCTTACACGCTGACCCAAAAAATATTGATGCGGACTTCGCCCAGCTTTCAGCGATTACCGATTGTGTGCGTCTCTATAGCGTCGATCTTGGCCTTGATGCCGCCGTGCCGATTGCCGCCAAATATCACATGCAAGTTCTGCTCGGCGTCTGGATCGGCTTTGACGAGGCCTACAACCAGCGCCAAATCGCCAAAGCCATTGAGGTCGCCAATGCCAATCGTGCCACCGTGCGCGCTATCATTGTCGGCAATGAAGTACTGTTGCGCGGCGAACAAACGCCTGACAACCTTGTGCGCTATCTCCATCAGGTGAAGGCAGCGACCAACCTCCCCGTCACCTATGCAGACGTCACGCATTTCTGGCTGAAAGCCCCGCCTGAACTTGCCGACGCGGTGGACTTTGTCACCATTCACATTCTGCCTTATTGGGAAGACAAGCCGACGTCGGCCAAGAACGGTGTCGCCTATCTCGACAGCGTGCGAAAAGAAGCGGCGGCACATTTTCCCGGCAAACGTATTTTCATCGGTGAGACAGGCTTTCCAAGCGCTGGGCGTGAGCGCGCAGACGCAATCCCCTCCATTGTCTCGCAGGCGCGTTATCTACGTGAATTTGCCGCCTATGCCGAAACGCATGACCTCGATTACAACCTGATCGAGGCCTATGATCAGCCTTGGAAGCGGGCGCAAGAAGGCACTGTCGGCGGCGCATGGGGCTTTTTTACCACCGACCGCCTCGCCAAGTTTCCATGGGTTGGCCCCGTCTCCGAACACCCCCATTGGCGCTTGGAAGCCACCGCCGCCATGTCATTATCCCTCCTGATACTGATTATTATGGGATTTCGAGGCGGCAAACCTGAAGCCTTGGGCGGCATAGGCGCAGGCTTTGGTGCGGGCTTTGCAGGCTCCGGCTTGCTGCTACAAATTGAACATTCGATGGTGGCTTGGCGCACACCGCTGGAAGGTGCCGTTGAAATCTTGATTCTTGTTCAGTCGCTGGCCGTAATTTTTTTCGTGCTGCCCGAAATCACAAAAAAGCGCGCGGGCGTTGCCCCCCTCTCCATTGCCAATACGCTGGCATGGCTCGGCCACCCAAAGATCGAAAGCGCCTGCAAAGCGCTCTATCTCGGCTTGATACAACTAGCGGTTACCTTTACGGCGCTGGTCACTTCGATGGGCCTGAGCTTTGACAGCCGCTATCGCGACTTCCCTGTCGCCGCCTTTGCACTGCCCGCTTTAAGCTTTGCGCTGCTCGCGCTCAATCGCGGCGACCAAAAGCGCGTGCAACCTGATCGACGTGAAGAGATTATGTTTGTTTTGTTGTTTGTGGTAACGGCGGGCATCATCGCCTTCAACGAAGGACCATTGAACATCGAAGCGCTGAGCTGGTGCAGCCTCAATCTCATTTTCGTGGTGCCATGGCTCGGTCAGATCAATGCTGCGCTCAAGGGCCTGTTTAAGAGGCCCGAGGCAGTCGCAGACATGTGAGCATGAGGCCGACGGCGGCCAGATCGGCATTGTATAGCACTAGCCCCATCAGGCTCATGACAAAGCCAAGCCAGATCGCCCAACGCCAGCGAAAGACAAGCCCAAGTCCGCCACCAACAAGACCGGCCCAGCCCCAGATTTCCCAGATATGCATCATCACAATGCCCTGACGCGGCGTGCACCACCAAGGGGCTGCGTCATTGACACAAGTCATGCCGATGTCATGCGGTTCGATCACGAGATGACGAAGTGCGAGCGCGACGCCCAGCGTGCCGATCCCCACACAAGCCCAGAGCAAAATCCGTGAAGGGGTCCATAGCGGCGCACCTCTGACTAAAGCCGGGCCGGTCTGTCCGGGCAGACGATTGGACAAGATAAATCACTCCCGCAACTATTCAGGCGAATGCATAGCACGCCTCGGCTTGGCTATAGCAGGTTCTGACAGGTTTCTGAAGTTACTCGACCATGCCCAGTGCGTGGAGATAAAGCTCAAGGATGGCTTCGGCTTCCTGCCGCTCAGCCTTGTCTTGCTTGCGGATGCGCACGACCTGACGCAGCGTCTTTGTGTCAAAGCCATTGCCCTTGGCTTCACCATAAACTTCCTTGATGTCAGCAGCGGTCGCCGCTTTTTCTTCTTCGAGGCGTTCAATGCGTTCAACGATCGAGCGCAGTTGATCGTGTGCGACGCCGCCAGTGTTCATAGGGGTATTGCCGTCCGCCATGATGCGTCGCTCCATTCATTCGATAGATGTGTAAGGGCGCAGACACTATCACGCACTTCTGCCTCGGCAATATCACCGAGGCAAAAACCTGTGGATATTACTGGCCTGCGCGAATAAAGCCTTTAACCGTGGGCCTTTTTTTGGACGGCCTCAAAAGCGGCAAGTTGCTCGGGCGTGGCGTTTGGTTGAAATTTGGCCTTCCAATCGGCAAACGGCATTCCATAAATCTGCGCTCGCGCCTCATCCTTGCTCATCTCAACACCTTTTTCCGCCCCTGCTTCGCGTAGCCAATCAGCAAGACAATTGCGACAGAACCCGGCAAGGATCATCAGATCAATATTCTGCACATCGGTCCGCGCGCCCAGATGCGCCACAAGGCGGCGAAAGGCAGCCGCTTCAAGGTCGGTTTGTGTGGGCTTATCCATCGACATGCTCCTTAAATATTGGCGTCCGTCCGCGAGCCAAAGAATTTGACTTCATGCATATGGGGCCGCGCCGACGCCTCGACAACATAACGGGCGATCCGCGCCGCCCATGCCGCCTGCCCCGCGGCCTCGGCAATCAAATCCTGCCTGATCTCGATCAGCACATGCGGCAAACCGTTTTTTGTGCCGTGCTGGTAAAGGCAATCACCGATGAGCGCACCCGTATAGGGCTCATTGTCGCCGACAACGATCCCCGGTTCCGCTCGCAATTGATCCATCAGGAAGGCAGGCAAGCGGTCATCATTATCCCAGAGAATACCGGTATGCCAAGGCCGCGCCACACCGCGCCAACGCGGCGTGAAACTATGGATCGAGAGGAGGAGCGGCACAGCCCCCGCGCCGCGTGCCTGATCAAGCGCGCCAGCAATAGCCGCATGATAGGGCGCATGAAACGCAGCGAGGCGGTGGTCAAACTCAGCTTTGTTCTGAAACGCATCGACAGCGCGATTGGCCGGAATGATCGCGCCATCGGACAATTTCATTACCAGCGTCGGGTCATCGGCCCCACGATTGAGGTCGATCAACAAACGTGAATAACGCGCCAGCACAGCGCGGCATTGGAGCGAGGTAGCCAGACGACGTGCCACCTCTGCAGCCCCGATATCATAGGCGATGTGGCGTGAAAACTGGCGCGCCTCCAGCCCCAATGTGCCATAGCCGTCCGGCAACGCATTGGACGCATGGTCGCAAATGACGAGGAAACCGGGATCAAAGCCTTTTCCGGCATTAAACAATTCAAACGGCAATATTGCGCCTTCGCGTGACGAATTTCGGTGAGCGCACTATACCCAAGAGATGAGCGCAGCGCATTACGACACTCGGACGTTTCTCACAAACCTCTATGACGAGGCTGTGCGCACCGCCCTGCCCGCTGTCGCTCTGACCAAACACCTGCCGCCACACCCTAAGGGCCGCTTTGTTGTTTTTGCGATCGGCAAGGCAGCGGCTGCCATGGCGACGGCGGCAGAGACCCATTATGCCGACGCAGCCCTTGAAGGGATCGCATTGACGCGGCACGGGCATAGAGATGGCCAAGCCTTGCGCCAGATCACCCTCATTGAAGCAGGCCACCCCATGCCCGATGCGGCCGGGATGGCGGCCAGTGCGCGCATCATGACGATGGCTGCGAGCCTCACAGCGGATGATCTCGCGCTGGTGCTGATCTCCGGTGGAGGATCAGCTTTGGCCACCCTGCCAATTGACGGCGTGAGCCTTGCCGACAAACAGGCACTGACCAAAGCACTCCTCGCGTCAGGCGCACCGATCCACGACATCAACACCGTGCGAAAACATCTCTCGCGCCTCAAGGGCGGATGGCTCGCCAAAGCCATTGCCCCTGCCCGCTCCCTCACGCTGGCCATTTCCGATGTGGCAGGCGATGAGCCTAGCGTTATCGCCTCAGGGCCAACCGTGCCGGACCCGACCACAAAGGCCGACGCTTTCGCGGTTCTGGAACGCTGGCGCATTAATCTGCCACAACATGTCAGAGCCGCGATGGAAGCCGCGCCCGAAAGCCCAAAAGTGGGAGACGCGGCATTTGATCTGACATCCTTCCGGCTGATCGCAAGCGGCGCAGGCTCGCTGGAGGCTGCTGCTGCCCAAGCTGCGGCTGCGGGCTATGCCATTCTCAATCTTGGCGACCGCGTGGAAGGCGAAGCCCGCGACGTGGCCCGCGCCCATGCAAAGCTCGCTCTGACGGCCAAACGCGACAGCCGTAGGCTTGCCATTCTTTCAGGGGGTGAAACCTCGGTGACGTTTACCGAAAGTGCATCGGGATATGGCGGACCCAATCAGGAATATGCGCTCGCGCTCGCCATCGCGCTCAAAGGCACTCAAGGCATTTCGGCACTGGCAGGCGACACCGACGGGATCGACGGGGGTGCGGGCGACCCGCAAGACCCCGCAGGCGCGATGATCTTTGCCGATACGTTGGTGCGGGCTGAGACGCTGGGCCTCAACCCGCAAACCGCCCTTGATGCCCATAATTCAGGTGGTTTTTTTAAGGCGTTGGGTGATCTATTGAATACCGGCCCGACCTTTACGAACGTCAATGATTTCCGTGTCATACTGATCGAATAAAGCTCTACTACAAGAACCGCATCAGACGACCGCATTTCAGGAGCGCGCCCCATTGATTCGTCGCCGCAACGTCAAGATCATCGCCACACTCGGCCCCGCTTCAAACACACCGGAGATGATCCGGGCCCTTTTTGATGCTGGTGCCGATGTGTTCCGTCTCAACATGAGCCACCTCACCCATAAGAACTTAAAAAAAGTTCACGGGATCATTCGCCAGGTAGAAAAAGAGGCCGACCGCCCCATCGCCATTCTAGCGGATATGCAAGGCCCGAAACTGCGCATCGGCGAAATGCAAGGCGGGTCTGTTGAGCTGACAAACGGACAAGCGTTCAGGCTCGATCTTGACAAGGACCCCGGCACAAGCAAACGCGCACCACTGCCGCATCGAGAAATTTTTGCCGCTGTCAGCGTTGGTCAATCGCTGTTACTGGATGACGGCAAGATCCGCTTGCGCGTCACAAAATGCGGCAAAGATTTTGCCGACACCGAAGTCATCGTCGGCGGTACACTGACCAACCGTAAAGGCGTCAATGTGCCCGACGCTGTTCTATCTGTTGGCGCCCTTACAAACAAAGATCGGCGTGACCTTGAAGTGGCGCTGGATCTCGGTGTGGACTGGGTGGCGCTGTCCTTCATCCAGCGCCCCGAAGACCTTGCCGAAGCCCGCAAAATCGCTCGCGGGCGCGCGGCCATTCTCGCCAAGATCGAAAAGCCGCAAGCGCTTGTTCAACTAGATGAAATCATCGAGATGGCCGATGCAGTGATGGTGGCACGCGGCGACCTTGGCGTTGAGCTGCCACTGGAGCAAGTGCCCGGATGCCAAAAGCGCATCACGCGTGCAGCGCGCCGGGCGGGAAAGCCCGTGGTCGTTGCCACGCAGATGCTGGAATCTATGATCGCCTCGCCGGTGCCGACGCGCGCCGAAGTCTCCGACGTCGCCACGGCGGTGTTTGAAGGCGCAGACGCCATCATGCTGTCGGCAGAATCCGCCGCCGGCGTGTTTCCCGTTGAGGCCGTGCGTATGATGGATCGTATCGCCATCGAGGTGGAAAGCGACCCCACCTATCCCGGTATCATCTATTCCCAAAGCAACGAGCCAGAAGCCACAGGCGCTGACGCGATCAGTGCAGCGGCTCATATGGTCGCCGACACGCTGAAGGCCGCCGCCATCGTCTGCTGGACCAATTCAGGCTCAACGGGCCTGCGCGCAGCACGCGAACGCCCGATGCTGCCAATTCTCGCTTTGACACCCGTGCCTGCCACTGTTCGCCGATTGGCGCTGGTCTGGGGTCTGCATTGCGTCTTGACGGAAGACGCAAAGGATCTCGATGACGTGGCAGAGCGCGCCTGTCGCATTGCTTTCCGTGAAGGCTATGCCCAACCGGGCCAACGCATTGTTGTCACCGCAGGCTTGCCACTCGGCACACCCGGCGCGACCAACATGTTGCGCGTCGCCTTTGTCGGTCGAATGGGCACCACGGTCGAATAGACGTTACCCTGCCAGCTCGGTCTGAAGCACGTCGGGAACAAGCCCCTCGGGTTCGACCAAATGCGTGCCCGCGCGCGGGGCCTCGCCACGCGCCAGCCGCGACAAGGCATCGATCACCAGATCGGGCCGAATGTAATGCGGCATATGACCGATCCCGACGAGCTTGATGAGCTCCGAGCCGACAATTTGTTGATGCAAAGCATAAGAATGCAGCTTGGCCCATACCGTTTTGTCACGATTGCCGGTGATGATGATGGTCGGCACCTTGATCTCACCGTACCGCTTGCTCTGCGCGACAAGCCACGACCGCAGACCCGCGGAATCCGCGCTATTGGCCCGAAAACTCTTGGGCCGAAAGAGCAAAGGCAAACCGATGCGCTTGGCATAATGCGGGGGCGGAAAGTTCGGCGCGAAATTGCTGGCAACACCCGGACCCATCAAAATCTGGCCGCCGGGAACCATGAACAGATAAAGAAAAATCGTCCCGATTACTGGCATGGCGACGAGCTTGTGATACCAGGCTGTTTTGCCTTCCCAGACATGCGTAGCGCCCGACAGAACAACCAGACCAGACAAGGCGTCGGGATAGGCCAGCGCATAGGCCGTGGCTACCGCCCCACCCCATGAATGCCCAAGCAGCACGGGACGCTCAATACCAAGGGCTTCAATCGCCTCATGCAGCACTTCTGCCTGAACGGCGGGGCTGGTGATGTCGGGCCGATCAGGCCTGCTGCTCCACCCATGACCAGGGCGATCAAAGGCAAAGACGCGATGGCGCTGATAGATATTCAGCATCAGGCTCTCGGCCATGTCACCCAGATTGCCGCTCGCGCCGTGAATGAGAACAATGGGCGCGCCTGTCGGCACGGGAGGCGTCATGGCGAAATAGTGAATGTCAACGCCTGCCGCCTTGACGAAACCGCCGCGCGGCCGATAACGGTCTTCCGTCAGTACAAAGAAGAGTCCTGAATAAATCAGCAGCACCCCAATCAGGATCGCAAAGAGCCCAACAATCCACATGTTTGTCAGATACCCCTGCCTTCAACGTCGATGGACAGTGATTTTTCATTTTGAGCCGCACCATCAAGCCAAGGGTTGACGGTAAGGGCGCGCCGGAAAACCTCGAGCGCCCCTTTTTTGTCGCCCAGTTCTTCCAGCATCAAGGCAAGACCACCCATGGCCATATATTGACGCGGCTCCAACCGCAGAACTTGTTCAAGGTCAGACAGCGCGCGCGAAAAATTGTCCTGAATATAAAAGACGGTCGCCCGCTTGTGCCAACCTTCGCTATAACCCGGATCAAGCAGCACCACTTCGTTGAAATAGAACATGGCGCGGTCATAGTCCTTGGCTTCATAAGCATCGAGCCCATGCGACATCAAAATGTCGATGCTGGGACTGCCTGACTGCAACCAGACTTTCTGGATGACCTGCTGCAAGGCCGCACCTTCCTGTGCCGTCCGCGCCTTTGCCAGATCGGAAAAAAGCGCATCGAGCACAGCCCCGCGCGGCGGCTTGTCCTGCTCAGCCGTCAGAGGCGGCGGGGGCGCGATTTGCGCAAGCGCAGGCAAAGACGAGGCACACAATGCAACAATCACGGAAAACACAGCAAAGGGGCGAACGCGGGCGGTCATGGGGCGAGCATAATCTGGCTTGCCCACAAGACCAAGCGATACGGAGAGCGGCACATAGCGCGCCAGGGCGGTCAGCCGTTCAGGTCCTGACGCAAACAACCGTCAAATTCCGTGACGAAATCCGCGCCATAGGCCAGAGACGGCGTCTTGAAGCCGGGCTGAAACTCACCCGCCAACGTCCGGCGCACGATTTCAAGGCTTGTCATCGCCGTCAGCGTGTAACCCTCAGGACAGGTGAGGCGCGAAACCACGCGGTCACCCGCCGCATTGACCGCCTCGCCGACCAGAATGCCCTGACCTTCGCGGCGCTCAGCATCGCTTGGACCTTCAGGCATCTTGTCCACTTGCGCTTTGAGCCTGCGCTGCATGAAGCCAAGGCTGGCCACCCAGCGCTTGAAGCCACCAAGGCTTGCCATCTGTTCAAGCTGCGGGCTGGCTTCAAAATAGACCGTGATGTTGGGAATAGCCGTTGAATGATAGGCCGTCGAAACATCGCCCCAACCAATGGCAATGGTCGGGTGCGGGCCCTGACCAAAATCAACGTCGGCGCGCGGCGGCGTCTTGAGCGCAACAATATGGCCATCGCGGCGCACGCGTGTGCCCTCGCCAATGCTTTCAACGCCTGTTTTGGCGGTGCCGCGTGACATCGCGCCAAGGCCCGAAATCGACAGGGCAAGCTCGACCGCGTCGGGCATGCGCGCTTTCAGATGTGCAGCCAAGCAATCGCTTGGCACCACATCAAAGCCAACGCCCGGCATCACCATGATCCCCGCCGCCAGAGCTTCTTCGTTGCGGGCCGCACAGGCCTCGAACACGTCGATCTCGCCGGTAATGTCGAGATAATGTGTGCCGGTCTTCAGACAGGCGTCGAGCATGGGCTTTGAGGTGGCCGAAAACGGCCCGGCGATATGCAGGACGACATCAACCTCGGACAAGGCTTCCATGAGAGCGGGCGTATCTTCAAGGGCAAAGGCGCGAAAATCAAACCCGTGCTGGCCCGCCACCGATTTCAACCGCGCCTCATTGCGCGCCGCCAAAATGGGGTGCATGCCCAGCGCCTTGGCGGTACGCGCAACGAGCTTGCCGGTATAGCCGGTCGCCCCATAAATCATAAATTTGTCGCTCATTCTCGATCCTCAATCCCCGCCGCCTTGTTTCTCTGGCGACTATAGCGGATTTCGATCAAGGAATAAGGTTGAGACGCATAAGATCGTCAGCCAACCCATGCGCATCGACAAAATGATGTGTCTGAAAGCCAAGTCGGGAGGCCGCTTCGACATTGGCGCGCGAATCGTCGATGAACAAAGCCGCCGACGGAGCAAAGCCCGTGCGCTCAATCAAAAGTTCAAAGATACGCGGGTCCGGTTTGACCAAGCCTTCTGCACCCGACACGACCGTCGTCTGGAATCGCTGAAGCTCAGGATAGGCCTCGCGCAAATACTCGAACACCGACACCGGCATATTGGTGAGGCCATGCAGCGTCACGCCACGGTCTGCGAGCGCGTGAAGAAGATTGGCTGTGCCGGGAACGCGGCCAAGGATCATTTCAGCATAACGCGTGTGCCAAAGGTCGATGAGGTCGCTGTGATCGGGATGGAGTGCCTTGAGTTTTGCACCGTTTTCCTCAAACGAAACGCCATAGTCATGCGCCAGATGCCATTCAAGCGTGCAGACCTCGGCCAGAAAGCGTTCCATCGCCACTTCATCGACAAAGACCTTGCGATAGAGATGGCGCGGGTCCCAGCCGATCAGCACATTGCCAATATCAAAGATGACCGTATCAATTGCAGCACTCATATCGCCATCATCCCACAGACGCATAAAATCGAACACGCAAAAAGGCCGCACCCTGAGGTGCGGCCTTCAATTTCTATCGAGCGCGGTCCAAAAGGGCCACGCCAAGCCATCCAGCTTGCCTCAGCCCTGACGGGCTTTGAAGCGCGGGTTGGTCTTGTTGATGATGTAAACACGACCCTTGCGACGCACAAGACGGTTGTTGCGGTGACGACCACGCAGGGATTTCAACGAGTTACGGATTTTCATAGCGAAACCTTCGAGGTCTGAATTCTGAATTTGGAGGATTGCGATCGGTCATTAAGCCCCGCCACCGGACACCGCCGGAACACCCCTGATCTGGCGCGGAACCTAAGGGGCGGCCCCGGTCCTGTCAACCTGCTTATTGGCCGCATATCACGCTGAAACCGGCCATCTGGGCTGAAATCGCAGGGCGGCTTTTCTAACTCGGAAAATCGCGGTAGATCATGTCCCATCATGAAATTGGCGCGGACGTCACTTTTTAGCGTCCGCCAAGGAATATAGTTATATTATGGCATATGATGAAGCTCAAGAAGCCCCTAATAACTTCCACAAGGAACCCGCCTCGCGCACCTTGCCCGACGAAGACATAACCCATCACCGCCCGCAATGGTTCCGCGAAGCGCTGGCCGTCACACCGGAAAGCCACCACATCACGGTGGATGGTGCAGCCATCCACTATCTGCGCTGGGGCAACAACGACCCCAAGCGGCCGGGCATCTTGTTTGTGCATGGCAATGGCGCTCATGCCTATTGGTTCGCCTTCATCGCCCCGCTGCTCGCCCATCGCTACAACATCGCCTCAATGGATCTGGGCGGCATGGGCGACAGTGATTGGCGTGAGACCTATACGCGCGACACCTATGCCCATGAAATTGGTGCCGTCGCCTTCGACGCAGACCTCGGCCCCAAGCCGGTTGTTGTCGGCCACTCATTCGGCGGTTTTGTTTCGCTGATCGCCGGCAAACATTACAGCGACCGCTTTGGCGGCATGATCTTTGCTGACTTCACGGTACGCCCACCTGAAACCCACCGTGAATGGTTCCTGCATAATCCGTTGCGCAAGCCCACCCGCATCTATCCCGATTTTGAGACCGCCAAGGCCCGTTTTCGCCTCGCCCCCTTGCAGCCCTGCGCCAATGGCTACATCACCGACTACATCGGTAGCTTGAGCCTGCGCGAAGTGAAAATCGGCGATAATCCCGGCCGCCGCCCGTCAAGCGAAGCCGGCTGGACATGGAAATTCGATGCCGAGATGTTCAACGGCCTCGTCATGGGCAATGACCATGCGGAGATTTACAAATCTCTCGCCTGCCCTAAGGCCACGATCTTCGGGCTTGAGAGCAAGGACTACGACCCAGCCTCCATCGCCTTTCTGCGCGACCTTGCACCGATGAGCCCGGTCTATACCGTGCCCGGTGCCCAGCATCACATCATGCTCGACCAGCCTCATGCCTTTGCCACAGCTGTTGCGTCACTGATGGCACAATGGGAAGCTGACGGTACGCTGACCTCAGAACAAGGCTAGGACAAATATGGACGATATGATGACACTCACGCCAACATTGATTGTGATTGGCGTCATGATCGCCATCATCGTCGGGTTGACCGTGCTGGAGCGCCGTCCACGCGAATTCGGCAAGCTGCGTTTTCCGACCACACCGTTTATTTTTCTGGCGATCTTCGTGATCGTCATCATGGCCTCGCATCTACTGGGCTTGGCCGGTGTCAAACACAGTCGCTAAAATGACGTCTGCACCGACCTGTTACGACAGGCCGAGGCCTTCTTCTTCATCCTCAAACTCATCAGCAGGCTGATCGAGATTTTTCATCGCTGGATGAATGAGCGCAAAGGCGAGAATAGCCAGAACAAGCAGGCACCCAACCACGAAGGGGGCTTGATTCATCTTTGAATAAATATTGAAGTACGGATTCTGGAAGATATAGGGCGTGAGGATCATACCGCTCGCCGAAGTCCCGGAAATGTAACCCGCCATCGCGCCTTGATGACGCTGCGAGACAGTCAGAGACGCACCAGCGCTCAGACCGGGGCGCAACAATCCAAAGCCAAAACCTGCCAATGTCAAAGCCGTCACCAGCACGCCATATGAGCCGCCAATGATGAGGAGGACAAAAGAGGCTGTGGCGGTGACAGCGCCCCACCGCAGTAAAAATTGCACAGATAGGTTAAAACGCTGAATGAGCCCGATCTGCGCAAACAATGTGGCAATGGCCATCGCCAGCAACCCCACGGAGATCATTTCCGTCGCGGCGTCACCTGACAGGTTCAATGAGTCCATGAAATAGAAGGCACAGAGCTGCATGATAATGGTCTGTGAAAAGCTGATAATCACGGATATGACAATCCATGGAAAGGCTTCCTTACTATTCCATTTGAGTTTGTGGCGACGGCTTTCCTGTTTGGCCGAGACACGCTGTGAAGGCCGTGAACGTTCGGGCAAATAGAGTGCAATAAGACCGACAGATACTATCGCCACGACAGCCACCGCATAAAATGGCGCGACAAGATGAATTCGTGCAAAGGCGGCCGCAAAGCCCGGCCCAATGGCCGTTCCAATGCCAAAAGCAGCACTGAGCGCGGCAACACCTGCGGCACGCTCTGTACGCGACGTGCGGTCAGCTACATAGGCTTGCGCCGCCGAGCCATTGCCTGAGCCAAAGCCGCCAAAGACCGCGCGTGACACCATCAACAGAGGGAAGGCAACCGTCAATGTGATCCAACCCCAAAGGGCCACAAGCAAGAGCGTGGCAAAGATCAAGGTTGATACGGCAAAGGCGGTAAGCCCCAGAAGGATGATCGGCTTGCGGCCCACAGTGTCGCTTCGACGCCCCCAGAAGGGGCTTGTAACCACCCAGAGAAAAGCCGAGAGCGAATAAATGGTTGTCGTCTGAAAATCCGACATGCCGAGATGGCGTGCGATTGGCGGCAGCACCGCATAAACAAGTGTCTGCCCCATGCCGCCAGCAAGCTGGCACAAAAACAAAATCTTGAAGGCGCGGCCGCGCTCTGCGGCCGTCGTCGCCGTGGCGCTGAGCGGGGCAGTTTCTGATTCAAGGTCAAATTGTACGTCGGTGGACAACAAGCCAATGCCCGGCGTGTCCATCACGGACTCGCTACGGTCGGCGGAGAGATCGTCAGGGACTTCAGACATGAGGGGCCTTTTTCGGCCTTAAGTGTGGATTCGGTTTCAACGTGTACGGGAAAGCGCCCCCGCCGCCAATGCCTTACAGCGCGTGACGTTACGTTTTTTTAGGTCAACACAGGCGCTTTTGACTTATCCCCGCCCGCGCCTAATGTTTGCTCAAAAGAAACCGGGAGGAAATCAAGATGGACCTGTCGCTCAGCGCCACAGACATGAGCTTTCGCGACGAGGTGCGGCGCTTTCTCGACGACAAACTGACCGACGATCTGCGCGCCACTGCCGAACTGATGACAAGCGTCTATGCCGATTATGAGACGACCATGCGCTGGCATCGCGCGCTCTATGAACGTGGCTGGGTGGCCCCTGCCTGGCCCGCCGAATATGGCGGCTGCGACTGGTCGGTAAGCCAGCACTATATCTTTGCCAGTGAGCTTTCAGCCGCCGGTGCACCCTCGCTCTCACCGATGGGGCTTGGCATGTGCGGGCCGGTGCTGATCGGCTATGGCACGCCTGAACAAAAGGCACACTATCTGCCGCGCATGCTTGAGGGCACAGATTTTTGGTGTCAGGGCTATTCCGAACCCGGCTCAGGCTCAGACCTCGCCTCGCTTCAGATGAGCGCTGTCGATATGGGCGATCATTTTCTCTGCAACGGCCAGAAGATCTGGACGACCCATGCCAATTACGCCAACCAGATTTTCAATCTGGTGCGCACGTCCAAAGAGGACATTCCCCAGCGTGGCATCACTTTTTTGCTGATCGACATGGAGACGCTGGGCATCAAAGTCGAGCCCTTAATCATGATGTCGGGCGAGCATATCCAAAATCAGATTTTCTTCACCGATGTCAAAGTGCCTAAAGCCAATGTGGTGGGTAAAGTGGACGAAGGCTGGACGGTAGCAAAATATCTCATGCAATTTGAACGTGGCGGCCATGCTTATGCGCCGAGCCTGACAACACGCCTCAATCGCATCCGTGCCATGGCACGCACAGAACTAGACGGCACCGGCCACGGCTTGATCAATATGCGCGCCTTCGCCGACAAGATCGCTTCGGCAGCCGTTGAAATTTCAGCGCTGGAATTCACCGAACATCGGATCATGGCGGCTTTGAGCCACGGCGAGGCACCGGGCGCGGAATCATCACTGTTGAAAACGCGTGGCACCGAAATCTCGCAACGCTTGACCGAACTCACCATCGAAGCCGCGGGCCCCTATACCGCGCCCTATCAACCGCAGGCGACATCCCCCGGCGGCCCTGTGCCCGACGCTCCAAAAATGGGTGCGAACGAAACGCCGGTAGGCCCCAAACATAGCTGGCCCGTATTAGCGAAATATCTCAATGATCGCGCAGGCTCGATCTATGCGGGCACCAATGAAGTTCAGCGCAACATCATGGCGAAAGCGGTGTTGGGGCTTTAGGAACTTACTCCCCTGCGAATAAAGCCCTTTCCCCCTCCTTCTTTCTTTGCGCTATCGCGCAAGGGGAGGGGGCTTTAAGTGTCAGCCTTGCCCTGCTACCAATCACGCCATCACTATTCTTCTATCCGGAGCCCCTCATGCAATTCGACGATCTTCTCCACGCTCGCAAGTCCGTGCGCGCCTTCAAGCCTGATCCGGTACCGCTGGAACTTGTGACCGAATTGTTGACGCTGGCGAGCCGGGCACCGTCTGGCACCAACATTCAGCCATGGAAGGTGCATGTGGTGACGGGCGCGTTGCGCGCGCAGCTGGAGGCAGAAGTACTGGCACATCGCGAGACAAAACAAGCCGATGTGGCGGCTGAGTTTCCGCGTATGTCGAAGCGCAAGGAACCCTACACCACGCGAATGCGCACATTGGGCAAAGCGATGTATTCGCTGCTCGAAATCCCCAAAGGCGATCCGGCGGCAAACTGGGCGCAGTGGGGCCGCAATTATAAATTCTTTGACGCGCCGGTAGGCCTCATTTTCACCATCGACAAAGACCTCGACGCGATGAGCTTTCTCGATATCGGCATGTTCATGCAAACCTTCATGCTGGCAGCAAAGACACGCGGGCTGGACACTTGCGCACAAGGCGCATGGAATAATTTCTGGAGCGTTACGCGCAAGGTGCTCGACGTGTCAGACGATGAATATATTATCGTCGGCATGTCGCTGGGCTATGCCGACGAGACGCAAGCCGTCAACACGCTCGTCGCCGAGCGCGAACCTCTGGAAAGTTTTGCCACGTTTCACGGTTTTGAATGATCGGTGGTTCCGAGTAATTAGTGCGGCGCGCCGAAAGGCGGCGATATGCGCGTACCCGGCGGAGCAAAGCCTTGCTTGACTGTGCCGGTCAATCGTTGTTCTAGCGTGTCATCGTCACCGTTCAATGACAGACCACCACTCAATGACGGCATGCTCATCACAAAAACTGCCGGCCCATTTTCACCAGCAAACAGTGGCACAGGATCGGCCATACCGCCCGTGATGCCGGCCATTGCCACATCACCGCTAATGCCGATCAGCGTTGACCCATCCGCAATCGCCGGGGCGTCGTCAGCCCGCGCGAACCCGCTCGCGCCAAGCGCAAGGCAAATAGATAGGCTTAAAATGCAGGCATTGATTTTCATCGTTGAAATATAGGCGCTCTGCGCCAGCGTTCAAGCTGAACAGCCCCTTGTTCACGCCTACGTCTTGCCAAACCAGCCGACACGATTACTCTCACCGCCAAACCTATCCATAAACCAAACCAGAGAGGGACACGCCATGGCTGAATATTCACGCCCCCTCCCCGTACCGACACCCGAAACGCAAGAGTTTTGGGATGGCTGTCTGGCCGGGGAGCTGCGCTTACAAAAATGCGATGCTTGCTCACACACCTATTTTCCCCCGCGCGCCTTTTGCCCGGCCTGCTCGGGTCGCAAGGTGACGACATTCAAGGCGTCAGGCAAGGCGAGCCTTTATTCCTACGTCATCAACCATCGCCCACGCCCAGACTTTGGTGATCAACCGCATTCCATCGCGGTCGTGACGCTCGCTGAAGGCCCGCGCATGATGACCAATGTCATCGACTGCCCGCAGACACCCGAGGCGCTGCAACTGGATATGCCGCTTGAAGTGACCTTCGAAAAGGTCAACGACAAGATCAGTCTGCCCAAGTTCCGCCCGGCGAAAGGATAAGCCCCATGAAACAAAAATCAGTGGCCGTCGTCGGCGCAGCCGAGACGACAAACATGGGCAAGATCCCCAACCAATCCGTCATCGGCCTTCATGCTGATGCTGCACTCAATGCCATGCGTGATGCAGGCTTGACAGCCAAAGACATTGACGGCGTGGCGACCGCAGGCGAAAGCCCGGTGGAGGTGGCGCATTATCTCGGCATCACGCCGACATGGGCCGACGGCACCAGCGTCGGCGGTTGCTCGTTCATGTTGCATGTTCGCCATGCGGCAGCCGCCATCAATGAAGGCCTGTGCAACACAGTCCTCATCACACATGCCGAAAGCGGCCGCTCACGCGTGGGCGCGCGCCGCTTCGGCCGCGATCCGGCAAGCCAGATGGGGCAATTTGAAGTGCCTTATGGCGTCACCTCGCCCCCCACCATGTTCACCATCCCCGTGCTGCGCTACATGAAAGACGTAGGCGTCAGCGAAGAAGATTTGGCCATGGTCGCGGTCATTCAGCGCGAATGGGCTGCCATGAACCCGCGCGCGTCCTACAAAGATCCGATCACGGTCGATGATGTTCTGAACTCGTCGATGATCGCTTGGCCGTTCCGCAAGCTCATGTGCTGCCTTGTCACCGATGGCGGTGGCGCCTTGATCCTGACCAGTGCCGAGCGCGCCAAAGACTTTCCACAAAAGCCAGTTTACATTCTCGGCACAGGCGAAAGCGTGGAAACACCGATGGTGAGCCAGATGGAAGACTTCACCACGTCAAAAGCCTTCCGCGTCTCAGGCAAAAAGGCGTTTGAGGAAGCAGGCATCAAACATTCAGACGTTGATCACCTGATGATCTATGACGCCTTCGCGCATCTGCCGCTTTACGGGCTTGAAGACCTCGGTTTCTGCAAGCGCGGCGAAGCGGCCGCATTCGTCCGTGAACGCAATACCGCGCCGGGCGGTAAGCTGCCCTTGAACACCAATGGCGGCGGCCTGTCCTATATGCATTCGGGCATGTATGGCATGTATGCGTTGCAAGAAAGCGTGCGCCAGATGCGAGGCATTGCGCCCGCGCAAGTGCCGGGTGCAAAAATATCAATCGCTCATGGCGTCGGTGGCATGTTTGCCGCGTCAGGCACGATCATTTTTTCAAACGAGAAGCCGTAAGCAAGCCCCTCACCCAACCCTCTCCCCACTTGCGCGTAGGCGCAAAAAGTAAGGAGCGGGGAGAGGGTTATAATAAAAAAGGCCGAGAATGAACCTTGCCAAGCCACGGATCGACATCGGCCTCTTCACCAATCGGCTCGACGCGATGCTCGCCTTCTACCAAAACGAAGTCGGCATCGCGTTTGACCATGCGCAGCCGCTGGGCGGCGGTCAGATGCAGCATCGCCATGATCTTGCGGGCTCGGTGCTGAAGATCAATGCATCTCGCACGCCCATCGAAGAAACGCCCAGCACCGGCTATCGCGAAATCTTGATCGCGCGCGACAATCTGCTTGGCCCCAAACACTTGAGCGATCCCGATGGAAACGCTGTAACGCTGGTGCCGCGCGGTCTGTTTGGCATCAACCAGATCGCCATCAAGCTGGGCGTGCGCGACGTGAATGCGCATCGCAGATTTTATGTGCTTGCGATGGGATTGCCCGATGTACCTGAAGAAGGCGGCGACAGCTTTTATTGCGGCGAAAGTGTCATCATGGTGGTACCGGACGCTAAGGCTCCAAGCGATGCTTCTATCACCGGCACGGGCTTGCGCTACATCACTGTTCAGGTGTTGGAAGCCGACAAAGAATATGACGCGATCCTTGGACACGGCGGACGCGAAGGCACGCGCCCCCACACTATGGGCGAGGTCGCGCGCTTCGGCTTTGTCCGCGACCCGGACGGCAACTGGATTGAAATTTCACAACGCTTCTCGCTGGTCAGCAAACTGCAATAGTTTCGCCGACCAGCGATCAAAGTCGTTTAGCGCCCGCCCGACATACGGCGACGCAACTCATCAGGAACGAAAGTCCTGTCGTTCAGACCTTCGGGGTGAAAATTAATGCCGACTTCCTCGTTCTTAAGGTTCTGCACCACATAGCGGCCTTCAACGAGGTCATAGACCACGTCTGACGCATTGAAACAGGTCGGCACATCATAATAGGTGATGATCTGCGCTTCCTGCACGCGCCACAAACCGCCGCGCGCATCATAAAGCTCGCCGCCCACCATATTGCCGCCGTCCTCATCGAAATAGGCAACGCAGCGGCTATAGACATGGCGCTCACTCGGCTTCAGCTTTGCTTCGACAGCCCAGACGCGGTGCTTCTCATAGCGCACCAAGTCCTGATTGAGATGGCCGGGACGGATAATATCCGTGTACTTCAGGCTCGGCGATGACAGCTTGTAGGCATTATACCCAACAAGCCGCTCTTCCTTGCCGAGCACCGCCCAATTGAAATGATCAAGTGGGCCGCTGAAGACATCAAAATTATCCGCCGTGGCCATGGCATCTGAATAAATCTGCGGGTTGTCATAGGCGATGGCGCTGGTGCGCTGAACACGCGGCGCAGAATTGGTGTTGCCTGTCGTATATTGCCATGAGCGCCGCTCACCCTGCTTGGGATCAACCGTCTCATGTACCAACAGCAACTGGCCGGCACGACGCGCAGGCGCTGTCGTCTCTTGAATATAGCGCAACGACACATTATTGAGCGCTTTAAAGCTCGTATTCTCCGGCGCGGCATAATCGAAGATCGCCTCATCCTTCACGATGATTGGCGTAAACGATCCGCTGCGCGTCGGCGCAGCAGACGCGAAGGTGCGCGCCAGCTTGTAGCCGCGATAACGCAGATTGTGGTTCCAGACAATCTCATAGGCATCAAAGGGCAAAGGATAAGGCATACCCATCAACACCCCCGACAGGCTGTCGCCCCCACCGCCAAGGACACCTGTCTTGGCATTCCGGGCCGTCGCCTCATAAACCGCCGGCGGAAGTGCACAGGTGCGGCGCGATTGATAAACGTTGAGCTTGTAGTCAGGGTAGGCGGCAATCATCGCCTTCTGGCCCGGCGTCAGCACATTGGCATATTTATCAGCATTGCTTTTATCGACCGTATAGAGGATCGGATCGGATGCAAATGGGTCGGGATAATAGCCGTCACCCTTAAAGCCGATGCCCTCGGGCGGTGACGACAGCCCACCCGTCCATGCCGGAATGGACCCATCGGTATTGCCGGCCCGCTCCGCACCAACCGGCGTCAAATCCTGCCCCAGCCGAGCGATTTGCGCCTCAGGCACAGCCGCATCAGCAACACCAAACCCCAATCCAGACACAATGACGCCACTCGCCGCTACAGCGACAATAAAACCCGAAACGCGCACCTGGGCTCCCCCCAATTTAATTAACTCTCTTTACTAAGTCTGGCTCATCTGGCCTCGAAGGGATAGCTTTGTCGAAAAGAAATTAGAGTTCTGGGCAAAGCGCGCCAATTGGGCCAAGGACTTGGGTGGGGGACGTTACGTGAGGGCCGTCGAGTTTATTGTCTTCAAGGGTAGGTTGCTGATCCTTGTCCTGCTGGCTGCTTTCACTGTGGTAATGGGCTATTACGCCCTGCAACTGCACATGGAAGCAGGCTTTCTAAAGCAGGTGCCCAAAAACCATGAATATGTGCAGACCTTCCTAAAATATCAGGATGAGGTGCCTGGCGCGAATATCATCCTTGTGGCCGTCAAGGCACGCCACGGCACGATCTGGAATGCAAAATTTCTCAAACGCCTGTCCGAAGTTGCCGAAGAAGTGACGTTCCTGCCCGGTGTGCGCCGTACAACCGTGCATTCACTCTGGTCCACGACAACGCGCGTGACTGAAAACACCGAAGAAGGCATCAACTCTTATCCCGTGGTGCCACGCAACGTCACACGCAATTCGATCACGGACGTTGACGCGGCGATCATTCGCGACCGCGCGCTCAATGGCGGCCACAAGGGTTTCCTCGTCTCCAACGACCAGACCGCCGCGCTCATCATTGCCGAGTTGCAGGAACTCGACCCGATCACGCGCAAGAAGCTCGACTATCTCGATCTTTCCACACGGCTCGAAAAACAAGTGCGCGAGAAATTTGAAGACAAAGACATTAAAATTGAAATTATTGGCTTTGCCAAATTCATCGGCGACATTGCCGATGGCGCAAGCGGCGTCTTTGTTTTCTTCGCGCTCGCTTTCGTTCTGACATTGGCGGCGGTTTATATCTTCGTCCGCTCTATCCAACTCACGCTGCTGGCCGTCGGCTGCTCACTTGTCTCCGTCGTCTGGCAATTTGGCTTGCTTGAGCTGCTAGGGCGCGGGCTTGATCCTCTGGCCGTCCTTGTTCCCTTTCTCGTCTATGCCATCGGCGTCAGCCATGGCGTGCAACAGATTAACATGATTGCGACGGGTGTAAGCGCTGGCTTCACGCCCTATGAAGCCGCACGCACCACATTCAGCCGCTTGCTCCTACCGGGGTCGCTCGCGCTCATTACCGACCTCGTAGGCTTTGGGACGCTTTACCTGATCCCTATTGAAGTCATTCAAGACCTTGCAGTCATGGCGTCGCTTGGCGTCGCCCTGAAGATCATCACCAATCTCGTCATGCTGCCATTAGTCGCCTCCTACATGCAGCCTGATCCGACCTTTACGGCGCGCTATCTCAACTGGAAGCGCAAGCCGGAAACTGTGATGCGTTTCATCGCCCGCGTTGCCAAGCCACGCAACGCGTCCGTCGTAATTGTCATCTTTGTCGGCCTGCTGGGGGTCGCCGCCCATGAAACACGCAAGCGCCATATCGGCGACCTGACGCCAGGCTTTTCAGAACTCTGGCCCAACTCACGCTACAACACCGACGTCGCCGACATCGTGCAGCGGTTCTCGATTTCGGCAGATGCCCTCATCGTCGTTGTTGAAACACCGGCAGATGCATGCATCGACTATCAAACCATGCGACTGGTGGATCGTTTCGCTTGGACCATGCGCAATGTCGAAGGCGTCAATTCGGTGCGCTCGCTCCCCACATCGGTGCGCAACACAGCGGCCATCTGGCGTGAAGGCAATCTGAAATGGGTGGGCCTGCCGCATTCGAAAACTGAACTCATCCAGATGACGGCCCCTTATGATCCAAGCTCTGGTCTGCTCAACGAAAGCTGCACGGTGCTGCCGGTCGTCATCTACATGAACGACCACAAAGCCAGCTCCATCGAGGCGGTCATAGCTGCGGTCAAACATTTCGCCGTAACCGACCCGCAGGCGCTCGCCCGCACGGATGTTCACCTCCGCCTCGCCATGGGCGGCATTGGCATTATGGCGGCCACCAATGACGTCATTGCCGCCAACGAACTACCGATGTTGTTTTGGGTTTATCTCGCCATCATCGTGCTGGTCTGGCTTGCTTATCGCGACTGGCGCGCCGTCGTCTGCTGCTGCATGCCGCTGCTTTTGGCGACTTTCTTGGGCTATTGGTTCATGACAGCGCTCAACATCGGCCTCAAGGTTTCGACCCTGCCGGTCCTTGTCTTGGCGACGGGCATCGGTGTGGACTATGCCTTCTATATCTACAGCCGGTTACAGGTCCTGCTCCGGCAAGGCCTGAACATGGGCGAGGCTTATGCCCAAGCGCTCCAACAGATCGGCGTGGCGGTGGTCTTTACCGGTCTGACGCTCTCAGTTGGCATCTCATCCTGGGCTTTTTCTGGCCTCAAGCTGCAGGCCGACATGGGACTGCTGCTCTCCTTCATGTTTTTGGTCAACATGATCGCCGCCATCATCTTCCTGCCGGCCTTTGCCGTCATTCTCGACCGCCTCTTTCCGCATAGGGGTCGTATCGGCTAGACTGCTCCCTATATAAGAATTCCAAAACCCAAGGGATCAAGGGATCGTCCATGTTGAAAGTCTATCACGCGCCCAATACGCGCTCACTCCGTGTCCTCTGGTTGCTGGAAGAGCTTGGCACGCCTTACGAAAAGGCAACGGTGGAATTCAGCCCTGCCTACCTCCAATCGCCAGAATATCTGGCGGTCAATCCGCTGGGCAAGTTGCCTGCCATTGACGACGAGGGCCTGATCCTCAACGAGTCCGGCGCGATTGTTCAGTATATTCTGGCAAAACATGCTGGCAGCCACCTTGAGCCGCAACTCGGCACGCCCACCTATGGCAAATATCTGCAATGGCTGCATTTTGCGGAAGCCAGCTATATGCCGCCCTTAAGCCAATATATGCAGCACACATTTCGCAAGCCGAAGGAAGAGCGTGTGGCAAGCCTTGCCGCCGAGGCGCAGACCACATTGGGCAAGATGCTCTCCGTGCTCGACAAATCTCTGGCGTCCAATGATTTCATTTGCGGCGATACTTTCACGGCCGCCGATGTGATGCTCGGCTATGATCTGCATTTGAGCAATTTGGTCCGCCTGCCACTTGAGCCTTACGCCAATGTGACTGCCTATTTTGAACGCCTAAAAATACGCCCCGCCTATCAAAAAGCGTCTGCGTGAAAGGAGACTGACATGATCGAAGTTCAACCCATCTCGGGCGCGCTGGGCGCAGAAATTTCCGGGATCGATCTGGCGCAGGACCTCTCCAACGAGCAGTTCGACGCTGTGCATCAGGCATTTCTTGATCATCAGGTAATTTTTTTTCGTGATCAGAAAATTACTCACAGCCAACACATGGGATTTGCCCGCCGCTTTGGAACACTCAACATCCACCCCTACGTCAAAGGCATGGACAAGCATCCCGAGATCATGCAGATCGTCAAAGAGCCATCCGACAAAGTGAACTTTGGCGGCGGCTGGCATACCGACATGTCATTTCTGGAAGAGCCTGCACTCGGCTCGCTGCTCTATGCCAAGGAAGTACCGAGCTTTGGCGGCGACACACTTTGGGCCAACCAATACCTCGCCTATGAAACACTGTCGGACGGCATGAAGGAAATGCTCGCGCCGCTGAAAGCCGTACACACTGCCAAGGGCGAATATAGCGAACGCGGGCACTCAGCGCAGAAGCGCGGCTCAATGGATGTGGCGACGGCGGGCGACGATGTGCCTTCATTTGAGCATCCTGTGGTGCGCACCCATCCTGAAACAGGTCGCAAAGCACTTTATGTGAACCCGGCCTTCACCGAAAAATTCGTCGGCATGACGCGGCGCGAAAGCCTGCCGCTGCTCAAATTCTTGTTTGACCATTGCACGCAGGAAGGCTTCACCTGCCGCTTTCGTTGGTCGGCGGGCGCGCTTGCCTTTTGGGACAATCGCTGTGCGCAGCATTTTGCGCTCAACGACTATCAAGGCCAACGCCGTCATATGGAACGTGTCACGGTCAACGGCGGTCGACCTTTCTGAAAACCGATCATCCAGAGGGCAATAAAATCTTTAACTCGTCCTCGCCACCATGCATCATCGCCTCATCTTGAAAGTGATTTGCGTGCGATCGGGCCGCAAATCAGGAGGTGGGGAATTACCGATGATCTGTCTGCCCGCAAATCGCGCGAAATATCTGGCCATAGCGTTTTTGACAGGGGTGTTGCTCGTCCCGCTGAGTGCCCATGCCGATGCCCCTGGCCTTCCGGGTACCAGTAATCCTGCTGCGCGTGGCCTCGCCATCGCCAGGGAAAATGACGCCCGCGACAAGGGCTGGGGTGATGCACGCGCCGACATGAAAATGATTTTGACCAACGCGTCAGGCGAAACCAGCGAGCGCGAATTGCAATTCATGATGCTCGAAAATGCCGACCCCAATAATGGCAACTGGAGCCTGATGACCTTCGACCGGCCGCGTGACATCGAAGGCACGGCACTGCTAACCTATTCACACATCAAGGACGCCGACGACCAATGGCTCTATCTGCCGACGGTGAAGCGGGTCAAACGTATCTCGTCTACCAATAAGGCTGGTCCCTTCGTCGGCAGCGAATTCGCCTTTGAAGATTTCTCAACCCAGCAAGTCGGCAAATTTGCCTACACTTGGCTGCGCGATGAGCCTTGCGATGACCACACCTGCCATGTCATTGAACGCAAGCCGCTCTATGAAGCATCTGGCTATACACGCGAACTCGTCTGGGTGGACACAACAGATTATCAGTTCCGCAAGATCGATTATTACGACCGTAAAAACGCCCTGCTTAAGACTCTGAGCCTGAAGGGATACACACTTTACGAAAAAAAATTCTGGCGGCCACTAGAACTCGACATGGTGAACCACGAAAATAGAAAATCAACGAAATTGATCTGGACCGCTTATAAATTCCACACTGGTCTGACTAAGGACGATTTTACCACAGCAAGCCTTGAGCGCGCACGCTAACCAAGCCTCACGGTAGGGAGGGGTTAACAAACTACCACTAGTCTGGTTATTTCCGTTGTTGGTCAGGTTTCGTTGTGACGTTTTTGCGTTTTACATTGGGCAAGGGGGCAGTCTTAGCAGCCCTCTTGATTTTGGCTCTGCCGGGCATCGCTCAGGCAGATGACCTTGGCTTGCGCGGCTCCATCGTGCCTGAATTTCGCGTCTTCTCACAAAGCGCCAGCAATGCGCGCCAAACCAACAGCAATCTCTCGGTGTCGGTGGAAGCCACCGCCAAATATTTCTTTGGCGCCCATGAGAAACAGTCTCTGGTGCTGACACCCTTTGTCCGCTTTGATCAGCACGATCATCGTCGCACGCATTGGGACCTGCGCGAGGCACGCTATGGTCTTGTCATGGACAAATGGGAAATGCGGCTTGGTTTTGATAAGGTTTTCTGGGGCGTCACGGAAGCTGTCCATTTGGTCGATATCGTCAATCAAGTTGATGCCATCGAAGACCCCGTCAAACAGGAAGTGCGTCTGGGCCAACCCATGCTCCGGCTGCGCACAACGCAAGATTTTGGCACGTTCGATGTCTTCTTGCTGCCCTATTTCCGCACCCGCACCTACCCTAGCGCTGATGGTCGCCCCGCAACGGACATCCCGGTGGACACCGATCTAGCGCGCTATGAAAGCAGCCGCAAAACCCGTCACCTTGATGTCGCGGCGCGCTACTCAAACACATTTGACGACGTGGACCTTGGCCTGTCCTATTTTCAAGGCACAGGCCGCGACCCCATTTTGCAACCCGCCCTGAGCAAGGATGGCGATCTTGTGCTCGCCCCCTTCTACCCACAAATCAGGCAGGCCTCATTCGACGTGCAAGCCACCAAAGGCGCGTGGCTCTATAAGGCCGAAGGCTATTGGCGCAGCGAATTGGGCAGGCAATACGAAGCGGTAACCGGCGGCATCGAATATACATTTTATGGAATCGCCGGCAGCGACGGTGATCTCGGCGTCGTCGCTGAATATGCACTCGACAGCCGCGGCATGGTCACGCGCGCGCCTTACGAAAATGATGGATTTCTGGCGCTGCGCTGGACCGCCAATGATGCGGCCTCCACAAGTCTGCTGGCGGGCGTTGTCGTCGATGCCAACACAGGCGCACGCGGTTTCCGCTTCAAGGGCGAGCGTCGTCTAAGCGACAACTATCATCTCTCCATCGAAGCCTATGCCTTCGGTGATGTACCGCAATCAGATCCCATTTATAGCATCGCCGATGATGACTATTTGCAGGTCCGTCTCGCGCGCTATTTCTGATCGATCAGTCCGCTGCAACGGAGGCTGCCACCGCCGCTGCGCGTTTGTCTTGCCAAGTCTTGATGATCACATAGACCGTCGGCACCACAAAAAGCGTCAGCAATGTGCCAAAGCTCATGCCGCCGACGATTACCCAACCAATGGCCTTACGGCTTTCAGCGCCCGCGCCCGAACTCAACGCCAAAGGTGCGGCACCAAGCACCATCGCACCCGTCGTCATCAGGATTGGACGCAAGCGCAACGCCGCCGCCTCCATGGTCGCATCATGGATATTGCGCCCCTGTTCGCGCAACTGATTGGAAAACTCAACGATGAGAATGCCGTGCTTGGTGATCAAACCAACCAGCGTGATCAGGCCGACCTGACTGTAGATATTCATCGTCGTGCCAGTGATAAACAACAAGGCCAGCGCGCCTGCAATAGAAAGCGGCACACTGATCATAATGATCAGCGGATCAATGAAACTTTCAAACTGGGCAGACAAAACAAGATAGATGAACAAGATGGCCAGTACGAAAGTTGCGGCCAGCGTGCCTGACGACTTCGTGAATTCACGCATTTCCCCGTCAAGGTCTGTCTTGATCGACTTCGGCAAGACCTCTGCCGCGACACCTTGCATGAACTTAAGCGCTTCACCCATCGAATAGCCGGGCGCGAGATTGGCCGTGATGGTCGCAGAACGGAACTGATTAAAATGATTGAGCGAGTCCGGTGCAATGGTTTCCTTCACTTCAACAAGATTGGAAAGCTGCACCATCTTGCCCGAGCTTGAGCGCACATAGATATCCGAAATGTCGCTCGGCGTGCGTCGATCATCGTCACCGACCTGAATGATTGCGTCGAACTGTTTGCCCTTTTGCTCAAAGCGCGTGACCTTGCGGCCACCCAAAAAGGTTTCGAGCGTGCGGCCGACGGTTGACACGTCAATGCCTGCGTCGATTACTTTGTCGCGGTTCACCTGAATGTCGATCTGTGGTTTATCGAGATGGAGATCGGTATCAGGAAAGACAAAGCCTGGATTTTTTCGCACTCTGTCCATGAACAGATCGACATATTTTTCAAGCTCGTCATAGCTCCCCGATGTCTGAATGACGAACTGTACGGGTTGAGACCGAGAACTTTGCCCAAGCGACGGCGGATTAATGGCAAAAGCCAGAACGCCGGGAATTTTCGACAGCTTGTGGTTCACTTCCTCAACGATTTGCCTTTGCGTGCGCGACCGTTCACTCCAAGGGTCGAGCAAAGAAAACGAAATAAGATTTGTAATCTGCGGAAATCCCGCCACGACGAGATAACCTTGCACCTCAGGAACCGCCGCAATCACCTTCTCGATCTCGCGCGTATAGCGCTGCGTATATTGAAGCGTCGCCCCTTCGGGCGCACGACCGGCAATCAACAAGAAGCCGCGATCTTCCAGCGGCGCCAATTCCTGATTGAGAATATTGTAGAGGCCGATGCACGACAGCGCCACGCAAAGCGCCGAGATAACGACTGCGCGACGATGCTCCAGCACACGGCCAAGCATGCGGTTGTAGCCCGCATCAAGCTGGTCGAGCTTTGCGCCCATGAAACGCTCAAACCGACCCGATGACGGCTTATGCGCCAAAAGACGCGAACACAGCATCGGCGTCAATGTCAGCGCCATGAAGCCCGAGACCAGAACAGCGGAGGCCAGCGTCAACGCAAATTCAAGAAAGAGCTTGCCCGTGCGACCGGTTGCAAAGGCAACCGGCGTATAGACCGCCACCAGCGTCAAGGTCATCGAAATAACCGCAAAGGTGATTTCCTTTGACCCTTTAATCGCCCCCTCAACGGGCGTCAGGCCATCTTCGATGTGCCGATAGATGTTTTCGAGCACAACGATGGCGTCATCCACCACAAGACCGATGGCCAGCACCATCGATAAGAGCGTCAGCGTGTTGATGGAAAAACCCAGCGCAAACATCAGCCCGAACGTGCCAATGAGCGAGACGGGGATCGTGACCACCGGAATAAACGAGGCGCGAAACGTGCGCAGGAAGAAGAAGATGACGAGAACGACAAGCACAGTGGCTTCAGCAATGGTCTCGTAAACTGATTTGATGGATTCCTCGATAAAGACCGAACTATCAAAACCGATATGCGCGCTCATGCCTGCTGGCAGATTGGGTGCCATCTCGGCCATCGCCGCCCGAACGGCCTTCGATACTTCCAGAGGATTAGCGGTTGCCTGTTTGACGATACCGATGGAAATGGACGGTATGCCATTATAGGTCGCCCCGCGACGCTTCTCTGCCGCAGCGATTTCAACCTTGGCAACATCACGCAGATGAACCTGATAGCCGCCCGCTTGTTTTACGATGATATTGCCAAATTCTTCGGGCGTGGCCAGCGCTGTTTTGGCCAGAACGGTGAACTCGCGATCGTTACTTTCAATCCGACCTGAGGGAATTTCGGCGTTCTGCTGACGGACAGCGTTTTCGACATCCTGCGCGGTGAGATTATAGGCAGCCAGACGCGCACGATCAAGCCAGATGCGCATGGCATAAAGCCGCTCACCGAAGATGACCACCTGCGCCACGCCGGGCTGGTTCTGCATCTGGTTTTTCACCACCCGATCAAGATAATCCGTGATGTCGAGTTCCGACATCCGGTCCGACAGATAGGCGATGAACATGATCGGTTGTGCGTCCGCCTCGACCTTGGCGATGATGGGTTCGTCAATTTCGTCAGGCAAATGACCCCGCACCCGACCAACTCGGTCGCGGATGTCGTTGGCAGCAACATTGGGATCCGTTTCAAGCGTAAACCGCGCCGTCACCTGGCTCTGCTCAGGCCGGCTGGCCGACGACAAAATCTCGATGCCTTCGATACCCGCAATCGACTCTTCGAGCGGCTGTGTCACTTCGCGTTCAATAACAGAAGCGCTCGCCCCTCGGTAGTTTGTCGTGATCGTCACAACCGGCTCATCAATGGCGGGGTATTCGCGCACCGTCAGGCGCTCATAAGACACCGCACCGATCAGAATGAGGATCAGCGCAACAACGCTGGCAAAGACCGGACGACGAATAAAGAGTTCGGAGAGATGCATGGACCCTCTCCTCAATGCGCGGATGCGTCAGTGGATTGCTCATCCGACGCATCCGTGCTGTTGATGGCGCGCGGCACGACCGGATCGCCCGATCTGATCTTCAATTGGCCTGCAGTCACGACCATATCGCCGTCTTTGATACCCGACAGCACTTCAACTGCGCCTGCCATGCGTTCGCCGATTTGGATAATGCGCAATGCCGCGACTTTGCCTTTGTCGGCCTGATCGGTCACGACAAAGACCGCCTTCTCGCCTGTTGCTTGTGGCACCAGAACGCTTTCGGGCAAGACAATCGAGTGGCGCGTTGCCGTCACGATGCTGACACGACCGAACAGACCTGGACGCAGCTTCTCATCCTCATTGGTGATCGCCGCCCGCACGCTAATAGCGCGCCCCGAGATATCGATAACGGGATCGATGGCCGTGATCGTTCCAGTGAAAGCCTGCCCAGGCAGCGCATCAAATGTGACTTGGACGCTCTGTCCTTTTGATATCTGGGTCAGGAACACTTCCGACACGCGAAAATCAATCCGCAGATGATCGACGTCAGCCAATGTTGCAATCGGATCGCCCGCCTTGAGATATTGTCCAAGGCTCACTTGACGCAAACCAACGATACCGGCAAACGGCGCTGAAATATGCGCCTTGTCGAGGTCCGCTTTGGCCGCCGCATTGTCCGCTTCGGCAGAACGCATATCGTTCAGTGCTTCGTCCAATGCGCGTTCGGTCCCTGAGCCCTGCTTGCGCAAGCGCTGAGCACGATCAAAATTGGCGCGCGTCAAGGTAAGGCGCGCCTGAGTTTGCATCAAGCGGGCGTTCAACGATCCTGAATCGATGGAAATAATCTGGTCGCCCTGGTTGAGGCGTTGACCATCAGTGAAATCGATACTCGTCACGATGCCATTGATTTCCGGGCTGACGACAATCGACTGGTCGGCATCAAGCGTCCCAACAGCGGCCACCTTCACCTCAACATCGCGTGAGGTGGCAATGGTTGTTTCAACAACCGTTGGCGGTGGCGGCCCCATATCGTGCTCGCCCATCCGGTGCCAGACAAACACACCAATAATAAGCAAGGCACCTAGCACCAACCCCGCGCCGATCACGCGAGAATCGCTTAATTTCGCCATAAATCCAGATGAGACGGCTTGCACCGCACCAACCCCTCTAACGCCACCCACCGGTCCGCAATGCAGCCGGACGACACGGTACAATCCGCTTATTATGCTCACGCAGTTGCTCGAGATAATCTCAGCACAACGGCCGAACCCCACTCACAACGACGACGCCTGCCACTATAGCCACAGTGGCAGTCATACCCATCAAATAAGGGAGTTTGCCCCTGAGTAAAATGGCAATTTGTATGCATTCGCATAAGCCGCTAAGCCAATCGCTCATAAGCGCATTGACCGCGCAACCAATCGCATCGTTTAAACCTCATGTTATATTGTGCCATGCCAGCCTGCCTGTGAGCGGATCGAACGCGTTGACACGACATACCTCACACAATTATTCCTCTCTCAAACCCATAGACAGGCCGAAAGAATAACTGCGTGCCAGACGTTCCATTCCTCTATTTGCTGACAAGTTTCGGCGATCAAAGTCTGATCCTGCCGTTCGCGGGCGCCGTATGCGTCACCCTTTGGTTAGGTGGCGCAAAGCGTGAATCCCGGATATGGGTTTTAGCGATTGGCACCGCCTTGGCGACGACGTTGGCGCTGAAACTCTGTTTCCTGCCCTGCGGCCACCTGATCCCTCAATGGCAATTGCGCAGCCCCAGCGGTCATGCAGCGGCTGCCTTTGCGGCATATGGTGGCTTTGCTGTGTTGGAATCTCGTCTGCGGACGGTGCGTTGGCAGCGCGTTTTGATCCTTGGCAGCGGATTGACCTTCGCCGCCTTCGTCGCAGGCTCCCGCGTGGCTCTTCACGCCCATACACTTCCGGAGGTTTTGCTGGGGAGTGCCGTCGGATTGACCGCCCCCCTCATCTTGCTCTGGAAGATTAAGGCGTTCAGTCGTGGTGCTGTTGCCAAGCCACTCCTGTTGGCCCTACTCCTGCCAATGATTTTGCTGATCGCCTTTCACGGCGAAACGCTGCCTGTCGAGGGGCTCATCGCAAGCGTTGCTCTGTCAGTGGCACAAACGCTAGGCATTTGCGCCTAATTTAGGTAAAGTGGCAATGGTGGGCGTGACAGGGATTGAACCTGTGACCCCCTCGATGTCAACGAGGTGCTCTCCCGCTGAGCTACACGCCCATTGCCATGCGGATGTCGGGAACGCGTCCCCGACTGGAGAAAGACCGTATAACGGGGTTGTTTCGTAAAGACAAGACAGAAGAAAGCGCTTTGGAGCGGCCCCAGTGACGCTGTGTCAGGCTGCCATCAGGCGGTCAACCTCAGCGACGAGATCGCGCAGATGAAAGGGCTTGGACAGCACCTTTGCATCCTTGGGCGTCTCGCTTTCAGGATTAAGGGCGACAGCGGCAAATCCGGTGATGAACATGATCTTCATCGTCGGATCGAGTTCCGCACCTCTGCGCGCCAGCTCAATGCCATCCATCTCAGGCATCACGATATCGGTCAGAAGAATGTCGAAGATATCGCCTTTGAGTTGCGTATGAGCCAACTCACCACTCCCGAAAGACATAACGTCGTGCCCCGCGTTCTCGAGAGCTTTGGCCAAAAACCGACGCATTGAATCGTCGTCTTCAGCTAGTAAAATGCGCGCCATTGGCAAGCCTGTTTATGGAAGTCCACCCTAATTTCGGTGCCACCCAGCGACCGAAATGCCCATGGCCAACCTAAATTTAATTGGTAAATAAGACGTGAAAACCCGTTAACTTTGACCAACCCCATTCACTTTGACCAACTATGGCACTTAAGCCACGCCATCCCTATCTCATATCGGTGCCCTATCAGCTCTTGTCGCTCGAACCGGAGGGCCGTGTTAGGCTTTCAAATGAGCCCACCTCCCCTTGATGTTAGGCTCACCCTCATTGCAAAACGCGACAATCTGGCGGAAAATCACACTCGATGGACCTCATTTCACGGCACAAGCTACGCCCCGCATCGGAAGACCAACCCCAAGGATCAGGGTCAGCCGACGAAGACGCCTTGTTTGAGCATCCCATATCCGTCGAGCGCCCGGCGCGGCAAAGACTCCCGATTGTGTTCTCCTCGCCCCATAGCGGACGCGTCTATCCCGCATCCTTTATCCAAGGCTCAAATCTCGACGCCACCACGCTGCGCCGTTCCGAGGACAGCTTTGTGGAGGAAATTTTCGCTGGTGTGGTCGCCTTGGGTGCGCCCCTCATCCATGCCCATTTTCCGCGCGCCTATCTGGATGCCAATCGCGAACCCTATGAACTTGACCCCACCATGTTTGCCGATCCGCTGCCACCGCATGTCAATACGCGCTCATTGCGCGTTGCAGGCGGGCTCGGCACGATTGCCCGCATCGTCGCCGATGCGACGGAGATCTACCGCGAACCACTGGCCTATGCCGAAGCAGAGCGCCGGATTCGTCTTCTCTATATGCCTTTTCACGATGCCTTGCGGTCTCTGCTGGAAGAGACACATGAACAATTCGGCGGTACCCTGTTGATTGACTGCCATTCCATGCCGTCCATTGGCGGGCCGAGCGATGACGATACAGGTGCCGATCGGCCCGACATCGTGCTCGGCGACCGATACGGAACCGCATGCGCCAACGAGATCACCCAGGAAGCTGAACGTGTCCTAAAGCGCCTTGGCTACAGCACAACACGCAACAACCCCTATGCAGGTGGCTTCAACACCGAGCATTACGGACGTCCGAATCGAGGCCTCCATGCCTTGCAGATCGAGATTAATCGTGGCCTCTACATGAACGAAGCCCGCCTGCAGCGCGGTCCCGGCCTCAAGCGATTGCGCGCTGACATGTCCAAATTTGTAGCCGAGATGGGCCAGTTGGATATCGCTGCCCTGAACGGGTCGGCCCGCGGCGCGGCCATTTAGGCGACGGACACCAAATCCCTGAAATGCCAAACCTTTGAGAGAATTGCCTCTTTTTGGCAAAAAAAGGGGCCCCGGCGAACCGGGGCCCAAGTTTAGGGAGGAAACGCCCAAGAAGGGCTACGGCATCAGGAGAAACTCAACTAATGCCGCAACGCAAGATATACATTGCGCTGCACAAAAAACAAGAGATATTGCAATTTATTTTGCGACATAATTTTGGTAAAAATCGCCAAATTCCGACATAAAGAACAATGTCATCTAAGAAAATTATTACGGTTGCAGCGCAACGAAGCCTATGACGATTCAACTGTTTACGCCTCATCTCCAACCCACCAACCGCAAAACTTCCTTAAGACCCCCCTGCGCACAATGAAACAGCACCGGAACGGGCCGGAGCATGTGCGGATAAATGCCTGCCATCGGCGGGCCTGAGGAATGGTGGATGTCGGTTTTTCGGGGATATGGCAAAAAATGGGCAGGGGCCTGTCTTTTTGGCTTGGCGCTCTGCCTCGTCACACCGCCCGCGCAAGCCCAGACCGAAAGCACCACCAAAGTCACAACCGCATCTTCAAATTCACCATGGTCGCTTTGCGAGCGCGCCACGGTCGCCGCTGAAATGGCGCAACGTCTGCCGCGCGCCATGCTGTTTTCAGTATCGATGGTCGAATCGGGCCGCTTCAACAAGCAGACCCGCCAAACACGCCCTTGGCCTTGGACCATCAACGCTGAGGGTCAGTCCTATTATTTCAAGACCAAAAGCGAAGCCATCGCGGCCACCAAGGCCCTCCTGAAAGAGGGCATGCGCAGCATCGACATCGGATGCATGCAGGTTAATCTGCGCTATCACCCCAACGCTTTCGCCGATCTTGAGGCCGCCTTCGACCCTGCGACCAATGTCGCCTATAGCGCCGATTTTCTGAAACGCCTTTATGGCCGCACTGACTCTTGGCCCGAAGCGATTGCCGCCTATCACTCACAATCAAAAACCCGCAGCCAGCCCTATTTTGCGCGAGTTATCGACGTGTGGACTGACCAACACGCCCGCATTTCCAAACTCGCTCTTGTGTTGAAGGAACAAGCCAAGGCGCAGGTCGCCGCCCAGTTGCGGCAGGCGCAGGAAGAACCAGTGTCAACGCTTGCTTCAAACGATGCGCGCCCAGCAATCCTTGCGCCCAAAGTGCTCGCCACGGAAGATGTTGACGACATCCGAGAGACCGCCGTTGCAGGCGTCGGTTTGCGTCTATCGATTGCCGATGGTGATTTCGCTGAAACAAGATCAGCCTCTTATCACCGTCAACCGGAAGTAATGAACGCCGAGACAAACACTGCGCCTGCCCATATCGAAACTAAACCAACCATTCTTGCCGACGCTTCGCCGGGCGTCTGAAGGTCCAGCGGCCTATTCGCCCCAGCCATGCGGAACAACAAGGCGCAAAATATGTGTGCCCTGCTCGATCACTTGTGGAAGCGATCCACGTGCGTCCCCATCAATCTCGACATCAACATCGGCGGCACCTGACACTTCAATACGACGCGCGGGCAGAACCTCGACGTCTGACAGACGCTCGACGCGGCCAAGCCCCAAGGCGATCAGATAACGCACCAGCGCAAAGCGGCTGCCATTGCGAAACAGAAAAAGCGTGAGACCCGCAGCGGCAATGTCACCACGTTGCGCCAGAACATAGGGGCCCGCAAAATAGCGCCCATTGAGCACCACCACCCATTGCGCCCTCTTCTCGCGGCCATCGACAACCAGATGAATGTCGCGCCCCGGCCCGCGCAGCCACACTTTGAGGCCCGCCCAGATGACGCCGCCCTTGCCAAAGCGTCGCTTGAGCATCGGGTTAACGGAGCGAATGACGCTGCCATCAAAGCCAATGCCGACCATCATCAGGAATATCCGGCCTTCAATAAGTCCCGTGCCGATGAGGCGCGCAGGTCCCCCTAAAAGCATACTGGCGATGCCGTCGGCGCGTGGACGCAAACCCAATTCGATGGCGAGCACATTTGCCGTTCCCAAAGGGACAATGCCGAGCGGAACGCTCTGCCCGTATAGACCTCGCGCAACTTCGTTGATCGTGCCATCGCCGCCCGCGGCCACCACAACATCAGCGAGTCCGGCCTGCGCGGCGCGCTGCGCCAGCTGCGTCGCATCGCCCGGCCCCGTTGTTTCCTCAAGCGTAATGACGGCGCCCGCGCGTTCGAGCCGCGCTACAACATCATGGAGCAATCCCGGCGCACGCGCACCGGCTACAGGATTGAGAATAATGTGAACTGAGCGACGCAATGTCACCTGGAGCCCCCGCATCTTGTCTTGAAAACGTCATCAGACCGTCACGATACCTTGACCTCGCCTCGCTTATATAGCGACAGAAAGATCAGGTGCCCGCTTATAGCGCCTTTCGTTCTAAACAGCGAGCGGGCCAAAGAATGAACAAGGATATTTAATCCGTAAACGTATGACTATTGGGACCATGACGACACTCAAAGACACGTTCGCTCAGTTCAAACCCACCCCCCGGATCAGTCTGGAACCTGCAATACGGCGGGATCCAAAGAACAAGCTATCGCCGGATTTTGCTCTGAGCCCCACTCACCCGACGCAACCTGACACCCCGTCCACCTGCCCCACCGATACGCGCGTCCCCGGCAAACGCGACAAGATCCGATTGCGCTCACGGCGCACCGCACTGGACGCGCGCCTCACGGGCCCCCGCCCCAAACACCGCAAGCAGCATCGCACGCTCTTCCTGTCAGACATTCACCTTGGCACGCCCGGCTGCAAAGCCGAATTGCTGCTGGATTTTTTGCGCAACAATGATGCCGTGACGATCTATCTTGTCGGCGACATTATCGACGGTTGGAGGCTGAAACGATCATGGTACTGGTCGGCAGGCCACAATGCGGTTGTGCAGGAACTCCTGCGCAAGGCACGCAAAGGTGCCAATGTAATTTATGTGCCCGGCAACCACGATGAAGCGCTACGCAACTATGCGGGACTGAATTTTGGCGGCGTCGTCAAATATGCCAAATGGCTCGCCCATCTGGGCGACCGCGCCTATGAACTGGCGCTATCGCTGAACAACGCGCTACACACCATTCGTCGCGCCATGGGCCTGAGCTACTGGTCGCTTTCATCCTGGTTGAAATACAAGGTCAAGAACGCAGTCGAATTCATCTCAAGCTATGAGGTGGCGCTGGCGCGCGAAGCTCGTGAACGTGGCGTGGACGGCGTAATCTGCGGCCACATCCACCACGCAGAAATGCGCGACATTGATGGCATCCTCTACTGCAATGATGGCGACTGGGTGGAAAGCTGCACCGCATTGGCCGAAGACGAGACCGGCCAATTCAGCCTCATCACCTGGCAATGTTTCTCATGGGACCATGAAGAATATGTCACGCCCGTCGAGCTCGAGCCTGACGACCTGCTTGAAGAGGCGTCCGAAAAATCCGGCGTGTTGAGCGCAGCGTGATGTTTGGCCGCAAAACCTATCAGATGGCCGACCCCGCATTGGGACTAGATGGTCCGTGCCTACGTATCGTCATTGTGTCAGATGCCGCCGCGCCTCAGGTCAATGGCGTGGTACGCACGCTGGGCGAACTCAGGACACATCTCACAGCACTCGGCCACAACGTCATATCGATCACGCCTGATCAGTTTCGCACAATCGCGATGCCGACCTATCCAGAAATCCGACTGGCGCTCTTTCCCGGACGGCGCTTGGCCCGAATGATTGAGGCAGCAAACCCCAACGCCATCCATATCGCCACCGAAGGTCCTCTGGGTCTGGCGGCACGGCGCTATTGCCTGAAGCGTCGCCTGCCATTCTCAACATCTTTCCATACGCGCTTTGGCGAATATCTCCACGCGCGCACCGGCTTCCCGCTGACATGGTCCTATGCTTTTCTGCGCTGGTTCCATCGTCGCGCCTCCACCATCATGGTGGCGACAAAATCGCTGCAAAGCGAGCTGGAGAGCCGGGGCTTCGGCAGGCCTTCAATCTGGTCGCGCGGCGTGGACACCGATCTGTTTCGCCCGCGCCCCGAATTGCAGGGACCACACCCTCAGGGACTCAAACGGCCGGTCTATCTCTATGTCGGTCGCGTTGCCGTCGAAAAAAACATCGAGGCCTTTCTCGACGCCAACCTGCCCGGCACCAAGATGGTGGTGGGCGAAGGACCGCGCCTTGATCATCTACGCAAGCGCCACCACGAAGTCTGCTTCGCAGGCGCGTTATTCGGCGAAGATCTGGCAAAAACCTATGCCGCCGCCGACTGTTTCGTCTTTCCCAGCCGCACCGACACATTCGGCCTTGTCCTCATTGAAGCACTGGCGTCCGGCACGCCGGTCGCTGCTTATCCAGTACAGGGGCCGCTCGATGTCATTAACGACGACCCGGCAGGTGCGCTCGACGAAAATCTCGAAGCCGCCGCTCGCCGCGCCATCGACATTCCCCGGGAGGTCGCTCGCGCTTTCGCCATGAAATTCACCTGGGAGGCCTGCACACGGCAATTCCTCGCCAATTTGGCTCTGGAGCCTGAGATGGCCCAACCAGCTGCGAACGAATAGGTCCAACTGTGGCCCTGTGGCGACGATGTGACGCTGCTTGCAACCCATTCACAACAAAATCACCGCGTTTGCGCCCGCTCACCTGTGCCCAAAAAACGATCATTAACCTTCCGCAGGCCCCCATATCGGCCAAGTCGAGACAATGACCGGCCCACAGCCCAAGGCAAGGCTTGTAGAAAACCCTTTTCCCGATATATAAGCGCGCAGATTGGCCGCTTTTGCGCGTGATTTCCCGCGCTGCAGGCCCACATGACCCCGGCGGAAAATATGTCACTTCGTAATATCGCGATCATCGCCCACGTTGACCATGGGAAAACGACCCTCGTTGACCAGCTTCTGCGCCAGTCTGGCACCTTCCGAGAAAACCAGCAGGTCGCCGAACGCGTTATGGACTCTAACGATCTGGAGCGCGAGCGTGGCATTACCATTCTGGCAAAGCCCACCAGCGTTGACTGGGTGGACGGCAACGGCGTCCACACCCGCATCAACATCATCGACACGCCCGGCCATGCCGACTTTGGCGGTGAAGTCGAACGTATCCTCTCCATGGTTGATGGCGTCGTGCTGTTGGTCGATGCAGCCGAAGGCCCGATGCCGCAAACAAAATTTGTGACCTCCAAGGCCCTCGCTCTCGGCCTGAGGCCCATCGTGCTCATCAACAAGGTTGACCGCCCCGATGGCCGCCCGGACGAAGTCCATATCGAAGTCTTTGATCTGTTCGCAGCGCTTGGCGCCACTGACGAACAACTCGATTTCCCAGTTATCTACGCGGCAGCCCGTCAGGGTTGGGCCTGCGAAGACCTGAGTGCGCCAGACGCCAAGGACAATGGGCTAAAGGTTCTGTTCAACAAGGTCATCTCGCATTTTGCCGAACCCACCGTCGCCACCGACGGCTCGGTCGATGAGCCCTTCGCTATGCTCGTCACCACCATCGAAAACGATCCTTATCTAGGGCGTATTTTGACCGGCAAGATTGAAAAGGGTGTGGCACGCGTCAATACCGCCGTGCAGGTTCTGCGCAAGGGCGATGGCGTTGTCGAAAAAGGTCGCCTCAGCAAGGTGCTTGCCTATCGCGGTATTCAACGTATTCCCGTGGACGAGGCCCATGCCGGCGACATCGTCGCCATTGCCGGTCTGACACTGGGCACCGTTGCTGACACGATCTGCGACAGCACGGTGAGCGAACCCCTTAAGGCATTGCCGATTGATCCACCGACGCTCTCGATCACCGTATCGATCAACGACAGCCCATTGGCAGGCCGCGAAGGCTCCAAGGTCCAGTCGCGTGTTATTCGTGACCGTCTGATGCGCGAAGCTGAAAGCAATGTCGCCATCCGCGTCTCCGACAGCGAAAGCGGCGACGCCTTCGACGTGGCGGGCCGTGGCGAATTGCAACTCGGCGTGTTGATCGAAACCATGCGCCGTGATGGCTTTGAACTGGGCATCTCGCGGCCACGCGTGCTCTTCACCGAAGACGAAAACGGTAAGCGCCTTGAACCTATCGAAGAAGCCACCATCGACGTCGATGACGAATATTCCGGTGTCGTCATCGAAAAAATGGCAGCCCGCAAAGGCGAGATGACCGACATGCGCCCAACAGGCGCTGGCAAGACCCGCATCATCTTCGATTGCCCGTCGCGCGGCCTGATCGGCTATCACGGAGAATTCCTGACCGACACGCGCGGCACTGGCGTCATGAACCGCATCTTCAAGGCCTATGAGCCCTATCGCGGCGAAATCGAAGGGCGTCGTAACGGCGTATTGATCTCGACAGGGGACGGCGACGCAGTGCCCTATGGTCTGTGGTACATCGAAGAGCGCGGCACACTCTTCATCTCTGCGGGCGAAAAAATCTATAAGGGCATGATCATCGGCGAAAATGCGCGCCCCGACGATCTCGAAGTCAACCCGATGCGGGCCAAGCAGTTGACAAACATTCGCACAACATCAAAAGACGAAGCCGTGCGTCTGACGCCACCGCGCCCGCTGACGCTGGAGCAGGCCATTGCCTATATCGGTCCTGATGAACTCGTCGAAGTGACACCGAAATCGATCCGCCTGCGCAAACGGTACCTCGATCCGAACGAACGCAAACGTTTCGCGCGCGCCATGGCGAGCTAAACCACTTCAAAATCAAGATACAGAAATGGCCGCGTTTCCGACGCGGCTATTTTTTGTCCGTTGTCTCCAACGCGTCTCAATGTCACTCTCTGGAAAAGAAATTGAGGGAGAGAGACATGCCGTGGGATGAAATCTGGCTTGGACAAGTCACCGAAGAGATCATCGACCCTAATCTGCCCATCATCGACCCACACCACCATCTGTGGGATTTCCCCAGCTCACGCTACCTGCTGGACGAACTCGATGCCGACACCGATACGGGCCATAACATCCAAGCAACCGTCTTTGTTGAATGCACAGCTATGTACCGCGCCGACGGGCCCGATCCCATGAAACCCGTGGGCGAAACCGAATTTGTCAACGGCATCGCCGCTCAATCAGCCAGCGGCCTTTATGGCGACATGCGCGCCTGCAAGGGCATCGTCGGCTTTGCCGACCTCGCGCTCGGCAATGCGGTCGATGACGTGCTCGAAGCCCATATCATGGCAGCGCCCGACCGCTTTCGCGGCATCCGTCATGCCACCGCATTCGACAACAGCGACGATGTCCGTCCCTCGCACACCAACCCGCCCAAGGGCCTGATGGACATGCCCAACTTCCGCGAAGGTTTCGCACGGCTCTCAACCTATGGCTTGAGCTTCGATGCTTGGCTGTTTCATCACCAAATCCCCGAACTCACTTCACTCGCCTGCGCCTTTCCTGAAACCACGATCATCCTTGATCATTTCGGCGGGCCGCTCGGCATTGGCCCCCATGAAGGCAAGCGAGCTGAGATTTTCAGCCAATGGATGAAGGACATTGTTGATCTGGCCGAATGCGAAAATGTCGTCGCCAAGATCGGCGGCATCAATATGGCGATTAATGGCTTTGACTGGCACAAGCGCGACAAGCCGCCGACATCAGATGAATTGGTCGCCGCGACGGGCGACTATTATCTCCACACCATCGACGCCTTCGGGCCGGAACGCTGCATGTTTGAAAGCAACTTCCCCGTGGACAAGCAATCCTGCTCCTATCCTATCCTCTGGAACGCGTTCAAGAAAATCGCCAAAGATTTCAGTGCCGAAGAAAAAGCAGCCCTGTTCCATGACACCGCAAAGCGCGTCTATCGGCTGGACTAGGATGTGCGCTGCGCCCATGATGCCACCCGCACAAAAGAGGGTTCCATGCTGACACCTGCTGACATCGACGATCTGACCGGATTTGCCAATACGCTTGCCGATACGGCGGCGCGCATAACCTTGCCGCATTTCCGATCCGGCCTTGCCGTTGACAACAAACGCGGTGAATTCAAATTCGATCCGGTGACAGCCGCCGACCGCGACGCCGAAGCCGCCATCCGTGCCCTCATTACCGAGGCCTATCCGACCCATGGCATCTTTGGCGAGGAGCACGGGCGCATCATCGGCACCAGCGACAACTATTGGGTGATCGATCCAATCGATGGCACGCGTTCGTTCATTTCAGGTGTGCCGCTCTGGGGGACCTTGATCGCCTTGAATGACGGAACCAAACCCGTCATCGGCGTAATGGATCAACCCTATATCGGCGAACGCTTTATCGCTCGTCCGGGCCTGAGCGAACTGATCACGCGCCATCGGCGAACACCGCTCAAGACGAGCACCTGCACAACAATCGAGGATGCGCTACTGGGCAACACGGATCCCGGCATGTTCCAAAAGGACGGCGAGCGCGCCGCCTTCCGTGACATCAGTCAGCGCGTTAAACTCCGTCGCTTTGGCGGGGATTGCTATTTCTATGCGCTACTGGCCGCTGGCACGCTCGACCTTGTCGTCGAATCCTCGCTCCAGCCTTATGACATTCAGGCCATGGTCCCGATCATCGAAAATGCAGGCGGCATCGTCACAAGCTGGGCTGGCACCGACCCGCAAATGGGCGGCAATGTGGTCGCTGCGGCAACGCGGGAACTCCATGCCGCCGCGCTTGCCATCCTCGCCAAAGGTCTATGACGGCAAGTTACGTTCAATAAATTTGTCAAAAGCCGCCCAGAATTGCCTGCGGATAGCATCCGTCTCGATCAGGATTTCATGATGAGATGGTGATAGCAGCACAAACTGGCCATGCGCCACCTGAGCGGATGCCGATATAAGCGCTAGGCGGGAAATTAATCGATCATCGGAGGCACCGACGATCAATAATGGTGTTTTGATCTCAGCGAGGTATTGCGGCCGCATGATCTTAGCAATGGAGCGCAACCCGGCGGCCAGCCAGCCATAGGTTGAACCACCCAAACCAAGTTTTGGCTCCGCGCGAATTTGCGCCTGACAGCGTGCATAGCGCGCTCGATCATGCGTGAGAATATTCTGAGCGAAGGGCACTTCATCATTGGCCTTGGGCGAACCGCCCGGCACGTAATGACTGGCGAGACCAACGCTGGCCCCCACTTTAGCGATCAAGGTAATGGCCCCGCGAACCACCACACTACCAAGATTGAGGCCCAACATTGGGGCCGTGAGCACGGCGGCTGAAAACCAGTCATCATGATCATGCAGCGCACGCATCAAAATATTGCCGCCCATGGAATGGGCCAGTGCGACCCATGGTTTGGGCAGGCCCGGCGCCACCTCGCGCATGAAACACGCAATGTCTTCGTCAAACTCGGCAAAATCCGCGACATGGCCCTTACGCGGATCACAAAACGCGCGCGCTGACAGGCCTTGCCCACGCCAATCGACCGAAGCCACAGCAAAGCCACGTCCGATCAGCTCGCCAATCACTTCAAAGTATTTTTCAGCATATTCGGTGCGGCCACCGAACACAAACACCGTGCCCCGAGGCGCAATAATGCCTGCGTCAGCAGCGTTCCAGACCAGAGCCCGCAAGCGGTGCCCATCATCGGTCTGCACCCACGATGTTTGCCCGCCCCGCGGCATCAGCGCGCCATCAACCTCAACCATCGTTGCATCACTCATTTTCGATCCGGTACGCTGGAAACCCGAAGCGCTGGGCCAAGCCGTACAGCAACGGCGACATCGCCTGAAATACGCATCTTGCCCTGCCGGAAGGCAAGACCCTGATCCATCTCGCCATTCAGCAGCTTGAAATGGACCTTGGGGTCAATCTCCACCGTGCAGTCTGCGACTTCATCGCGATTGGACACGATATTCGGCATCTTGCGTCCATCAATCATGACGACGCCCACACCGGGATAGACGAACTTAAGCCGCGCACCAATGGTCGCATCAGCCGGTAAGGTCTGTTTGAGATAAGTGGTAATCTCGGTCACTGTTTTCAGTGCATCGCGTTGAGTGAACATGCTTGCCTCTTCTTCCTGCTGCATTTCATCACCTTGCGGGCTTTCACTCAATATTTTTACCTCTTCCCTGCCGACAGACTTTGGCAGCGGCGTTCAACTCTACTAGGCTTTGTAAAAGACAACCGGGATACGAAGTCGATGAGCTGGGAAAAGGAAACAGACGAAATCAAGCGCCGCCGCACGCTGGCCCTGCAGCAAGGCGGCAAAGAAGCCGTCCAGCGGCAGCACGACAAAGGCCGTTTGACGATCCGCGAGCGCATTGACCATTTGAGCGATAAGGGCAGTTTTCGCGAATTGGGGCAAGGTGCTGGCGTTCCGCATTTCGACGAAGCGGGAAACCTGATCGATTTTGAACCCGGCAACTATGTGCTGGGCTTTGCCACGCTCAATGGCCGTCGCATTGCCATTGGCGGCGAAGATTTCACGCTCAAGGGCGGATCGCCCAACCCGGCGGGCTTGCGCAAAAGCGTCTATGCCGAAGACCTCGCCCTGCAATACAAAGTGCCATTGGTGCGCCTGCATGAAGGTGGCGGCGGTAGCGTTGCAGGCGCAAGCGACAAAAAAGTACCACGCCCGCTTGGCGACCCGGTATTCTCAACGCCGCGCTTTTTGTCCGTCGCCCAGACCTTGGGCGAAGTCCCGGTCGTGACAGGTGCCATGGGGCCGGTCGCGGGGCTACCCGCCGCACGCCTCGTCGCCTCGCATTTCTCAGTCATGGTCGAAACCGCTCAGGTACTGATCGCAGGCCCGAAAGTCGTCGAGCGCGCGCTCGGCGAAACTCTGACCAAGGAAGAACTTGGCGGCGCAAGTATCCACGCCAAAAGCGGCGTCATCGACAATGTGGCCGCGACCGAAGACGACGCACTGGCTGACATCGCACGGTTTCTCTCTTATGTGCCCGACAATGTTTGGAGCTTGCCCCCTCGCCTCACCGCGACGGACGACCGAAACCGCATGGATGAAGCCCTTTTGTCCATTGTGCCTAAAGATCGGCGCAAACCGTTTCAGATGCGCAAGATCATCAAATCGGTACTGGACGAAGGTTCATTTTTTGAAATGACCAAACGTTTTGGTCCTTCACTGATCACAGGTCTCGCACGCCTCAACGGCGTCAGCGTTGGCGTGATCGGCAATGATTGCATGTATTATGCTGGTGCTATGACGGCAGATGCCGCTCAAAAATTGCGGCGTTTCTCCGACTTCTGCAACACGTTCCACCTGCCGATCATCTCATTTGTCGATGAGCCGGGCTTCATGATTGGCTCAGCCTCGGAAAAATCAGCTACCATTCGCCATGGCACCGCCGCCATCGCCGCCGTTATGCAAAGCCGTGTCCCCTGGACCTCCGTCATCGTCCATAAGGTGTTTGGCGTCGCGGGTGCCGCCCATTTCGGTCCCGGCGGTTTCGTTCTATCCTGGCCAAGCGCAGCCACAGGCGCATTACCCGTCGAAGGCGGGGTCGCCATCGCCTTTGCCCGGCAAATCGCCGCCGCACCAGACCCCGACGCACTGCGCAAAGAACTAGAGAAAAAACTCGCCGCCGGCCAATCGCCCTTTCCGCGCGCGGAAGGGTTTTCGGTCCATGAATTAATCGATCCACGCGAAACACGCCCTAGACTCTGCGATTGGCTTGACTGGATCGAACCAGGTCGAGCGGTCGCGCTTGGCCCCTTCAAGACCACCATGAGGCCCTGACATCATGTGCCCACACCAAGCCAACGCCACCACAGCTAACCCAAACGGCCTGCCTATGCGCATCGCCGGACGCTATTCGCGCGACATCGCCGCAAGTCTCACGCGCGCATGGGAAAATGTTCGCGACTGGGAACACTTACCCTGGCTACATGCTGACAGTTTTTCGCAATGCCGCCTTGATGAAGCCGGAGACTGGGGTTGGCGCGCCACCACCCAGGGTGCTGACGCGGCCACAGCGCAAGAAACTGTGATTGAACTCGTGATTGATGCCAAAGCGTCACGCTATGTATCTCGCACGCTTGAGGGCCCATTGCCCGGTGTCGAAATCTGGACCCAATTCACGGCCCTCGCTCCACATCGGACGCGCGTTGACGTCGAGTTTCACCTGCCACATCTTAGTGAAGAACAGACTGCGAAAGCCGGAGAAAGCCTTGTCCGCCTCTATAAGAAACTATGGGATGAGGACGAGGCCATGATGATCGCGCGTCAGGGCGCACTTGACCATCAAACGAGGCATTCATATGCGCCGGTCTCGCTCGGCGACCTTGAAGAATTGAGGGCATCTTTGCCGCGCACACTCGATCTGGACGGCCATCCCATCCAGATCATTGAGCGCAACGGGGCGCTCATCGCCTATCCCGCTCGCTGTCCACATATGAAAGCTCCATTGGCTGGTGCTGTGCCAGACACAAACGACTGCATCACATGCCCATGGCATGGATACCGCTTCGATATTCGAACAGGGCTGTCCGCCGACGGGCACGGCCTGAAACTTGGACCCATGCCACACATCACGATCGACAAGGACAATCAAGTCAACCTCATCTGGCCATAAAAAAGGCCCCGCCGAAGCGGGGTCTTTTACATTTAGGAATGGTTGATCAACGCGACTGACTGAGAATGGCACCTGTAAAAGAACTGATGATCAAAGCAATGTTGTGGCCTTTAGCATCACGCGCATTAGCCGAATAGTAGTCATCGTAAGCGACCACGTTATTAAAGTTTGAGAACTTGTTCCATTCAAGTGCCGGACGAAACGTGTCGAAATCACGGTATTGCGCACGCACATAGGACGGGCCGTTATAGGCGTTTGTGGCCTTTTGCGAGAGCACACGACCGGTCTTCGCCCGCACGCGGATCTGCACAGGCTTGCCGCGACGATTGAGACCACGCACCACATAGATACCGCGCTGATCACGCAGGCTCACAAGATCAAAATTCTGATAGCCCTTGTTACGCAATTGATTGATCAGACGATTGATCGGCATGCCCTTGGGATCATAGTTGGGGCGGAATTTCGTGGCCTTCACATGTGAGATCTTGCCAGTATAAGCGTTCGCCCGAGCCTTGACGATAAAGCCACGCGCCGTCACGCCCTCAAAATTATAGACCCTGCCATTCTTGGAAAGCGCTATGTCAGTGACCGTTGCACCACTCCTGCGCTCAAGCTGGCGAACAACTTTGGCAAGCCGGCAGGATGTGACCACGCCGAGCCCTGTAGCCGTTATAGTCATGCGCGGTACGCACTTGGGTCTTTGTTACAGTCACCAAAAATGCAGTGCCCGACTGTGCCTGTGTGAAAGAGCGAGCTTGGGCGGCAAGCGGCGCTGTGACGAGAAGAGCGGTGCCGAGACCGGCGATGACAAAAAACAACTTCATGGGAACCTCCTTGGGCATAAGTGGATCGAGGATCGACCCTTAAAAAGAAGAATGCCACTCGCGCCCTGAACCAACGCTGGCCCGATGATTCATTTTCAGTTCAGTCAAAAAAAGGCCCCGCCTTTACAGACGGGGCCCAGAGTTTTGCTCGAGGAGATCGAATTCAGCGGCCGATAGAAATGATCGCGCCAGTAAAGGCATTGACCGTCAGCAGCACGATGCGGCCACGATGGTCATGCGCGCGAACACGGTAGTAATGGTCGTAGAACACAGGTCGGCTGAACCTGCGATAATGGCGGCGTTCTAGACCCGGACGCCAATGGCCAAAGAAGCGACGCTGCATATGGCGATAATTCGCGTAGCCATTGTGACGATAGACGTTGCGTTCATAGTGACCACCGCGCGGACCTGTCCGTTCCACATGCCGATAACTATCGGCTTGAGCCACCATTGGCACTGCCATAGTGAGCGCAGCAGCAACACCGACCAATGCAAGAAAATGTTTCATAACTGCCTCCAACATAAATTTCAAGGGCACACCCAGTCGCATGAGATTACGCCGTTGAGGCTGAACACAGACCTTTGCGGCCGTTCATCTGGCGTTCATCAAGGCTGAAAAAGGAGAGATCTCTGCGCCTATCGGCCGAGGAACAAACGGCCGACTTGAGGATTTTCAAGCAGTTCGGCACCCGAAGCCGCCAACGCCAGACGCCCCGCCACCATCACATAGCCGATATCGGCAAATTGCAGCCCGCGCTTGGCGTTCTGCTCAACCATGATGATGCTTTTGCCGTGGCTGTCGCGAAGGTCCGTCAAGATTTCGAACACTATGTCGATCATACGTGGTTCAAGACCAATGGAAGGCTCGTCAACCAACAAAACATGCGGGTCCATGATCAGTGCACGACTGATTTCCAGAAGCCGCCGTTCACCGCCAGACAGCACACCGGCCCGCTCGCTACGCCGTTTCGCCAACCGGTCATATTGGGCAAAGACCCGTTCGGTCGCCTCACGCGCCTTATGGCGGTCGGCCAACAGATAGCCGCCCATCAACAGATTTTCTTCAACCGTCATATCGGGAAAGATCGAATTATCCTGCAAAATATAGGCGATCTTGGCGTCGCGCAGCTTTGCGCTGGGGTTTAGATGCGTGACCACACGACCATCAACCAGAATATTACCGCTAAAAATTTTCGTAAAACCAAAAATGGAATGCAGCACCGTTGATTTACCAGCGCCGTTCGGCCCGACAAGGCAGAGGCTCTTGGCGCGACCAAGCACGAGATCGACACCATGCAGAATTTCCATGTCGCCATAGCCTGCATGTAGATCGCGCACCTCAATTAACGGATCAGGCCCGGCAAGTGCCACAACGTCGTCGCGCGTGACACCCGCGCCCAGTTCCTCGGCCTCGCGTGTCACCGCCTCAACCGCCATAGCAGGCGCAATGCGGCCCTCGCCATAGCCACCAGCGCGCTTGTGGTCTTCGGGCACCTTGTCGTCGGCCATTACTGCGCCCCCAGATAGGCGTCAAGGACGTGCGGATCGTTACGCACATCATCAGGCGTGCCCGACGCCAGAACGCGCCCATGCGCAAGACAAGTGATGTGGCTCGCCAGATTCATGATGACGCGCATATTGTGTTCGATCACAAGCAGCGTCACGCCCAGCTCTTTGTTCGCCCGCTGCAGCCGGTCAATCAATCTATTGATCAATGTCGGGTTGATGCCGGCGGTCGGTTCATCAAGCAGGAGCATCTTGGGCTCGCTCATCAACGCCATGGCAAATTCAAGAAGCTTCTGCTGGCCAAAGCTCAATCGACCTGCTTTCTCGAACCTCTTTTCAAAAAGCCCGACAAAACCCAAAAGGTCTTCAGCGCGCACCTCAGTTCCACGTGCCTTGAGCTTCAACAAAGCCAAAACATTGCCCTGCGCCGCGCGCGATGAAATTTGCATATTTTCCATGCAGCTCATCTCGCCATAGATACGCGTTTGCTGATAGGTGCGCACAAGCCCCGAACGCGCAATCGGCCCGACGCGCAAATGCGATATGGATGCACCAGCAAAAATAACATCGCCGCCATCAATGGGATAAGCGCCAGTGATCGCCCCGAAGAGCGTCGTCTTGCCCGATCCATTGGGGCCAATCAAACCGGCTATCTCTCCCTGCTGCACCTGTAGCGATACGCTGTCATTGGCAACAACACCGCCATAGCGTTTGGAGACGCCCTGCACATCAAGAAGCAGGCTCATGGTGCCCCTCCCAATACCGGCCGTCGCCGCGCCTCGACCCAGCCCATGATGCCTTGCGGGAAAAACAAGACGATTCCCACGATCAACAAGCCAAGCGCCACGCGCTGCCAACCCAGCAGATAGGTCCAGAACAACTCCTTGGTGACATGAAAAATCACGGCGCCAATGACAGGCCCCCACAGCGTCCCCTTGCCGCCCAGAATGGCCATAAGCACCATCCAAACGCCGAAGGTCGCGCCGGAAAAGGCCACGTCGCGCGGATCAATAAAGCCAAGCATGTTGCCCGCGACACCACCGGCAAGCCCCAGATAGAAGGCTGAAATCGCCCAAGCGAATGTTTTGATCGAGGTCGTGTGTAGGCCCATCGCTTCGGCCTTGTCCTCATCGTCACGAATAGCGTTCATGGCGATGCCAAAGCGCGTGCCATAAAGCCAGCGCAACGTGAAGAAACAGGCCGTCGCCACCCCAAACATCACGAAATAAAAGAAAAGCTCTCGCGTGCCGATACCGCCGGGAAAAAGCGGCATCGCCATGCCAGACCCCGCCCCGATATAATCCCACCCCGCCGCGATCTCGCCTGCTGCGATGCCAAGCCCTAGCGTCGCAATGGCAAAATAATGCCCCCGAATGCCAAGCAAGGCCGCGCCGAAAACCAAAGCCGACAGAAGCGCCAGCACACCGGCAACAACGAGCCCCAGCGCCAGCGCATCGAAATAGGGCAAGCCGCTATCACGCTGCACGACAGCTGCCGCATAGCATCCGATCCCGAAAAAAATGACATTGCCGAAAGAGTTGTAACCCATCTGCCCGCCAAGCACGTCCCAAGTTTGCGACAGCACAACCATCAGCCACAGAAAGGCCAATTGCGTCGCTAGTCCCGGCATGATGAAAGGCGCGGCAAGCGACACAAAGCCCAGACCGAGCAAAAGCCACGCTTCGGGAATGGATCGGACATTGTCGATAAACATATCAATCATGACAGATAAGACCTGCGTCGCGTCGCTCGCCAATTGCGCCAGACGAGAATGAACACCATCAGCGAGAAGACGAAAGCGATTTGATATTCGGCACCCAGCACAAACCCAGCCACATTCTCAAGTGCCCCAAGCGACAGCCCGGCGACAATCACACCGCCGACATTGCCGAGCCCTGCCACAACGACAATCATGAAGGAGCGCACTGTATAGGGCAGGCCAATATAGGGCTGGATATTCCACGCCATGACAGCGAGGCTACCCGCCGCTCCACATAATGCGCCGTTGAGCCCATAGGTCAGCGCATAAACGCGATCGGTATCGATGCCCAAGATATGCGCCGCGCGTGGGTTCTGCGCTGTCGCGCGAATGGCTTGTCCCATGCGGGCGTGACGCAGAAACAACCAGAGGCCCCCGCCCGCGACCAACGCCAAAACAAACGCCACAACCTTGATCCAGGCCACTGTTACCGCGCCGTCAAGCGCATAGAACGAGCCAAGCCCGGTATCAATGCTGCGTACATCAGAGCCAAAGATCGTATTCATCAATTGTTGAATGACAATGGAAAGCCCGAAGGTCGCAAGGATGGAGATGAAGAGATCTTTGTCCACGACCCGAAAAATCACCGTGTAATAGAGCCCCCAGCCGATGACGAACATCACGACGGCCGAAAGCGGGATGGCCGCATAGACCGGAACCCCATGCCCGACCGCCACAAAGGCGATGAAACCGCCCAGCACAACCAACTCACCCTGCACGATATTGACGATATTAAGCACGCCCCAGACAAGCGACATGCCATAGGCCGCAAGAGCGAAAATCGCGCCCGCCAGAAGACCGTTCAACACAACGTCGAGCGCGAAGGCTGGGTGCTGAACCAGAAGAAAAAAATTATCGATCAAGCGCGCTACTACCTTTTGTCCCAGACCGGGGTCGGCGTTCGTAATTTCGCTTCAGCCCATTTTTCAGGATAGACGACAACATATTTGCCATCCTGTACCTGAAAGAGAACCGTCGGTTTGTCGGTATTTTTGCCGGTCTCATCAAATTTTACCGGACCATAAAAGCTCGCCAGATTGGTGGCCGACAGCGCATCGCGCACAGCCTTGGGATCAAGGCTGCCCGCCCGCGTGAAAGCATCGGCATAAACCTCAACCGCTGCGCTCGATTCGGCTGCCTGATAAGGCGCTGGCTCATGGTAGGTCGCTTCATAAAGCACCGCATAGTCGCTCGCCTTGCCGAATAGATCGTCGGAATAGGCAAGCGACGGCGCCCATTGCGCCGCACACAGCGTATATTCTGCCGCCTTGCCAAATCTTTCCGCAATCTGCGCGCTGTCGCAATGGGTCATCGCTAACATCGGCACATTGACGCGTTGATCGGCCATCTGCCTGATCGCAGTGGCTGCGCCCTTGTCATGCCCAGACACAAACAAAATATCCGGTTTCAGTAGCTTCACCTTGGTCAGGGTCACCGACATATCGCTCAATTCCGGCGGCAGCTTGTCGTCGACAACCACCTTCATGCCAAATTTTTTGGCGTCTTCGATCACCCCGTCGCGCACATCTTGGGAGAACGGATCATTCTCAAAGGCCAAACCGATTTTGAGTTTAGAGGGGTCCGCCGCATGAAAAGCCGCAAGGTCCACAGCGCCTTTGAGGTATTGGTCGGTCGTGGACAGCACGGCAAAGAGATATTTATAGCCTTTGCGAAACAACGAAACCGCCGCGCCATTGGCCTCGACCATCGGCACACCGTATTTTTCGGTAACAGGCGCCATCGCTTCGACAAGACCAGATGAATAAGGGCCGAGTAGATATTTAATGCCGTCCTGCTGGATCAGCCGTTCTGCCAATTGCGCGCCACGCGCGGGCGTTGATTCATCGTCGTAATAGACCACCTCGAACTTGTAGGTCTTGTCCCCGACTTTTACGCCGCCGCGCTCATTGATCCGGGCGACCGCCAGATCATAGCCGTTGCGCGTATAAACGCCGTTTGACGAATACTTCCCGCTGAGCGACACGGCAGCGCCCAAGCGGATGGTATCTTCCGCTTGGGCCACACCAGCAAAAGTGACGGCGGCGGCAAGTGCACAGATTACCAAACCAAATTTCATTCTCGCTCCCGCTAACTCGCCAAAAATGGCCATTGCCGATCTTGACGCCACCCCAACTCGTTCCCATCTCTTGTCCGCAGACGCCGCATGTGTCGGGTCTGCGGTGGCTCAAGGTCCTGTCGGCCAGATGGCGGCATCCAAGCCTTTTGTCATGTTTCTATACCATTGCTTTCGGTCGCCTTGGTCCGAAAAGGTCCAGCGACACAAAAAAGGATGAGATGACTATGCGTACATTCGATTTTTCGCCGCTTTATCGCTCCAGCGTGGGCTTTGATCAGTTGCAGTCTTTGCTTGATTCTGTATCACGCGAGACCGATGCCCCCACCTACCCGCCCTATAATATCGAACGCCTTGGCGAGAGCGATTATCGCATCTCCATGGCCGTGGCGGGTTTTGCCGAGGCTGACCTCTCGATTGAAGCAAAGCAAAACGTGCTGACAATTGCCGGCAAACGCACCCAAGCTGAAGACGCCACATACCTTCATCAAGGCATTGCCGGACGCAGCTTTGAGCGCCGCTTCCAGCTTGCCGAACATGTCGAAGTAAAAGGTGCATCACTTGCTAACGGGTTGCTGCATGTCGATCTAGTTCGTCAAGTCCCCGAGCAGTTGAAAGCCCGCCAGATTACCATTGCGACCGGTAACGCTGAGGCCAAAGCCATTGAAGGCACCCTCGCCACCGCTGAATAACCACAAGCAAGACCAAACGCCTCTTCCATCGGGAGAGGCGTTTTCCTATTGTGTCTTTGTAAGATCGAGAACGACCTCAAGAACACTCGGCTCCCCCTCAAGCAGCGCCCGCGTGAAGCCAAGTTCCTTGCACAGATCGAGCATCGATCCGTTCTCCCTCAACACATGGCCAAACAATTTGCCAACGCCCCGCATCCGCGCATAAGCAATCAAGTGTTGCATCATGGCGTAACCGAGCCCGATGCCCTGCCGGTCGCTGCGAACCAGAATAGCAAATTCCGCACGCTCTCGGTTTGGGGTCTCTGACAGGCGGCCCACCACGGAAATTTCGTTCATACTGTCATCGGTAAAGACGACAAAGGCCATCTCGCGGTCATAGTCGATCTGGGTCAGCCGCGCTGCCAATTGCCGTGGCAAGCGGCGCAGCGGCGAGAGAAAGCGCATCCGCGAATCTTCATGGTCGGTATGTTCGAGCAAGTCATCAATCAGCGGCGTATCTTCCGGCCTGATCGGACGCATCGGAAATTTGCGCCCATCGCGCGACGCAAGCGCGCCTTCAAGATCTGAAGGGTACGGCCGCACAGCAAACCGTCGTGTCCCGTCTCCCTTGGCCTCCTGCACACGTACACGCGCATCAAGGGCGATAACGCCGTGCTGATCGGCGAGCAACGGATTGATGTCAAGTTCGCAGACTTCAGGCAAATCGGCTGCAAGATCGCCCAAAGCCATCAATGTGCCAGCGATCGCATCAAGGTCAGCGGGCCTGCGCCCGCGATATCCCTCCAACAATTTGAAGATACGCGTCCGACGAATGAGATCGTCGGCCAACACGCGATTAAGCGGCGGCAAGGCCATCGCCTTATCTCGTATGATTTCCACCGCCGTACCGCCCTGCCCGAACAGCAGCACTGGCCCGAAAGTCACATCATCAACAATGCCGAGAATAAGCTCAAACGCCGACGGGCGGCTGACCATGTGCTGCACGGTAAAGCCTTCGACCCGCGCCTCTGGCGCGGCCTTGGCGACACTCTCAAGGATTTGCTCGGCCGCCTTGCCCACAGCCGCAGCACTTTCAAGGTCAAGGACCACCCCACCCACGTCTGTCTTATGTGTGATATTGGGTGACAAAATCTTGAGCGCCACAGGATAACCAATGTCGCCAGCCATCTGCGCTGCTTCATCGGCGTCGCGCGCAATCCGCGTCTCGACAATCGGGATTCCATAGGCCACCAGCAACGCCTTGGCCTCCCATTCGTTCAACCATTCGCGCTTGTCAGCCAGCACTTGGGCAACAATCTTGCGGGCACTCGCAAGATTGCGATCTGGCCAAGCGGGACCAGCCGGTGGAATTTCCATCAACAATCGCTGATTGCGCAAAAAACGTATTTCCAACATGAAGGCATGGATCGCCTGTTTGGGCGTGTCATAGGTCGGAACATTGCGATCAAGAAAGACCTGGCGTCCGGCCCGCGCACCTTGGTCGCCGAGCCAGCTCGTAAAGACGGTTTTGGTACTCTTGAGAGCCGCGTCAGCAACCGCGTGAGCGGCTTCGACATTATCGACCACAGCCGTTGGGCAATTGAGCACCAATACCGCATCCGTACCCGGATCGGCCAACACCACATCAATCGAGGCCGCATAGCGCGATGCAGGCGCATCGCCGATTATGTCAATCGGATTGGCGTGGCTCCATGTGCGTGGGAGAACCTCGTTCAGGCGCGCAATCGTCTCAGGTGCCAGTTCTGCCATGCGCGCGCCTTCATCCAACGCAACATCTGTCGCAAGCACACCGACGCCACCACCATTGGTGAGAATGGCAAGTCGGTTCCCCGCTAAGGGTCGCTTCTCTGGATTGGTGGAAAGCGTTTCGGCCGCATCAAACAAATCCTCAATGCCATCCGCCCGCAACATGCCCGCACGCTGAAACGCCGCCTGATAGACAGCGTCAGACCCGGCCAATGCGCCAGTGTGAGACGCCGCTGCCTTAGCCGCCTCCGCATGCCGCCCCGACTTGACTACGACTACAGGCTTCAAACGTGAAGCCTGCCGCGCCGCCGACATAAATTTTCGTGCCTCTGTAATCTGCTCGACATAAAGCAGAATGGAACTCGTCTGCGGATCTTGAGCGAGATAGTCCAGCATATCGCCAAAATCGACATCCGACATACCGCCGAGCGATACGATGTGCGAAAAGCCAATGCCGCGCGTGGTTGCCCAGTCCAGCATCGCCGTCACAACCGCCCCCGATTGCGACACAAAGGCAATGTGGCCTTTAAGCGGTGTCAGATGCGCAAAAGAAGCATTAAGCCCGATGCTCGGCACCATCAGTCCAAGACAATTTGGCCCGACAATGCGCATCAATCCCGGCCGGGCAGCCTCCAGTATCCCGGCTTGCAACCGCTTGCCTTCCGCGCCTAATTCACCAAAACCTGCCGTAATGATTACAGCCGCTTTCGTGCCGCGTGCACAAAGATCGCCAACAATCCCAGGCACGCTCGCAGGCGGCGTTGCAATCACAGCGAGATCAGGCGTCTCAGGAAGGCTTGCCACATCGCGATATGATTTGATCTCGCCGAACGCCCGGGCATGCGGATTGACCGCTGAAATGGTGCCTTCAAACCCCGCCCCGGTCATATTGCGCAAAAGAACGTCGCCAACGCTGTCGTGCCTCGCGCTCGCCCCGACAAGAACAAGAGAACGCGGCGCAAACATCTTTTCGAGATTGCGTGTGGACATACAGCACTCCAATGTTCAGGGGCGGTTTTAAGCTGGGCCTCGAAGGTGAGGGCAACCGATCGCCCACGCAACCACGATTGTGAGCCACCTGCAGATTGCCCCGCGCAACGGTAAGTCCTTTGCGCCACCAGATGGCCACCCGCTTAGCCCTGCAACATGTGACCAACCTACCAAATTTAGCCTCCTGTTAACCGCTTTGCTCATAAAATGCCTATTGTATTATGGGTCTGGCGGACAACATGGCGCTCCCCCGGCGGGTAGAAATGCGGACGAAACCGTCCATCCAACCACCAATGTCGCAAAGTCGACATCGGCGGAGGGCGAGCGCATGAACAAACGGCAATCTCGTTACCAGTTTCCCCAACTGTCTCGTACATTTACGGTCAAGTTCTTGTCCGTCTGTCTTGTCCTGACTATTGTGCAAGGGGCGCTCGAATACAAAAATATCCATCGTTTGCTATTTGAACAGCTTGACCAACGTGCCGAAACTGTCGCGAGCAACTTTATGTTGCTCAACAAAATCGGCCATCGTTTTTCCTTGAACCAAGCCAAGCAATTGGCCGAATGGAACGTCCACAATCTCGATGACGTCGAGAACATTATTCTCGTTGATCCTCAGTTCAACGTTCTCGCCCACGCCGCACGAAGCGACGAGGTGAACCACGCCAAAGCCCCGTCCATCATCAGTGATCCAGCTATCCGCAAGGCGCTTGCACAAAGTTTTGATGACCAGCAGTCCCACGATGTCAATTTCACGACCGACAAAGTACCGCTTCACGCGCTGATTGTTCCCATGCCTTCGCTGGGCATCAGCATGATCATGACAATCAATCTCGTTGCTGTGCGCAAGGACATCACCGTCACCGTTCTTGGCTCCTTGATACGTCGGGTGGGCATCATGCTAACGCTACTCATCGTTACTTTCATGATGATCCGCCGTTCCATTCTGACCCCGTTATCGCTGCTCGCCCGAGCGGTCAAATCCAGTCGTGCAAACGGACGGTATGTGCCGCCCTCGGGCATGCCACGCAACGAGATCGGGACACTAGCAGACGTCATCGGTGACGTCTTTCAAGAACTCAAGCAATCGCTGGAAGAAAACGAACGCCTTGCTCAGGTCGCCAATGGCACCCATGCCGGCGTTCTCATCGCTGACGCGTCGGGTCGGATTATCTGGGCCAATGCTGGTTTTACACAACAAACCGGCTTCACGCGCAGCGATATTGAAGGACGAACACCTACCGACATAGCCAACAACGGTCATATCATCGGGGCGGTTGACGTATTAAGTAAAGCGCTACGCTTTGGGCTGGGCTGCAATATTGAAACGCTCAACCACACGCGAAATGGCGAGCCTTACTGGGCCGCCATCGAAGTGCGCCCGATCCGTACAGAACGCGACCTGATCAAGAACTTCATTATTGTCGAAACCGACATCACACCCTTCAAGAATGCAGAAAAGGCGTTGCAGGCCAGTCAGTCACAAATTGAAGAACGCGTCGCCGAGCTACAGGAAACACATAAGGTTCTGCAGGCCGAACGGAGCAAACTCGATCAGACCGCAATGGAGCTTGCGGCGGCAAAGGAAACAGCCGAACGAGCAAATCGCGCTAAATCCGATTTTCTGGCAACCATGAGCCATGAAATTCGCACACCCATGAACGGTGTCATCGGGCTTGCGGACGTCTTGTTGCAAAGTAAAATGACGCCGCGGCAACACGAACAAACGTTGCTGATCAAGGAATCAGGCGAGAGCCTTCTCATCATCATTAACGGAATTCTGGACCATTCCAAGCTCGAAGCCGGTCATCTAGAGTTAAATTCAAGCGCCCATGCGCCACGCGACATCGCAAACGCAGTTCTGGATTTAATGCAAACGCCAGCAACTCAAAAAGGGCTGTCCCTAACATCTAACATCGCCGAAGAGGTTCCAAACATTTTTCTTTGCGACGGAAAACGCCTCCGCCAGATTTTGTTGAATCTCGTTGGCAATGCGATCAAATTTACCAGCACCGGTTCAGTGGAATTACGCATCTTCCTCAATGCCTCAGACGATACGACAAAATCACGCATCGTCTTTGCCGTGCGCGACACAGGGATCGGCATCTCTAACGCCACCTTGTCCAAACTTTTTAATCGCTACGCACAAGCTGACGCATCAACAACGACGACACATGGCGGCACCGGGCTCGGTCTTGCCATCAGCCGTGAATTGGCGACGCTGATGAACGGTACCATTGATGTCGTGAGTGCGCCCGGCATTGGCACGACCTTCAGCCTCCTCTTGCCACTCGACCCGGTCGAGGCGACTTCAAATTCAACACAACAATCTATGCCGCGACCCGCGACCGTGGAACGGCCCAAGGACCAGGTCCAACAGAAATCTATTGAGGCAACAACAAATGTCACCAGCGAAAAGCTGCGTATTTTGCTGGCTGAAGATCAACCAGTAAACCAAAAACTGATGCGCGCTATCATGGAACAATTGGGGCATGAACTGACCATTGCCAACAACGGCGTTGAAGCCGTGAAGGCCATGCGCCAAGCGGCCTTCGATTTGATCTTGATGGATATCCAGATGCCCGAACTCGATGGCATCCTGACCACGAAAGTCATTCGCAGCGCCGACGCTAGTTGGCGTCACATTCCCATTATAGCGCTTACTGCTCACGCTATGGAAAGCCACCGCCAGACCTACATGTCGGCGGGCATGGATGGCTTTGTCTCAAAGCCTTTCCGCATGGATGTGTTGATCGGTGAAATATCTCGCGTGCTAAACGAAGCCTCACAAAATAATACAGATCAGTCTGTAATCGCTGTCAACGATACATCAACCACCCCACCGCCTGCCAAAACAGAAGCGAAGAATGCGGCTATGGCCGACGTGCTGGACGATCTGGAAAACCTGATCGCTTGATCATAAAAAAACAAATCGTATAGAGATTAATTAGTTGATTGGAAGTGTTAGTGCGTCAGCGCCGCGAGCTTAACGACGATGCGCTCACCGGTTTCGCCGCCCGTACCAGAGATATCGTTCTCACTGACCATTTTCAGAATTTTGATATGAGCGTAAACAATATTAAGTTCATCAGCCGTCTTGCGTTCTGCGCTTCGAATATAGTCACAAAGAGAGGCACCGATCGACGTCACAAGATCATAACCGAACGAACCACCTTGCCCTTTGATATTGTGTGAGATGGCTTGCACTTGACGGAGAACTTCGGCAGCGGCAACGCCTTGGTCAAGACTTGCCCAGATATCCACGAGCGTCTGGACGTCCTGCATAAGTTGATCGCGGTAGCTCGCCGACAGGGCAGCAACCGCCGCTTCTGCCTGAGCGATCATCGCCTCAAAATCTGTGGCTTTTTCTGCGCTACCCATCGTCTACGTGGCCCATGCCCAAGGTCAAATCCGATTGCCGGACCGCCTAAGACTACGCAATTGGCCTTAATGAATTCTGAATTCTCAACCTTGTCTCATTTCCGAACGAGGCCCAAAAATTGATCCACCTCATCGCGCGTTGTCGCAAATGACAAGACAAGCCGGATAGTCTGAAGTTTATAGCCGCCCGCCGCATCATCCGGATTGGGCCAGGGATGAAATACCGCCCCTGATTTCATCAAGCGTTTGAACAACTCAATGGGAAGCCGAGCAAAGACTTCATTTGCCTCAGTCTGACTGGCAAGCTCAATGCCGTTGACGGCCGCAAGACCGCTCGTCAGAAGCTTGGCCATGGCATTTGCGTGCGTCGCATTGCGCAACCACAAGTCATTTTCGAGATAAGCTTGCAGTTGCACCGACAAGAAGCGCATCTTTGAAAACAAGTGCCCTGCCCGCTTGCGCCGAAAGGCAAAGTCGCCCACCTGCGCCGGATCAAAAAAGACGACCGCCTCGGCAGCCATCGCACCATTTTTAGTGGCCCCAAAAGACAGCACGTCCACCCCAACTTTCCACGTCATTTCGGCGGGCGAACATCCAAGTGCAACCAGCGCATTGGCAAACCGCGCGCCGTCCATATGAACAGTCAGGTCAAACTGACGCGCGATCGCGCTCAATCGGCGCAGATCATCAAGCGTGTAAACCCCACCCGCTTCATTGGACTGAGTGATGCTCAAGCAGGCCGGTTGCACCTGATGAACATCGTCGCGGCGGAAGGTCATAAGCTTTGCCGACAACAGGGCGGGGTCAATCTTTCCATTCTCACCGCCAATACCGATGAGCTTGGCGCCGCCTGAAAACATCTCCGGCGCGCCGCATTCGTCGACATTCACATGCGCAATGTCATGGCAAAGAATGGCACCATAGGGCGGGGTGAACGTCGCAAGTGCCAGTGAATTGGCGGCCGTGCCGGTTGCAACGGGAAAGACCACAACGTCGCGTTCAAACACCTCACCAAAACGTTGCCTGAGCCCGCTCGTTGTCTCGTCAGCGCCATAGGAGGCCACAGCCTCGCCATTGACATCGGCCAGAGCTTGCAAAATCTCCGGCGCAACGCCGAACGCATTGTCACTTGTAAAATTCATGTTGAGGTCTTCCGAAACGCACACAAATAGAAACTGGAACTCTAGATCGCCACGACACGTTCGGGGTGTCCAGACCATGTCCAAGCCATGCTGGGGCGCGACAATCCTAGCATCATACCGCCTAGCGCACGCGGGTGGAGCCAAAGTTGATCGGCTGGCAGGTCGGCTTTGCGCTCAGCAGGTCGATCCACAGTATAGCCCGCCCCCAGCGCACTCGCGCGTTCTTCGATCAAGCGAATGTCGGAGGTCTCGGCAAAAGCCATATAGAGGCTTTGCCCGAAGCGCAAAAAATACCGCGCCATAGTCGTGCCGTCACGCGTCGGGGTAATGACTTCCAGCCGGTCCAGCCGGTCTTTCTCAAACAACGTCAAGGTGCCGCGGTAGCCAAACACTTCCGACGTGATCTCCGTGTAGTTGCCTGCGTCCAGACCCAACAACTCATTCATCTGTCGCGTGATACCCGCCGTATCATCCGAAAGGATCGTCGCCTCATAGAGAAAGTCAATCAGACCGACGCGCGGGCGCTCAACAGCCTCGCTGAGCACAAGCCGAAGCCCCGCAATGCCGGTATCTGCCTCGCTGAGATGAAGCTGACCAGCGGCCCCCAATGGGGCTATGCCTTTGGCTTTTAGGCGCGCGGTAAGCGCAGGCAGATCATGGCTTGAGGCGCCCGCCGCGAATAGATGCGCGCCACGCTTTGCGACAGCGTCCCCGACAATACCCGCGCCATCAGGCTCGAGAAACTCCACAACGCCCGTGCCGATCCGCAACCGCCGACGCTTTGCGCCCAGCCCGGCGACGTCATCATGGCCGTCAGGTTCACCTTCCAGAATATCAATCCAGCCCTGCATGGCCGCCGTAGCATCAGGAACAGCTAGTTGGATCCGATCAATTTTGCTCAGCATGGTGCCGCGGTCCCTTCGGTTTTTCTATCTTTTGGGTAGGCCGACCCAAATCTTTGGCCTGTGAGACCTTGTCAGAGGCCTAAACGGTCCTCAAGAGCCATGCTGCGCTGTATTTTATTCTCCAATAAATCGGCAAGATTGAAAATGATATCTTTTAGGTCAGCAACCCTGTCTTATTTACTTGATTCAGAGCCTTCAATCCGGCATATTCCACGCGACCGGAAAGGTTCTGCCTGCTCGGTCGAATGAGACGCGTTATAGTGGCCGCTCATTTCGCAGAAACGGGGGCTCGCGCCACCGTCTTAAATTTTTTGACAAGCTGCGAAACTGGCGCCGCGTCAGGCCGGAAGACCGGTATAGCGGTGCATGACAGGGCAAAACCTGTCTTGCAAATAATTATGTGATAGGCGTGCAATCCGTTTGTAATCCGCGTCCCAGGGTTCTGAAGACAGCCATGTCCAAAGACCACCGGGGACTGGGCCACGAGCGGAAACGGGAGCGATCCGCCTCAACCAGACGTAGCTGGAGCGGAATTTTGACAGAGGACGAGATGCGTATGACAGAGAAGCTGACAGGAGCGCGCCAAACGCTGTTCAATGTGGAGAGCCGCAAAGGCGCTCGCACGGGGAACGCGCAAACCGCCGCAACGTCGCTTCCTGCGGGTCTGCCGGGCGCGCAGGGACTATACGACCCCCGTAACGAGCACGATGCCTGCGGCATCGGCTTTGTTGCGAATATCCACAATCGAAAATCGCATAAAATCATCGAGAATGGTCTCCAAATTCTCAAAAATCTGGAGCATCGCGGGGCTGTGGGCGCTGACCCCAAGGCGGGCGACGGCGCGGGCATTCTCATTCAGATGCCTGACGCTTTTTTCCGCGCAGAGGCGACCCGCCTTGGCTTTGAGTTGCCCGTCGAAGGTAAGTACGGCGTCGGTCAGTTCTTCTTGCCGCGCGATGACAGCGACCGCGCCAAAGTGGCTGCCCTTGTCGAAAAGCTCGTCGCCGAAGAGGGTCAAATTTTTCTCGGCTGGCGCGATGTGCCAGTCGACAACTCGGATTTGGGCCAATCGGTAAGGCCGACAGAACCCTTCCATTGTCAGGCCTTCGTGGCGCAAGGTCCTTCGATCACCGATCAAGATCATTTTGAGCGCAAGCTCTTCGTCATTCGCAAGCGCGTCTTCAATACGCTTTATGCCGAAAAGGCCGTCATCCCGCGCGGGCTATACATTTCGTCCTTCTCCACACGCACCGTCGTTTACAAGGGCATGCTGCTGGCCGCTCAGGTTGGATCCTATTATACCGACCTGAAGGACCCACGCATGGTGACGGCGCTCGCCATGGTGCATCAGCGTTTCTCGACCAACACGTTTCCCACATGGAGCCTTGCCCACCCCTTCCGCATGATCAGCCATAACGGCGAAATCAACACGGTGCGCGGCAACACCAACTGGATTCAGGCGCGCTACGCCGCCATGCAATCCGACATTCTGGGCGATGATCTAAAGAAGCTCTGGCCGGTTGCCGTTGACGGCCAGTCGGACACAGCCTGCTTTGATAATGCGCTCGAACTGCTCGTCATGGGCGGCTATTCGCTCGCCCATGCCATGATGATGCTGATCCCCGAAGCTTGGGCGGGCAACCCACTGATGGATGAGGATCGCCGCGCTTTCTATGAATATCACGCCTCTCTCATGGAGCCATGGGACGGCCCGGCCGCCATTGCTTTCACCGACGGTCGCCAGATCGGCGCGACGCTCGACCGCAATGGCCTGCGCCCCGCGCGCTATTATGTGACGGATGACGGCGACGTCATCATGGCGTCAGAAATGGGCGTACTGCCGATCCCAGAAGAAAAAATTATCGAAAAATGGCGTCTCCAGCCCGGTAAGATGCTGCTCATCGACCTTGAAGAAGGCCGCATCATTTCCGATGACGAAGTGAAGACGAAACTCGCCAAGCAGCATCCTTATCAAGCCTGGCTTGACCGCACGCAGGTCGTTCTGGAAGACATGCCGTCATCCACAAAGGCAGCAACACCAAAGCCCGCCGGCAGCCCCTCGCTACTCGACCTGCAGCAAGCATTTGGCTACAGTCAGGAAGACCTAAAATTCCTTATGGTGCCAATGGCGCTCGAAGGCCAGGAAGCAACCGGCTCCATGGGCACCGATACGCCCATTTCTGCGCTCTCGAACAAGGCAAAGACGCTCTACACCTATTTCAAGCAAAACTTCGCACAGGTCACAAACCCGCCAATCGATCCGATCCGCGAAGAACTCGTCATGTCACTCGTCTCCTTCATCGGGCCGCGCCCCAACCTGCTTGATCTCAAGGGCATGTCGGCGGTGAAGCGTCTGGAAGTGCGCCAGCCCATCCTGACCAATGAGGATCTCGAAAAAATCCGCATGATTGGCGGCGTCGTAACCAATCACTTCCGTGCAGAAACACTCGACATCACCTATTTGGCAACGCGTGGCGCGGAAGCCATGGAAGACATGCTGACGCGTCTTTGTGCGCGCGCCGAAGAGACCGTTCGTTCAGGCACCAACATCATCATCCTGTCTGACCGCATGGTGACGGCCGAGCGCATGGCTATCCCGGCATTGCTGGCAACCTCTGCCGTCCATCACCATTTGATCCGTACGGGCCTGCGCACCTTGGTCGGCCTTGTCGTTGAAACCGGCGAAGCGCGCGAAGTGCACCACTTTGCCTGCCTTGCGGGCTATGGCGCGGAGGCGATCAACCCCTATCTCGCCTTTGACACGCTGGAAGCCGTCTTGCCCTCGCTGGACGATGATCTGACAGCCTATGACGCCAACAAGCGCTATATCAAAGCCATCGATAAGGGCCTTCTCAAGGTCATGTCCAAGATGGGCATCTCGACCTACCAGTCCTATTGCGGCGCACAGATTTTCGATGCTGTAGGCCTCAACTCTGCCTTCATAAAAAAATACTTCACCGGCACGGCGACGCAGATCGAAGGCATCGGCTGCGCGGAAGTGGCGGAAGAAACCTTCCGTCGCCATCACCTTGCCTTCTCTGACGCCCCCGTTCTGAAGAACGCGCTGGATGTCGGTGGCGAATATGCCTACCGCATTCGTGGCGAAGAACACGCTTGGACAGCAGACTCCGTGCGCGACCTGCAACATGCGGTGCGCGGTAATAGCCAAGACAAATATCGCGAGTTTGCCAAAAGCATCAACGAACAGACCGAACGATTCCTGACGATACGCGGCCTCTTTGAAATCAAGACCGCCGCGCAGGATGGTCGTAAGCCTGTGCCGCTCGATGAAGTGGAAACGGCTGCCGACATCGTCAAGCGGTTTGCAACGGGTGCCATGTCCTACGGCTCGATCAGCCGGGAAGCTCACACCAACCTTGCCATTGCCATGAACCGCATCGGCGGACGCTCCAACACCGGCGAAGGTGGCGAAGAAGTTGATCGCTTTACACCGTTGCCTAACGGCGACAGCATGCGCTCCTCGATCAAGCAGGTTGCGTCGGGTCGCTTTGGCGTAACGACAGAATATCTTGTCAACGCCGACATGCTCCAAATCAAGATGGCGCAGGGAGCAAAGCCCGGCGAAGGTGGGCAATTGCCCGGCCATAAGGTGGACGCAATCATCGCCAAGGTGCGCCATTCGACACCGGGCGTCGCCCTCATCTCGCCGCCCCCGCATCACGACATCTATTCAATCGAAGACCTCGCTCAGCTGATCTTCGATCTCAAAAACACCAACCCCGAAGCTTTGGTGTCGGTGAAGCTTGTTTCCGAGGTTGGCGTCGGTACGGTCGCGGCCGGTGTCTCCAAGGCGCGCGCTGACCATGTGACGATTTCAGGTTTTGAAGGCGGCACGGGTGCCTCGCCGCTCACATCGATCAAACATGCCGGCAGTCCATGGGAAATCGGTCTTGCCGAAACCCATCAGACGCTCGTCATGAACCGTCTGCGTGGCCGCATCACGGTGCAGGTCGATGGCGGGTTACGCACCGGCCGCGACGTCGTCATTGGCGCCCTACTCGGCGCAGACGAATTCGGCTTTGCTACCGCACCTCTCATCGCGGCGGGCTGCATCATGATGCGCAAGTGCCATCTCAACACCTGCCCTGTAGGCGTTGCGACGCAGGACCCCGAACTCCGCAAGCGCTTCGTCGGTCAGCCCGAACATGTCATCAACTATTTTTTCTTCGTCGCCGAAGAGGTCCGCGAATTGATGGCTGAACTGGGCTACCGCACGGTCAATGAAATGATTGGCCAGGCCCAGATGCTCGACAAGCGCAAGATCGTCGACCACTGGAAGGCGCACGGGTTGGATTTCACCCGCATGTTCCACAAAGTCGAAATGCCTGCCGACGTGGCCATCCACAAGACAGAAGATCAGGACCACAACATCGAGCATGTGCTCGACCGCAAGCTAATCGAACTGTCCAAGGACGCCATTGCCAACAAGAAGCCCGTAAAGATCGAGATGACGGTCGGCAACACCGATCGCACGATTGGTGCCATGTTGTCTGGGACAATTGCGAGGGCCTATGGTCATGCGGGCCTGCCCGAAGACACGATCCATGTAAAGCTCAACGGCACGTCCGGCCAGAGTTTCGGTGCATGGGCCGCCCATGGCGTCACACTCGAACTGGAAGGCCAAGCCAACGATTATGTCGGCAAGGGCCTGTCGGGCGGTCGTCTCATTATCTATCCGCCGAAAAATACAAAGATCGTACCCGAACATTCGATCATCGTTGGCAACACGGTTCTTTACGGTGCCATCAGCGGTGAGTGCTATTTCCGTGGCGTGGCTGGCGAACGCTTTGCCGTGCGCAACTCCGGTGCCATCGCCGTTGTCGAGGGCGCGGGTGACCATGGCTGCGAATATATGACCGGCGGAATTGTCGTCGTGCTTGGCCAGACAGGCCGCAACTTTGCGGCGGGCATGTCAGGCGGTATCGCCTATGTGCTCGACGAAGATGGCAAGTTCGAGCAACGCTGTAACATGGCCATGGTTGATCTTGAGCCGGTGGAAGCCGAGCTTGAGCTGATGGAAAAATTGCATCAGCAGCGCAACGATCTGACAAGCCACGGCCGCGTCGATGTCATGTCCGACATGACGCGCTTTGATGCCGAGCGTCTGCGTCAGCTCATCGAAAACCACGCCCGTTACACCAATTCCGGACGGGCCAAAGAAATATTGGCTGAATGGGACACGATGCTGCCTAAATTCCGCAAGGTGATGCCGGTCGAATACCGCCGCGCGTTGAAGGAAATGGCCAAGGCGCAAGAGAGCGCTCCCCAGGCAACCGCAGCGGCAGGAGAATAAGAGATTGGGAAAGATAACTGGTTTCCTGGAAATAGACCGCCAGGATCGAAAGTACCGGCCTGCGTCAGATCGTGTCCGCAGTTACACGGAATTTGTCATTCCGTTGGCGGACAAGGTTGTGCGCGATCAGGCGTCGCGCTGCATGGATTGTGGCGTTCCCTATTGCCACACGGGTTGTCCAGTCAACAACCAGATCCCCGACTGGAACGATCTCGTCTATCGCGACAATTGGGCGGAGGCCTCCCGCAACCTTCATTCGACCAATAATTTTCCCGAGTTCACGGGCCGTATCTGCCCTGCCCCCTGCGAGGCAGCCTGCACGTTGAACCTGATTGAAAGCCCCGTGACGATCAAAACGATCGAACATGCGATTGTTGAACGTGGTTGGGCTGAAGGTTGGATCAAGCCGCAGATTGCCGCCGTGAAGACCAGCAAGCGCGTTGCCGTTGTTGGGGCAGGCCCTGCGGGTCTTGCCTGTGTGCAGCAGCTTGCGCGTGCTGGCCACGACGTCCATTTGTTTGAAAAAAATGCCAAGGCAGGCGGTCTTCTGCGCTATGGCATTCCCGACTTCAAATTGGAAAAGCACACCATTGATCGGCGCCTAGGACAGATTGAAGCCGAAGGTGTGACGTTCCACTACAACGTCAACATCGGCGTCGATAAAAAGACTTCAGACATCGTCGCTGAATTTGACGCCGTCGTTCTGACCGGCGGTTCGGAAAAACCACGCGATCTTCCCGTCGAAGGCCGCGACCTGCACGGCGTGCATTTTGCCATGGAGTTTTTGCCTCAGCAGAACCGCCGTGTCTCCAATGAGCCGTTGAACAATGTCGAGCCCATTCTCGCCAACGGCAAGCATGTCGTCGTCATCGGCGGCGGCGACACAGGCTCTGACTGCATTGGCACATCGTTCCGCCAGGGTGCCGTCTCTGTCACCCAGCTCGAAATCATGCCCCAGCCACCAGAGCACGAAAACAAGCTGCTAACTTGGCCCGACTGGCCGCTCAAGATGAGCACATCGTCAAGCCAAGCCGAAGGCGCAACGCGCGATTTCGCCGTCATGACGCGACGCATTGTTGGAGACGGCGGCAAAGTCCGGGCAATTGAATGTGTCCGCCTTGACGACAAGATGCAGCCTGTTGAAGGCAGTTCATTTGAAATCAAGGCCGATCTGGTCCTGCTCGCCATGGGCTTTGTCTCGCCAATCCACGACGGCATGCTAAGTGAACTTGGGCTTGAATTCGACAAACGCGGCAATGTCGCCGCCGATACAGCGACCTACAAATCCAGCCTTGAAAAAGTGTTTGCGGCAGGCGACATGCGCCGCGGCCAGTCACTGGTGGTTTGGGCGATCCGCGAAGGTCGTCAGGCTGCGCGTGAAGTTGACCTCTTCTTGATGGGCGAAACGCTGCTGCCACGCTAACCCGACGAACATCAATGAAATCAGGGTCCTGCATCCGTGCAGGGCCTTTTTTTGGTTTTAATCAATAAATAGACTCTGGTCTATTTATTGATTAACTTTGCCTGATCGCACAGACGAGGGGGCCGGAACCACCATGCCGCACACCGAAACGCAGATGGAATTAGAAGCCTTGGTGGGAAATTTCGCCACGGTTGCCTCGACGTCTGGCGGAATCGAGGATTTAGCTCGCCGCGCGAAGGCAGGTGACACAGATGCCGCCACCGGCGTCGTAGCCGCCATCCTGCGCGTCGCCGCAATTGATCCCGGTGCCTCAATGGCGGTTCTCGACGCCATCACGCGCGGCTGGCTTAGCGCAGAGGCCGATGCCATCCAGACGCCTCCCTCGCAATCTGCCATGCTGAAAGACCTTGCCGAGCCGGGCAATCTCAATGCTGGTTTCTGGACGCCCTTCTGGGATTTCATAACCACATCCAGTTCCCAAGAACGCGGTGGCGATGAAGTGACCGCCATGGTGGCGGCCCTTGGCGGCAATCTGTACGAAAACTACAGTGATCTGGCAGAGGCTGCCGCCCTCGCCCACCCCGGGGCCGCAAATGCTGCTGCACGAGCCACGCCCCCCAAATTGACACTCGAAAGCCTCGCCGCATTGCCCACTGGCTCGCTAGGCCACGACTTCTATCGCCTGATTGCCGACAATAATTTCAGCCTCGAAGTCCTCGACCGCGAGGCCGCTGGCCTGCAAGGCATGCCACCTGCGCAGCGCTATCTGAACCTGCGCATCTTACAGATGCACGATGTATGGCACCTTGTCGGCGGCTTTCGCACAACCATTCTGCAAGAGGTCGCCATCTCCTCCTTCTCTCTCGCTCAATTCGGTCATACCTATTCCGCCATGCTAATCGGAACAGCCGCAACCTCGGCACTATTCAACTCGATGGAGGCGTTTGGCCTCTCCATGCAGATCATCTCCGAAGGCTGGTTGCATGGCCGCACGATGCCATCCTTCATGGCAATCGAATGGGAAAATGAATGGCATCTGCCAATCTCGGAGATCCGCACACGGCACGGCATTAAACCCTTCGCAAGTATTTTTCCCGCCGACCTGATCGAACAATTACGCGACGCGGCCTGAATCCAAACCACCAATCATCCATAGGCCTGATCGAATCCCACTCTGCCTTGCCTTTGTCGGTGTAACATCACTGGACATGAGCGCGCTTGTTGTCTTCACTTAGCGTGCGTAAGCCCTGAGGAGAGAAACGCTCATGCCATCGTCGATGCGAATTGGAATTGGGGCAAGAGTTGTTGCCTTTCTCTTTATCTGTCTAATTTTAGGATCAGTGGTCGGGGCATGGGCTATCGGGCGTTACCACAAAGTCTCCCACGAAATATCCAACGACATGGCACGCCGTAGCAGCGACCTTGCCGAGGCGCTCAAGACGCAAATCATCCGAAATGCCTATATGACGCTGAGTGCGATGTCGGGCTTTGAGCGCGTTCAGGGCAAGAATCCAACCGACTGCACTGACGTTGCCTCTTTCTTCCTGATAAACACCACCGGCTATATTAATGTTGGCTCCGTTCTACCCGACGGCACTGTCTATTGCGCGGCCCAAGCCGCGGTCATCGGCATAAATATCAAGGATCAGGATTGGATTAAATCGGCTCTGGTCACCGGCCTATTCACCATGGGTGGCATTCAAGAAAGTCGCGTCGTTGACTCTCATGTCGTGACGTTTGGGCTTCCGCTTAAGGATTCCAAAGGCAACATCACACAAATTCTTGGCCTGACAGCGGATGTCGATTACATCGCGCAGGTTCTCGCATTCCCTCATTTGCCCAAAGGCACCTCGCTGACCGTTATCGATCAACACGGCAATGTTCTTGTCAGCAACAGCGCCAGTCAGCGCAAACCTGGCGACAGCATCGCCACCTGGGAAGTTGCCAAGCGTGCAATGAAAGCCGATGAGCCCTTCGTTATGAACTGGGAAGGGAATGACGGCCTAGATCGGGTCTTTGCTGTCACATCTTCTCGTGTCAGCGATGCCGCCGTACCAGGCGCCAGCCGTACAGATATTCGTGCCTTTTCAATCATCTTGGGCATACCTGCTCAAAGCATCGCCTCATCTATCATGGGGCCCGTCCAATCTGCCGGCATCGCGATTGGCTTTGTATTCCTGCTGATCCTTGCCGGGATTTATTTTTTCGTGACCCGCACGCTGGTACAGCCCATCAAAGAAATCCAGAGCATGGCCGAAAGATTGACGTTCGGCGATCTCACCGCTCGTGTCGTCGGCAAGTCACGCACGAGTGAAGTGAGAAGCTTGGCTGATGCATTCAACATTATGGCGGCGACGCTGGCCAAGCGCGAAGACGACATCCGCACAAGCAATGTGCGCTTCCAACGCATCTTCGAAACCGAACCAGCCGGCGTCACGCTTCTGGATCACGAACTGAAGGTGATCGACATCAATCAAGCCGGGCTGGATATCCTCGGGGCCGATAACGTCGATCAAATTCGCGGACAAACAATGCCCACACTGGTGATAGACGAGGACTTCGAAAAATTTCGCCAACATTTACATGCTGTGCGCGATGGCAAGACGGATTCAGTCAGCTTCCAAATTGTCAATCTGAAGGGTAAGAGGCGTTGGCAAAAAATGCAATCTGCGACAATCAAATTCGCTGATGATACACCACCTGGATATATTTCCATTGTGCGCGACACAACCGACGAAGTTGCTACAGAAGCACAGCTGGTGCAGGCACAAAAAATGGAATCGATCGGGCGTCTAACCGGCGGCGTAGCGCATGATTTCAACAACCTGATAACTATCGTCATGGGTAACGCGGAAATCCTAATCGAAGCACTTGAGGAACGCCCAAAACTCAAAAAGCTCGCCACCATGATCGAAGCCGCTGCCCAGCGTAGCGTCGAACTCACTCACCGAATGCTCGCCTTTGCGCGACGCCAGGTCCTGCACCCCACCCAGCTTGACACCAATGTTCTGCTCAATCGCATGGTCGACATGATGGGCCATCTGCTGGGAGAAGATATCCGGGTACGCATTGAAACGTCTGACGGATTGTGGAGCATCGCCGCCGATCCCGCACAGATGGAATCGGCCATCCTAAACCTAGCCATCAACGCACGTGATGCCATGCCAAAGGGCGGTTCACTGACTATTGAAACTAAGAACGTTACGCTGGATGAAGACTATGCCGCCCTTAACCCCGAGGCCACCTCTGGCGATTATGTTCAAATTGCCGTCTCCGATTCAGGCACAGGCATGTCGCCAGACGTTCTCCACCGAGTCTTCGATCCTTTTTTCACCACGAAGGAAGTCGGTAAAGGTTCCGGGCTTGGCCTCAGCATGGTTTATGGTTTCGTCAAGCAGTCGTCAGGGCACATCAAGATTTACAGTGAGATAGGCCAAGGTACGTCTATCCGGATATATCTTCCCAAGGTTGATAGTGGCAGCGCTACCGCAACGACCGAAAACGAAGTGCCCATCGAGAACACGCGGGGCAGCGAAACAATCCTTGTGACTGAAGATGCCGAATCTGTCCGCGATTACGTCACGCAGCAACTGGAAAGCCTTGGGTACACTGTCCTTGAGGCGTCGGACGCCGAGGAAGCGCTTTCCATTCTGGAACGCAAAAGTAACATCGATCTACTCTTCACAGATGTTGTCCTCCCCGGTGGCATCAATGGGCGACAACTCGCTGAAATCGCGCTCAACAAATACCCCACATTGAAAGTGCTCTACACCACTGGATACACCGAAAACGCTGTCGTGCATCACGGCAAGTTAGATGTCGGGGTTGAATTGCTGAGCAAACCATACCGGCGCGAGGAGCTAGCGCGACATATACGCATCGTGCTCGACAAACCATAGATGGCAATAATCAGCCCGACGCTTCGTCAATGGACCCATGCAGATCTTCTACGCTGCGTCTCTGGATGGTGAAGTCAGAGAAAATGCTCCACGTCATGTTTCTCAAAACCTCCACCCCATCACGGACCACCGCAACAGGGGCGTTGAGGCCGTTCTTCTCCATTTGATCGTTCCATGTGCTGGCAAGAGCCACCGCTGTGTTTTGCACCGGCCCGACGCTAAACCCGTTGACCACCGTGACAAGTTGCGCGCTGTTAAAGAGTGCCAAAATAAAGACGGCGATCCACATCGAACGCGTAAACCGGGAAACATTGCGCTGCGTATCAATCACCTCTTCCCATTCGGGTGGGCGATCTTCCGGGCGGCCTTCCAAGTCACTGTCAATCAGATCGAGCATGTCTCTTTCCTCAGAATTGGAAGTAGATAAAGGGGGCTACGCCTTCTGGCGCGACCGACCAGATGGCCAGGATACCAAAGCCAAGCAAAAGGCCCATCGCATAGGATGGCAGGCCTCGGATGCTCAGTGCAAGTTCGCGCCCCAGATGGCGCGGCGTGAACTGAAATAATAACCCCAGCCCCACCAAACCAACCAGAAACGGCGTGACATAGCTATTGCCTGCTGACCAGTTGGTGAACCCAAGAAGATAATTTGTTGCCGTTGAAAAACTATCAGCACGAAAGAAAATCCAGGCAAAGCAAACCAGATGAAACGTCCAGACGACACCCACACCATGCTGCGCAAAATCGCCCAAGTGCGAAAACACGCCCGGCGCATCGGCGTGCGCTGGCGCAAATTCATTCAGCTTGCGTCGAAGCCATTGCTCAAGACCAAGCATCGTGCCGTGAAAGGATCCCCAAAAAATAAACGTCCAAGCCGCACCGTGCCACAGACCGCCCAGAAACATGGTGAGAAAGAGATTACGATAGCGCGCAACCTCGCCATGCCGATTACCACCAAGCGGGATGTAGAGGTAATCTCGCAGCCAGGTTGACAGCGAGATATGCCAACGTCGCCAGAAGTCCTGCAAGCTCGCGGCTCGATAAGGTTGATCAAAATTCGGCAAAAAGCGATAACCAAGCAATGCCGCAACGCCGATGGCAATATCGCTATAGCCGGAAAAATCGCAATAGATCTGAATGGCGTAACCATAAATGCCAAACAGCAAGTCCAACGCCCCAACCGCCGTCGGATCAAAGAAAACGGGATCGACAAGCTCGGTCGCCAAATAGTTTGCGATCACCATTTTCTTGGCGAGCCCAGTCAGGATAAGGACCACACCGACAGCAACATGATCGCGTGTTAGGCGCGCAGGCGCGTGAAGCTGCGGCAGAAAATCGGCAGCCCGTACAATCGGGCCAGCCACAAGTTGTGGGAAAAACGATTTGAAGAGGAGGACATCCAGCAGCGACCGCTCAGCAGCTATCTCGCCGCGATAGACATCGACCACATAGGAAATTCCCTGAAACGTGAAAAACGAAATGCCAATCGGCAAAATCACTTCCATGAAGGGCAGGTCGCGCCCCAGCCCAAGCGTCGTCAGCAAGCTATCGAGCGATGCCAGGAAGAAATCGTAATATTTAAAAAAGGCGAGCACGCCTAGATCGATGCCGACTGTGACGCCGACAATCAATTTGCGCGTCGCTGCGTTATTGCTGCGTGCTAGCGCTAGGCCGCCTAGGTAGTTGAGAAAGGTGGTGCCAAACAAAAGAAATGTGAAGCGCCAGTCCCACCAGCCGTAGAAAAAATAGCTGGCCGCAACCAGAAACCATTTACGTGGAATCGGCGTCCAACGCATGGACCAACTGACCGCGAAGACGATCAGGAAGAAAATTCCGAACGTAAGTGTCGGAAAAAGCATCGGCCACCGGTTCCCGTTTCCATGCGTGAGAGATCGCTTTGGAAACCCATTGCCTATGCAATGCCCGGCCCGATCTCACCGCCAAGAAAGGCCTTGGCGGCTCGTGCCAATATCGGACAACTCCCGAAAAAGCTCAATCATTGCTTGGACTTATGGTTAACCAGCAAGCGGGCTCATTCGAGAGTTAGATGGCGGCAAACCTCAGAACATCAAGGACGCCGTTGCCACGATCTGGTGCGACTTCACCTTGCTGCCAAGCTGGCCCGTGTATTCCAGCGAGAGGCGAGAATAGCCACCGACGACGGCAAGGCCCGCACCGACAAAGGGAATGTCTTTGTCGAGTTCGTCACCCTGCAGTGAGAAACCCGAACCCGATGACACAAAATGACCCGTCACTTTCGGCTGGTCAGTCAGGAATTCATGTGACAAGCCCGCGCGCAGATAAGGAACATATTGCGGCTGGCTGGAAAAAATCTGGCTAATGCGAACCTGCGCATTGCCTCGGAACGACTGGAAGGTGCTGGAATCAATCGCGAGATCGACGCCCGTCCCACCGCGCTCTTCACTATAACCTTCTTGCGAAAGGAACGTGTAGGCTGCACCGATCGACGGACGAACCGTAAAGCCCCCAAAGACAGCGGCATAGCCGACTTGCGTTGACGCACCGGCCTGATAACCAGTCCAACTCCCGCTCGCCTTCCGCGCCACCGCCCCGGCGGTCACAACGCGATCCGTGTCATAGGAGTTCATCGCGACCGAGCCCATCGTATCCCAGAAGAATGGGCCGCGATTAATGGAGCGATAGATCTGAGCCATCGTTGTTTGAGCCAGATTGTCCGACATGGTTGTTCCCGCCGAATAGCTCATGGCTGAATAGGTCAGCGACCCACCCCACACATCGCCATCCGTGTCGCGCCAGTCGTAGCCAAGCGCAAGGGCATAGAGCGTCCCGTCATAATCTTGCGTACCGATAGACCCCTCGCCTTTTTCAGTCGAAAAAGCCTGCTGTGCCCAAAGGCCAGCGCGGCGATAGCGATCATAATATTTACCGCCGCCATCGCCCACACCCTGCTCGGCCGTCCGCATAATGTTCAAGCGGTCGTCAACAAAGCCGCCTGCAATATCTTGCATGCGAATAGCCATGCGTTCGCGCGCACTGCTGAGGTCGGGCAGCATCTGATTATAAACATTGGCGACCGCGCCAACGGTCGCAAGATTACCAACGGCTGAACCGAAGGCGGCATCCAGTGCCAGCGCCGGTCCTGCCGCGTTGTAAAGCGACGCCGCATTGTCGCTCAATCCAAGCGACGCAGCCGATTTGCGCGACAGCGTCACAGCAAGGTGGTCGCCAGCATTTGGCGTCGTGAAGACCGCGTCATAGCCTGCGCCAATGCCGCCAATAACAACCCCCGGAGTACCCGGTGTGTCATAAGCAATCATCGAAGCAGACTCCACAACGGTGAGTGTAGTCGGATCATTAAGATAGTTTTGAAGCGTCACGTCGACGATTGAACCATCGTGAAAAGTTGCCGTACCCGTAACAATCTTGCCTGATTGAGTGAGGGTACTGGGATCATATGCAATTCCATATGTCGACCCACCATCAAAGGTCACATCGGTTGCGTTGAAATCATCCACTGCCGCATTGAAAGTTGCGCCAGTGCCAACATTCAAATTCAGTGCGCCACTTGTCAGTGTACTGCTGGCCTTCATAATGGTAGTGCCAGTCAGATTGATATCGGCGGTCGCCAAACCATCAATAGTAATCGCACTAACAACCGTGCCTGCGGTTGAGTTAATCGTGTAGGCACCGCCATTCAGGAGAATTTCACCGGAAATCGCGCCAGCATTAGCAATCGTCGTGTTACCACCCGTCAGATCAAGAGCAATGCCCCGCCCTGTGGCCGTGCCGCTCCCTAGTATCACACCTGTGCTCGCATTCGTGATGTTTGTTAGTGTTCCAGACTGATCCCGGATCGCCGTCGCGCTGGTCCCATCGGTCGATGCTATCGCCTGAATGGTGCCCGCATTTGTGATGGAGGGAAGTGTGCCAGCCGCATCAACATCAATACCGAAGGCATTGCCACCGACCGTGCCGGATGTTGAGCCGAGGATCACGGCATTTTCTTTATTATCAATAGTCGCGAGTGTACCGTTAGCCCCCACATGAACGGCCGTGGCTGTCAACGATGCCGCCGTTTCTGACGCAACTGTGGCTTGAATAGTACCTGCGTTCGAAAGGCCCTGATTGACCATTACATTGTCACCAACATCGACACCAATGGCAGAGGATTCTGTCGCCGTCGCGCGAATAACACTGCCAATGGCATCATTATCAATGCCGTCAACGGTCAATACTTCGGCAGCACCTGTGTTACCTTTCAAACCAAGAGCGACAGACAACGTCGGCGGCGATTGCGGCGCCTCAAGCACGTCGTAGCCAACAACACTGATGGTCCCGCCATTGCGAATGGCAACCGTAGTTCCTCCACCGATTTGACCCAGCGCAACCGATGAGCCACTAGTCTCAATCAGAACAGCATATGGATTGGTGCTGGACGATACCGACGAAATGGTACCGGTATTATCAATGCCCTTACCAAGATCTTCCTGCACCAGCACCGCCGGCCCACCACCAATCGCATCTGTCGGAATCGCGGCACTCGGATCAGGCGCTGTACCAGTCCTGATCGACCCTGCATTCACAATGCCGCCGCTTGTCGCTGTTGAAACGATGATGCCGCTTTGATCAGCGAAGGCCGCCAAAATCGCGCCGCTATTGTTCACAGTCGCAGCGTTGCTATCGATGGTGATCGCCGTCCCAGCGGCATAGCTGGTGTCAAGCGTAACCGCACCGCCCACATTAATTATGACATTGCCCGGCGCGCCACCATCGGCGGTCGAGGTCAGGATCGGATCGACGGCTGTTGTCCCACTCGGAATCACAAGATCGGCGGCAAATGCCGAACCGCTGACAGACAATGCCAAGACACTCACCATAGAGGTAGCAAACAGGCTGCGGCGCAACATGCGCCGTCCGACGACCGATACGATTGCCAATTGGTCTCTCCCCCATCAATACCCACCGGCAAATCCGCTTTAGCGAGACCACCCCAGCCAAGTATCCGACAATTTAAAACTTTGAGCCCCCTCAAAGGGTGCAGTAGGGCAAATATTCACGTTTCGGACCGCGGATGCAACCTAAAGCGGCAGCTGACAACGTCGGATTTCATAAGCCCGCATAATTCCCTGCCAAAAAGCCGCCCCAGCACGACGCGCGCCCTCAGGGCGCAAATGCACATGATCGGGCCATGCCAACGCCGGGGTCGTGTTCACCCATCGTGCTATGCCGCAGGGCCCGCCCATCACAAGCTCACCATTGATGAATATGTGGCCTCTGCGTCGGGCTATGTTGCGTTGCACGTCGCGCAATACTGCGAGCTTGGGGGGAGTTGCCCAGCCAGATTCGCAAGCTTGAACATCATTTGTCTTTGCCCGCCGCATTCCGTCAAAAGCCCCCAGAACAACAATCGAGGCATCTGGCGCCAGCCGCTCCAGGCGCGCGATCAGCGCTTCAAAGCGTAAGCCATAGGCATGTGCATCAATATGGTCGCCAAAGCCTTCATTGGTGCCATAGCCGAGCATGATCAGGTCCGGCGCGAGACGCCTGATTTCTGCCTCCACGACCGCGCGATCCCAATAGTCGACCACATCTAGCGTCGCCCCGGAAATACCATAACTATCATAACGCAATCCTGGATGTGACTGACCGCTCAGCATGGCCCACCCCAGCAACGACAGCGCCCCGTCGCCCACTGGCGCAAGCACGACATGATGGGCCTGAGCAGCGGGAACCCGTAGGAAGACGACACCGGGCGTCGCTCGTCTGGTGGATAGCCGCAGCGGTGCCGCACCATCAAGCTGAAGCAACAGCGACCCGCTCTGTGGCCCTCCATAGGCTTCGATCTCGACTGCGCCGATTTCATGATCACTTTCCAGCGACATGCGCGCCGTCGCATTGTCCGTCTCAATGCGAAAACCACTGATCCCAAATGGCCCCACCGCATCCGCTCTGAGGCTTGACGCCACGCGCCACTCCGCCGACATCGTGATCTCATAGCCTTGCGGTGCATAGTAACGATAGGGAATGCCCGGCGGCATGCCACGCCCTCCATCGCCAAACATGTCGCGCCATCTCTGCCGCAACACGCCGGTCATATGATCGAGTGCAATATGGCTGTCGCCTAGATGTAAAACGCTGACACCCTGTGGCCGCTTGCCAGCATGCAAGGCATCTAGTGCCTCATAGAAATGGGCCAAACCATCAGGCAAAGGCGAACAGGGCGGCGACGCACCGATCATCGTCATTGCAAAAAATAGTAATGTCAGGCCGAAGCCGCACCGTGCCCAAACGCTAATGCGCTGGGCCCGTCCAACGCCAATCGTCGCTGCGCCCCGGATGGCTTTCCGCCACATCATAAATTTGCGCTTTCAATCCAATCGACGCAGGAATATCGGCATGGCCCTTATTCACAGAATCGCCTGTCGCCACAGACACAGCGCGCGCCGATGCATCAACCGTCAGAATGCCACCATCAGCATCGCGTTTGATGGCGCGAGCAATAGGCTCCACCAATTTTTCATAGCCCGCCATCGTAAAGTGAATGCCATCTTCAGCCCGCAGCAGCCGCTTGCGGCCAGCCTTGTCGAGCCCATAAGCGACATAATTGCCTTTTTCATCGGCCAACAAATCGTGTGTCGGCAGATAAACGACACCATTCGCCATGGCACGTGTTTTGAAAATTTTTGAAAAAATTTCCATATCGCGCTCAAAATTCGGACTACGCATGACGGGCAGGCCAACCCAGTAGATGCGCGCACCCGTTGTCTTCAGCGTTTCTGTAAAGTCATCAACGCGCGCGTTATAGACCTTGCGCCATTCGGGATTAAACAACGCATAGCGCGCGCCGTCTTTGACGATGGTCTGACGATCATTGGTTCCCATGATGACAACTGCAATATCAATCGTTGTATCCGCAGCCACTTCGCGCACGACTTCATTCCAGTCATAATAGTCGTGCCGCACAAAGCCTGTGGCTACTTTCGATTTGCGAATAACACTGAAACGCTTGTCCTTACGCAGCGCGTGATAAAGGCCAGCCCAGATGCCATCACCCAGCGAGTCGCCCAGCACAACCACATTGTAATGTGTCTTCTTTTCCAGCGCAGGCACCCTAGCGATGGCACTCGGCGTGGCGTCGGCCGACATCTCCAGCGGGCTAATGCCAGGCGGCGCAAGCACAAGAGGGGCTGCCAGCGCTCCCCCTGGCAAAAGGGTCATCGCAAGCGCGACACATGCCGCCCTAATGGCTCCAAATTTACTCACACGACCCCAGCCCAACTTCACGTCCCTGACAACAGGGTAAATACGCTTGCCCACACACTGAGCATCAACGCTTACCTAATGCAGGCTCTGTGCCTCCATCCCCGTGACCATAAACGCTTCAATTCGGGACAAACAAGTCCAGCGATGAAACACATGGCCGACAAATGGAATTAACTAGCGTGACGCAGCAATTCCGACACAACCCGCTCCAAATCCTTCAGCGATGCGCAGGTCACCGCCGTGTCACAATAGGGCTGCAAGCGCTTCATCTCGCTGTCGCCCGAATTCCACATCGACTTGCCTTCTGGGTTGAGCCAGATCACGCGACGTGCCCGGGCGTGGATTTTTTTCAAAATGTCACCGCGCGGATCAGAATAGTTAGACCGCCCATCACCAAGGATCAGCACAGTCGTCCGGTGATCGATGTCATCAAACGCCAATCGCTCAAAATCGACGAAAGCCTGACCATAATCCGTAGAACCACCGCCGTGCTCACGCAAGGCTCCGGTGATCGCGTCTTCAATTTTGCGCGACGATTCAAACAATTGCGTGACTTCGCCCAACTGACCAGAAAAGGCAAAGGACCGCACGCGCGGCAACACTTCTTGAACGCTGTAAAGGAACATCAAAAGGAAACGCGCCACCTGCGCCACCGACCCCGATACATCGCAGATCGCCATGACCTTAGGTCGATCCACCTTCTTTTGTTTCCAGATCGTGTGAAACATCAACCCGTCAAATGCGACATTCGCCCTGATCGTGCGCCGCACATCAAGCTGCCCGCGTTTGTCCACCTTCTTGCGTCGTGAATATAAGGCCACAAGACGCTTGGCCATCTTGGCCACCAGCCCGCGCAAGATTTTCATGTCGCGCATATCAATATTGCCAAGCCTAACCTGCGAGAGAACCTCCTCACGCAATTGCCGCCCGGAATTAGCCGTAAAAATCTCCAATTGCTTTTCAACATAGTCGCGCACATCGCCGCGCAATTGGTCGCGCAGCTCACGCAGCTTGTCAGCACGCCCCTGCTCGCCACCATCTTCGCGGCGTTCGATTTCATCTTGAAGCCCGTCAAGCCCCATGAATTCCATCATGCGACGCACATACATGCCGCGCTGCGTGAAAAGCCGGATACGATTGAGTTGTGCCTCGCGCGCAGCGTCTGCCAGCGCCATTTGCAGCGCCGCCTGATCACCGCTCTCCAGCATCTCAACAAGATCAAGGCTTTGCGATTGCTCCCCCTCGCCCGTCGGCTCGACTTTGCGCTCCCCGCCGCCACCTTGCCCCGGCATACCGCCCGGCTGACCCGGTTGCCCGCCTTCGCCATCACCCTCGCCTTCGCCATCCCCGTCAGAGCCATCCTCACTCTGATCGTCGTTCGATGCCTCGCCCGGCGCTTTGGCCTTGAATTGATCAAAGGCAAAAAACCGATCAAACGTGTCGCGAAAGGCTTCTTTTTCATACTCGCTTTTGGCCAGCACCTGTGAAAGTCCGTCGCGCAACACGACGCGATCGCCGTACCCAACAATGTCAAGCACATTGCCCGCGTCAATCGATTCCGACGTCGATATCCGCACATCCGCCGCGCGCAAAGCACGAATGAAATCCCCGAGAACTTCAGTCATGACACAGCCTAACTCGCCGCTTGCAGCGCCTTGGTCGTCAGAGCGTTGACCTCGGCTTCCACATTGTCGATATCGTCTTGAAATTTGAGCAACACATTCAGCGTACGTCGCACCAGCTCGGCGTCAAGCTCACGCGCATGCAGCAGCACCATCGTGCGTGCCCAGTCGATGGTTTCACTCACAGCCGGTTGCTTTTTCAGGTCCATCTCGCGAAGCCCCTGCACAAAGGCAACAAGCTGCTTGCGCAAACTCTCTTCCACTTCAGGCACGCGCGAGCGGATGATCCGCTGTTCCAATGCCGTGTCAGGAAACGGAATATAGAGATGCAAGCAGCGCCGTTTCAGCGCATCGCCGATTTCACGCGTATTATTGGAGGTTAAAAACACGATCGGCGGCGTGCGCGCCTTGATCGTGCCAAGTTCAGGAATGGAGATCTGATAGTCCGACAGGATTTCCAACAGAAAGGCTTCGAACTCATCGTCAGACTTGTCCAACTCGTCGATCAACAGCACCGCACCGCCCGGCTGCCACAGCGCCTTTAGCAGCGGGCGCGGCTCCAAAAATTCCTCGCTGAAGAATGTGTCGTCGAAATCATGCAGCCGCGCGATGGATTCTTTCAGCCCTTGCGCACCGGCCATTACGTCGCCGAGCTTTTCCTTCAGCACCTGCGTATAGAGAAGCTGCTTACCATATTTCCATTCGTAGAGCGCCTTGGCCTCATCAAGCCCCTCATAGCACTGCAGCCGGATCAGCGGTTTGCCGATCAGTTCCGCCGTCGCCTTGGCCAGCTCAGTCTTGCCAACGCCGGGTGGGCCTTCGACCAGCAGAGGCTTCTGCAAGCGTTCAGCCAGAAATATGGAGGTTGCGATGCTCGAATTACAGATATAGCCGCTACGTTCAAAGCCCTTTTGAATGGAGGCGATGGCATCTTCTGCCGTCTCCTCGTTCACGCTTGAAATGTCCTTGTTCAATTTCGTTCCAAAGGCGATCTCTGTCGCCCCTTCCCTGCTTTATTCAGTTTCAATTGGGCTATAGGGTAGCACACAACAAAAATCCACAAGCAGAAACGACCCGCACGTCAAATCAAAAGGGTCCAAGGGAGCGAACCATGACCGCTATCAATGAAGTCGGTGATCTCACCATTGAGGGCGACGTTGCTGTCCTCACATTGAACTCGCCGCCAGTAAACGCACTGTCCGCGCCGGTGCGTAGCGCCATCGACGGCGGCATCCGTCAAGCGCTCGCCAACGACGCCGTCAAGTCCATCGTCCTGATCTGCAAAGGCCGCACCTTCATTGCCGGTGCCGACATCACCGAATTCGGCAAAGCCCCTTCAGGCCCGAGCCTGTTTGACGCGCTCTCCCTGATCGAAAACGCCTCCAAGCCTGTCGTCGCCGCCATACATGGCACGGCACTGGGCGGTGGCCTCGAAGTGGCGCTTACCTGCCACTACCGCGTCGCCGTGCCCTCTGCCAAATGCGGCCTGCCGGAAGTCAATCTCGGCCTCCTGCCCGGCGCCGGTGGAACGCAGCGTCTGCCTCGCATCGTCGGCCCACAAAAGGCCATGGAAATGGTCACCAGCGGCCAGCATGTTCCCGCCAAGGCTTGCCTTGAAATGGGCCTCGTCGATGAATTAACCGAAGAAGGCAAGCTGCGCGAGGGCGCGATTGCCTTTGCCAAAAAGATCGTCGCCGAAAAGCGCCCACTGAAAAAAGTCCGCGATCTCTCCGATAAGGTCGAAGCTGCCCGCGGCAAGCCTGAGATTTTTGCCGATTTCCGCAAAGCCAATGCCCGCAAGTTCCGTGGCTTCCTGGCTCCTGAATATAACATCCAGTGCATCGAGGCAGCGGTAAACCTGCCCTTCGACGAAGGCATCAAGGTCGAACAAAAGCTCTTCCGCGAGCTCGTCACCGGCCCACAGTCAGCCGCCCAGCGCCATGTCTTCTTTGCTGAACGCCAAGTCTGGAAATTGCCGGACGTGCCCAAAGACACGCCGCAAATCCCGGTGAACACGGTGGGCATCATCGGTGCAGGCACTATGGGTGGCGGCATCGCGATGAACTTCCTCAACGCAGGCATCTCGGTCAAAATCATCGAAACGAAGCAAGAAGCCCTTGATCGCGGCCTTGGCGTCATTCGTAAGAACTACGAAAACACCGCCAAGAAAGGCCGTATCACCTCGGCCGATGTCGAAAAGCGCATGGGCATGCTCACAGGCTCGCTGGCGCTGGAAGACTTGAAAGACAGCGACCTCATCATCGAAGCCATTTTTGAAAACATGGCCGTCAAAAAAGAAGTGTTTGGCAAACTCGACCAGATCGCTAAGCCTGGTGCTATCCTTGCCACCAACACCTCGGCGTTGAACATCGACGAAATCGCCACAGCGGTGAAGCGCCCCGAAGCGGTCATCGGCCTGCATTTCTTCTCGCCCGCCAATGTGATGAAGCTGCTGGAAGTCGTGCGTGCCGACAAGACCTCCAAACCCGTCATCGCCACCTCCATGGCCATCGCCAAAAAGATCGGCAAAATTGCCGCTCTCGTTGGTGTCTGCCCCGGCTTTGTCGGCAACCGCATCCTCGCCCAGCGTCAGCGCGAAGCGCAGAAGCTGATCATGGAAGGCGCCATGCCTTGGGACGTGGACCGCGTGCTCTATGATTTTGGCTTGCCCATGGGCCCCTTTGCCATGTCCGACCTCGCTGGTCTGGACATCGGTTGGTCCAAGGAAAACTCCAAAGGCGCGACCATCCGCGACCGTCTCTGCGAAATGGACCGTCGCGGCCAAAAGACCAGTGCGGGTTTTTACGACTATGACGAGAACCGCAAGGCCATTCCGTCAAAGATTACGGAAGACATCATCCTTGAGTTTGCTGACAAGAAAGGCATCAATCGCCGCCAGGTCACAGATCAGGAAATCCTAGAACGCTGCATCTATCCGATGATCAACGAAGGCGCGAAAATCCTCGAAGAAGGCAAAGCCATCCGCGCTTCTGACATCGACATCGTCTGGATCAACGGCTACGGTTGGCCGGTTTATCGTGGCGGTCCGATGTTCTATGGCGATCAAGTCGGTCTCGACAAGGTCCTCGCCAAGATGAAGGAATTTCAGGCGCAAATGGGCGACGAATTCAAGCCCGCAGCCCTGCTCGAAAAACTCGTCGCTGAGGGCAAGGGTTTCAAGGATATGTAATCCCTATAGAGACCAATACAAAAAGGCGGGAGAGGTTTCTCCCGCCTTTTTTGTAAATTCGTTTTGCGCGAAGACCCGGTTGACCTAAGGTAAGGAAGATGAATTCTTCGAGTGGAAACCCAAATGACAATCCGCCTTTATGATCTCGTCAGCGCCAATGGTCGCCCCATCAGCCCCTTTGTCTGGCGCATCAAATATGCGCTCGCGCACAAGCATCTATCATTTGAACCAGCACCGGTCGGGTTCACAGACATCCCAAAGCTCTGCGACGGTCAGTTCAAGACCGTTCCGATCATCGAAGATGGCGACACAACGGTCTGCGATAGCTGGAAAATCGTCGATTATCTCGACGCCACCTACCCCGACGCACCGGCCCTCTTTGCCTCGTCGCAAGAACGCGCCATGGTCAAGTTTTTCGAGAGCTGGTTCACCCTTGAAGTGATGAACCGCATTTTCAGTATCTGCGCGCTCGACATTTACAACCACGCACGCGCCGAAGATCAGCCCTATTTTCGACAGAGCCGTGAGGCAATGTTGCGCGGACGCACGCTTGAGCAATTCGTCGAGGCCCGCGAATCCCGCTTACCAGAATTGAGCAACGCTTTGCGTCCCCTGCGCATGGCGCTTGGTGGCTCCCCCTTCATCGGTGGCGAAGCGCCAAACTATGCTGACTATATCGCGCTCGGCGGCTTCCTCTGGGCGGGCGCCATCTGCACCCTCCCCTTGCTCAGCGCCGACGACAAGCTCAACGATTGGCTAAAGCGAGGCTTCGATCTTTTCGATGGCATCGGAAATGTCGAACTCAACCCACTCGCCGCATAGCCACATCGCTCAAAAAATTTGTGTGGCTAGACCGCTTCGGCCCAGAACGCTGCCTCAGATTGTGTCAATGGCGAGCATACCTGCAACTGGCGCAACATATCGTTGAGATAGGCGGGTACGAGACTTCCGCTAACCTGTATCTGCGTTAATCCCGCAGGCAAGGCCACGACCGAAAATCCCGCCACCTGCCCCACATCATCGCAAATATAGCCGCCATCAGCGGCCCAGCCGCAGACAATGGAAAGCCTCCCAATGGCAACGGGCGCGGTCAACGCGACACTGGCTTGCTGAACACTCCCAGCAATGATCTCAAACCTTGCTCGGTCATCCTCATCGATGAAAGCGCGTATATAATTGTCAGCGCTTCCGTCACTGATCTCAAACAAGGGCCGTACCGTGCCATCACCGACATGAGATAAGTCCAAGTCCACGATAATGCTGACCCCCTCATCAAGGCCCGCCGCCTTCCAACCGGAAAAAGGCTGGGTATCATTGGCAACAGCACCAACAACATCTGCATACCGCACACTATTTTCTTGTATGCCGACCGGCGGCAGAATCGGGAAAGTCGGCATGTAGCCTGCTGTGAGTAATTTAATGGAAACATTATCAATGCTCCCATCAAAATCTGCACTCGGTATAACGCCAAAATTTGCAGCAGTATCCCCAAACACCCCGTAGTTTGTAAAAGCTCCATTTCCGCTTGACGACGTAGAGGTCCAACGCGGCCGAACAATGCCCGCCGATGAGCCTGATACGACCAAAGAGAATTTTGCGATAGCTCCCTGATCATCGGAATGAGCGGCTATATTAACGTCTGAAAAATCAAGAGACGCTGTGCTTCCGGGAGTGTGTGTTGCAACACCCGCTGCGGCCGACCAATTTTCCCCAACAATTAGACCACTCGTGTCATCAAAGTCGCCATTGACGACCTTCTCCGCGCTCTCAACAACAACAAGCTGAACAAGTTTCGGTGCGTAGATGCGAAGCGTAGCGTCAACAGCTGCGCCATTGTTCAGGGACGCAACTTCAAGGCGGCTACACACAAAAGTCGACGCGGCGGCAGAAACAACACCCGAGGTCGCACACCTTGCCCGGGTGCCCGTCGGCGCGATTGACGGAGATAAAGAGATCAGCGCATTCGATTGATCGTATATACCGGCCCTGACGCCTGAAATTCCCGCAAGAGAGCCAGCAATCAATCTGACATAGAAGTCTGCGCCCCAAGCCTGACCTGCTAAAGCAGCCGTATATGTCTGACTGTCGAAGCGCATGAGCAAGGCTTGAGCGCCGCTCTCAATTCCGAAAAGTCGAATATCGCCATAGGCCAGGCCGTCTTCCGTGCCACACCCGAGAAACAAAGACCGAGTGCCAGAAAGGTCTGTGTCTCTAGTCCAATTTGTCGGCATTGCACCCGTCGCGCTCGCCCCCGCGATAACGGTTAGAACGGGGGGGCAAGCAACGGCTTGGATCAAGTCAAACAGGATGAAATAAGCAACAGAACCCGGATCAACTGAAATTTGGAGGCTCGTATTTGTGTGCGTGATGGCAACATTCTCAGACTTCAACCGACTATAATATGATGCCACAGACACCTTGAGGCCTTCGTTGAAATTTGTTTTCAATCGAATAACGCCAGAGTCGACCCTGCAATATGCCGCAAAGGAATGAGCGTTAGTGTTGTCTGATTGACCCGAAATTGTGACAAGGGCAGATACGGCACTCACGGAATTGTCGATCTTAAACACCCGACCGTTGAGCCAACCCTTGTCGAGACCCGCCTGAATGAACGGATCGCTTACAGCCAAGGCCTCAAGCGCCGTTGTATCATCAACCACACCGAATAACGTGCTGGTATCACCACCACCCGCGACCATACCTACGACAGCCGCGTTGAACGCCACTGCAGTTCCCATCGCGATAAGCGCAGGCGGGGCCGCATTATAACCCGTGCATTTATTCGTCACACCGACCGTGCCGACGACCCCGCGCTCCCCACGCGGATTACGGATTTGGTTAGTGAACGGACCGCCGATGAAAGCCCCATCTCCCGCCATAAGGGCAAGCCTATCCGCATCAAATTTTTGGTACGCGCCGTCATCACCCTCCAGATAGTGTGGCGACGCGCGCGTGATCGTTACGCAAGTGTCAACCAGCGCCTCACTCGCGCCACTCATCGCCCGCCCATTCATGAAATCAACCGCATAGACGGATTTGGCATGGCGCCACCCATCAAAGGCCCCGCCCTTCCAGTTTGGCACTTGCCCTGCGGCCCAACTCGATGAGCCCGCTGGCGTGAAACCCGAATATTTTGACACGCCGTTCATGGCCATCTCCCTTGCAAATCTTCTCTCTAAAGAAAATGGGAGTGATGCGCTGAAAAAGAACTGGGGAAATCTCGACCTGCCCTATTTGACCATCGGCAATGAATTATCGGGTTTGTCCCAGATTACGGTCGGCGCTCTATCGCGGACAACGCAATTAAAGCCATCACCCGATCCAGTCTTGCCATTTTCCCGGCATAACATTTGCAAAAACTAAGTTTCATACCCCGTCCGGCCTGCGGCAGCAGCCCAATGTGCCAAACGGGAACGCAACCGTTTCGAGGAGGGACACATGATCTGCCGACTGCTTAACCGCCGATACATCTCCATTGTCGCCATCGCGCTCTTTCTGACGATTGGCACTGGCGCTTATTTCATTCCGACAACACCCGCCTATGCCTGCTCCAGCGAAGGCTCACCGGTTGGTAATTTCTTTGGCTGGCTGGGTCACTGGCGCTGACCGGTTAGACCAAACGACCCATCTGAAATACGAAAAAGGCGCGGAGAACATCCGCGCCTTTCTGCATTTCCCAGACTTTCAACATTTTCGGATTTCATCTTCGCCGCAACCGCTCAAGCAGAGATGACGTGGCATAGCCGTCGGCGGGCAATCGGGCCGAGATCTGATAGGCACGGATCGCCTTACGGGAATTGAAACCGATAATGCCGTCAGGTTCTCCCAGCTCAAAGCCTTTGTGGTTCAGCAAGGTCTGCAACTCCTCGCGTTCTGCCCGGTTGAGCGGACGCTCGTCCAACGGCCACGCCCCTTTGATGTCACCCGCCCCACGAAAACGATCCGCCAGCAGGCTCACGGCCAGAGCATAGGACGTTGAGGCGTTATAGGCCAAAATGGACTTGAAATTGTTGAGTACAAGGAAGGCTGGCCCTTTATGACCCGCAGGCAAAAAGAGCGACGCCGCACCCTCCGCATCACGCGCGGCAAAGGCACCTCCATCCGCACGCCTTAAGCCGATCTTGCGCCACTCGTTCACCGATCTTTTGACCGACATATCGGCATGGCGATAGTCAAAGCCGACCGGCATTGTTACTTCATAGCCCCATGTCGCGCCGGGCTCCCAGCCTGAAACCTCAAGATAATGGGCGGTCGATGCCAACGTATCGGGGATCGATGTCCAGATGTCACGCCGCCCGTCGCCATCAAAATCCACGGCATGGACGAGATAGGTCGTCGGAATAAACTGGGTTTGCCCCATCGCACCGGCCCATGAGCCAAGCAACCCGTCCGGCCCGACATCGCCGGCTTGAATGATCTTTAGGGCCGCAATCAGCTGGGTGCGTCCAAAGCTCGGGCGACGGCCTTCAAAGGCCAGCGTAGCGAGCGAGCGCACAACCTTTTGCGTGCCCATGAAGTCGCCGTAATTCGACTCCAGCCCCCAGATCGCCACGATCACATTGCGGTCCACGCCGTAAGCTTTCTCAAGGCGGTTAAGCAAAGGCTTCTGTTCGATCAGAAGGACTTTGCCACGCGCCACCCGCTTGTCCGACAGCGCGCCCCTGAGATATTCCCAAACCGGCTTCACAAATTCCGGCTGGTTCTGATCGGACGCAATGATGTCGGGGTCCGGTGTCACGCCTGCCATCGCACGATCAAAGGTCCGCCCTGTGATCCCAGCCTTCAGCGCATCAACACGAAACGCCGTCAGCCAATCGGCAAATTCATTGTTCCGGTCATGCACACCAACAGGCGGTGCCATGGGCGTGCGCGTCTCGTTGATACGCGCATCAGCGCAGCCTGAGACCAACAGGCCAAGGGCGAAGACGCTGGCCCCAAAGGCAAGCTGATAGACGGGGCGGCAGGCAGATAGGGTCGTCATAATGCGCAAAACTCCAAGGCGAACAGAACCTCAAGCTAACACGCCCGGCGGGAATTCACAGCGCCGCCGCGACCACGTCACACCCATTTGCCTTCAACGTGCTTCCCGTGCCACGGCAATGCCACCCACCGCGAGCATCGCCTCACCCAATACCAGTTCACCCTCGAGCAAAGCCGACGCATCGACGGGCTCCGGCCCATAGTTAAAGACAAAGCGATAGCCGCCGCGCCGCCGTGCGCGCAAGCCCATCGGAAGCTCCATAACCCCGACGCCCGCCTCTTGCACCAGCCGCTGAACCAGTCGTTTGAGAAAGGAGGCATCTGGCGCGCCAGCCAGATAATACGCCCGTCCCTTTCGCGTCAGTGCCGCATGGCCATCATCCGTCCACGCCATCACGTCTGCTTCACCAACCGTCAGAAATTCACGCCACCGATCAAACTTGAATGTGTCATTCTCAAAAGTCACAGGCACCGCTGCCCCTTTGCGGAAACTTTCGACCCGCGTCACGCACACCCCCAACGTCGTCGCTAATGTGCCCGGCGCAAGATTGCTCGGAATATGATGCGACCGCGTGCGACTTCCCGTGCGTGGCATGACGAGCAGCACGCCATCAAAGCGCTCCAACCGCGCCGCCAAAGCATCCGGCACATAGGGCATCGAAGGCACAGCCACAAACGCATAGGATTCAAGATCGGCGTCCGGCCCAACAATATCAATATCGAGACCCAACTGACGCAACGTGCGATAAAGATCAAACACCTGCTCGATATATGAAAAATTCTGTCCCTGCGGTTGTGCCATCAACAACCATTGCGCCTCATAGGAATAAACGATGGCAACGCGAGCCGGTGACGTTTTTCCAAGCGATCCCAGAGCCTCAAGGTCGCGCGCCAATTCTTCGACTTCAAAATAGGCACGGTCAGGTTGATTGTCCGGCAAATTCAAACCGGCATGAAACTGCTCTTGTGCAAAGGGCGCTTGCCGCCAACGGAAATAGGCGACCATCTCGGCGCCATGCGCGAACCCCTCCATGCCCCACAGCCGAACGAAGCCGGGAAGCGCATCGGTATTATAAGCCGCCCAGTTCACCGGGCCGGGTTGCTGCTCCATGATGCCGAAACGACCTCGCCCGGCCGCACGGTAAAGATCATGGTGAAAGGCTTGCATGTCAGGATCCCCCGTTCGGGCATAAGTTGCCTTATGCACGGGCTCACTAGGGAACACATCTATGCTCCCCAGAGGATAAGAATCCCATGTCGCGACATCCATGTCCTGCATGACATGGAAGTGCTCAAAATCGACATGAAAAGTCATGAAATTGTGCAAGATATCACGCCCTGGCGAGAGAGCTCGAATGACCTCTGTCTGCACCTGATTGAAGGCGCGCACCTGGTCAGATGAATAGCGATCAAAGTCCACCCGATGCGACGGATTGGTTTCCGTCACCGCACCGCTTGGCAGGTCAACCTCGCCAAAGCGCCGATATTCCATGCTCCAGAACACATTCCCCCAAGCCTCATTAAGCGCCGCAATCGTCCCGTATCTCTCCTCCAACCAATGGCGAAAGCCCAATGTGGCGCTCTGCGAATAAGAGCGCACCGTATTGTGGCAGCCATATTCATTGTCCGTTTGCCATGCAACAACCGCCGGATGCTGGCCAAACCGCGTCGCCAATGCACTGATAATCCGCGCGCATTCGCGTCGATATCCAATATGCGAAAAACAATAATGACGCCGCGAGCCAAACCCGCGCACACGCCCAAGATGATCGACCGCCAACATGTCCGGCATGGCATCAACCAACCACTTGGGTGGCGTCGCTGTCGGCGTCCCCAGAATGACCTCGATTCCTTCAGCATGGAGTGTATCGATCACCCGTGCCAACCAATCAAAATCATATTGGCCAGGTTCAGGCTCCAGCCGAGACCATGCAAATTCACCAATGCGAACGCGCCGAATGCCAACACTCCGCATCCGCCGCGCATCGTCTACCCACATCTCCTCAGGCCAATGTTCTGGGTAGTAGCAAACCCCGAGTGTGACGTCGCTCATCTCGTTCTCTCCGCCAATTTGCCACCGACGTTGACCGGATTTGACCCATCACGCAAGGTAGTCAATGCTTGGTGAAAGAGAAATTCGCGGAGGGTTCAGTTGACAAAAATTTGCCTGATCGGTGCTGGCAGCACAGTGTTCATGAAGAACCTCGTCGGCGACATCTTGTTGAATGATATTTTCGTCGATTGCCACATTGCACTGCACGATATTGACGAAGACCGCCTCAGGACCTCCCACATCGTCGCCGACAAAATTGCGTCGTCCCTCAACGTCACACCGACTATTACCGCCACGACAGACCGGCGATCCGCCCTCCGCAGCGCCGACTTCGTAATCGTCATAATTCAGGTCGCAGGCTACAAACCAGGCACTGTCATCGACTTTGAAATTCCAAAAAAATTCGGCCTGCGCCAGACCATTGCCGACACACTCGGCATCGGCGGCATCATGCGCGGCCTGCGCACAGTACCCGTGCTTCTCGACATCGCCAATGATATGCGCGAGCTATGCCCCAAGGCGCTAATGCTACAATATGTAAATCCGATGGCCATCAATTGTTGGGCATTGAACAGACTCGCACCGGACATAGCTCATGTCGGGCTTTGCCATTCTGTTCAGGGTACTGCATTTGAGCTGGCGCAAGACCTTGGCGAAAGCCACAAGGTCATTCGCTATCAATGCGCGGGCATCAATCACATGTCGTTTTATACGCGCCTCGAAAAGCTGCACGTCGACGGCACACGCGAAGACCTTTACCCACGCCTAAAACAAATAGCTACTGAAGGCCACGAACCGCAGGCCAACAAGGTCCGCTATGAAATCCTTCGACGCACCGGCTATTTCGTGACGGAATCGAGCGAGCACTTCGCCGAATATGTGCCATGGTTCATCAAACGCGACCGGCCTGATCTTATCGAGGCCTTCAATATACCCCTCGATGAATATATCCGTCGCTGCGAAGACCAGATTGCCGCTTGGGATGCGCAAGAACGCGACCTAACAAGCGCCAACCAGATCGACGTCAATTTCTCAGGCGAATACGGCGCTCGCATTCTGCGCGCAATCGTGACCGGGCGCGCCACCACAATCAACGGCAATGTCGCCAACCATGGATTGATCGATAGCCTCCCCGACGGGGCATGCGTGGAGGTGCCTTGCCTCATCGACAGCAATGGCGTCACGCCGACCAGAGTTGGCTCGTTACCACCCCACCTTGCTGCCATGATGCAAACAAATATCAACGTGCAAGCACTAACGGTCGAAGCCCTCGTCACCGGCAAGCGTGAACACATCTATCACGCCGCTATGCTCGATCCGCATGTCGCAGCTGAACTGTCTTTGGACCAAATTTGGAAAATGGTGGACGCCCTCATCGACGCGCATGGAGAATGGCTACCGAAGTTCCATTGATGTATATTCTCAATTTTGACAAATTCACTACCACTGAATTAACGAACCCGACGAACAGCCTTACGCTCGTTTAAAGGTCTTCAGCCTATTCTTCGGCAATGTTACGACTCGTCGGTTGCATCACCCAAGACCACGACCAGCGCCTCGTCGCGCTGGTGGCAATCCTGTGCCTTGCCGCCTGTTTTACAGCAGTCAAGCTGGTCGCACGCGCGCAAGCCTCAACCGGTCGCTGGCACCAAATTTAGATTGCAGCCACAGGCGTTGTGATCGGTGGAGCTATCTGGTCCACCCATTTTGTCGCGATGCTTGGATTTCGACCTGAAATCCTGTTCAGTTATGATGCGCCATTGACCATCGCTTCGATCCTGATTTCCATTTCATGTTCCTGGGTTGGCACCGCGCTCAATCTGCAATTCAACCGCCCCTTGACAGAGGGGCCGTTATCGGTATCGCCATTGTTCTGATGCACTATGCTGGAATGGCTGCATTCACTTTGTCGGGCGCATTGCAATGGGACGTGAGCTATGTCGCCGCGTCCATTTTTGTTGGTTTTATATTTGGCACACTCTTCTCGGCGCTCCTGAAAGAAAGTGCGAAACGTCGCTCACAAATAGCGAGCGGATTGTGCCTCGTAGCGGCAATCTGCGGCACACATTTTATTTCGATGGCCGGCATTCAGCTGTCATACGATCCAACGCTCAATGTGTCGCCAATCGGGTTTACCTCGTTGTGGCTCGGCGCCGGAATTTTTGCAACGACGACAATCGTGATGGCATTGGCGCTTCTGGGGGTCCTGATTGACCAGCATCTTGAGCGTCTCTCCGTTCTGGAGGCAGCGCGCCTTCGCACACATGTCGCAGAATTGGAAATAACCAAATCAGCTCTCGAAACGATAACGCACGATCTGGTCAGAGCACTCGAAGCCGCTGCCGCCAGTAATCGATCAAAATTATAATTTCTGGCGACCATGAGCCATGAATTGTACACACCGCTCAATGCCATCATTGGATTTTCGGAAATTCTTACAACCGAATTATTCGGGTCGCTCGGCAACGACCGCTACCGTGAATATGCACATGATATCAAGGACAGCGGGGCACATCTCTTGGCTCTCATCAATGACGTCCTTGATTTTTCTAAAATTGACGCAGGGCACCTTCAGCTTGATTGAGAGCGAAGATATTGCTCTAGATCAAATCATCAACGAGTCAATTCGCATGCTGCGCGAGAGAGCCTCACACGAGGGTGTGAGGCTACGTGGTGATATCGAAGGCAATCTGCCCATGCTTTACGGCGATCACAGACGTATTCGCCAAGTCCTTTTGAATTTGTTGTCAAATACCATAAAATTCACGCACTCGGGCGGCAGCGTGGGTGCTGTTGCTCGCTACGACGACGAAAGAATTTTATTAAGCGTTGCAGATACCAGCATCGGGATCGCGCCTGACGATATCCCAAAGGCATTGGAACGCTTCACCCAAGTTGAAAGCACGCTAAACAGGTCTTATGAAGGCACCGGTCTTGGATTGCCACTATCGAAGCGTCTGATCGAACTATATGGCGGCACCTTATCTGTCGAAAGCGAACTCGGTGTCGGCACCACCGTCGTAATGGCTTTCCCCGCAAACCGTACAGTACTGGCAAGAGCAACCGCTTAATGCCTAGCCTTGCACAATCCAGCTTTTAGGATTTTCTGCTAGCACTTTTGCCCACCAAGCCGCCGCACGATCCGGCGCGACGAGGGCCACGATGCAGCCACCAAAGCCCGCACCCGTCAACCTCGCTCCATAGGCCCCAGCGGCCATACTGCTCTCCATTAGCCTGTCAAGCGCGGCCACCGAGACTTCAAAATCATCCACCAAAGAACGGTGGCTGTCATACATCAAGTGCCCAAAACCATCAGCGTCACCCCGCTCCAATGCATCGATGGCCTTCAGCACGCGCGCATTCTCACTCACCACATGGCGTGCGCGCTGACGCTGCTCGGAGTCATTTAGTTGATCAACCATTTCAATAGACGCATCACGCAATGTGAGCACGCCCAACTGCCTGGCCGCATGTTCAACCGCGCGGCGACGTGCATTATACGCCCCATCGGCCAGCTTACGGTCCTGACCGCAGTGAACAACCATGAAGTGGAAATGCGACGGCACAGCAACAGAGCGCCCTTCATTGGTCCGACAATCAAGGAGCAATGCCTCACCGGGACGCCCAACAGCACATGCCATCTGATCAAGGATGCCGCATTGAACGCCGCAGTAATTGTTCTCGGCCATCTGCGCGGCACGCGCAATATCGCCGTCAGTCATGTCAGCGCCAACCAGCGAAAGACAAGCCCGGATCACAGCAACTTCAAGCGCGGCCGAAGAGGAAACACCCGCGCCTTGTGGAATGGAAGACCGTATAAGTATGTCAACCGGTGGAATATCAATCGATCGGTCAATTAATTGTCGGATAGGGCCCGCAACATAGTCCGTCCAGTCTCCGCGTGCAGCACCCAAAGGGTCGAACACACACATCTCGTCATTGGCGAGACTGAAGACACCGAAGCGCTCCGCTCGCGCCAACGCCACATCTGTTTTGAGCGTCAGAGGTATCGGCAGGCAGAAACCTTCAGCATAATCCGTATGATCGCCAATCAAATTGACCCGTCCAGGAGCCTGCCCAACGGCTTCAACAGGGCGTGCGAAGATGCGTTGAAAGGCGTCATTCATATAGAAACTGAGCGGAGCCTCTCCGCCGCCTCCTCAGGCAGAACATCAACAAGGAAGACGCCCGCCCCCTGCTCCACGCCCGCAAGATATTTAAGCTTACCCTCGTCACGCCGAAACGGACGTATCTCGATGGCCATATGAAACGTCTCTTCAAATCCGCTCGGCGCTGTCTGAACGGTCAAAATGTAAGGGATTGGTTTTGAAAAAAGCCCGTCAAGCCTACTCATTGCGTCGCTCAATCCTCGCGCCATCGCGTTGCATTCCTCGTCACTGAGAAATTCAGGCGAGGGAACGCGGCGTCGGGGTGTCAACCAAATTTCATAAGGAAACATGGCAAAGGGCGGAACGAAAGAAATAGCCTCGGATTCATCATACAAAATCAACGCGGGGTCCATAGCTTCAATCAGGCTTACCATCACTGGGCCATTTGCTTGCGCCTCGGCCGTACGCAGTAGCTGAGCAGGCACAAACGGGAACGCATAGAGCTGACCATGGGGATGGTGCAACGTGACGCCGATTTCTTCGCCGCGATTCTCAAACGGCAAAATGCAAAGGTAGCCCCTCTCCCGCATCGCTCTGACACGCGCGCCCCATACCTCGATGAGAAGCGCCAATCGCTCGACAGGCAGCGTGGCAAGGCTTGCATGATGATCTGCAGAATAAACAATCACCTCGCAACGCCCTTGAGCCGTCGTCGCTTCAAATCCAGGGCTTTGGGGAAGATCAACTACCGTCTCTGCGAGCGCCGGGAACTTGTTTTCAAAGACGGCTATCTCAAAGGCGGTAAACGGCACTTCACCGCTCGCTTCGTCACGCATCGGACAGAGCGGACAATCCTGCGCCTTGGGCAAGAATGTACGAGACTGCCGCGCCGCCGCATAGACCACCCATTCCTGGCGCAGCGGATGCCACCGCATATGCGACGATGCACCGGTAGCGTCAACGTGCTCACCGCCTGCCTCACCATCAATAGGGGCATGCCCGTAAAGCAGCAGTTCACGCCCATCAGCTTTCATATGGCGATAAACATGGAGGGTCATTAATTTTCAGCTATTCAATTTTTCGACGGTTTTTGTTGTGCTAAACCCCGGTACGAGTTCAATGATGTCCACACGACCGCCATAGGATTGCACGAAATCCGCACCGACAATTGTCTCAACCGTATAGTCCCCACCCTTGATGAGTACACCTGGACGCAGCATCTCGATCAATTCAAGTGGCGTATCATCCTCAAACAACACCACAAGATCGACATTGGACAGCGAGGCCAAAACCGTGGCGCGCGCAACATCGGGTTGAATGGGGCGCGTCGGCCCCTTGAGGCGCGCCACCGAGGCATCACTGTTAAGCCCCACGACCAGCCGATCACAGCGCTCACGTGCCTGCGCCAGAAGTGCGACATGGCCGGGATGCAGAAGGTCAAAACATCCGTTGGTAAAACCGACCTGCAGCCCCTTCCGTCGCCAACCTTCAACGATGTCTTGCGCCGCATGCTGAATGGCGATCTTGCTGTCGAGCGACGTAAGTTTTCGATCGCGCAACTTGGCGCTTAGTTCATCACGATAGACGACCGCCGTTCCAACCTTGCTGACCACTAGGCCCGCCGCAACATTGGCTAGTCCGGCAGCGTCAATCAATGGCAAGCCAACGGCAATTGCGGCAGCAAGAACAGAAACCACAGTGTCCCCCGCACCCGACACATCAAACACCTCCCGCGTCTCGGCGGAGAGATGCGTGACGGTACCATCATCCGAGACGACGCTCATGCCGTCCTGACTGCGCGTCACCAGAACCGATGCGATGTTGAATTGTTCAATAAGGCTACGTGCGCCATCAACAATCGCTGCATCGTCATCAAGGGCCTGCCCCGTTGCTTCAGCCAGTTCACGCTTGTTGGGCGTAATCACGCTCGCGCCGCCATATTGGAAATAGTTACGGCCTTTGGGGTCAACAATCACCGGAATATCCAGATCCCGCGCTTCTTCAATCGCGACACGGCAAATCTCAGGTGTCAGGACACCCTTGCCATAGTCCGATAAAATCAGCGCTCGCACGCTTGGCAGCAAAGAACGAATATGTCGCAAAACCTCTTCTTGCTGCGCCAACATCAAAGGTGCCTCGGTCTCTTGATCGGCTCGAAGCATCTGCTGGTTCATGCCGACATAACGCGTCTTGACCGTCGAGCGGCGGTCCTTGTCGCAAACCAGCCGTACCTCGGTATCACCCAACGCCTCAAGCAATGCCGCGATCTCGTCACCCGCAGGGTCCGATCCGACTACGCTGACGAATGACACTTGTGCGCCAATTGCTGACAGGTTGCGCACAACATTACCTGCGCCGCCCAGCATAGCGCGTTCATCGCGCACCTTGAGCACCGGTATTGGCGCCTCAGGTGAAACACGCACGACATCGCCATAGACATAGCGATCAAGCATGACATCGCCCAGACACAAAACGCGCGCATTGCGAAGGGCCTCAACTTCGTCCGCTAGTCGTTGCTTGTAACTCATGACAAACTTCCATTACTCGGCTGCCGACGCATCAGATGTCCGCCCATAAACATCATCAAATCGCACAATGTCATCCTCGCCAAGATATCCACCTGACTGCACCTCAATGATGCTCAACGGCTCGGTACCGGGGTTTTCCAATCGATGCTTCGTCTCGACCGGAATATAGGTTGATTGGTTCTCGTTTAAAATCTTGACCTCGTCGCCGACGGTTACCTGCGCAACACCCTTAACGACGACCCAATGCTCGGCCCGATGATGGTGCATCTGCAATGATAGGGATGCACCAGGATGCACCATCAGATGCTTGACTTGGTGACGCGCGCCTACATCGAGAGTTTCATAAAAGCCCCAAGGTCGATGCACCCGGTTATGCACTTTATGTTCGCTGCGCCCCTCAGCCGCAATACGCTCGACGATCTGCTTGACGTCCTGCACGCGATTGCGATTAGCCACCAGCAAGACATCACCCGTCTCAACAATGATTAAATCCTCAATACCCAGCGTCGCCACCAATCCCGTCTCCGCCCGGATATAGCAGTTCACAGTATCCACCGACATGACATCGCCGGAAGACACATTGCCCGACCCATCCCGTTTACCGGTCTCCCAAAGGGCTGACCAGCTCCCAATATCACTCCACCCCATTTCAACCGGCACAACGACGGCCAGAGTTGTATGTTCCATCACCGCATAGTCAATCGAGTTGGACGGGCAAGCCTTGAAGGCATCCGGCTGTAGACGGAGAAAATCAAGATCGCGTGTTCCCTTCAGAACCGCTTCATCTGCGCGCGCTGCAATCTCAGGGCAAAAAGCCCGCATTTCATTGAGGATGACATCAGCGCGGAACATGAAAATACCCGCATTCCAATCATAGCCTCCCTCCAACAAATAGGCCTTGGCCGTATCAGCATTCGGCTTTTCAACAAACCGCTCGACCTTATAGGCCCCCTCACCGAGCGGGGTGCCGCGTTTGATATAGCCGTACCCAGTTTCGGGCGCAGAAGGCACAATACCGAAGGTGACGAGCTTGCCCTCGCGCGCAAGCTGCGCACCCTGCGCGACCGCTGCATGAAAGGCAGGCACGTCACGAATATGATGATCGGCAGGCAGAATAAGAATAACGCCTTCGGGGTCATAGTTTTGCACGAAGGCAGCGGCAGCGGCAGCGGCGGGTGCCGTATTACGCCCCATCGGTTCCAGCAAATGGGCAAGCGGTGCAAAGCCAGCCTCACGCATTTGTTGTGCAATGATGAAGCGATGCTCATCGTTCGAGACAATGATGGGGGAGGCAAAAAGATCAGGATCGCTGACCCGCTTTGCTGTTTCCTGAAGCATGGTCTGCTCAGACACCAAAGACAGAAGCTGTTTGGGATAAAGCGCACGCGAGGTTGGCCACAAACGTGAGCCAACGCCACCTGACAGGATCACTGGAAAAATGCTCAAAACAAAGACCCCTTCAAGCCTCACAGGCGGACATACTCAATATCAAACCAAATCGGCGGCTGTTTCGCTTTAGGCCCGCCACAAGTATCAGATATGCCGCACCGACAGGCCGACCACCTCTGCACATCGCCATTTTAACAGGTCGCACAGTGAACAAAAACACTGGTGTTTTCTAATGCGGCCCCATTTTGAAGACAATACATTGTATTTCTTGCGGAATGCCCGCGATTTGTGCCACACAACTTATCGATTTTCTGCCCACTATGCTTAACAACACCATCGGGCAGTGCTAGCTCGCGCCCGACCCCAGAGGATGAACATGACGCAAACCGCCCATAGGCCTGTCCGCAAAGTGGTTTTCCCTGTTGCCGGGCTTGGCACGCGCTTTCTGCCGGCCACCAAGGTCATCCCCAAGGAAATGCTGACCGTCGTGGACAAGCCCGTTATTCAATATGCGGTGGAGGAAGCCATTGAGGCTGGTATCGAGCATTTCACGTTTGTGACGGGCCGAGGCAAAAGCACCATCGAAGATCATTTCGATATGGCGTTTGAGCTTGAGGCCACCTTGAAGGCGCGCGGCAAGACAGCCGAAATTGAAATCTTAAAAACGACGCGCCCCTACTTTGGTGCCGCCAGTTTCGTGCGCCAGCAAGAACCGCTCGGCCTTGGTCACGCTGTCTGGTGCGCGCGCGAAATCATTGGCAACGAGCCTTTCGCGCTGGCCCTTCCAGATATGCTCATCCACGGCCAACCTGGCTGCCTTGCGCAAATGATCGACACCTATAACCGACATGGCGGCAACGTGGTTGCAGTCGAGGAAGTCCCCCACGAACACGTCAACCGCTATGGCGTTATTGCTCTCGGAAAAACCTTCGATGAACGAACCCACGCCATCACGACCATGGTCGAAAAGCCCAAGATCGAAGATGCGCCTTCAAACCTCATCATTTCCGGTCGTTACATTTTACAGCCGGAAATCTTCGCCAAGCTCGCGGACCAAAAGCCCGGTGCAGGCGGCGAAATCCAGCTAACCGACAGCATGATCGAATTGCTTCGTGATCAGGATTTCTTCGCCTATCGCTTTGACGGCAAAACTTACGATTGCGGCGACAAGATCGGCTACCTAGCGGCCAACGTCGCCTATGCCCTGGACCGCCCAGACATCGGCCCGAAGTTCCGCCCCGCGCTGGACGAAATTCTCAACCGTTAACCGGTATGCTGGGTCGCCTCCAAATATGGAATTTGAAACGGTAGGAATACGCTCGGCTGCCCTGAAATCCAGCCTCTATCGGGCGGCCAAAGCGCTACGAAGAACGGGAGGCTGTCGTCCTAATTTGCTCAGTAAGCCTTCCCCATACGGCCGCTATATAATATAGGAGATAGGACTGGAGGCTTATGGGGTCCGTTCAACGTAGCGAGCCGCTATCCCACCAAAGAACCGACAAACCAGTGGAGTGGCACAGATGCGGATCGCGATGATCGGAACAGGCTATGTAGGGCTCGTCACGGGGACGTGCTTTGCGGACCTCGGCCACGAAGTCATTTGCGTAGACAATGATGCCACCAAGGTCGAACGGCTGCGCAACGGCGAAATCCCGATCTTTGAGCCAGGCCTTGAAGACATGGTCAAGCACAATGTCCGCGCCCAACGCCTAAGCTTCACAACCTCTTACGCCGACGCCATCCCCGACAGCGAGGCTGTCTTCATCGCTGTCGGCACACCCACAAAAGAAACCGATGGCAGCGCCGACCTTTCAGCGGTCTATGCCGTTGCTAAGGAATTAGCCAAACACTTAAAGGGCTATACCGTCGTCGTCGATAAATCGACGGTTCCCGTCGGCACCGGGGCCGAAGTTGAACGCATTATCTGCGCCGAAAATCCCGCTGCGGAATTTGACGTCGCATCCAATCCGGAATTCCTGCGCGAAGGCTCGGCCATTGACGACTTCATGAATCCTGATCGCGTGGTCATCGGTGTTGAAGGAGATCGGCCGCGCGACGTTATGCAGACGCTTTACCGCCCACTCACCATGCACGAAACACCGATGGTCTATACGAGCGTCCCGACAGCAGAGCTGACGAAATACGCGGCCAACGCCTTTCTCGCCACCAAGGTCACTTTCATTAACGAAATTGCCGATATCTGTGAACGCGTCGGCGCCGACGTTCAGGACGTCTCTCGCGGTATTGGGATGGATAGCCGCATTGGTCCTAAATTTTTGCAGGCAGGTGCGGGTTTCGGTGGCTCCTGCTTTCCAAAGGACACGCTTGCGCTGACGAGCACCGCCCGCAAAGCGGGCGCACCAACGCTCATCGTTGAGGCCGTGATGGAAGCCAACAATGAGCGCAAACGCCGTATGGCCCAGAAGATTATTGGCGCCTGTGGAAATGATCTCAAAGGAAAGACGCTTGGTGTGCTAGGCGTGACGTTCAAGCCTAACACCGACGACATGCGCGATGCGCCCAGCCTCGATATCATTCCCCTTCTTCAGGAAGCGGGTGCTAAAATCCGCGCCTATGACCCTGAGGGTATGGGTGAAGCTCGTAAATATCTAACCGACATCGAATGGGTCAACGACGCCTATAGCGTCATGTCGGGTGCCGATGCGCTTCTAGTTCTAACTGAATGGAATGAGTTCAGGGTGCTTGATTTTAAACGTATCAAGAGCTTTCTCAAAGCACCCTTGATCATCGATCTGCGCAACATCTACGTACCCGCAGATCTTGCGGCCCAAGGATTCACATATCATTCGGTGGGGCGCGCTGTCGTCGAGGCGCAATAAAACCACCTGAAGCTGTCCGTCTAAGGGCTAACGCCGACAAGAAACGTTGAAAATTTATCATCGCTACCGAGCGGCAGAAGTATGGCTTCATACACCAACGTCTGACCATCAACAAACTGATTGCGGAGATGACGACACGGAGCTTCTGTCGCCACCACGTTGCCATAGCTTTCAAGTAACATATTGCGTTGAGTTTCCGAAGGCCATTCGTCGACAAACTTGCCGGTACCCTCGAAGCCGAAATGGTCCCGCCACCAGCCGCCGACCACGCGCCAATAGAACCGAAGCGGGTCACACTGCACCTCAACCAACGCGATCCGATCCAGCATATAGAGCATGTCTCGAGGTGTTATTTCGCTTGGGCCGGGAAAGCGCCGTAGCCCACGCTTTTCATTCCAAAGAGAGAAGAGACGCCGTAGGTCGGGATGACGAATTCCCTCAGCGTCGACCTGAGAGGGCTCACCCCTCCAGCTATCTTCTGTCTTGACAAGATCTCCGTCCACAAACGTCAGCATGATCTCTTGCGCCCGCTATTCCTGTTGACGGAATACTAAAGAAGAGGCCTATCTTTATCGTTAACGAAAGACGTCTGGCATTAATTCTCAGGGCCAAAAACCAAAATGGATGACCCTAACAAATTTTTGATCCGCTCAGAATGCGTTTTTACTGAAAAGACTAAAGGGGGTCAGCAGAAGAATTTTGATATCAAACCAGAGAGACCAGTGTCGAATATAGTAAAGGTCACACTCAACACGTTTGGCCATTTTTTCAGGTGTGTCCGTCTCTCCCCGATAGCCATTGACCTGAGCCCAACCGGTAATGCCAGGCCTTACCTTGTGACGGCTAGCATAGGTTCCAAGCAATAACGAGTAATGTTCATTATGAGCGATCGCATGTGGCCGCGGACCAACCAGTGACATTTCGCCACCAAGCACATTGAAAAGCTGAGGAAGTTCATCAAGGCTTGCCCGACGTAACCATTTCCCAACGCGAGTTACCCTTTGGTCGTCCCGTTGTGCCTGAACAACTGTGGCACCATCTTCCGCAACAGTCATGGTCCGAAACTTCCAGACCATGAAAATATTGTGATTGAACCCATGTCGCCTTTGGCGAAAGAAAACTGGTCCAGACGAATCCAATTTGATAGCCGCGGCCACTAAAAAAAAAACCGGAAGCGCGGCTAGAAACATTATGCCTCCAATAGCTCGATCTTCTATCGCCTTGAAAACGGGCCCCCAACCGTCAAGCGGCCGCTGCTCTAGCTCAAGCACCGCTATATTACCATGATATACGATACCCGTAGGTCGAAGCGCAAAAGCTGCCATATCGGGGCAAAGTCGAATATCGACCGGCAAGATAGAAAGTTCAGAGACGAGACGAACAATGCGTCGCTCTTCAGACAGCGGCAAAGCGATCAACACTTCATCAACCTGTTCAGTCTGACCAAACCTAAGTAATTCAGGTAAACCGCCAGCCAATATTACCTTAGGCGTAGCAGATTCAACAAGGTCATCAAATACTCCACAGACACGTGTACGGAGGAAATTTTGACCAAGATGTTCAACGATTTTCTTTGCGATATCGCCACTGCCATAGACGACAATTCTGCGCGCAAAAACGCCAAATGAAATCCATCGATGTAAGATACGCGAGACAATAAATTTCTCTAAAGAGAGCATCAAGAAATTCAATACAAACCATACGGTCATCCAGCCACGGGAATAATCAGCGGACGCCTTAACCAAGTATGCAATGCCCAAAAGGACAAATGCCGTAACTCCAAGGGCAGCAGCTATGCGCCGCATCTGGCCACCGAACTCACTAAGGGTAGAAAATGAATAAGAGTTCCGCCACCGAGAATGAATGAGAAAGACAACGCTGCCGACCAGCCCGGCACCCACGTAAATCTCAATATTTTGTTGGCTCAGAAGAATACTATCCACATAGGCAAACTTCGCGACGACTGACATGAGCAAAATGATAAGAAAATCGGCAAAAGCAACAATGTCACCAACCATCTTTATTGATGGCTGGCGAATCTGGTGAGCGCCTACTGCTCGTCTATCAAATTTTTGATTATTTCCCTTTTCACGCCCACCATTTCCTGACGCAGATTTATCAATATCAACGATTTTGCCCTGACTCGACAATTCGTCATCGCCTAATTCCTGCTTCACCCTCGCCACCCCAATCCCTTGGCATATGCACCCGCAGTCTAGATACTCCCTTTTCGAATTGCGGTGACGTTCTGCAGTAAAGCAAAGGTAAGTCAAAACGTCTTCTAGATACAGGGAGTAGTCTTACACCAGCGCCAAAATGCCACCACCTAAAAGGTATGGCTTAGCGTGCCACAAACATGAACAAATTAGTATGCGCTTTGCGCAGATACGATTAATGGACAAACAGCGTGAAGATAGTCGCACAACAGTCGCCTTCGCCCCGCCATTCATTGCTACCCGGCAGCATTTCCTACCGTGTTCATCGTTTGATTGAGGAACAAAGCCCGTCAATTTGAAGGCCCGCCTACGAGAGGCCTGATCGTGAGGTTGACCATCAAACTAAATTCGCAAATTGATTGTCTGGGTAGCGCTGTTTTCGCCAACACCAAACGGGGTTGCTGCCCGTTTCTGTTTAACACAATTGGTTAGAATTGAATTTATCTCGACCTTAGAATAATCATGTTGCCACCTATTGAATATCTACTCCGACTAAATCCCGGCAACACAGCAGAAAATTCTTCAACACCACATCCCTTCCAAACGTCTCCTTGGCATGATTCCGGCCAGCCGCCCCCAAGATACGCCTTCGTTCAGGAACCCTTGAAAGCTCTAGAATGGCTTGAACAAGCGCTTCAATATCACCCGGCGGCACGGTAAGACCGCATCCTTTCAGTTCCATGCCAATCCCAGTGTCTGCGTCCGTGGTAGCAATTACAGGGCGACCCGAAGCCATCATACCCGTCAGCTTCGATGGCAGGACCAAATCGGCAGCCCCTGCGCGTTGTGGGAGGACATGGATGTCAGCGGCGTTCAACAACATGTTAAGCCTCTCCAAAGGCTGTAGCGGCAGAAAAAAGGCATTGGAGAGACCGCCAAAAGCGTCAACAAGGGCAGCCTTGTCCGGCCCATCTCCAGCTATCAGAAATTTGATATCCGACCGGGTAGCCAGCCTCTTCGCCACAACTGCCAGAATTTCCAAACCTTGTTTGCCCGCAATATTGCCAGAGTAAAGTACAACGACATCGGAGGGATCGAATTTAAAGTCATTCCGATAGTCATTATCGCCTTCAAACGGATAGATGAGTTCGAGGTCTACCCAGTTCCGAAGCTCATACGTTCGTTCTGCCGCACAACCTTTGTCACTCAGCAGACGAACCATCTGGGGTGAGATCGACGAAACTCTATGAAAGGATCGTAGCAGCAGTCGTTCGCAACGCAACGCAAGCCTACGCAAAAATCCACCCTTGAGAACACCAAGCTCAAAGGCAGCGTCAATCTCAAAATCCTGTATATGGAGCCAGCTTTTAGCCCCCGCCACATAGGCAGCCAATCGCGCACCAGGCGCGCTAAAAAGCGCTGGAGAAATAGCGATCACAATATCCGGCCGATAGAATAGGGAATACCAAAGCATAACCGGCAGACTGGTAAGCGAAAAACTTAGCAAGTGAACCAAACGTTTGGCACCAGTCGGAACCCTCGGTACATAAATCGGACAACGACAAACATCCACTCCATCGCACTTTTCATGTCGATAGAAATACCCATCTCCAATCAATTTTTTTTTCCAGGCAGGGTAATAGGGCGGTGCTGTGACCACCCTGACTACATTCCCTTCCAGAGCCAACCAAGCAGCAAGTTCGGAGGTATATTTGGAAACACCCACCAGATCCGGGGCATAGTTAATCCCGCAAATTAAAAATTTCACATCAAAATTCCCGGGTCACCAAAAAGATCTCACACCGCCACCTAAACCTAACAATCGAGCTAGGGCAAGATACATTCACCGCCAAAATGGATACGTCTAGCCTAAGTACTCGGACTTCGTTTCAAATACAGCGCTACCTCTTTTAGAAAATTGTGTCACAATTTGAAGAGGCCCTCTTAAAAACTGTCATCGCACAGAAACAGGCCTAACTCAAACTCGTTCCTTCGACAGATAAACTCGAGAAACGTCATTGACCATAGCAAATTTACTGCCCAAACGGCTCCGCCTGCACCTGCGGGCCTTGCGTTATTTGGCGCAAATACACCCCCATCTCTTTGGCAACACTCAACGCGAATGCCCCGCCTGTGGTGAAAAAGGACATTTTTTTGCGGCGGGACATCCACCTCGGTACAACGCTCAATGTACGACCTGCGGCGCGCTTGAACGTCATAGGTTAATGGCGCTGGCCTTCGACCGCCTGCATCTAATTTCATCCAACGACCGCGTAGTCCATTTTGCTGCAGAAACCGTCGTCACCGAAATGATTCGACAAACTGGCGCAAATTATCGAAGCGCCGACATCACGCCGGGGCGAGGAGATTTAATACTCAATATTGAGGCAATTGATCTTCCTGAAGGCGATGTCACTATATTTGTGGCCAATCATGTTCTTGAGCATGTCGATGACCACAAAGCTTTGCGAGAACTCTATCGAGTTCTCTCGCCCGGCGGGCGCCTTATTGTCAGCGTTCCGATCATTCATGGCTGGGACATGACTTATGAAAATCCAGCAATCCAGGCAGACGCGGAACGCGACTTGCATTTCGGTCAGTTCGACCATGTGCGGTACTACGGCAACGACTTGCGTGACCGGATTTTCATTGGAACAAAAGCTTGATCCACTATGTCGCCACCCTTGATAATCAGACCGTCTATTCAACGCACCGTCGCGTGACAAGCAATCCGACGTACATATTTACTCCTGAAGAAGCCCTCGCAAGAAAGAATTGCTGACCCGATATGCGTATTTTGCACATTATAGCCGGATTGAACGCGGAGAGCGGCGGGCCATCAACCGTTTGTCTGGAAATGGCGAAATGGCAAACGGTGCTAGGAGCACCCTGCACCATCTTGACCGTCAAGCACGAAGGCCCGTCATTTGACCATAAATCCGCGGAGGCTGCTGGCGTCGACATTGTCTCCTTCAACCGACTCGGCCCAGACAAAATCAGATATGCGCCCGACCTCGGGAAATGGCTGAATGCCCACGGGCAGGACTATGACCTATTTGTCCTTCACGGCTCTTATCAATATCCCACCTATCGCGCTTCTCGTTTCTGCAAGGCTCATGGCATTCCTTACATATTTCTGCCCCATGGCTCTCTAGACCCGGCCGTGCGCAAAAAACATGCCCGTCGCAACTATCTTGTCGACACGCTTTATCACGACAATGTCATTCGCAGCGCGGCCGCATGGCACTTCACCACCATTGAAGAAAAACTGGCTTGCGAACGGCCTATCTGGCGATCGTTCTTTGTCGAACCCCTCGGGATCGACATCGATACATTACTGCCCGGCCCGCGATCAAACGCCTTCCGGCAGCATCACGGAATCCCAATAGATGCGCCTTTGTTTCTCTTTCTGTCGCGTATCACCCAAAAAAAGGGGATCGATATCCTGCTGAAGGCCTTCCAGAAAATGGCAGCTGTTATTCCCGACGTTCACTTAGCCCTTTGCGGACCGGTTGATGCGGATATTATGCCAATGCTCAATAAGGCCATGGAGAACAGAGAGACAGGCGAACGCATCATTCTGGCTGGCATGGTGCTCGGCGACGAAAAACGAGCTGCATTTCTCGATGCTGATTATTTCGTTTTGCCAACTTATTCCGAGAATTTCGGCATTGCCGTTTTCGAAGCTCTGGCCTATGGAACGCCGGTTATTACAACGACGGGCATGAATGTGCACAAGACTCTCGCCGAAAGTCAGCGGGTAAAGATTGTGAAACCTGATGCCGCTGCTCTGTTTGACGTCATGTTTGATGCAACAGCCAACCGCTGGACACCTTCGGAAGATATCAACACTACGCGCCAATGGCTTCGAGATAATTTTTCCTGGGGGCACCGCGCGGAGGATTTGCTTGGAAAATACAAACTGGCGATGGAGGGAAGTAAACCATGACGCTCGCCGCCATCATCCTTTCCAAAGACGAAGAAGAAAACATTGCCTATGCAATCGACTCCCTCACGGCTGCCGGTGCAGACGTATTCGTTGTCGACAGCGGAAGCAACGACAGGACGGTAGAGATAGCCAAGAGCAAAAATTGCGTCGTGGCGTATCGGGAATGGACAAATTATGCCGACCAATTCGCATGGGCTATGGACAACTGTCCTTTCGACGCCGAATGGTATTGCCGCCTAGATGCCGACGAATATCTAACACCGGAGCTCATCGAAGAACTCAAGTCCCTTCTACCGACCATTCCGGCTGACGTGAACGGCCTCAATGTCAAACGTCGGGTGATTTTTTTAGGCAAATGGATCAGGCACGGAGGGATGTATCCGATATGGAACATACGCTTTTGGCGCCGTGGGAAAGGCCACATCGAAAACAATATGGATGAGCACATCATCGTAAGCACAGGTCAGGTCAACAGACTGAAGAACGATCTCGTCGACAACAACCGCAAGGGCCTAAGTTTTTGGATCGACAAACACAATTATTATGCAACCCGCGAAGCCGAAGATGCCCTGATCCAAAATCATGGCGACTTTCATAATCTGACCGGAGTACAACGAACGCGCCGTTTCATGAAAACGAACGTCTTCTACCAGCTTCCTCTTTTTCTTCGGGCCTTCCTGTTCTGGATTTACCGATACATATTCCGTCTCGGTTTTCTGGACGGCACCAGCGGCTATCTCTATCATTTTCTTCAGGCCTATTGGTATCGCACGCTCGTTGACGCGAAAATTCGTGAAATGACAGTGAAGTCAAAGCGGGAAACTTCATGAACTCCCTGAAGATAAAAAAGGCCTTTCGCGCTTTCTTCTGGAAGCGAGACTTGCGAGCGTTGCGCTGCGGCGTCGCGGCGTCGCTTGAGCACAGCGTTTGCCTCCGCAAGCTTCCTAACATCAAAACGATCATCGATATGGGCGCAAACAAGGGCCAGTTTGCCTTGGAGGCCACGAAATGGCATGACGCAACCGTCATCGCCTTTGAACCGTTGAAACGCGAAAGAGAGTTGACGAAGTTCATTTTCGCTGATCGTGATCGATTCACGGTTCACCCCTTCGCTCTCGGAAACGCCGATGGCGAGGCGGACTTCCACGTTTCGGCAGCGTCAGACTCCTCCTCCGTCCTCGACCAGACCAATCTTCAAACAGATCATTTTCCAGAAACGCAAAACAAACATATCGAAAAAGTTGAAATTCGGCGGCTGGATCACGTCGTCGACCAAAAGGACCTGCATCACCCCGTTCTCGGCAAGATTGATGTACAAGGATATGAGCTGAGCGTACTCGAAGGCTTTGGTGATCTGATTGATACTTTTGACTATCTGATCATCGAACTTTCCAACGTCAGCTTTTACGCTGGAGCTCCCAATAGCGCTGTTGTCATCAGCTATCTGTCAGCGCGAGGTTTTCACATAGAAAATATCTACAACATGTATCGGAAAGAGGGTGTTTGCCTGCAAGCAGATTTTCTCTTTGCGCGAGGCCTCAAGAAAGACCTTTGATGAAAATCGCTTATGTCTACGAATATGATGCAAGAAATCCGTCGACACAGTCTTCGCGCCCTTTTTCAATTCTAAAAGAACTGCAAGACCGCCACCATGTGGTTTCGTTTTTCCCCATCCCAAATATCTCAAGAAAACTTCTCGCACCCCGAAAAATTTATCATGCACTACGTGGCAAACAGCATCACCTCGAACGTGAATGGCTGACATTGCATGAATATGCTTGGCGGGCCGAGAAATTCTTAGATAAGGAAAAGCCTGACATTGTTTTCGCACCGAGCCAAATAGTCCCCACGTATATAAATACCAAAGCAGATATTATTTACTGCAACGACGCTCCCTTTGGCGCGATGATCGGCTATTATCCCGGCTTCAGTAACTGTTCGGTTGCCTATAGCCGCCAAGGGTTTGCTCAAGAAAAACAATCACACAAAAATGCTACCAGAATTGTCTACCCTTCCGCATGGGCACGCGACGCCGCCATCCGCCTGCACGGGGCCATGCCGGAAAAGTGTCTGGAACAACCGTTCGGCGCAAACCTACCTTATGAACCGTCGTGGACTGAGATCAAATCTCACAGGAACCACCGCCGTGACTCTCTGAAACTACTCTTTATTTGCTCAAATTGGATCCGCAAGGATGGCGATTTCGCGGTTGCAATCGTCATAGAGCTCAGAAAGCGTGGTCTTAATGCGTCCTTGCAAGTAATTGGAAAAGCCCCCCCACAAAGCAGCGAAGCGGTCCACTGTCATGGATACATCAACAAATGGGACGGTCAAGGCGCAATAGAGTTCAAGAACGCTATGTACGACGCAGATTTTTTGATCATGCCATCGAAAGCCGAGGCCTATGGTATGTCGCTCTGGGAAGGCGCTGCACATGGCCTGCCAATGATTGGCAGGGCGACCGGAGGCATTCCGTCAATCATTCGTCACGACAAAACTGGCATGCTATTTTCTATGGATGCCACTCCCAGTGCGGTTGCAGATTGGATTCAGTCAGCAACATCTGAAACCACCTATCTAAGGCTTAGCGAAGCAGCTTATGTCGATTTTCGAGAGCGAGGAAATTGGCGCACCTTTGTCGAGCGCGTTTTCTGACAGGCTCGAAAGATACTCATGCTTTACCGAAAAATGGAGGCATGATAAAAATTCACCTAAAAGATGTGGCATTTCCAGAGCCATACCCGGCAAACAATCGGTCCGCAGATGTTTATACGACTAAAACGGAAAATCCGAAACGCGATCGCAAAAACGGAATTTTATCCATTCGTCGCAAAGTTTCTGAAGCAACCGTTTATCAGCAATTTGAATGATGCCGACCTAATACTAGAGTCTCCGCCGAGGAGCGGAAATTCCTATGCTGAAGCCGTCCTCCGTCTTGCCTTTCCTAACATTCGTCTGGTTCATCACACCCACGCATCTGGAGTTGTGATCTGGGGAACAAAACACAACATCCCGAGCATCATCTTGATTCGCGACCCCGACGAAAATGCCGTTTCAGCGCTGCTTGAGCGCCCGGATCTCTATGACTGGAAACTCGCATTTAGCGAATGGAACGACTTTTACCTCAGCTGCGAAAAATATAGATCCCATATCACTATCTGCCCTTTTACGAAGCTGGTGAGCGACCCTATGCACCTAGTAAAGCAAGCAGAGAACATACTTGGTCGAGCAGCACAATTTACTCATTTCGACGAAGACAGATCGGCCATGGCCATGAAGCTGGTCGATCAGTTGGCGCAAGAGCGCGTAGACATTGATCATACCAATTACAGCCCCTTCGTATCGGAAATGGAGAAAGAAAAACGTAAAGCGAGAAAAGAACATCTTGTGTGTAGGCTTTCAGTTTCCGTTCTACCCGAACGCACCCAAGCGAAACATTTGTTTTCGCAATGGACGGAAGGCAGAAATTGAATAGTTCGACAAGGTGGAAAATTTCTATACGGAAAAGAACGCTTTCAATGCCTCTTCCCGGTATTTTTATAGTGATCGCCGTTTGTGCGAACGCTGTTCCATTTTTCTATGGACAGACTCTCTTCGATGCCAACATGGTCACTACCGCCGCAAGACCGTGGCAAATTCTAGCCATCACTTCCCTGTTGATAGCAACCGTA
>JBDNIY010000013.1:0-24669 GCA_041688015.1 Parvibaculaceae bacterium
CATGCCGTCTTTCGCCATGCCGTCTTTCGCCATGCCGTCCTTGCCCATACTGTCGTTCGACATGTCATCTTTGGCCATGTTGTCCTTGGCCATGCTGTCGTGAGACATTCCATCCTTGGACATGGCGGCAGGCGCCATAGCGTTGTCATGTGTCATAGCGTCATCTGACATAGCGTTGGGTGCCATGGCGTCGGTCTTGCCCATTTCGTCAGCACTGGCGAGGGAGCTGCCGACCAGAATGGCAAGCGACAGGCAAGCGGCGGAGGCGGCCGAGACCGCCATAGTCTTACGAAGTGTCATGCGCGTTTCCTCAGATTGTGACGTTGGTGGTTGCATCAATGACGGATGTCAAATGCAGGTGGCGTCATCTGGTGTATGAGAGTTACGAGCGGAGCTGCGCTTGAGTTACGGGCGGCGTGAAATTATTTTGCAGGATTGAGAAGACCGCCACCCAGCAGGCGGTTGGCACCAACGACGATGGTTATGGCGAGCGCGTGGATGGCAAGGTCGGAAAGCGTGACATTGAAGGGATGCACGAAATTCAACAGCGTTGTCGCTGCCGCAGCCACCGCCAGCCCGCCAATCGCCGCGGTGAGACCCGGACGCAGCGTGAAGGCACGGCGCAGCATCAAGATCATGACGACCGACAGAGGGATCGACATGCCGACAATGAAAATAAAGCAATCATTGGGATCGGAAATGGCGATGTGACCTGAGGCCGGCTCAATCAGAACGCGCAGGCAACCAAGACCGCTGGCCCCGATCCATAAGGCAGCGCCCGGCAAGGGCAGCAAGGCCCAGCGCGGGCTGCGATCAGGCAGGCTCAGCTGAAAGACGGCAACACCGGCCAGAAGCGCCGTCAGGGTCGAACCAACAACGGAGAGCCACATATCGCTGGCACCGCCAAGGCGATGCAGCATGGCCGAAACATCGGTGGTCATGAAAAAATAAGCCGCAATTGCCAACAAAAACCCAATCCAGAGCGTGGCGCGCACCCAAGGCACCCAGAGGCGGCGCACGGGCACAAGCTCGTCGGTCAGGCTGTCAATCAACTGGCTATATGGCTCAGAGCTGGGCACGGATTGGCCGGGCTGGGATCGATTATCGCTCATAATTTTCCACCCAGACGGTTTCGTAAGGCCTTCATTGCCCGGTGCAGATTGACTTTCAAGGCCCCTTTCGACTTGCCGGTGAGGCGAGAGGCTTCGGCAAGCGACAATTCGCGGATGGCCAAATGTTCGACCGCCTCACGCTGACCGTCGGCGAGACCGGCAATGGCTTCATTCAACACCCGTGCGCGGTCGGCCTCGTCGCGCGGACGGTCGGGCTCGCGGCCCGGCTCGGCATAAGCCTCATAGGCCAGCGGCGCATGGCGCTCGCGCTTGGCGTGGCGGGCGGTGCGCCGCAGATTGTCGATGGCGCGGCGCTGGGAGATGGTGGTGGCCCAAGCCGTGAAGGAGCGCGACGGGTCGTAGGTGTGGCGGGCACGATGGATGGAGCTCAGCACTTCCTGCACGACATCATGAACGCGGTCGCCTTCGACGCCTTGGCGCCGCGCTATGCGCTGAATGAGAGGCACAATTTCGTGCAACAAGGCGTTATAGGCTGCGCGGTCGCCCTCTTGTGCGGCGGCCATCCAGCCTGACCACCGCTTGTCAGCGATCTGGCGCGCGTCAAGGGTCGTGTCTTGTGGCATCAAGGATACAAACGCTTCCAGCCGTCCTGCATGGGCCCCCCCTCCGACGCGGTGCCGGGGCGTAGCTTCTGGGGGTGAGAGTAGCGGTTACCATCACTTTGGCCAATTCAAGATTGTTTTGCGCGCAGCGGGGTCTTACTGGGTAGCCGGAGCCTTACTGGGTATTCGCCGCGTGATGCGACTGAGTTACACCCTGTGACCGGATTGCCGCGCGCAAACCCGGATTGCCGCGCGCAAACATTGTGTCGCGCAGGAAGCCAGGGCTATTGTCGCGCCAGACCGCAAATGAGGAACCAGCCTTGGCAGACGCAAAAACAAAACCGAGCGCGACAACGGGCTGCACATGGCCGGGCACGGACCCACTCTATATCGCCTATCACGACGAAGAATGGGGTGTGCCAGAATATGATGATCGGGCGTTGTTTGAAAAACTGGTGCTGGATGGTTTCCAGGCCGGATTGTCTTGGATCACAATTTTGCGCAAGCGGGAGCATTTTCGCGATGCGTTTGATGGCTTCGAGCCCGAACGCATCGTGCGCTACACGCCCGCCAAGGTCGAAAAGCTGCTGAAGAACGAAGGCATCATTCGCCATCGTGGAAAAATTGAGGCGACAATTGGCAATGCACGCGCGTGGCTCGACATCATGGATCAAAATGGAGGCTTCTCTGAGTACCTCTGGAATTTTGTTGATGGCGCGCCCAAACAAAATAAATGGTCCCAAATGGGACAGGTGCCCGCCGCGACACCGATGAGTGAAGCGATGTCAAAGTCGCTAAAATCCAAGGGATTCAAGTATTGCGGGCCAACAATCGTTTATGCTTTTGCGCAAGCGGTCGGAATGGTCAATGATCACATGATCAGTTGCCCACGTCATAAAGCCTGTGCGCATCTCGTCGCAAAGCCCGTGAAACGATCGCAGGCTTAGGACATTTAAAACGACGTTGAACGCAAATTATTTCACGCGTCTCACTGTTTCGCCACAATGTGGTCGTGCGCAGGTCAAGGTGAGCAACTAAACCCGTCTCCTGTTGCATTAGAATAGGGAGTTCACGACAGATGTTCAAACGTCCAAAAGACACCGATCAAGAGACGCCAGACACGGAGGGCCTGCCATTGTCTAACCATTCTCGCATGATCGAAAAAACTGCCAGAAACGAGAACGACACGACCACCAGTCGTACCGTCACCCCATCATATGAAGTAAGGAAGCCCGCCGTGCGAACGCTTCAGACACACTCACCCTCTTTCGGTCCCTCATCTGCTGCTGGCATTACGCCTGCCAATCTGCATGTCGGCCGAGGCCTCAAACTCGAAGGCAAGATTCAATCTTGCGACACGCTCGTCATCGAAGGCGATGTGCAGGCCACCATCGAAAGCGGCACGCTCACAATTTCGGAAACGGGCGAAGTGCGCGGCGAAGCGACCGTCGATCAAGCCGAGATTAACGGCAAATTTGATGGCACGCTCATCGTCAAGAAATGCCTGACTGTCAACGCCACCGGCAAAATCACCGGCACAATACGCTATGGCGAATTGAAGGTGGAGCAAGGCGGCAAGATCAGCGGCGAAGTGGAAGCCACTGAAAACGGCACCACACCACTACGCAAAAGCGAAGCATCGACCAGCACGGAGACCACCTCCGCCGCGTCGGCCTAAACACGGCCCAAACCTGCCTGAGAGGCGTCGGCGACAAGGCCGGACGGCCTCGCAGGCCGGAAAATCACCGATGAATGGCAGAATCCGGGCTCCTTTTAGGGGCACCGGCGCTTTTACATCGCACCTGTGGCGCATAGGCAGTGGAATCTCGCGCAAGGCTGGCCTAATTTAGCGCCTGCGGCCAAGGGAGGGCCCAACCGGCACATGAAGGCAGGCGCAAGCCCCACTTCCATGCGATCCGGCGGATGAAAAAATAATCAGGTGCACCATTGACCAAAGTCGTCATCAGCGGAACCGGCGTGTTCACGCCGCCCAATTCAATCAGCAATCAAGAACTCGTCGAAGCCTTCAACACTTATGTCGGCAACTTTAATGCCGCCAATGCCGATGCCATTGCCAAAGGCGGGGTTGAGGCACTTGTCGAATCAAACGCTGATTTCATTTTGAAAGCCTCAGGCATCGAGGCGCGCTATGTGATGAATAAAACGGGCATTCTCGACCCTGACGTGATGACGCCGATTTTGCGTGAACGCTCCAATGACGAGCCATCGATATTGGCGGAAATGGCCGTCGATGCCGCCAAGAAGGCGCTGGCGCGGGCCAACAAGACACCTGCCGACATTGACGCTGTGCTGGTTGCTTGCTCGAACCTCGAACGCCCCTACCCTGCCATTGCGGTTGAAGTGCAGGATCTTCTCGGCATTGAAGGCTTTGGCTTTGACATGAACGTCGCCTGTTCGTCGGCGACATTCGGCATTCAGACGGCCTATGACATGCTGCGGTCTGGCTCGGTGCGCGCGGTGCTGATCGTGGACCCGGAAATCTGCACGGGCCATCTCAACTTTCGCGACCGCGATAGTCATTTCATCTTCGGTGACGTTTGCACAGCCATCGTGATGGAGCGCGCGGAAACCTGCACCGCCAAGGGTGCATGGGAAATTCTCGGCACCCGATTGATGACAAAATTTTCCAACAATATCCGTAACAATTTTGGTTTCCTCAACCGCACAGCGCCCGAAGGCGTTGGCGCGAAGGACAAATTATTCGTGCAAGAAGGCCGCAAGGTTTTCAAGGAAGTCGTGCCGATGGTCTCGCAGCTCATTCTCGACCATATGGCCGATGAAGGGCTCGACCCCAAAGATCTGAAACGAATGTGGCTGCATCAGGCCAACAAGAGCATGAATGACTTTATTGGCCGCAAAGTGTTGGGCCGCGTGCCCGAACCCAGCGAGCAGCCCAATATTCTCAATGAATATGCCAATACGAGTTCGGCGGGCTCGATCATCGCCTTCAGCCAGCACAGCGAAGATCTGGACGCGGGCGATCTGGCGTTGATCTGCAGCTTTGGCGCGGGCTATTCAGCGGGCAATGTGCTGATGCGCAAGCAGGCCTAGGCGGCGGCTGGCTCGATCACATCAATCCTGAAAGTATACATCTCTCCGTCTTCTTCGGTGACGGAGAGATATTCGCCCGTCTTAAATTCATGACGGTCGAGCTTGAAGAACGGCTCATCTGCCTCACGCGTTGTGGCGTCATAGTCGATCAACCAACCGCGACCGATGTGACGCAGCAATCCGACGCGCACAGTATCATCGCCCCAGAATCGGCGGACGGTGCATTTTTTCGTCGCGGCCTTCCAGCCTTCTGCATCAAGCATCGATGCGTCATCAAGCGGCACGACCAAATCGTAGCCGTGCTTTGATGAACCGCTCGGAAATTCGTCGTTACGGGCGAGTGTCAGGCGGACGTGAAAAAGTGACATTGCGTCTCCTCAATTATTAATCACACGCTTGACGTCGAAATTTAATGCGTCGAACGCCATGCGACATAAAATCAATGCGCCATCAAGACCGGGATGGTTGCGTGAGAGCGGATGTGCTGGGTAGCACCGCCGATGATGAATTCACGCAAGCGCGAATGGCCATAACCACCGACGACGAGAAGATCAGCGTCGATTTTTTCAGCTTCATCCAATAACGCACCGCCAATCGAGCGGCCATTTGCCTGCTCGACCACGCGAATGCCCGCACTGATGCCATGCAACGACAGATAGTCAACCAACAGGGAACCCGGCTCAGGCTCCAAGTTTTGCTCGCCGATGCAGAGGATCGTCACGCTTTTAGCTATGTCGAGAAAAGGAATAGCGGCGGTGATGGCGTGGGCGGCCATAGGGCTCTGGTCCCAGCCGATGGCAATCGTCCCTCCGACATGAATGGCGCAAGCCTTGGGCGCAATCAAAACCGGGCGGCCCGCACTCATCATGGCCGCTTCAAGCGTGCTGCCCCCTGCGACACCGGCATTGTCTTCGCCGAAAACGACAATGTCTGAAAGACTGCTGTGTCTGGCGACGACATCATCGCGGTGACCAGCGACGTCAAGAAAGCGCGCCGACGGCAGCGTCGAGCTATTACCTTTTTCGACGAGCGGAAGCCCGGCCTTGGCCGCCCTTTCGGTAAAAGTCTTGCGGGCATGAGCGGACGCCTTGTCGGAGCCATCCTTGGCAGCTTGCATCAATTGCTCAATGACCTGCCCCGAAACGCCATCACCCAAATAGGGCAAAGCATCGGCGGGATCGGAGCGGACAAAGAGGCCGACCAGTTGGGCGCCGAAGGTGCGGGCGACCGTCATGGCGGTGCCAAGCACGGCTGCTTCCGTATCGGCGCCTGAGAGCGGCACGAGAATCTTACGCACGGCCATTTTCTCTTCTCCTTGCTGTTTTCGCCCTGTGAATTGTGAGCGTTACGTTTGTGGGTCGGTCTTGATCGTTCTGTTACGCTCACCGCCGAGCAAAAGCACCGGACAGCCTGCCGCAACAGACAGGCAGGCAGCGTCTTCATCGTCGCCGAGCGAGTGGGCATTGATGACAATGAGGCTGGCATCGGCCTTGCGGGCGGCCACCGCGAGATCGGCTGGCGCAAAGCCGCGCGCGAAGAGACGCCGGAAGGGTGTGCCCAAACGCGCGGCCAGCCCTTCGGCAAAACCAACGCAAGCCTCACCGAGGCTAGAGCCCTCATCGATGGCGAGAAGCGGCCGCGCGGGCGGCGCGCCATAACCCGACACATTGGGAATAGAGTTTACCCGCGTGGCCCTTGCTGCAAAGGAGGAGCTGACGGCGACGCCGCGCCCGGCCAGCAGCACATCAGCGCGCACGTCGCGCGTGGCCGCGCGCACAGCCCGGCTGACATCGTGGCAGCTTGCCTCATGGGCTCGGATAATAAGCGTGTCACTGGCGCTTGCATGTGCGGCAAGCGTTGCAAGCTTGTGGCCGCGCGCGATATCAAAGGTGCAGACGATATGCGCCTCAGCAGCGGTGCGCTCCAGAATGCGTCGCGCGATCTGGGCCTGCACCTGCATGGCGCGTAGCATGTCGTTTTGATCAATCGCGATGATGGACCCTGACATTGATATTTCATGCGCGAAAGGCAAGGCCGTCAGAGCAAGGAGGTTTTCGTCCTCGACAAAGATACCGCGAAGGCCCGCATCGATTGAGGCTGCCACACGGGCGGCAAGCGCCAAGGCCTCGCGTGCCATAAAGCCCGTATCAAGCCCCACAACAATGCGACGAACATCAGCGTTCGTATTTTCGGTGACGGGCTTTTGCTGCGCCATCGGCGTCATTTTCTCCCCCATCAACGTCACTTTCTCCTATTGTCGTCATTGCGCTGCGCAAAGCGGCGCTGATTGTCTGCAAAAGCAGCAAGGCGTGCTTCTGCCATTGCATAGACCGAGCCGGACGTGAAGTGGCCATCGGCCTGTCGCGTGCCGGCGGCCACGTCCATCAGCAACTCAACGCCCTCCTCGATCGTCTCGATAGGATAGACCGCGAAGACACCGCGTTCCACCGCATCGACCACGTCCTGCCTCAACATAAGATGCTTCACGTTTGCGGCAGGAATGAGAACGCCTTGATCGCCAGTGAGGCCGCGCCGCATACAGATGTCGAAAAAACCTTCGATCTTATCATTGACGCCACCAATGGCCTGTACTTGACCGAGCTGGTTGACGGAGCCTGTGACGGCAAGCCCTTGCGCAATCGGCACCTCCGCCAAGGCGGAGATAAGGGCGTATAGCTCGGCAGAGGATGCGCTGTCGCCATCGACACCGCCATAGGATTGCTCAAAGACAAGGCTGGCGCTCATGGAAAAGGGAATTTCCGGCAGGAAGGTTGCAGACAGATAGCCTGACAGAATGAGCACGCCCTTGGAGTGAATGGGGCCACCAAGATCCACTTCGCGCTCAATGTCGAGGACACGGGCAGAGCCGAACCCCATGCGCACACGCGCGGTGATGCGCGAGGGCCGCCCGAAGGAGACCGCCCCCATGGAGAGAACCGAGAGGCCGTTCACCTGCCCGACACATTCGCCTTCTGTGTCAATCATGATGATGTCGCGGGTGATCAGCTCAAGGCTGCTTTCGCGCATCCGGTCGGCGCGCGCGATCTGAGCTTCAGCGGCGGCGTCAATGTGGTAGGCGGTGATAATGTCAGCGGATTTGGCACGCGCGATGTAATCGGCCTCGCGCAAAAGATCAGCGATGGGGCGCACTGCGGTAGAGAGTTTTTCGGCATCTTCAGCAAGACGAGAAGCGCGTTCGATCATCCGCGCCACGGCCGTGCGGTCGAGCGGCAAGAGATCTTCGCAGCGGCAGAGGCCTGCAAGGAAGCGCGCATAAAGAATGTCGTTTTCATTTTCACGGTCAAGCACATCGTCAAAGTCAGCGGCAACTTTGAAGAGTTCAGCAAATTCCGGGTCGGCGTTTGACAGCATATAATAGAGATGACGCGGGCCAAACAGTAGCACCTTGAGGTCCAGCGGAATGGCGTCGGGCTCCAGCGTCACGGTACTGACAATGCTCATGAATTCGCCCGGCGATTCAATGATGACCTTGCGGCGGCGCAGCGCGCGCTTCAAGGCTTCCCATGCCAGAGGTTCGCGCAGGAGCTTCAGCACATCGATCAGCAGATAGCCGCCGTTGGCACGATGCAGCGAACCGGCCTTGATGAGCGTGAAGTCGGTGATGAGCGCGCCCAGTTGAGGCATATGTTCAACGCGCCCAACCAGATTTTGTAAAGTAGGATGGTCTTCATAGATGATCGGCGCACCGCCGCCGATGTAATCGCTGGCGTCTGATCCTTGACCCACTGATCCTTGACCCACTGATCCTTGGGAGGGTGGCGCATTGGCGACCAGCACGTTGATTTCGTAACGGCGGAAGGGATCGACCGGTATCTGGCCAGCCATTTGCGCCAGCGCCTCAGGCGTGGCAGCAAAGATCGCGATATTGGCGACGAGATCAGTGGACACGGCACCAAGCCAATCGCGCAGTTCCGCGCTCATGTCGAAACGCTTGCGCAGATCGTGCATGGCGCGCTCGACAAGGCGCTCAGCGACTTCGCTGTTCAATTTCTGGACACGAGTGCGATGTTCTTTTTCCCATGCGGGCACATGCTCAAGGGTTTCGGCCAGTTCCTTTTGCAGGCTTTGGATGGCGGCTTCGACGCGTTTGCGTTCACCTTCGGGCAGAGCGTTGAACTCCTCAGGTTTCAGAACTTCACCCTGATGGTCACCCGAAGTGTGAACCGGCGCGAGCGCAAAGCCCGACGGCGTGCGCAACAGCGTCAGGCCTTCGTCTTCGGCGCGGGCACGCAAGCCGTCAAAGACCTTCTCTTGGCGCTCGCGGAACTCTTCTGAGATAATCTGGCTGCGGTTTTGATAGTCCTCGCTTTCGAGTACCGCTGGTACTGTGATTTTTAACTCATTAACGAGATGAGCCATGCCCTCTTTCAAGGCAAGCCCTGCGCCTGCGGGAAGCTCTAGCGAGATGGGGCGATTGGGTGCGGAAAACCGCATCACATAGGCCCAGTCGGAGGCCGCACGTTCACGCGGGGCAAGGTCTGAGAGAAAACGCGTGACCGCCTCATGCTGGCCCGCCCCGTCTGGGCCCAACACAAAGAGGTTGTAGCCATGGCGACGGATGCCGGTGCCAAAGCGCAGAGCGTCCAGCACGCGCTCCTGCCCGGCCAGGCCCGGCAAGACTTCAAGCTCAGACGTTGTCTCGAAGTCAAACGAAGACGTATCGCAGGCGCGATAGAGAAGCTCTGCCGATAGGGGGTCGACTACCATGCTTTTCCTGTTGATCGGTCTGCGTATTCGACCCTTGGCCCGCCTCTGTCTCGCGTGGCCTTCTGTGGGTAAGTCTATGGCCTCAAAACCAATTGAGCAAACGCTGGGCGCGCGGTGGCAGGCCCGTCCGAACTGTTCTAGATTGCCGCCTCTTCAAGGGAGACATCAGATGGCCGCACGACCAAAGCCCCCCCGCGCATGGCAGCGCATGCTCAGCGGTCGGCGGCTTGATCTTCTCGACCCCTCGCCACTCGACATCGAGATTGAGGACATTGCACATGGCTTGGCGCGTGTGGCGCGCTGGAACGGGCAGACGGTCGGCGACCACGCCTATTCGGTGGCCGAACATTGCGTGCTGGTGTCTGACATTTGCAAGTCGATCCGGCCGGGCTGGCCCAACAAGTGGCTGCTCGCCGCGCTCCTCCATGATGCCCCCGAATATGTCATCGGTGACATGATTAGCCCGTTCAAGGCGGCGCTCGGGTTTGACTACAAGGCGTTTGAGCACAGGTTGGAAAGCGCCATCCATATGCGCTTTGGCCTGCCTGCCGACCTGCCGCAAACCGTGAAAGAGATCATCAAGCGGGCGGACACAGCATCGGCGTTTTTTGAAGCGACACAGATTGCAGGTTTTTCAGACGCGGAAGGCGCCGAGATTTTTGGGCGACCCCGCGGGCTGACGCCGGTAAAGCTCAAACCATTGCCGACGAAAGAAGCGCAGACGAAATTCATCAAGCGCTTTGGCCAACTTGTGGAGGCCTGACGCGACTTCAAAACAAGCTTTCGTTGGCGTGAAGTCTATGGCCGAATCGGATAAGATACTGGTGCGTCGGCATTTCGCAGGTACTTTTCACAAATCTGTGCTATTGCTTATCCATGATCTATATAAGCCCCCTGAGCGGTGTGGAAGAGGCGATCCGGCGTTACGGGCCATCTCATCTGGTGACCCTGCTCGACCCTGACAGCATGATTGAAACGCCCAAAGGCATTGAGGCAGCGCGCCACCTGCGGCTGTCGGTCAACGATATTGCTGAACCTATCGACACGCTGGTGCCACCGGGCGAGGCGCATGTAGCGGAACTCATCTCCTTCATCCGGGCCTGGGACCAGCAAAACCCGATGCTGGTGCATTGCTGGGCGGGGATCAGCCGGTCAACAGCGGCGGCCTTCATTGCGCTCTGTGTGCTGAATGAAAATAAACCTGAAGATGCACTGGCCCAACTGGTGCGGACACGCGGCGCTCATGCCTTTCCCAATCGGCTGATGGTGAGCCACGCTGACGAGTTGTTGCGTCGCAAAGGCCGGATGCGGGACGCGGTCGAAGCCATGGGGCCAGCGAAAGCCTCATGGGAAGGCGTCACCTTCGGCCTGCCCGTTCACCCGGAGTTCTGAAGCCTTATGCGCAAACCGGTTGGCAAAAAAGCTAAAGCAGCGGCCCCCAATGACGGTATGGCCAACGGGGGGATGACGGATAAAGCCGTCGTCATCGGCCTCAACGCTGCCATCGTCACCGTCTCTGATGACCAACCAAAAATTCTGGTGGTGCCGCGAACAGGCACCAACATTGCCGCACCTGAAAGCTGGGACGCGCTGCCTTTCGGCCCGTTTGATCCGCTGCATCACCGCACGCTGGACCTTGGCTTGCGTGACTGGGTGCAGGAGCAAACGCATCTGGCGCTTGGCTATGTGGAACAGCTTTACACATTTGGCGACCGCGGGCGCAACGCGATGGAAGTGAACGAAGAGGGCGCGCATGTCGTCTCTGTTGGCTATCTGGCGCTGACCCGTACCCATGACGGCGAACAGGAAGATGCCGCGTGGCGCGACTGGTATCAGTTTTTCCCGTGGGAAGACTGGCGCGATCATAAGCCGCCCATCATTGACCAAACAATTGCACCGCTGTTGCGCGAATGGGCGGCGGCACAGGCCGAAGCCAGCGCGGAAGAGTTGACACGCGGCAAGCGGCGCGACCGCATCCGGCTTTGCTTTGGCCTCGACGGCGTTCAATGGGACGATGAAAAAGTGCTGGAGCGCTATGAGCTTCTCTATGGGGCGGGGCTGCTGCGCGAGGCATTGCGCGACGGACGGCAGAACGCGCGCGCGCGGTATGACGCTGAGGGCCGCGAGATCACATTGGGCCTGCCCATGCAGTTCGACCATCGCCGCATTCTAGCCACCGCCATGAGCCGCTTACGCGCCAAACTCAAATATCGCCCCGTGGCTTTTGAACTGATGCCGCCTGTCTTCACGCTTTATGAATTGCAAAAGACTGTTGAAGCCTTGCTCGGCCTGCATGTTCACAAGCAGAACTTCCGGCGGCTGGTGGAAAAAGGCGGGTTGGTGGAGCGCACCGGCAAGGTGACGACCCGCACTGGCGGCCGTCCGGCTGAGCAATTCCGCTTCCGCCGCGAGGTGCTGAACGAGCGCCCCGCGCCCGGCTTGCGGCTGGCACCGAGCAAAAGTCGGGCGACCAGCTAGCCTGTCCGTAAGTGCCTTCTAAGGCGGCGGGACTCAACAAAGCCGGCGTTTCATGAAAGGCCATTATCGCCTGTTCGATTTTAATTTCGGGCTAATGACGCTTTTTATTGTCGCGCGAGGAGCAATGACTATAGCTATCTAAGTATCTATAGCCGTTATATAATCCCCTCTGCCCCTTGTCAGAAACTGACCTGTCGTCGCAGCCACAGATTCATGGTTGACGCTTGATAATGCTCATGTGTAGCATATCTCCTATTGGGGCCCGACGCTTCCTTGAGGCGATCGGTGTTTTTGACCCCCATAATATGCTCAAACTGAGCATTACGAGGAGTTAAAACAAATGGCACTGGCAAACGAGTTGAAGCGCCCTGAAACGGCCCCCAAGCCGACAGCCCGCACGTTCAAGCCCGTGGACATGCCGGAACTGGAATACACGCCCGGTCTCGCCAAGGAGATGGCCCCTCTTTACGAGAAGGTAAAAAACGTCATCCCCTCGATCGAGTGGCCCTTCTTTGCGCCCTATATCCACGCGATCAACCGCCTAAAGAAAGAGCGCGACGCTGTTATTCTCGCGCATAACTATCAGACGCCGGAAATCTTCCATTGCGTGGCCGACATCGCAGGCGACAGCCTGCAACTCGCCAAGGAAGCCGGTAAGGTTGAAGCCAGCACTATCATTCAATGCGGCGTTCACTTCATGGCGGAAACGTCAAAGCTGCTGAACCCGGAAAAGACTGTGCTCATTCCTGACCTCAGAGCTGGTTGCTCGCTGGCCGATTCAATCACGGGTGCCGATGTGCGCCTGCTGCGTCAGCAATATCCCGGTGTGCCGATCATCACTTACGTCAACACGTCAGCTGAGGTAAAGGCAGAAAGTGACATTTGCTGCACGTCGTCCAATGCGCTGCAGATCATCGAAAGCTACGGCGTGGACAAGGTGCTGTGCATCCCGGACGAATTCCTCGCCCAAAACATCGCCAAGCAGACCGACGTCAAAGTTATCGCCTGGAAGGGCCATTGCGAAGTGCATGAGCGCTTCACGCCGGAAGAGCTGCGCAAGTATCGTAAAGACGATCCCAATATCGTCATCATCGCGCATCCTGAATGCCCGCCTGATGTTGTCGCAGAGGCTGACTTTTCAGGCTCCACCAGCGGCATGATCAACTGGGTGAAGCAAAACAAGCCTGCCCGCGTCGTCATGGTGACGGAATGCTCGATGAGCGACAATGTGGCGGTGGAAAATCCTGATGTTGAATTTGTCCGCCCCTGCAATCTTTGCCCGCACATGAAACGCATTTCGCTCAAGAATATTCTTGAGAGCCTTGTTTATATGCGTGAGGAAATAACGATTGATCCGCTCATTGCCGGGCGCGCAAGGCTCGCCGTTGAACGGATGATCAATCTTAAGAACTGACCTGAAGTCAGACGTGCCGCAAGGCACAGTAAGAGGCGCAGATGTCTCAGCGTAAGATTATAGATGCCGGTGACGTCCTGATCGTCGGCGCGGGGTTGGCCGGACTTTTTACGGCATTAAAACTCAGCCCGCGTCCCGTCACCGTGCTAGCAGCCGCCCCCATTGGCGATGGCGCGTCCAGCGCTTGGGCGCAGGGCGGCGTGGCAGCTAGCGTTGACGTGGGCGACACAGCAGAATCTCATACCGCCGACACCGTTATCGCAGGCGCGGGCATCGTTGATGAAGCAGTGATGCTGCGCATTGCACGCGAAGCGGGCGAGCGGATCGAAGATCTGTTGCGGCTCGGCGTGCCGTTTGACCGCGACCTTGAAGGCAAGCTGTCGCTGGGTCGTGAGGCCGCTCATAGCCATCGCCGCATCGTGCGCGTGCGGGGCGACCGGGCAGGCAAGGCGATCATGGAGGCGTTGGTCGCCGATGTACGGGCCACACCGTCCATCACCGTGTTGGAAGGCTATTCGGCCTTTGAACTGATTAAGGTGGAAGGGCGCGTCGCAGGCATCCACGCCCATGATGCAGACGGCCACGTGTTCAGCGTCCACGCGCGCGCCACCGTGCTGGCGTCCGGTGGTGTGGGGCAGCTTTTTGCAGTGACAACCAACCCGGTGCAGGCGCAGGGCCAAGGCATGGCCATGGCGGCACGCGCAGGCGCAGTGATTGCCGACCCGGAATTTGTTCAGTTTCACCCCACCGCAATCGCAGGCACCCGCGACCCTGCCCCACTCGTCACCGAGGCATTGCGCGGCGAAGGCGCGATCCTTATCGATGGCCAAGGGCGGCGCTTCATGCCTGCGGTGCATCCCGACGCAGAACTTGGGCCGCGCGATGTCGTGGCGCGGTCGATTTATCGTGAGATAGCGGCCGGCCGTTCGGTGTTTCTTGATACACGCGCTTGTCTTGGGGCACGCCTGCCGGACGCCTTCCCAACCGTCTATGAAAATTGCCTGAGCATGGGCGTTGATCCGATCCGCGACCCGATCCCCGTCGCACCGGCGGCGCATTATCACATGGGCGGCATCAAGGTGGATGAAGACGGGCGCACCAGCCTTGAAGGGCTATGGGCCTGTGGCGAAGTTTCGTCCACTGGCGCACATGGCGCAAACAGGCTGGCCTCGAATTCACTGCTTGAAGCGGTCGTCTACGGCGCGCGAATTGCCGACAATATTTCGACAAGCACATTGCCCCCTTCGATTAACACTGTACCCGAACCCGTGCTTGATCCCCGGCTGCCCGTCTCGCCGCTGCTGGTGATGCAATTGCGGCAACTGATGAGTGCATCGGTCGGCGTCGTGCGCAGTCGCGGAGGTACGACAGACGCACTCCAGCAAATTGATCGATTGGCGCAGGTGGCGGGCGAGACAAACCTGTTTAGCAATTTGGCAATCTCGGCCAAACTGATTGCGGCGGGCGCTTTGGCGCGCGAGGAAAGCCGCGGCGGCCATTTCCGTAGTGATTTTCCCGAAGCACGCGACGTCTGGCGTCACCGCACTTTCATGACGCTTGACGATGCACGTCGCATCGCGTCCAACGCGGAAGACATTCCCGCGCCACAAGAAGGTTTTTCTGCATGACGCTCACGGAACTGGAGCCCTTGTCGGCGCTCTTCATCGAGCCTGCCGTGCGCGCGGCGTTGGTGGAAGACCTTGGGCGCGCGGGTGACATCACGACCGAGGCCACCATCCCGACGAGCGCCAAGGCGCGCGTTGTCATTCGCGCACGCGAAGATGGCCGCATCGCCGGGCTTGATTGCGCCCGTATGGCGCTACGCTTGATGGACGCCAATTTGCAGGTCGCAGTGGAAAAGCCCGACGGCTCTGATGTCATGCCTGGCGATATTGTGGCCGCCATTGAAGGCAATGCGCGCGCCATCATCACGGGCGAGCGCGTGGCGCTGAATTTCATGGGGCATCTTTCAGGCATTGCTACCGCAACACGCCAGCTGGTGCGCGTGGTCGAAGGCACCAAGGCGCGCATTTGCTGTACGCGCAAGACGACGCCGGGCTTGCGGGCGCTGGAAAAATATGCGGTGCGCGCTGGTGGCGGCATGAACCATCGCTTCGGCCTCGATGATGCCGTGCTCATCAAAGACAATCACATCGCGGTGGCAGGCGGCGTGCGCAACGCCATTGAGCGCGCGCGGGCGCGTGCTGGCCACATGGTCAAGATCGAAGTTGAAGTCGATACGCTGGACCAGCTTGAAGAGGTGATGGGCATTGGCTGCGAAGTGGTGTTGCTCGACAATATGACGCCCGACACATTGCGGCGCGCCGTGGCGCTGGTGGATGGTCGCGCCATCACCGAGGCGTCTGGCCGCGTGACAGCGGAGACAGCAGGCGCTATCGCGGCCACAGGCGTCGATCTCATCTCATGCGGCTGGATCACCCATTCCGCGCCCTGCCTCGATCTGGGGTTTGATTTCGACGCGCTGACGGTGGCCTAACGCCCCCCTTCTCTCTGGCATGTCGCCGCTGTTTGACTAGAATACGGTCCAGCGAAATTTGCGAAAAGACGACACAGCATCGGGGAGAGATCATGGGACTTGCGAACGGACGAAAATCTATTTTCATCACAGGCGCTGCTTCTGGCATGGGCCTTGAGACAGCGCGGTTGTTTCACGGCAAGGGCTGGTTTGTCGGCGGGTTCGATGTCAACGCCGAGGGCTTAAAGGCGCTCGAAGCCGAACTCGGGGCCGACAACTGCCTCGTCCAGACGCTCGATGTCACCGACAAGAAAGCCTATGAGACCGCCGTCGCCGGGTTTGGCAAGGCGACCAATGGCAAGATGGACCTGCTCTATAACAATGCAGGCATCGGCAAGGGTGGGTTCTTCGATGAAATGCCATTTGAAGACGTGCTCGCCGTCGTCAATGTGAACCTCGTCGGCGTGCTCAACGGCATTCACACCGCCATTGGCTTGCTGAAGGCGACGCCGGGCTCGCTCTGCTTTACGACATCGTCGTCGTCGGCCACCTATGGGATGCCAGGAATCGCTGTTTATTCAGCCACCAAACATGCTGTGAAGGGGCTGACCGAAGCGCTGTCCATTGAGTTTCGCCGCCATGGCGTGCGGGTGGCCGACGTCTTGCCGGGGTTGATCGACACGCCGATCCTGCCGCCGGGCACAATCGCTAATGCGCCCAAAGAAGGGTTGTTCCGCGCCATCCCACCGATGGATGTCGCCAAGGTCGTCTGGGAGGCCTATTCGTCGGACAAGCTGCATTGGTATGTGCCGCCCGAATTGGTCGAACTCGACAAAGCCGCTGGCAACACACCCGAACTGGTGCGCGAGCAAATCGCGACGACGGGACCGATTGCCAAAATGATTGCAGATCAAGCCGCCGCGCAAGCCAAGGGCTGAGGCCCCGGCGGCGGACAGCGAATAAAAAAGGCGGAGCCCGATGGTTCCGCCTTTTTCATCTGTGTTTGAAAATTTAGCTTTGCGGATCGCCCAGACCGTCGGCGGCGCTGCGATAAAAGATATGCTGCCCGATCTTGGCCACTTCGACCATATGCGGCGCCCAATAGGGGTTCACATAGGTTGCGTGATAATAGGTGGCCGTGCCAACCAACGAATTGTGAACCTTGCCGGCCAGAACGTAATGCGCGAGACGCTGCGCCTTGCGCCAAGCCACCTTGTTGCGCGGATGCTTCATCACATTGCTGCAGGCAAAGGAAAACTGGCACTGGCCGGATTTCGCGCCCTGAAAGACAACGCCGCAAATGGACGCTGGATAGCGGCCCGACATAACCCGGTTGAGCACGACTTCGGCAACCGCAAGCTGGCCAACCGCCCGCTCACCGCGCGCTTCATAATAGATGCCTTCGACGAGGCACTGACGCTCGCGCTCCAGATCGACCAATTTAATCTTGATGGACGGATGGGTCACCACGGCGTTATTGAGCAAGATGGCGCTTGTGTCTGAGCCACGGAACACGGCGGGCACCAGATCAGGGTGCGCTGCATCGTCAGAGGCACTGACGGTGCTCACCGAGGCATCCGCGGCTGAGGCCTCCGGTGTGGCTTCCGCATCAGGGCCGACAGTGATGGATACGACGTGCTGGCTCATGGCCGCCTTATCGGCAGAGGCCACGCGCAGGGCAGCAGACGCCACATCGCTGTTTGAATAACTGATGGTCAGGGCACCGCCGACAACGGTAAGGCAAAATAAACCAACCGCTATATGCGCCGTGCCAGAAACCATATGGCTCACATTGAGCCATTCCAGAAGTCTACGCATCGTTCTCCAATCCGACCGCTTGAGTTGTTCTCGGTCCTCGTCAGGTGATCCCCTCTTTCCCCGGGGTGATGCCTGATCCCCTCAGCTTTGAGGGGTCTTTCGAGGCCTATAGACAGCCTTGCTGTTCGTGCCAGAGCCCGATGCCGTTGTGACACCTGGGCGTTTACACATTCATTAATTGTTGTTGGAACTAACACATGCTCTAGAAGCCGACAATGCTTTCTTGGTCACAAAACATGAGTATCATTCAATGTCGTGGGTTTGCCTCAGGTTTTGCGGTTAATCACCTCAACAAACACCGCGGATTTACTCAAATTATGGACGTGATCTTGCGCGAAATCGTCGCAGTTTAGACATTCGTATATAGACTGATTCATTTTTCCGTTGCGCGGTTACGCAACGGAATGGGCACATATTTGGGAGAGTTCAAGGCCCAGAAATGCAGCCCCCCCAGTCACTTTTTAAATTAATGGCCGATTCGAAAATCTCAAAATGACGCAATTCAAATAAGCCGGACACAGGCCCGCGAATCAATCTGATAGCTGACGAGAATGATAATAATCAGAATACTGATTAAATAATCTGTTATCGGATGATATATATTTTACGCGGACAATGCCACACCTCGAAAGGGTCGCGACCGGCCTTAAAACGATCCGTTCAGGCGCGCGCGAGCGCAGCCTCGCGCATGGTTAAAAACGGCGTGAAATGGTTAACCCCAGGGCACAAAAAAGGAGCCTAAAAGGCCCCTTTTTCAGTCTTTCCGGTGGCTTTTCAGGCCGCCTCAAACGTCGCGCTCATGCTCCACAGACAGCGCCGACTGGGCGGCGGCAAGGCGCGCAATCGGCACGCGGTAGGGCGAGCAGGAAACATAGTTCAGGCCCACCTCTTCGCAGAAGGCGATGGAGGCCGGGTCGCCGCCGTGCTCGCCGCAAATGCCGAGCTTGATGTCGGGGCGCGTGATGCGGCCCCGTTCAGCGGCGATGCGGACAAGCTCGCCGACGCCTTCGGTGTCCAGCGACACAAAGGGGTCCTGCGAAATGACCTTCTTGGCGATGTAGTCGTTGATGTAGCTCGCCGCGTCGTCCCGGCTGATGCCATAGGTCGTTTGGGTCAAGTCATTGGTACCAAAGGAGAAAAATTCAGCTGATTCGGCAATCTGGCGGGCCAGCAAGGCCGCGCGGGGTAGCTCGATCATGGTACCGATCTGGTAGGAGAGCTTTTGGCCCTTCTCCTTTTCGACCGCTTCGGCCACCGCCACGATCTTGGCTTTGAGCATATCAAGCTCAGCCTTCATGGAGACGAGCGGGATCATGACTTCGCAAATCACCGCTTCGCCCGTCTCTTTGGCCGCTTCCAGTGCGGCTTCAAAGATGGCGCGGGCCTGCATCTCGTAGATTTCGGGGTAGGTGATGCCGAGACGGCAGCCACGATGGCCGAGCATGGGGTTGAACTCATGCAGGTCATTGACGCGGCGCGTGAGCTTTTCGACCTCAATGCCGGTGGCTTGTGCCACCTGATCGATCTCTTCGGGCGTCTTGGGCAGGAACTCATGCAGCGGCGGGTCGAGCAGACGGATGGTGACCGGCAAGCCCTTCATGATGACAAAAAGCTGGCGGAAGTCGTCGCGCTGCATGGGCAGGATTTTGGCCAAAGGCGCGACGCGGCCTGCGGCATCGTCGGCCAGGATCATCTGGCGCACGGCGACAATGCGGCTATCGTCGAAAAACATATGCTCGGTGCGGCAAAGGCCAATGCCTTCCGCGCCGAATTTGCGCGCGGTGGCCGCATCAAGCGGGGTTTCGGCATTGGTGCGCACCTTCATGCGGCGGTAGCTATCAGCCCAGACCATCAACTTGGCAAAATCGCCAGACAGCTCTGGCTGGAGCATGGGCACTTCGCCCTTGATGACCTGCCCTGTCGAACCGTCTACCGTGATGATGTCGCCCTTCTTGATGGTCTGGCCCATCACCGTGAACTGCTCGGCCTTATAATCAATGCGGATAGAGCCGACGCCAGACACGCAAGGCCGTCCCATGCCGCGGGCCACCACCGCCGCGTGGCTGGTCATGCCGCCGCGCGTTGTCAGGATGGCGACGGCAGAATGCATCCCGTGAATGTCTTCAGGCGAGGTCTCGATGCGTACAAGGACAACGCTGCGGCCGTCGGCCTTGGCGGCGGCGGCTTCGTCAGACGAGAAGACGACTTCGCCAGAGGCGGCACCCGGGGAGGCAGGAAGGCCCGACGCGATGATTTCGCGTTCGGCGTCAGGGTCAAGTGTCGGGTGCAAAAGCTGATCGAGCGAGGCGGGGTCAACGCGCAAGACCGCCTGCTTTTCGTCGATCAACCCTTCGGCGGCCATTTCGACGGCAATCTTGAGCGCCGCTTTTGCCGTGCGTTTGCCTGCGCGCGTCTGGAGCATCCAGAGCTTGCCGTTTTGCACAGTGAACTCGACGTCCTGCATGTCGGTGTAATGTTTTTCAAGGCGCGCGAAGTTGGCGATCAATTCAGCAAACACCGTCGGCATCGCTTCTTCCATCGAGGGCTTGGTGTCTTTGTTTTCGAGCCGTGCGAGTTTGGTCAGCGACTGCGGGGTGCGGATGCCCGCCACCACGTCTTCGCCCTGCGCATTGGCAAGGAACTCACCGTAAATCGCATGTTCGCCGGTCGAAGGATTACGCGTGAAGGCAACGCCTGTGGCCGACGTCTCGCCCATATTGCCAAACACCATGGCCTGCACATTAACGGCGGTGCCCCAACTTTCGGGAATATTGTGCAAGCGGCGATAGGTTTCGGCGCGCTGGTTGCGCCATGAACCAAAGACGGCGCTGATCGCACCCCAAAGCTGCTCGTTCACATCCTGCGGGAAGGGTGCGCCTAATTCCTCAAGCACGATGGCCTTGTAGCGCGTGATGACATCGCGCCAGTCATCGGCCTTCAATTCCGTATCAAGACTATATTCATGCTCTTCCTTGTAGTACTCAAGGAGTTCTTCGAAATGATGATGGGCGACGCCGAGCACCACGTCTGAATACATCTGAATAAAACGCCGATAGCTGTCGAAGGCAAACCGCTCGTCACCCGCGCGCGTGGCAAGCCCCGCGACCGTCTCGTCGTTGAGGCCGAGGTTCAGCACCGTGTCCATCATGCCGGGCATGGACGCGCGTGCGCCCGACCGCACCGAAACGAGCAGCGGGTTCACCTTGTCGCCAAACACAGCGCCCACCGTGTCGCCAATGGCTTTCAGCGCGGTGTCAACTTGGCCTGCGAGGTCGGCTGGATAGGTCGTGTCATTGTCGTAGTAAGCCGTACAGAGATCGGTCGTGATGGTAAAGCCGGGCGGCACCGGCAAGCCAAGGTTCGACATCTCGGCAAGGTTCGCGCCTTTGCCGCCCAGCAGATTGCGCATAGAGGCTGCGCCTTCCGCCTTACCGTCACCGAAGGAATAAACCCATTTCTGATCAGCCATCGTTCACGCCTTTAGTTGGGGCAGTACCATTTAATTAGTTCACTCGCCGGAGCTTCCCCCCTCCCAGCCCCTTCGGGGCTTGCCTCCCCCTCAAGGGGGGAGGAGCAGGAAAGGTGCGGCTTCTTACTTTGTCCCATCCCCCCTTGAGGGGGAGGGGGGAGGGGGGAGGGGGGTACTCTTACCCCTCGACTTTCGAAAAATCAGCCACCGTATGAAGCGCCGCGCGAATTTGCGCCAGCAGCCTTAAACGGTTTTCACGGAATGTCTCGTCGTTGACCTTCACCTTGTCAAAGAAGGCATCTACCGGCGCGCGCAATTGCGCAAGAGCGCCCATTGCCGCAGCGAAATCTTCAGCTTTGACGGCGGCATCGGCTTCCTTGGCCGCTTTGGTGATAGCGGCGGCAAGTGTTTTCTCTTCCGGCTCCACCAATTTGGCAGCATCAGGTGTGCCGTCGAAGGATTTGCCGTCCTTCTTCTCTTCAATCTTGAGAATGTTCACCGCGCGTTTGTAACCGGCAAGCAGGTTCGCGCCATCGTCGGTGGCAAGGAAGGCCGAGAGCGCCTCGACGCGTTTGACGATGAGGACGAGATCGTCTTGGCCACCAAGTGAAAAGACCGCGTCTACAAGATCATGGCGCGCACCCCGATCACGGAGGTAAACTTTCAAACGTTCTGCCAAGAAATCGAGAACACCATCCGCGGCGATCAAGGGACTTTCAAACTGATCGTCTGTTTTTTTGAAGACTCGATCTATGAACTGATCGGTTGGATTCTCATAGGCAGCAACCCAGCTGCCAAACTCATCCAAAACCCATTTGCAGGTTTCGCTTGAAACCCTAGCTTTCCAGAAATTTTCTGCGTGCATTTCCGTTGCAGCCAACAAAACATGAAGGAGGGGCAAACGAATACCTCCCTCCAGTGTAATTCTATTTATCCCAAGTGCTGCACGGCGAAGCGCATACGGATCCTTCGAACCCGTCGGTTTTTCGTCAATGCAAAAAAATCCAACCAGTGTGTCCACTTTGTCAGCCAACGCGTCGATTGTACCGAGCGGAGACGCAGGCACATCATCCGTCGGCCCCACCGGCGAATAATGCTCGGCTATCGCATCGGCGATATCGTCATCCAGCCCATCATTGCGCGCATAGTAAGCGCCCATCAAACCTTGCAGTTCGGGGAACTCGCCGACCATGCCTGTCGTGAGGTCCGCCTTGCAAAGCTCGCCCGCAATCTGCGCCTTGTCAGCATCAGCGCCTGGAACAAAAGCAGCGAGTTCACGCGCCAGCTTGCCGATGCGCATGGCCTTGTCATGCACGGAGCCGAGCTTGGCGTGGAAGACCACTTCTTTCAGTTTCGGCAAGCGGCTTGCCAGCGTATACTTGCAATCCTGATCCCACAAAAACCGTGCATCGGAGAAGCGCGCGCGCAGCACGCGTTCATTGCCGTTGACGATGGCCTCGCCGCCGTCGTGGGCTGCAATGTTTGCGACGACGATGAAGCGCGGGGCAAGGTTGCCTTCGGCATCTTTCAACGCAAAATATTTCTGGTTGGCGCGCATGGTGCTGGTCAGCACTTCTTGCGGCACGGACATGAATTCTTCGTCGATCTTGCCCATGAGCGACACAGGCCATTCGACAAGGCCTGCGACTTCGTGGAGCAGCGCATCATCCTCGACGAGGTGAAGACCTGCTTCCTGCGCAAGGAACAAAGCAACCTCGCGAATTTCATCGGCGCGCGCTTGGGGGTCAAGGATGACGCTCGCTTCCTTAAGCTTGGCTTGATAGTCGGCAAAATCTGTGACGTTGAAACCATCGGGCGCCATGAAGCGATGGCCATAGGTCATGCTGTCTGACGAAATGCCTTCAAGCTCGATCTCCACGACCTTGCCACCAAGGATGCAGAGGATCGAATGCAGCGGGCGCACCCAGCGCAATGTGCCTGTGCCCCAGCGCATGGATTTGGGCCACGGGAAGTTGCGGATCACATCAGGCACGATTTCTGCGATCAGATCAGCGGTGGCGCGGCCCGGCTTGTCGCTTACCGCAAGATAGAAAGCACCCTTCTTGTCTTCCTGCACCTTGGCCTGATCAATCGAGGTGAGCCCGGCGGTGCGGAGGAAGCCTTCAATGGCTTTGTCAGGCGCACCGACCTTGGGGCCTTTGCGTTCTTCTTTAACGTCCGGCGTCTTGTCGGGCAGGCCGTCGATCACCAGCGTCAGGCGGCGCGGGGTGGCGAAGGCGCGCGCGTTGGTGCTTTCAACGCCAGCGGTTTTGAGCGCGGCGGTGACAAGGCGCGCCAAATCTTCCGATGCACGCTTCTGCATACGCGCCGGGATTTCTTCGGAGAAGAGTTCAAGGAGGAGTTCAGACATTTACACCCACCTGAACCAAACCCAGTCTGTCATTCCGGGGCTTGACCCCGGAATCCATCTGACTCACAACACCAAACTGAGGCTGCATGGGTCCCGGGATCAAATCCCGGGACGACAAATCTATTCTTGAGACGCTCATCATGCGACGCCTCCCGTCTGGATCTTCACCCAGGCGTCCGCGCAGCCTTTGGCCAACGCACGGACGCGGCCAATATAGGCTTGGCGTTCAGTAACAGAAATCACACCGCGCGCATCCAGCAAATTGAAATTGTGGCTCGCCTTGATGCATTGGTCATAGGCGGGCAAGGGCAAATCGTGGCCGAGGAGCGCATTGCATTCCTTCTCGGCGTCGGCGAAATGGCGGAACAGCATTTCCGTGTCGGCAAATTCAAAGTTATGGGCCGAGAACTCTTTTTCGGCTTCCAGAAAGACATCACCATAGGTGACGCGGTTGGCCCCTTCCGCCCCGTTGAAGTCGAGGTCATAGCCGTTGTCCACGCCCTGAATATACATGGCGAGGCGCTCCAGCCCGTAGGTCAGCTCGCCCGAGACGGGGTGGCATTCCTGACCGCCGACCTGCTGAAAGTAAGTGAACTGCGACACTTCCATGCCGTCGCACCAAACTTCCCAGCCTAAGCCCCAGGCCCCCAGCGTCGGGCTCTCCCAGTCGTCCTCGACAAAGCGGATGTCGTGGTTGGCGGGGTCAATGCCGAGCTCGTAAAGGCTCTGAAGGTAAAGCTCCTGCAAATTTTCTGGGTTGGGCTTCAGGATGACCTGAAATTGGTAATAGTGCTGAAAGCGGTTCGGATTTGTTCCATAACGTCCGTCGGTGGGGCGGCGCGACGGCTGCACATAGGCGGCCTTCCAGGGTTTAGGGCCGAGTGCGCGCAAAGTGGTGGCGGGATGAAACGTGCCAGCGCCCATCGTCATGTCATAGGGCTGCAAAATGACACAGCCCTGCCCCGCCCAGAAAGTCTGGAGCTTGAGGATCAGAGATTGAAACGACAGATCACGCTTGGCCGTCATTGTATTGCCGATAGTTCGAGAATGGGTATTGCCGATAGTTCGAGAATGGGTATTGCCGATAGTTCGAGAATGGGTATTGCCGATAGTTCGAGAATGGGTATTGCCGATAGTTCGAGAATGGGTATTGCCGATAGTTCGAGAA